>NZ_JANYUK010000012.1:0-314160 GCF_025106035.1 Citrobacter sp. XY323
TGCCGAACTCAGAAGTGAAACGCCGTAGCGCCGATGGTAGTGTGGGGTCTCCCCATGCGAGAGTAGGGAACTGCCAGACATCAAATAAAAACAAAAGGCCCAGTCGAAAGACCGGGCCTTTTGTTTTATCTGTTAAACGCCGGGCTGTATCCGGCGCATGACTTTAATGAATAACCTGCGACAAAAACGCACGAGTGCGTTCAGATTTGGGGTGAGCAAAAAACTCATCCGGTGCTGCCTGTTCAACAATCTCGCCAAGATCCATAAAGATCACCCGGTCGGCCACTGTACGGGCAAAGCCCATTTCATGGGTAACACACAGCATGGTCATGCCTGATTGTGCCAGACCTATCATGGTATCAAGCACTTCTTTTACCATTTCAGGATCCAACGCTGATGTGGGTTCATCGAATAACATGATTTTGGGTTTCATGCACAGTGAGCGTGCAATGGCTACGCGCTGTTGCTGCCCACCAGAGATTTGCCCAGGATATTTATGCGCATGTTCAGCAATGCGAACTCGCTCAAGGTAGTGCATTGCCAGAGCTTCAGCCTCTTTTTTTGGCATCTTTTGCACCCAGATCGGTGCCAGCGTGCAGTTTTGCAGGACCGTCAAATGAGGAAAGAGATTAAAGTGCTGAAAAACCATGCCAACTTCTTGTCTGACGCGCTCAATATTGCGGATATCTTCATTGAGTTCGATCCCATCCACCACAATACGTCCTTGCTGATGCTCTTCAAGATGGTTGATACAGCGGATAGTTGTCGATTTACCCGAACCGGAAGGTCCGCATAATACGATGCGTTCTCCCTGCTTTACCTTCAGGTTGATGTTTTTCAGGACGTGAAACTGTCCGTACCATTTGTTGACGTTTTCCAGCGTAATCATCGCGTCGGTAGACGGCATTAATAATTGGCTCATAAATTCCTCAGTGCGGTGTACGCCCGGTGTTAAAACGTTTTTCCAGATGTTGGCTGTAACGCGACATGCTAAAACAGAAGATCCAGTAAATCAGTGCAGCGAAAACATATCCTTCCGTCGACATACCCAACCATGCAGGGTCCACAGTTGCCTGCTGCACGCTACTGAAGAGATCAAACAGGCCGATGATGATGACCAGACTGGTATCCTTAAACAGGGCGATAATCGTGTTAACCAGACCCGGAATAACCAGCTTGAGGGCTTGCGGAAGAATGACCAGCCCTTGCGTTTTCCAGTAGCCTAACGCCAGTGATTCAGCGGCTTCATACTGACCTTTTGGTAGGGCCTGTAACCCTCCGCGAACCACTTCTGCGACATAGGCCGACTGGAAAAGAATCACGCCGACCAGCGCCCGGATAAGTTTGTCGATACTGGTCCCTTCGGACATAAACAGAGGAAGCATGACCGAGGACATAAAAAGGACGGTAATCAACGGCACACCGCGCCAGAACTCAATGAAAATGACGGATAAAATCCGCACGACTGGCATATGAGACCGACGTCCAAGCGCCAGTAAAATACCCCACGGAAGCGCGCCCGCAATCCCCACGGATGCAATGATAAGCGTCAGTGTTAATCCGCCCCACTGTCGGGTTTCTACGCGCTCCAGTCCGAAAAAACCACCGTACATCAACCACCAGACCACCACGGGATAAACGACGGCCCAGACGGTGATATAGCGGCCACGGTGAGGAATAGATTTCCAGAACATAGGGACGATAGAGGCCAGGCCAATGATCAGGGCCAGATTTACGCGCCAGCGCTGATCGTGGGGATAAAGTCCATACATGAATTGCCCAAATCGTTCATGAATGAACACCCAGCAAGCCCCTGCTTTGGTGCAGTCTGCGCGGGTTGAACCGACCCAGTTGGCCTGAAAGAATGCCCAGTTCAGCAGTGGCGGAAGAAATGACCAAATCAGCCAAACGCACAGCAGCGTGAGCAGGCTATTTGACCAACTGGAGAACAGGTTTTTACGCACCCAGAGTAGACTGCGGTTTGCCGGGTTACTGTTCTGACGCGAGGGGTGAGACAGCAGTGCTTTTGTCATCATGGCTCCTTAGCGCTCAATCAGTGCAATACGGCGATTATAAATATTCATCAGCAGAGAAATGCTCAGGCTGATGATCAGGTACACCGACATCGTGATAGCAATAGTTTCAATGGCTTGCCCTGTTTGATTGAGTACCGTGCCGGCAAACAGTGAAACCATATCCGGGTAGCCAATAGCGGCCGCAAGTGAGGAGTTTTTGACGATATTCAGATACTGGCTGGTTAATGGGGGAATGATGACGCGCAGCGCCTGTGGGATGATCACCTGGCGCAGTGTCACCGGATTTGGCAGACCCAGCGAGCGTGCTGCTTCATGTTGGCCATAAGGAACGGCCTGTATTCCCGCTCGAATAATTTCTGCTATAAACGCCGAGGTATACACTGAAAGCGCCAGCGTCAGGGCAGCCAGTTCGGGAATAAGCACCATACCGCCACGGAAGTTAAAACCGCGAAGGGCGGGGATATCCCAGTGAAGCGCTGCGCCAAACAGCCACTGTGAGATCATCGGTAAAAGCACGATCAGCGCCAGAGTCGTGGGCCAGGTCCGGCGTAGCTGACCGGTTTTAGTCTGGTGCATTCTGTTGTAGCGAAATAGCCCGATAGCGACGACGATTGTGATAATTACAGCGCAGCAAAAGGCAAAAAATCCTTCTCCTATTTGCGGTGCCGGAATATAGAGTCCCCGGTTACTCAGAAACATCAAGTCCAGCGCGTTAACGGCCTGACGTGGGCCGGGCAGGTTACGTAATACGGCGAAATACCAAAAGAAGATCTGCAGCAGCGGCGGTATATTGCGGAACGTTTCGATGTAGATCGTCGAGAGCTTTCGTAATAACCAGTTATCTGACAGGCGTGCCAGTCCGAGAAAGAAACCGAGAATTGATGCGAAAACAATGCACAGTGCAGAAACTAATAGCGTATTGAGCAGGCCAACGATAAAGACACGGCCATACGTATCGCCTTGCTCGTAATCGATCAGATGCTGGACAATACCAAATCCGGCGCTGCGATCGAGAAAAGAGAATCCCGAGGTAATACCGCTATTATTCAGGTTATTTATCGTGTTATGGATGAGATAGACCGCAATGCTGATGACTGCAATGACGGCAAGTATTTGAAATAACCAGGCGCGGACCGCAGGGTTAGAAAAGGATAACGATCCTTTTACGATTGAGCGGCGATGGAACATAAGAAAACCTCGGTAACTATGGCTCTGGACTGAGCGCCGCAGTCGCGGCGCCCGTTACATCACTACGCATTAGCGCACCGGTGGCGCATATTGAATGCCACCGTTATTCCAGAGGTTGTTCTGTCCACGTTTGATCTTCAGTGGGCTTTCCGATCCCACGTTACGCTCAAAGATCTCCGAGTAGTTACCTACCTGCTTGATAATGTTGTAAGCCCATTTGTTATCAAGCTTCAGATCCTTGCCATAATCCCCTTCTTTGCCTAACAGGTGTGCCATATCCGGCGTTGCAGGATTAGCCGCTTTTTCATCGACGTTTTTCGAGTTAACGCCCATTTCTTCCGCATTCAGCATGGCGAACAGCGTCCAGCGAACAATGGAGAACCACTCATCGTCTCCACGACGTACAACAGGTCCCAGCGGTTCTTTAGAAATAACTTCTGGCAGGACAATCCACTCCGCAGGATTACTCAGCTTGATTCGCAGGGCGTACAACTGAGACTGGTCGGAAGCCAGCGTGTCGCAGCGTCCAGATTCCAGAGCTTTAGCTGATTCATCCGAGCGGTCAAAGGTGACAGGGGTGTACTTCATGTTGTTGGCTTTAAAGTAGTCAGCCACGTTCAGTTCGGTATCTGTTCCTGCCTGGATACAAACCGTTGCGCCATCCAGCTCTTTAGCACTCTTAAGACCCGCTTTATTGTGGGTAAGAAAACCAATGCCGTCGTAATACGTTACGCCAGTGAAAGACATTCCCATTCCTGCGTCACGAGAGGAGGTCCAGGTGGTATTACGAGAGAGCATGTCGACTTCACCTGATTGTAGTGCGGTAAAGCGTTCCTTGGCGGTGAGCGGGGTATATTTTACTTTGCTATCATCGCCAAATACGGCGGAGGCAACGCCACGACATACGTCGACATCAATACCTGAGAACTTACCGCTTGCATCGGCATAAGAAAAGCCAGGCAACCCGTCACTGATCCCACACTGCACAAAACCTTTTTTCTTTACGGCATCAAGAGTTGCGCCGGCATGTGCCTGATTTGCAACCGCAAGCAGCACGCCGGCCGCTGCCAGGCTGGCTATTATCATCTTTTTCATAGAGCATCCTGTGTGGAGGAATTATTGTTATGGAAACGTTCTGAAAACGTCTTTTACCTGTCTGTGGCTATGGCCATACTCTTTTAAGCAAAGGTAGTGCCAGGTTTTTGCGCACGATTATTCGACGCAATATCCAGAGTGTAGACAGGAAAAAATAAATGCAGCGCCCTGAAGTGGTGCAAAATTGAAACGTAAGCCACATTTCGGCGCAAAAAATTTAAAAATCAAACCGGACGCGTGATAACGATTTCGTACGTTAATATTGATGACGTGAGAATAATGAAAAGAAAGCGCGCTGTTACGAAGAACTGAAAAAATGCTAATTTCAAATCGTGGATATGTGAGGAAAATCTATAATAATTTTATTATACGTTGAGTGCTATATACCAACGTTTTGTCTTATATGAAGATTTAATTCTTATTGCAAAAAGCGCGGTACCCACCGCGCTTTTAAGAAGATTTATTTGGTCAGGGCGACTATCCCAAGCGTCAGCCCGGCAACGGCTGCTGCGCCACCGGCGATGGCACCGGCTGTTTCCCAGTTATCCTGCGTGGTGCCTTTCATACAGGTATTGGTATGAACCAGGCGCCCCTGATCGTCGTATACAGGTACGCAAGGAGAATCGTGTGCACAGCCGGCCAGGAATGCGGTAAGCAATGCAACGGATATTAATCTTTTCATGGTGTTACCTCAAAAATAAGCGTTTCGCTAATTGAGCAAAGACAAACGCTAAGCCATCTGCGAACTCGGCGATTATTTTACCACTTCTTAAAAAAATACTGACATGAGGAATAATCTCAATTCATGTGGATTGTAAAAATAATGGATAAAAAGAAAGGTGATTCGCGATTTTTTCAGGAAGGGTTTATTAGAAATAAATGGCTATCTTATTAATAAATAAAGAGGGGCATCTTAGGTGAAAAAGGCGTCCGAAGACGCCTTTATTTTACAAATTAAACGTTGCGCCGACTAAAACGCCGTCTGACGACAACGAAGAAGACGGGGACGAAGAAGATTGCCAACAATGTCGCGGTCAGCATGCCTCCCATTACGCCTGTACCGACCGCATTCTGTGCCCCGCTACCCGCTCCGTGGCTGATAACCAGAGGCATAACCCCCAGAATAAACGCCAGGGACGTCATCAGGATTGGACGAAGACGCATGCGTGACGCCTCCAGTGTGGCTTCAATCAACCCCTTGCCTTCTTTATCCATCAGATCTTTGGCAAACTCCACGATAAGGATAGCGTTTTTGGCGGAAAGACCGATGGTAGTCAGCAGACCTACCTGGAAGTAAACATCATTATTCAGACCACGTATGGACGCCGCCAGAAGCGCACCGACCACGCCGAGCGGTACAACCAACATGACTGAAAATGGAATAGACCAGCTCTCATACAATGCGGCGAGACACAGGAAGACGACGATTAACGAAATAGCGTATAACGCAGGTGCCTGATTGCCGGAGAGCCGTTCCTGATATGACATTCCCGTCCAGTCATAGCCGATACCGGTTGGCAGCTGTGCTGCCAGGTTTTCCATGAGCGCCATGGCTTCACCGGTGCTTCGACCCGGCGCGGCCTCTCCCAGTATTTCCATTGATGGCATACCGTTGTAACGCTCCAGGCGGGGTGAACCATAAATCCAATGCGACGAACTGAACGCAGAGAATGGCACCATTTCACCATTCCCACTACGTACGTAGAGATTGTTGATGTCGTTGGGTAACATACGGAACGGCGCGTCAGCCTGAACGTATACCTTTTTCACTCGGCCATGATCGATAAAATCGTTCACATAGGTGCCGCCAAGGGCCGTGGAAATCGTTTGGTTTATATCCGACAGACTTACGCCTAACGCCTGGGCTTTTTCCTGATCAATATCCAGCTTAAATTGCGGGGTATCTTCCAGACCGTTAGGGCGCACGCGCACCAGCAAATCTGGATGTTCTCTCACCATACCCAGCAACTGGTTCCGGGCTTTCGTCAGTTCTGTATGACCGAGGTTAGCCTGATCAATTAACTGAAAATCAAAGCCGGTCGCGGTACCCAGTTCAAGAATGGCAGGCATGTTGAACGGGAACACCAGTCCATCTTTAATCTGGCTGAACGCCCTGGTCGCACGTTCGACGATAGCCGTCACGCCGTTTTCATCGCCCGAACGCTCTTCCCATGGTTTGAGGCTAATAAAGACGATACCGGAGTTCTGTCCCTGGCCGCTAAAGCTGAAGCCATTAACGGTGAACACCGATTTTACGTTCGCTTTTTCCTGGTTCAGGTAGTAATTCTGAATCTGATCCAGCACCTGCTGTGTGCGCGTCTGTGTCGCACCAGCAGGAAGTTGCACCATTGTCATAAAGACCCCCTGATCCTCTTCGGGCAAGAAGGAGGTAGGGAGGCGTAAAAACAGAACAGCCATTCCGCCGACGATAAGAACATATAGCAACAAGTAGCGTCCGGTTTTGCGCAGAATACCGCTGATACTATTGCTGTAATGCCCGACGCTTTTATCGAACAGGGCGTTAAACCATCCGAAAAAACCGCCTTTCTTTTCAACATGTCCGGCGGAAACGGGTTTTAGCAGCGTTGCGCAAAGCGCTGGCGTAAGAATGAGGGCGACCAGAACAGAAAGCGCCATCGCTGAAACAATGGTCAGAGAGAACTGGCGGTAAATGGCGCCGGTCGAGCCGCCAAAGAACGCCATGGGGATAAATACCGCCGAGAGCACCATCGCGATCCCGACCAGTGCGCCCTGGATCTGGACCATGGATTTCTGCGTCGCCTCTTTGGGCGGCAGTTTCTCTTCCGCCATGACGCGTTCGACGTTTTCTACTACCACGATGGCGTCATCGACCAGCAGGCCGATGGCCAGCACCATTCCGAACATCGTTAGCGTGTTGATGGAGAATCCGAATGCTGCGAGGATCGCGAATGTTCCCAACAGCACGACAGGCACTGCGATAGTTGGAATCAGCGTGGCGCGCAGATTTTGCAGGAACAGGTACATCACCAGGAAGACGAGGATGATGGCTTCAAACAGCGTTTTCACCACCTCGTTAATCGAGATTTTTACAAATGGTGTAGTGTCATAGGGGTAAACCACTTGCAAACCTTGCGGGAAGAAAGGTTGTAACTCAGCCAGCTTTGCTTTGACGCCTGCAGCAGTATCCAGCGCGTTTGCACCGGTCGCCAGCTTAATGCCCAGACCTGTTGCGGGCTGACCATTAATTTTCGTCACCATGTTATAGTTTTCGCCGCCGAGTTCGATGCGGGCTACATCTCTGAGGTGAACCATTGAGCCATCCTGGCCCACCTTCAGCGTTATGCGGCCAAACTCTTCCGGCGTTTTCAGGCGTGTCTGAGCAATAATGGAGGCATTAAGTTGTTGACCCTGGACGGATGGCGCGCCTCCCAGTTGGCCTGCGGCAATTTGATTATTTTGCGTTCTCAGTTGATTGATAACGTCCAGCGGAGTCAACTGATATTTGTTCATTGCGTTGCTGTCGAGCCAGATGCGCATTGCGTACTGTGCACCAAACATCTGGACATCGCCGACACCGGCTGTTCGGCTTATTGCGTCTTTAACGTTAGACGCCACATAGTCGGAAATATCATCCTGCGTCAGATTGTTATTATCGGAGACAAAACCCGCCACCATCAGGAAACCGCTGCTGGATTTCTCGACGCTGATTCCCTGCTGCTGTACTTCCTGAGGCAGTAAGGGCATCGCTAACTGTAATTTGTTTTGCACCTGGACCTGTGCGATATCCGGGTCAGTACCCGACTCGAAAGTCAGAGTAATGGTGACGCTCCCGGAGGAATCGCTGGTGGAGGACATATACATCAGGTTATCGATACCGTTCATATTCTGTTCGATAACCTGCGTAACCGTGTCTTGTACTGTCTGCGCATCCGCACCTGGGTAGGTGGCAGAAATAGCGACCGCAGGAGGTGCAATGGTCGGATACTGTGCAACGGGCAGTTGCATGATTGCCAGAGCCCCTGCCATCATCAGAATGATGGCCAGAACCCAGGCAAAAATAGGGCGATTGATAAAAAAGTTAGCCATGTCCGGTTACCTTATTGCGCAGTTTTTGCGGCTGGAGTTTCGGTATCGGTGGTTGCTTTAACCTTTACGCCGGGACGCGCTTTCTGCAATCCGCTGACGATAACCTTATCGCCAGGCTGTAAGCCCTCGCTGATTAACCACTTATCACCTATCGCCTGTGTAGCAACGACGGTGCGAGCCTCGACCTGACTCTTGTCATTGACAACCATCACCGTTGCATCGCCGCGTGGCGTACGCGTTACCCCTTGTTGGGGAACGAGAATGGCATTCGGCTGGACGCCTTCATCAATACGAGCACGCACAAACATGCCCGGCAGCAGCGTGTGCTGTGGGTTAGGGAATACGGCCCTGAGGGTGATGGATCCGGTACTTTCATCAACGGTGACATCAGAGAACTGCAACGCACCTTTCAGCGGGTACGACTGACCATTTTCCATCACCAGTTCGACGGTACTGCTGGCGCTGTCTTTATGCAGGCTCCCTTGCTCAACGGACTGTTTGAGGCGCATAAAGTCATTACTGGACTGTGTTACGTCGACGTAAATAGGATCAAGTTGTTGCACGGTAGCAAGCTCAGTTGCCTGGCCATTCGTGACTAATGCGCCTTCGGTGACGTTAGATTTACCGATACGTCCGCTAATGGGCGATGTCACTTTGGTGTAGGCCAGGTTGATACGAGCGCTTTCGACCGCCGCTTTTGCCGCGATAACGGAGGCATTGGCCTGGCGAGCATCAGCAATGGCCTGATCGTACTCTTGCTGGCTGATGTACTTAGTGCCAACCAGCGGGACATAACGTTTTACCGTTAAATGTGCGATAGCTGCTGCCGCTTCACTCTTTGCCAGTTCGCCTTTGGCGCTGTCGTAGTCGGCCTGGTAAGTCGCGGGATCGATCTGATAAAGCGACTGACCGGCTTCAACATCGCTTCCCTCGGTGAAATTCCGTTTAAGTACAATCCCGCTGACCTGAGGACGGACTTCAGCAATACGAAATGCTGTTGTGCGCCCTGGTAATTCGGTCGTCACGGCTAAAGGCGCCTTTTCGACGACATGGACAGTCACCTGCGGCTCTGCGGGGTGAGCTTGTGTTTCTCCCTGATCGTTACAACCGGCGAGTAATACAGCGGACATGATGATGAATGAGGGCAGGAGTGAAAACCTGGCATTTTTCGTCATTTCTATTCCTTAAAAAACCGAACGCTCGTTATTAACCGGGTAACGCAGAGGCGATAACGCGCACAAGTGAAAATAATGGTTGGCTATCCTACAAATTATTAGCTTGCGATGTAAGCAATACTTATTTATGGGCGCGATACACGGCACGTAAAAACAAAAAAGGATTAATCTTCGGTTGTTTCATTATGGTTTTAATAGTAATGCTATGATGCGCATAAACACATATTGAAATAAGTATTTGGTTGGTGAATATATTGGTGGTTGTTATTTGTTTTGTTTATTCGTGTGCAATGTCCATAATTAACTGTTTTAGAACTCGTCTAAATAAACGCTAAGTGATACATTTGTTCCGTTTAGCAAATATTAGATAAGAAAGTTAATCATTCTCTACCTTACCTCAGACAGTCGAAACCATGGCCAGAAAAACGAAAGCTGATGCCCTCAAAACACGACAGCACCTGATAGAAACAGCGATTATGCAGTTTGCCGTGCGTGGTGTTAGCAATACGACGTTAAACGATATTGCGGATGCCGCCAGCGTGACGCGGGGGGCGCTCTATTGGCATTTTGAAAATAAGACGCAATTGTTCAATGCGCTATGGTTACAACAACCTTCATTACGCGATCTTATTCAGGATAAGCTTATTGGTCGTTGGGGTGATAATCCTTTACAGCGACTGCGTGAAAAGTTTGTGGTGGGATTGCAATATATTGCACAGAATCCTCGCCAGCAGGCATTAATGCAAATTTTATATCATAAATGTGAATTTCATAACGATATGATATCAGAACAGACCATTCGCGATAAAATAGGTCTCAGTCATCAAAGCATTCGTGATTCACTGCAAAAGTGCGTGGATGAAAATCTGATTGCTACCAGTCTGGATTTAGATGTCATCATCATTATCCTGCACGGTAGCTTTAGCGGAATAATAAAAAACTGGTTAATGAATCCAGTGAGTTATGATTTGTATGGGCAAGCGCCAGTATTAGTTGATAACGTATTAAAAATGTTAAGCCCAGACGGCTGTGTAATGCAATTAATGCAGAGTGAAAATCAGCCAGGATAGTTTTAGCCGCCAGGGCCTGACGGCTGTCGATGTATTTTTCGTCGTGCTATTCGAGGTCGACGCAGTTGACCAGCTTGAGGGGGTTCACTGAATTCATATTCCGGCACTTATCGTGCTCCGTTGTCATCAGCTCTATCCACTGAATGAGCAGCGCATCAAAGAGAAAAACGAAGATCGCAAAAACAACCAGCCACCAATACTTGCGAATCATTACCAAACCCTGTGTATTCATGCCCAAGCGTGCAGGGAATATACACGAAATCTGCAAGCTGAAAAGCAGACTTACAATGCCTTTACTTTGCTGAAAGATCGCCGCTCTTTGCTGTTAATCGACTCTTTTTAGACAGATTTTTTGTCTTCCGCTTTTTCACCTTTGCAAGTTCATTCTCTGAAAAATGCGAACCAATGCTCATTCTTCTGAGCCCCATTTTTACGTACTCGGCATTGATTTCAATCCCGACAAACTTGCGACCTAATTCCACGGCAGTGGCACCGGTCGTGAAGCTACCGGCAAACGGATCCAGCACGCTGTCATCTGGACTGGAGGAAGCCAGAATGATGCGTTCAAGGAGGGCTTTGGGTTTTTGAGTGGGGTGATTTTCGTATTCGTCCATCAGATAACGAACGCGTGGAAACTCCCAGACATTGCCTGGTACTTTTTTCTGGTTGTAAGGTTGGGGCGGGTTCTTTCTGTAGTCTATCAGTGCACGTTTAGCGCCCGTTTTGGCTTCAACCAAAATATCATCACGATTAAACGTGTAGTTTTTCTGATCTTTTACCATCATCAGAAGCGGTTCATACATCGAACCAAAGTAATTTTTGGCCTGCACCCCGGAGCTATCGTATGACCACACGATACGGCTCTTGATGGTAAAGAGCTGGCGGCATTTGAGATCGATGTACGGCATGTTCTCCGTACTGTTCATGATGTACATGGTGCCGTGTGATTTGAGAATGCGATGGCACTCGTCAATGCACTCAAACAGCCATGCCAAAAAGGCCTCTTCGTCCCAGGATTCCACCATCCCGTCAAAGTCTTTACCGATGTTATAAGGTGGGTCGGCGAAAATGAGATCGACGCTTTCAGACGGCAGCTTTTTCAGTTCGGTCAGTGCATCACCCAGGATTATCTTTTTAGATTCATCGCCAAAATAGACAGGTTCACATCTTGCGTTCATCGCCAAAGCCTCCCGTGTGACGTTAATAAAAAAGGCGCTTCCCCATGCCGAGTAGCGCCTTTTAAAACAAACATTTCGCTGATTAGTATCAGTTCATGCCGTATTTTTTCAGTTTTTTACGCAGCGTACCACGGTTGATGCCCATCATCAGGGCAGCACGGGTCTGGTTACCGCGGGTGTATTGCATCACCATGTCCAACAGGGGCTGTTCTACTTCAGCCAGTACCAGCTCATAGAGATCGTTAACATCCTGACCATTCAATTGAGCAAAATAGTTCTTCAGTGCCTGTTTAACCGAGTCACGCAGGGGCTTTTGAGTTACCTGATCCTGAGAGTTAACGGTAGAAACGGTCAGTACGTCAGAATTTACGCGTTGTTCGAACATAGTTCTGTCAGCTCTTTATTTCTGTTTACGCAAAATTTTCGAAGTATGCCTCCAACGCCGCCAGCTGTTCGCTGGAATCTTCAATGGCGTTGAATGTGCGCCGAAACTGGTCATCCGGAGCGTGTTCCTGGAGATACCAGGATACGTGTTTACGCGCAATTCGGTACCCTTTTGCCTGACCATAAAAGTCGTGCAGTTCCCGAACGTGCGCACAAAGCAAGCGCTTCACCTCTGCCAGAGGCAGCGGGGGCAGCAGCTCCCCAGTGTCCAGATAATGCTGGATTTCCCGAAAGATCCAGGGTCTTCCCTGAGCTGCACGTCCTATCATCAGGGCATCCGCCCCCGTATAGTCGAGTACAGCTCTGGCTTTATGCGGGTCAGTAATGTCGCCATTCGCGATAATCGGAATGGAAACTTTCTGCTTAACTGCCCGAATACTGTCGTACTCAGCATCTCCATTGAACAAACAGGCGCGGGTGCGTCCATGAATGGTCAGAGCCTGAATGCCACAGTCTTCAGCCAGTTGGGCAATCTCTACGCAGTTACGGTGTTCCGGAGCCCAGCCGGTGCGAATCTTGAGTGTGACAGGAACGTCCACTGCATTGACGACCTCGGTTAGTATTGATTTCACTAGATCCGGGTACTGCAAGAGGGCTGAACCTGCGAGCTTGCGATTCACTTTTTTAGCCGGACACCCCATATTGATATCAATAATCTGGGCGCCGCTTTCCACGTTAATACGTGCGGCATCGGCCATCTCAACAGGGTCGCTACCGGCAATTTGCACCGTGCGAATTCCTGGCTCATCAACGTGCACCATCCGTAAACGAGACTTGTCACTTTCCCAAACCTGCGGGTTAGAAGACATCATCTCGGATACCGTCAATCCTGCTCCCATCTCATAGCACAGCGTCCTGAATGGTCTGTCAGTGATGCCAGCCATAGGTGCTGCGATCAGGCGATTTCTGAGCTGGTATTGTCCGATGCGCATGAGTTAAGAAATGACCATACTGTGACTGCAAGGCGGCGTATATTACGCATTTTTCGCACGAGATGAAAGGCCAAACTTTGACCAATCCACTGAGGTGGATCAATGAATTGCCGTAAATATGAACGCATGAAAATATTTAATCATATAAATCATTGCATTATAAAGATGTGTCGATTTTATATACACATATAATTTTGCGTAACTTCTCATTTTTTCTTCAGCCGCAGAAGGTGCTGGCAAGATATTCTGCTGAATTAATCAGCAAATTGTCTCGCCATTGTGTGATCTCTACCTCATTTTAGTACAGGATCTCGGTATCTCCTGAATGGCTGTCGGTGATCTTGCGCTCATTAACTGGCTGCGGTGGACGATTGTTCGCAGGCCCAACAATGTAGTGAAATTTATCCAGTTGTTCGGCTGAAAGGGCAACAGGCGTTTTCAGGACAGTCCAGCTGACGCCTTCAGTACAGGGAGGTGTAGTTAGCGAACCGCTATAGCGCCAATAGGTTTTATCGTCGGGTAAAAGTTGGTTGATATCGACTGGCGAGAAGATGGGCATACTGTTGTCCTCCATGGTTGGAAATGACTCCCACAGATTTTGAATCGCCTGGTTAGGTTCGCCGACGTCAAACATGACCGCCACGATAGTGATGTCTCCGCTTTGATTTTTGTGGACTAACTGCAACTCCAGCGGATAGGTTTTACCGTTGAAGGTATGTTCGCTCGGGGCGTGAAAATCTAAGTGTTTTAGATAATAAATCTTTCCATCAACTTCAATGGAGTTTGAGGTATAGCTACTCATTGTTGCCCGCAGAGTATGGTTAATGCTTCGAAATCTTGTCGGACCATCGACATATTGCATGCTGAGTGAAGGAAGTCCAAGTTTACGAGTTGTGGCGGTCTGGATATCAATGGGTGATTGATTTATTCCAGTCTGGCATGTTGCATACTCTTTGCTGATTTCTCCCCACTGTGCGGGACCAGATTCTCCGCTATAACCCCATGGCGCGGCCAGCGCGGTCAGTGGCATCAGGCATGCTGTCAGTAATGTTGTGATAAATAGGTTGAAGCGCATACGTTTACTCAACGAAAATCAATATAAAGATTAACAAAATCAATAAATTATTATATCGCTGGAGAACGTCTCAGTATGCTGGTCAATTGTCTGAAAATGGCGTGGTCAGGCAACCACGCCGGAAGGGATTATTTTTTCTGACCGGTAATGCGGCACCACTCTTCTTTCTCGATAACCGGATCGAGCGTAAAGAGTTCGGCATAGGCCTCACAGACGCTTTCCGCCTGGCTGGCAAGAATGCCAGAAAGCCCCAGTAAACCGCCCTCAACGGGCAGTACGCTGATTAACGGTGCCAGTTCACGTAATGGGCCTGCGAGGATGTTTGCGACCACCACGTCGGCTTTCATCGCCTCTGGCTGGTCTTTCGGCAGATAAAGCTCCAGACGCTCAGAAACGCCATTACGCTGGGCGTTATCACGGCTGGCCTGAATTGCTTGCGGATCGATGTCTACGCCGATGGCTTTTGCCGCACCCAGCTTCAGTGCCGCAATGGCAAGAATGCCGGAGCCGCAGCCGAAGTCGATGACGGTTTTGCCGTTAAGATCGAGACCGTCCAGCCATTGCAGGCATAGGGAGGTGGTGGGGTGAGTGCCGGTACCAAACGCCAGACCCGGGTCCAGCATCACGTTGACGGCATTCTCATCCGGGACATCGCGCCAGCTTGGGCAAATCCACAAACGTTCACCAAAGCGCATCGGGTGGAAGTTATCCATCCATTCGCGTTCCCAGTCTTTGTCTTCGAGCTGTTCGATTTTATGCGCGAAGCCTGTACCCAGCAGCGGATGCTGCTCCAGGATGGCAACCACTTCTTTCATGTCGGTTTCTGCATCGAACAAGCCGATAACGTCGGTATCTCCCCACAGGCGAGTCTCGCCCGGCAGAGGCTCAAATACCGGCGTATCATGCGTGTCCTGGAAAGTAATGGAAACGGAGCCCGCTTCCATCAGCGCATCGCTCAACTCTTCAGCGTTGGCACCGGTCGTGTTCAGTTTCAGTTGGATCCATGGCATGGCAAAACTCTTTTATTTATCAGTAGTCAATATGGCGGCTTGCGGGACGGCAGAACCGAAACGGTTGCCGATCAGGAAAGCCAGCAAGCTTATCAGTAACGAGGGCACAATCGGGTGGAAACCCAGGTACTGAATGTTAAATGTAGCGAGTACGGCATAAAGAACGCCGCCGATAATCATCGCGCTCAAAGCGCCCGCCGCGTTTGCCCGCTCCCAGTACAGGCCCAGTACCAGCGGCCACAGGAAGACGGCTTCCAGCCCGCCAAACGCCAGCAGATTAAGCCAGATAATCATTTCTGGTGGTTTCCAGGCAGCCAGTAGCAGTAACGCGCCGAGCAACAGGGTAATCACTGCCGACATGCGCTTCAGCCGGGTTTCGTTTTTCAGCTGTTCCGGACGCAGGTTCAGGTACAGATCCTTAATGATCGTAGCGGAACTTTGCAGCAATTGGGCATTGATCGTCGACATGATCGCGGCCATGGGGGCCGCGAGGAAGATCCCGGCAGCTACCGGCGGCAATACTTTGACCATTAGCGTAGGGATAACCAGATCCGGCACTGTCAGATCAGGGATCACCGCACGCCCCAACGCACCCGCCAGATGCATACCAAACATCAGGATTGCCACTACGATGGTGCCGATGATAATGCCGCGGTGTACAGCTTTGCTGTCTTTATAAGAGATGCAGCGTACTGCTGTATGCGGCAGCCCAATTACGCCAAAGCACACCAGTACCCAGAATGAGGTCATGAACGTGGGTGACAGAATGTCATCCGCGCCTTGCGGCGAGACCAGTTTAGGGTCGATAGTTTGCAGGGTTACCACCGCATTGCTGAGGCCACCGGCAGCATGAACGACGCCGACCAGCAGAACAATAGTACCAATCAGCATCACCATACCCTGCATGGTGTCGTTCAGTACGCTGGCGCGAAAACCGCCGAACGCCGTATACAATGCGATACTGACGCCAAAAATAAGCAAACCGGTTTCGTAAGGTATACCTGCAGCGGTTTCAAGCAAACGTGCGCCGCCAATAAACTGTACGGTCATTGCTCCGACAAACGCGACCAGCAGGCTAAGGCTTGCCAGCCACACAAGCAGGCGACTCTGGTAGCGGGCAAACAGCATATCGTTGAGGGTAACGGCATTATAACGGCGCGCCAGAATCGCGAATTTCTTACCAAGAATCCCCAGAGAAAGCCAAACGGCGGGCAACTGGATCATCGCCAGCAGCACCCATCCCAGCCCGTATTTGTAAGCGGCGCCAGGACCGCCAATAAACGAACTGGCGCTAATGTAGGTTGCCGTTAGCGTCATGGCTAATACGACCCCGCCCATCGAGCGGCTGCCGAGGAAATATTCATTCAGGAAAGTGCCGGTCGATCTCTTACGCATGGCGTAAACGGAAAGACCGAAGACCACCAACAGATAGGCGACCAGCGGCAAAATAACTTCAAGCTGCATCGTCATCCTCCAACGGAATGTCGCGATAGATAAACTTCACCATCGCCCAGCACAGCACGATGAAAACCAGCGGCGTTAGCAGGCAGGCCATTTCGAACCAGTGTGGTAAGCCGGTAAAACCGAGCGTGGAATCTGGTAAGTAAGCGGCCACTAACCATGTGGCAAGATATAAAAGGGTCAGCCACAGCGCCCAGCGCGCCTCTTTATGGGCCTGAACAAAACGAGCGTCCATTTTTTGTCCCTTGTGGATAAAGAAAGCGGGGATTGTACCTTATGGCACGTGCGGGAGGGGAGAAAAACAAAAGGCCGGAATTTCCGGCCTTTTCAGTTAACGCACGCTTACTTTTCCTGAAGTCCGAGTTTTTTCTCCAGATAGTGGATATTGGTTCCACCGTGCTGGAAATGCTCGTCATTCATGATGCGGATCTGCAGATCAACGTTGGTTTTGATACCGTCGATGATCAGTTCCTGCAATGCGTTTTTCATACGGGCGATTGCTACGTCGCGGTTTTCGCCATAGCAGATCAGCTTACCGATCATTGAGTCATAGTACGGAGGTACGGTGTAGCCTGCGTAAATATGAGACTCCCAGCGCACACCAAAGCCACCCGGCGCGTGGAAACGCGTGATTTTACCCGGGCTTGGCAGGAAGGTGTTCGGGTCTTCGGCGTTGATACGGCATTCTACCGCATGGCCTTTAACCACAACTTCATCCTGCTTGATGGACAGCGGTTGTCCCGCAGCGATGCGCAGCTGCTCTTTGATCAGGTCAACGCCGGTGATCATTTCGGTTACCGGGTGTTCAACCTGAATACGGGTGTTCATTTCAATGAAGTAGAACTCGCCGTTTTCGAACAGGAACTCGAAAGTACCTGCCCCGCGATAGCCGATATCAACACACGCTTTGGCGCAACGCTCGCCGATGTAGCGACGCAGTTCCGGAGTAATGCCCGGTGCTGGTGCTTCTTCGACGACTTTCTGGTGACGACGCTGCATGGAGCAGTCACGTTCTGCCAGATAAATCGCGTTACCCTGACCGTCCGCCAGCACCTGAATTTCGATGTGGCGTGGGTTTTCCAGGTACTTCTCCATGTAAACCATGTCGTTGTTGAAAGCCGCTTTCGCTTCCGCTTTGGTCATGGAGATGGATTGTGCCAGTTCGGCATCGCTGCGCACGACGCGCATACCGCGACCGCCGCCGCCGCCGGAGGCTTTGATAATAACTGGATAACCGATGCGCTTCGCATGAGCGCGGTTAGCGTCCATGTCGTCGCCCAGAGGGCCGTCAGAGCCTGGGACTGTCGGTACGCCAGCTTTTTTCATCGCGGTAATTGCGGACACTTTATCGCCCATCAGGCGGATGGTGTCGGCTTTCGGGCCGATGAAGATAAAGCCGGAACGTTCTACCTGTTCAGCAAAGTTGGCATTCTCAGAGAGGAAGCCATAGCCCGGGTGAATTGCCACTGCGCCGGTGATTTCAGCAGCGCTAATGATAGCCGGGATGTTCAGATAGCTTTTTACGGACGGAGCCGGGCCAATACAGACCGTCTCATCCGCCAGCAATACGTGTTTTAAATCGCGATCCGCGCTTGAATGCACAGCGACAGTCTTGATGCCCAGCTCTTTACAGGCACGCAGAATACGCAGGGCGATCTCACCGCGGTTGGCGATAACAATTTTATCCAACATGTTCGCCTCGTTATTCGATGACGACCAGCGGCTCGTCAAATTCTACCGGTTGACCGCTTTCTACCAGAATCGCTTTCACTACGCCGGATTTGTCGGCTTCGATCTGGTTCATCATTTTCATGGCTTCAACGATGCACAGGGTATCGCCCGCATTCACTTTCTGGCCGATTTCGATGAACGCTTTCGCATCTGGGCTCGGGGTGCGGTAGAACGTACCAACCATTGGGGAGCGTACGATGTGACCACTGATTTCCGCTGCTGCCGGAGCTTCCATACTTGGAGAGGCAGTTTGTGCGACAGCGTTAGACAGAGCTGGCTGCTGCATCACTGGTGCAGCATAAGCCTGTTGCATCATTGGAAAACTTGCAGCTGGCGCCGCACGGCTGATGCGTACAGACTCTTCGCCTTCAGAAATTTCCAGTTCGGAGATGCCTGATTCTTCAACCAGCTCGATCAGTTTTTTAATCTTACGAATATCCATGAGTGGGTTCCGTACTCTTTGTTTAGTGAGATTGTGACAAGCGTTTTACCGCCGTCTGTATAGCATTTTTATAACAGTGAGTGACAAGATGCCACGCATCTCAGGCATTGCACTGGGTGCGGTTGCCATTAAGTGAGATTGCCAGACTTGTTAGTCATTGTGCGGCTATCTTCTGCCATTTTCGGGTAAAAGACAAAATATACCTTCAACATGCGAATGTCACCCTTTCAGCGCTCTAAAAACGCTACCGGGGATAGCAAAGTCGCACATTATAACTATTTCGTAGCAATTGGCAGCTAAATACTGGTCTTATCAGGGAAGATAATCAACCGTTAACATGTAAAGAAAATCGGATCGTCCACATTTTGTAACGCACTGCACATAACGTGAAACTACCGCCACCACTGGCGAAACTTCTTGTAACGGCAGGCTAACAACACCACAGCGAGTGCTGCATAAATAATCGGTTGAGGGGAGATAATTTTTACCGACCACAGATAATGTATGGGTGCCAGGATCGCCACAAGATAGACGAAGTTGTGCAAATACTGCCAATTTTTGCCCAGTTTTCGCTGAGCCGACTGGGTGGAGGTTAACGTGAGGGCGAATAATATGCCCCAACTGGCAATGCCCAGCATCAAATAAGGTCGCGTGATTAATTCCCGTCCTAACAGCGCCAGATTATGAATGCCCAGTTCCAGGAGTGCGTAGCTGGTTAAATGCAACGTTGCCCAGGCGAAACACCATAGCCCTAACAGGCGCCGTGTGCGTATCAATAATGGCTGTTTAGCGTAGCGCGCGAGGGGAGAGACCAGCAAGGTCGCCAGCAAGAATTTCAGAGCTGTCCTACCGGTAAAGTGCTGGATATCTTTGACCGGGTCTGCGCTCAGACCACCGTGATTCACCGCCCAAAATAGCCAGACAAACGGTAAAAAGCCGGCAAGGTGCAGGCAAACTTTCAGCCCGGTAATGTGCTTTGCAGTCAGGCGCACTCAAAAATTCTCCTGCAGGTTAAGACCACGGTACAGCGAAGCGACCTCGTCGGCGTAACCGTTAAACAGCAGCGTGGGTTGGCGCTGAACGTCCAGAATACCGCCTGCGCCAATAAAACGCTCAGTGGCCTGGGACCAGCGCGGGTGATCGACATGCGGATTCACGTTGGCATAAAATCCATATTCATTGGGGGCGGCCAGATTCCAGGTTGTCGGGGGGCGTTCGCGGGTTAGTTTAATACTCACGATCGACTTAATGCCTTTAAATCCGTATTTCCACGGCACAATTAAGCGAATGGGCGCGCCATTTTGTGGGGGAAGAGCTTTTCCATAAACCCCCACGGTAAGCAGAGTGAGTGGATGCATAGCTTCATCCAGACGCAGTCCTTCAACATAGGGATACTTCAGCCCGCCGCCAATAAAGCGATCTTTTTGTCCTGGCATCTCATCCGGCGCGTAGATCGTTTCGAAGGCGACATATTTTGCGTTGCTGGTGGGTTCAACCTGCGCCAGCAGTTTATGTAACGGAAAACCAATCCACGGCACGACCATTGACCAGGCTTCCACACAGCGCATCCGGTAAATCCGTTCTTCCAGTGGGAAACGGGCGGTCAGCGCATCGTGATCGAGGGTGAGTGGTTTTGCCACCTCACCACTGATTTTTAACGTCCACGGATCGGTTTTCAGACTGCCAGCATTGGCTGCCGGATCCGCTTTATCGAGACCGAACTCATAGAAGTTGTTGTAGCCAGAAACTTTATCCGCCGGCGTTAAAGGAAGCGAATTTTGCCAGGCGGCGGGTTTACTGAAATCAAGCGGCTTACCCGCGGGCGCGGGCGGGCGGTCATTCCCCTTAAACCAGCTAAGAAGGTCAGCCTGCGCAGAGAGGGGGAAAGACAACGCGGCGGCGCTGATTCCTAATGCTTTCAGTACCTGGCGGCGTTGCATAAAAAAAGCCGACTCGTCAGTGACGTCGGCTTCTGTAAATGGACGTAATTTCTTCATAACAGACTCCCGGCTTACGCGTCATAACTGACAGGGGACGCGTAGTTAATATGGCAGGGAGTCTGTAGATATGCCGCGAAATTTCGTTAATTAAGTGTAAATTTCTGCGCCAGAGCTTGTTACTTCACCTTCACCAGCGTACGACCTTGCACCTGGTTATTGATGATGGCATCGGCAAACTTCGGCGCATCCGCCAGCGTAATCTCCGTGGCGGCCTGAGCATAGAAAGAGTCCGGCAGATCCTTAACCAGACGCGCCCAGGCTTCTGCCCGGCGTGCCGGCGGGGTCATCACCGAGTCCACCCCTTGCAAACGAACGTTACGCAGAATAAATGGCATCACCGTCGTCGGCAGAGCGAAACCGCCAGCCAGGCCGCAGGCGGCAACGCAGCCACCGTAGTTCATCTGTGCCAGGACTTTTGCCAGAACTTTGTCGCCAACGGTATCAACCGCACCAGCCCACAGCTGTTTTTCCAACGGACGAGATTCAGCAAATTCATCGCGGCTAAGGATACGGTTAGCGCCCAGGCTCTTCAGGTAGTCGTGAGTGCTTTCGCGACCCGAAACCGCCGCAACCTGATAACCCAGCTTATGCAGTAACGCCACGGCCGTGCTACCCACGCCGCCGCTGGCGCCAGTGACGACAATCTCACCGTCTTGCGGGCGAATACCTGCATCTTCAAGCGCCATGACGCACAGCATGGCGGTAAAGCCAGCGGTACCGATGACCATGGCTTTACGTCCGTCCAGCCCTTGTGGCAGCGCAACCAGCCAGTCGCCTTTCACGCGTGCGCGTTCGGCCAGTCCACCCCAATGATTTTCACCCACGCCCCAGCCGGTCAGTAAAACTTCCTGACCTGCATGAAAACGGGGATCTTCGCTTGTGCGCACGGTACCGGCGAAATCGATACCAGGAATCATCGGAAAATTACGAATGATTTTACCCTTGCCGGTGATAGCCAGGGCGTCTTTATAGTTCAGGCTTGACCAGTGGACATCCACCGTCACATCGCCTTCCGGTAGCTGATTTTCGTCGAGGGGTTGAACGGATGCGAGGGTTTTTCCGTCCTGCTGTTCTAAGATCAAAGCCTGCATAACCTGTCCTCAATTCGTATAGTGGATTGGAAAATTATTAATGAAGACTATACTCGCTAATCAAAACATGATGCCGATTCCGCGCAATAAATTGCCAGATATACCTAATTTGGTAGTATGCCCACACTGTTTGTATAAATGGACGGATTTTGCGTTCAGTTTTGCATTTTCGCGCCGCTTTATCACTTTCATGCCTGTTTCATAACTGTCGGAGTTAACACAAGGATGCGATTAACGACGAAATTTTCAGCTTTTGTGACGCTGCTTACAGGGTTAACGATCTTCGTAACTCTGATCGGTTGCTCGCTGAGTTTCTATAACGCGATTCAATATAAGTTCACCACCCGTGTTCAGGCGGTGGCGACAGCGATTGATACGCACCTTGTCTCCCGCGATGTCGTTGCGCTAACCCCGCAAATCGATGAACTGATGGTTTCGGTTGATATCGTGCGCGTCGAACTGCTTCAGGGCGAACACGTGGTGTATGACCACTCCCGAACCAGCAGCTACCGCCCGGCGGGGACGAACAATCTGTATCGTGATGTCACCGTCCCGTTGGTCAAACACCCGGGCATGTCGCTGCGTCTGGTTTATCAGGATCCCATGGGCAACTATTTCCATTCGCTGATGACTACCGCGCCGCTCACGTTGGCGATTGCTTTCATTATACTGATGCTCTTTTTGTCTGTGCGTTGGCTTCAGCGTCAGCTTTCAGGTCAAGAGTTGCTGGAGATTCGTTCAACGCGCATTCTTAACGGCGAACGTGGACCGAACGTGCGGGGGACGGTCTATGAATGGCCTGCGCGTACCAGTAGCGCGCTCGATATGCTGCTGACCGAAATTCAAAGTGCCCGCGAGCAACGTAGCCGACTGGATACGCTGATTCGTTCCTATGTGGCGCAGGATACAAAAACCGGGCTAAGCAACCGCCTGTTTTTTGATAACCAACTGGCAACGCTGCTGGAAGATCAGGAAAAAGTGGGATCGCATGGCGTCGTGATGATGGTACGCCTGCCGGACTTTACACTGCTGCGCGATAGCTGGGGAATTACCCTTGCGGAAGAACAAATTTCAACGCTAATCAATTTGTTGTCGACTTTTATGACGCGCTATCCGGGCGCGTTGCTGGCGCGCTACCACCGTAGCGATTTTGCCATCCTGTTGCCACACCGCACGCTGAAAGAGGCGGAAAGTATTGCCGGGCAATTATTAAAAGCGGTAGATGCGCTTCCGGCTAATAAAATGATCGACCGTGCCGATATGGTTCATATTGGCATTTGTGTTTGCCGCAGCGGTCAGTCGACGGAACAAGTGATGGATCACGCCGAAGCCGCCACGCGCAACTCGGTATTGCAGGGTGGGAACAGTTGGTCGGTCTATGATGACTCACTACCGGAAAAAGGTCGGGGTAACGTACGCTGGCGAACGCTGATCGAACAAATGCTCAGCCGGGGTGGACCCAGAATTTATCAAAAGCCTGCGGTAACCCGTGAAGGACGGGTGCACCACCGGGAGCTGATGTGCCGTATTTTTGATGGCAGCGAAGAGGTTATTTCGGCGGAATATATGCCGATGGTCCTGCAGTTTGGCCTGGCTGAAGAATATGACCGTCTGCAAATCAGCCGTCTGATCTTACTGTTGGGCTACTGGCCGCAGGAAAACCTGGCGATGCAGACAACGGTTGAATCGCTAATTCGCCCACGTTTTCAGCGCTGGCTACGTGATACGCTGATGCAGTGCGAAAAATCATTACGCAAACGCATAATTATTGAACTTGCTGAGGCAGATGTCTGTCAACACATCAGCCGGTTACAGCCCGTCATCAGATTGATGAATGCGCTGGGTGTGCGAATTGCCGTTACGCAGGCGGGTTTAACGCTGGTGAGCACCAGTTGGATCAAAGAGCTTAACGTTGAGTTATTGAAGCTGCATCCAAGCCTGGTGAGGAATATTGATAAGCGAACCGAAAACCAGCTCCTGGTGCAAAGCCTGGTGGAGGCTTGTTCTGGAACACCAACGCAGGTTTACGCCACGGGCGTTCGTTCGCGTAGCGAGTGGCATACGCTGACGGAACGCGGAGTTGCGGGTGGGCAAGGGGATTTTTTTGCTGCATCACAGCCACTTGACACTAACGTGAAAAAATATTCGCAAAGATACTCGGTTTAACCTGCCGTTTAATTCGTTTTCACGTAGAATAACGCGCGCTGTGCCTTCTGGGGGTGTGCTTGTCTGCTCGCCAGGTTGTAACAGCAAACATGCAGGTGAATGACCTTTGACAGGTTGCAAACAAAAGCGAGGAGTGCTGCTGATTTATTCAGCCCTGATGGACTCAGGCCGATTTTGTAACAAAGGAAACGAACTGCACTAATTTTCACCGTAGCAGATGATTTTTGCGCCTTGTCGCTGCTGCGTGTGGTTGGTAAAGTAAGCGGATTTTGTTTTCCGCCCCAGCTTTCAGGATTATCCCTTAGTATGTTGAAAAAATTTCGTGGCATGTTTTCCAATGACCTGTCCATTGACCTGGGTACCGCGAATACCCTTATTTATGTAAAAGGACAAGGCATCGTATTGAATGAGCCTTCTGTTGTGGCCATTCGTCAGGATCGTGCCGGCTCGCCAAAAAGCGTAGCCGCAGTGGGCCATGACGCGAAGCAGATGCTGGGTCGTACACCGGGCAATATCGCCGCCATTCGCCCAATGAAAGACGGCGTTATCGCTGACTTCTTCGTGACTGAAAAAATGCTCCAGCACTTTATCAAACAAGTGCACAGCAATAGCTTCATGCGCCCAAGCCCGCGCGTACTGGTATGTGTACCGGTTGGAGCAACTCAGGTTGAACGCCGCGCGATCCGTGAATCCGCTCAGGGCGCAGGCGCCCGTGAAGTATTCCTGATCGAAGAGCCGATGGCGGCTGCGATCGGGGCGGGTCTGCCAGTTTCTGAAGCAACCGGTTCTATGGTTGTGGATATCGGTGGTGGTACAACTGAAGTTGCCGTTATCTCCCTGAACGGCGTGGTTTACTCCTCTTCTGTACGTATTGGCGGTGACCGCTTCGACGAAGCCATCATTAATTATGTTCGTCGTAACTACGGTTCTCTGATCGGTGAAGCCACCGCAGAACGTATTAAACACGAAATCGGTTCCGCTTATCCGGGCGACGAAGTGCGCGAGATCGAAGTTCGCGGCCGTAACCTGGCAGAAGGTGTTCCACGCGGCTTTACCCTGAACTCCAACGAGATTCTGGAAGCCCTGCAGGAACCGCTGACCGGTATCGTGAGCGCGGTGATGGTTGCACTGGAACAGTGTCCGCCAGAACTGGCGTCTGACATCTCCGAACGCGGCATGGTACTGACCGGTGGCGGTGCTCTGCTGCGTAACCTTGACCGTCTGTTAATGGAAGAAACCGGTATTCCAGTTGTTGTTGCTGAAGATCCGCTGACCTGCGTGGCGCGCGGTGGCGGCAAGGCGCTGGAAATGATCGATATGCACGGCGGCGACCTGTTCAGCGAAGAGTAATCGGATGCAGGTAGGGTAGCCCGCGGGTTGCCCTTCCGCTCTGATACGAGAATACGCATAGACTATGAAGCCAATTTTTAGCCGTGGCCCGTCGCTACAGATTCGCCTTATTCTGGCGGTGCTGGTGGCGCTCGGCGTTATTATTGCCGACAGCCGCCTGGGTACGTTTAGTCAAATCCGAACGTACATGGATACCGCCGTCAGTCCTTTCTACTTTATCTCAAATGGTCCTCGTGAATTACTCGACGGCGTTTCGCAAACGCTGGCTTCGCGTGACCAACTCGAACTTGAAAATCGGGCGTTGCGTCAGGAACTGCTGCTGAAAAACAGCGAGCTGCTGATGCTGGGGCAATATAAACAGGAGAACGCGCGTTTGCGTGAGCTGCTGGGATCGCCGCTGCGTCAGGACGAACAAAAGATGGTGACGCAGGTCATCTCGACGGTTAATGACCCTTACAGCGATCAGGTGGTGATCGACAAAGGGAGCGTTAACGGGGTCTACGAAGGTCAGCCGGTTATTAGCGACAAAGGCGTTGTGGGTCAGGTCGTAGCGGTGGCTAAACTGACCAGCCGCGTGCTGCTGATTTGCGATGCGACGCATGCTCTGCCCATTCAGGTACTGCGTAACGATATCCGCGTGATCGCTGCCGGTAACGGCTGCACCGACGATCTTCAGCTCGAACACCTGCCGGCCAACACCGACATTCGCGTTGGCGATGTGCTGGTTACCTCGGGTCTGGGGGGACGTTTCCCTGAAGGCTATCCGGTTGGTGTTGTTTCTTCCGTTAAGCTGGACACTCAGCGCGCTTATACCGTGATTCAGGCACGCCCGACCGCAGGTCTGCAGCGTCTGCGTTATCTGCTGCTGTTGTGGGGCGCCGATCGTAACGGCGCAAATCCGATGACGCCAGAGGAAGTGCACCGCGTTGCCAATGAACGTCTGATGCAAATGATGCCGCAAGTTCTGCCTGCACCAGATGCCATGGGGCCGCCTGCGCCAGTGCCAGCTCCCGCAACAGGCGTGACTCCAGCGCCTGCGGACACCACGCCGCCACAACCTGCTCCGCGTAAGCCGGGAGGACAGTAAGTGGCAAGCTATCGTAGCCAGGGACGTTGGGTGATTTGGCTCTCGTTCCTTATTGCACTGTTGCTGCAAATCATGCCCTGGCCGGACGATATTCTGGTTTTCCGGCCAAACTGGGTACTGCTCATCTTGTTGTACTGGATCCTGGCGCTGCCGCATCGCGTAAATGTGGGCACGGGGTTTGTGGTGGGTGCCATACTGGATCTCATCAGCGGCTCCACGCTTGGCGTGCGCGCATTGTCGATGAGTATCATTGCTTATCTGGTCGCGCTGAAATTCCAGCTATTCCGTAACCTCGCGCTCTGGCAACAGGCGCTGGTGGTCATGTTGTTATCACTGGTCGTGGATATTATTGTTTTCTGGGCCGAGTTTTTAGTGATCAATGTCTCTTTCAGACCCGAAGTGTTCTGGAGTAGTGTAGTGAATGGTGTGCTTTGGCCATGGCTATTCTTACTGATGCGTAAAGTCCGTCAGCAGTTTGCGGTGCAATAAGGTTGATATGAATACTCTGTATCTTGCTTCAGGTTCTCCACGTCGTCAGGAGCTGCTCGCTCAGCTTGGTGTTACCTTTGAACGGCTGGTGCCTGGGATTGAAGAACAGCGACACCCGCAGGAGAGCGCACAGCAGTATGTTTCGCGTCTGGCACGCGAAAAAGCGCAGGCTGGCGTGGCGCTGGCGCAGCGTGATTTGCCTGTATTGGGTGCAGATACCATTGTTATCCTTAATGGCGAAGTGCTGGAAAAACCACACGACGCCGCCCATGCCGCAGTAATGCTGCGCAAACTGTCGGGCAAAACGCATCAGGTCATGACCGCCGTGGCATTGGCCGACCGCCGGCACAGTCTGGACTGTCTGGTGGTGACGGAAGTGACGTTCAGAGCACTAACCGATGAGGACATCGCGGGCTATGTTGCCAGCGGTGAACCAATGGATAAAGCAGGTGCATACGGTATTCAAGGGTTGGGTGGCTGTTTTGTCAGGAAGATCAATGGCAGCTATCACGCCGTAGTCGGCTTACCGCTGGTAGAAACGTATGAGTTGCTGACCAATTTTAACGCACTGCGTGAGAAAAGGGATAAACATGACGGCTGAATTGTTGGTAAACGTAACGCCATCGGAAACTCGGGTGGCTTACATTGATGGCGGTATTCTGCAGGAAATTCATATTGAACGTGAGGCGCGACGCGGAATCGTAGGCAATATCTACAAAGGTCGTGTAAGTCGTGTACTTCCGGGTATGCAGGCGGCTTTTGTAGATATTGGACTGGATAAAGCCGCATTTCTTCACGCTTCAGACATCATGCCGCACACCGAATGCGTGGCGGGTGAAGAACAAAAACAGTTCACCGTGCGCGACATTTCTGAACTGGTTCGCCAGGGCCAGGATCTGATGGTGCAGGTGGTAAAAGATCCGTTGGGTACGAAGGGCGCACGCCTGACGACGGACATCACGCTTCCTTCCCGTTACCTCGTCTTTATGCCGGGTGCTTCGCACGTTGGCGTTTCCCAACGTATCGAAAGCGAAACCGAACGCGAACGCCTGAAAAAAGTGGTGGCGGATTACTGCGATGAACAGGGCGGATTCATCATTCGCACAGCGGCGGAAGGCGTCTGCGAGGAGGATCTGGCCTCGGATGCTGCCTACCTGAAGCGCGTCTGGACTAAAGTCATGGAGCGTAAAAAACGCCCGCAAACGCGCTACCAGATGTACGGTGAACTGGCGCTGGCGCAGCGCGTGTTGCGTGATTTTGCTGATGCCCAGCTTGACCGGATCCGCGTTGACTCTCGTCTGACTTATGAAGCGTTGCTGGAGTTCACAGCGGAATATATCCCCGAAATGACCAGCAAGCTGGAACATTACAGCGGGCGCCAGCCCATTTTTGATCTCTTTGACGTTGAGAATGAAATCCAGCGCGCGCTGGAACGCAAGGTTGAACTGAAATCCGGCGGCTATCTGATCATCGATCAAACTGAAGCAATGACCACCGTCGATATCAATACCGGAGCGTTTGTTGGGCATCGTAATCTCGACGACACTATCTTTAATACTAATATTGAAGCAACGCAGGCCATTGCTCGTCAGCTGCGTCTGCGTAACCTCGGCGGCATTATCATTATCGATTTTATCGACATGAATAATGAAGACCACCGTCGACGGGTACTGCACTCTCTGGAACAGGCGCTGAGCAAGGATCGCGTAAAAACCAGCATCAACGGTTTTTCACAGTTGGGCCTGGTGGAGATGACGCGCAAACGCACGCGTGAAAGCGTGGAGCATGTGTTGTGCAACGAGTGTCCGACCTGTCATGGGCGCGGTACGGTGAAAACCGTGGAAACTGTATGCTATGAAATCATGCGCGAAATCGTGCGGGTACACCATGCATATGACTCCGATCGTTTCCTGGTTTATGCATCTCCGGCAGTGGCTGAAACCCTGAAGGGTGAAGAGTCACATGCGTTGGCAGAAGTGGAAATCTTTGTCGGCAAACAGGTTAAAGTACAAGTCGAACCGCTGTATAACCAGGAGCAGTTCGACGTTGTCATGATGTAATCTGGCCTGGTAAACGCCCAATGGCGATACCTTGCAGGCCGGAGAAGGCGTTCACGCCGCCATCCGGCAAGACGGTTTTGTGAGTCACATTTTTTGGTAGACAAGGAGAGGCGCGTGAGGCGATTGCCGGGGATATTACTGCTCACTGGAGCCGCATTCGTTGTCATCGCAGCGCTGCTGGTCAGTGGGCTGCGCCTTGCGCTGCCTCATCTTGATAGCTGGCGTCCGGCCATCCTTGGCAAGATTGAATCCGCCACCGGTCTGCCCGTCTCCGCCAGCCAACTTTCCGCTAGCTGGCAAAATTTCGGCCCTACTCTTGAAGCGCGTGATATCCATGCGCAGCTTAAAGATGGCGGTGAATTTTCGGTAAAGCGCGTTACATTAGCGCTGGATGTCTGGCAAAGCTTGCTGCACATGCGCTGGCAGTTTCGCGATCTCACCTTCTGGCAGTTGCAGCTGCGTACCAACACCCCCATCCAGCGCAGCGAAAGCGGTGATGGAATTGAAGCCGGCCACCTGAGCGATCTCTTCCTGCGTCAGTTTGATCATTTCGATCTACGCGACAGCCAGATTAGCTTTTTAACCCTCTCAGGCCAGCGTGCAGAACTGGCGATCCCACAGCTTACCTGGCTTAACGGTAAAAACCGACATCGCGCTGAAGGCCAGGTCAGTCTCTCCAGTTTGACTGGGCAGCACGGTGTTATGCAGGTGCGAATGGATCTGCGTGATGACAACGGGCTGTTGAATAACGGTCGGGTCTGGTTGCAGGCCGACGATATTGACGTCAAGCCGTGGCTGGGTAAATGGATGCAGGATAATGTCGCGTTGCAAACCGCGCGTTTTAGCCTGGAAGCATGGATGACGATCAGAAAAGGTGTCGTTTCCGGCGGCGATGTCTGGCTGAAAAAAGGTGGGGCAAGTTGGCTGGGAGAGAGTCGTACGCACACGCTCTCCGTCGATAACCTGACGGCGCACATCAGCCGCGAGCAGTCGGGCTGGCAATTCTCCATTCCCGATACCCGTATCACGATGGATGATAAACCCTGGCCAAGCGGGGCGTTAGCGCTGGCCTGGATCCCTGAACAGGAAGTCGGCGGCGAGAATAACAAACGCAGCGACGAGCTACGCATCCGCGCCAGCAATCTGGAGCTGGCCGGGTTAGAAGGGCTGCGTCCGATGGCGGCCAAGTTATCGCCTGCGCTGGGTGATATCTGGCGGGCCACGCAGCCGAGCGGCAAAATAGATGTGCTGGCGCTGGATATCCCGTTACAGGCAACAGAAAAAACCCGCTTCCAGTCCTCGTGGACCAATCTGGCCTGGAAACAGTGGAAGCTGCTGCCAGGGGCAGAGCATTTCTCCGGTACGCTTGCGGGCAGCGTTGAAAACGGGGCGCTCACTGCTTCCATGAAGCAAGCTAAAATGCCGTATGAAACCGTCTTTCGCGCACCGCTGGAGATAGAGGACGGCGTAGCGACGCTAAGCTGGCTGAAGAATGATAAAGGTTTCCAGTTAGATGGGCGCAACATTGATGTTAAAGCGAAAGCGGTACGCGCACGCGGTGGTTTTCGCTATCTGCAACCCGCCAATGATGAGCCATGGTTGGGCATTCTGGCAGGTATCAGCACCGACGATGGCTCTCAGGCCTGGCGTTACTTCCCGGAAAACCTGATGGGCAAAGAGCTGGTTGATTACCTCAGCGGCGCTATTCAGGGCGGCGAAGCGGATAACGCCACGTTGGTGTATGGCGGCGACCCGCATCTGTTCCCGTATCTACACAATGAAGGGCAGTTCCAGGTACTGGTGCCGCTTCGCAATGCGAAGTTTGCTTTCCAGCCCGACTGGCCCGCGCTGACTGACCTTAATATTGAACTGAACTTCATTAACGACGGTCTGTGGATGAAGACCGATAGCGTTAATCTGGGCGGTGTGAAGGCCAGTAATCTGACGGCTAACATCCCCGACTATGCAAAAGAAAAACTGCTGATTGATGCCGACATCAACGGGCCGGGCAAGGCGGTCGGACCTTATTTTGATAAGACGCCATTGAAGGATTCACTCGGCGCTACGCTTGAGCAGTTGCAGATTGACGGCGATGTGAATGCTCGCTTACATCTTGATATTCCGTTAGACGGCTCGCTGGTTACCGCCAAAGGTGACGTCAACCTGCGTAATAACAGCCTGTTTATTAAACCGCTCGACAGCACGCTGAAGAATTTGAATGGTAAATTCAGCTTTATCAACGGTGATCTGAAGAGTGAGCCGATGACCGCGAACTGGTTTAATCAGCCGCTGAACGTCGACTTTTCCACGACCGAAGGGGCGAAAGCCTATCAGGTAGCCGTGAATCTGCAAGGTGACTGGCAGCCAAGCCGCATGGGGATTTTACCGGCGCAGGTCAACGACGCGTTGAACGGCAGCATAGCGTGGAATGGCAAGGTAGGAATCGATCTTCCGTATCATGCTGGGCCGACCTACAACGTTGAGTTAAAGGGCGACCTCAAGAATGTAAGTAGTCACTTACCTTCTCCGCTGAATAAGGCGGCCGGTGAGGCGTTGCCGGTGAACGTTAAGGCCAACGGCAATCTGCGCAGCTTTGATCTGACCGGCAACGCTGGCAGCAAGAATCATTTTAATAGCCGCTGGCTGCTGAATCAGAAACTGACGCTTGACCGCGCAATCTGGGCGTCGGAAAGCCGCACCGTGCCAGCGTTACCCGATCAACAAGGCATAGAGCTTAATCTTCCCCCTATGGATGGCGCGCAATGGCTGGCGTTATTCCAGAAAGGCGCTGTGGATAACGTGGGCAGCAACGCTAACTTCCCGCAGCGCATCACGGTGCGTACGCCATCGTTATCCCTGGGCGGTCAACAGTGGAATAATTTGAGTATCGTTTCTGAGCCTGCGAGCAATGGCTCCACCGTGCAGGCGCAGGGCCGTGAAATTAACGCCACGCTGGCTATGCGCAATAATGCGCCGTGGCTGGCCAATATTAAGTATCTTTATTACAACCCAAGCGCGGCAAAACCGTCACAAAATAGTACGCCAGCCTCGCCGTTCTCAGCCATCGACAACGTCAGCTTCCGTGGCTGGCCGGACCTTCAGCTGCGCTGTGCCGAGTGCTGGATGTGGGGACAGAAATACGGGCGCATTGACGCCGATGTAGCGATTAAAGGCGACACGCTCACCTTGAGTAACGGTCTGTTGGATACGGGTTTTGCCAGACTGACCACCGACGGCGTGTGGGTGAATGCGCCGGGCAAGGAGCGAACGTCGCTGAAGGGTAAACTGAGCGGCAATAAAATTGACTCCGCAGCCGGTTTCTTTGGCGTATCAACGCCGATTCGCAATTCTTCATTCAACGTGGAGTATGATCTGCATTGGCGTAATCCGCCGTGGGATCCTGATGTAGCCTCGCTGAATGGTATTTTGCGTACCCGGCTGGGCAAAGGCGAACTTACCGAACTCAGTACCGGACATGCGGGGCAACTGTTACGTCTGCTAAGCTTCGATGCGTTACTGCGTAAACTGCGCTTTGATTTTAGCGACACCTTCAGCGAAGGCTTCTATTTCGACTCGATTCGCAGCACGGCGTGGATCAAAGATGGCGTGATGCATACCGACGACACGCTGGTGGACGGTCTGGAAGCCGACATTGCGATGAAAGGTTCAGTGAACCTGGTACGCCGGGATCTGGACATGGAAGCCATCGTCGCACCAGAAATTTCTGCCACCGTAGGGGTTGCCGCCGCGTTTGCCGTCAACCCGATTGTTGGTGCGGCGGTGTTTGCCGCCAGTAAGGTGCTGGGGCCGCTGTGGAGCAAAGTCTCAATTCTGCGCTATCGCATCACCGGTCCGGTCGATAAGCCGCAAATTAACGAAGTTCTGCGTCAGCCGCGCAAAGAAAGCCAGCAATGATTTGACGGGGGCGAGTAATTGCCCCAATCTCAGTACATAGTATTGCCGGATGGCGCAGCGCTTATCCGGCCTACAGCAGCCTAACAACGTAGGCCGGATAAGGCGTTTTTTCCGCTATCCGGCAGAATTAAATGAGTAATCAAAACGATGAGTCTGAACCTGGTAAGTGAACAATTGCTAGCGGCAAATGGCCTGAAACATCAGGATCTGTTTGCCATCCTGGGCCAACTGGCCGAACGCCGTCTTGATTACGGCGATCTCTATTTTCAGTCGAGCTATCACGAATCCTGGGTTTTAGAAGACCGCATCATTAAAGATGGTTCTTACAATATCGATCAGGGCGTTGGCGTGCGCGCCATCAGCGGCGAGAAAACAGGGTTTGCCTATGCAGACCAGATTAGCCTGTTGGCGCTGGAACAAAGCGCTCATGCCGCGCGTACTATCGTGCGTGACAACGGTGACGGCAAAGTAAAAACGCTGGGGGCCGTGGAGCATCAGGCGCTTTACACCTCGGTTGATCCGTTGCAGAGCATGAGCCGTGAAGAAAAACTCGATATCCTGCGGCGCGTAGACAACGTGGCCCGTGCCGCCGACAAACGCGTCCAGGAAGTGACCGCCAGCCTGACCGGTGTTTATGAACTGATCCTGGTGGCCGCGACTGACGGTACGCTGGCCGCTGACGTCCGCCCGCTGGTACGTTTGTCCGTAAGCGTACAGGTCGAAGAGGACGGTAAGCGTGAGCGCGGCGCCAGCGGTGGCGGCGGTCGTTTTGGCTATGACTATTTCCTTGGCGACCTTGATGGTGAAGTCCGTGCCGACGCGTGGGCGAAAGAGGCCGTACGCATGGCGTTAGTCAATCTGTCCGCGGTAGCAGCGCCTGCTGGTACGCTGCCGGTGGTACTCGGCGCTGGCTGGCCTGGTGTTCTGCTGCATGAAGCGGTCGGTCATGGTCTGGAAGGTGATTTTAACCGCCGTGGCACCTCGGTATTCAGCGGTCACATGGGTGAACTGGTGGCGTCAGAACTGTGTACCGTTGTGGATGATGGCACAATGGCGGACCGTCGTGGTTCCGTGGCTATCGATGACGAAGGGACACCGGGTCAGTACAACGTGCTGATCGAAAACGGCATTCTGAAAGGCTACATGCAGGACAAACTGAATGCGCGCCTGATGGGCGTAGCGCCAACGGGTAACGGTCGCCGTGAATCTTACGCGCACCTGCCGATGCCGCGTATGACCAACACCTATATGCTGCCGGGGAAATCCACGCCGCAGGAAATCATCGAATCCGTTGAATACGGTATTTATGCGCCTAACTTTGGCGGCGGTCAGGTGGATATCACCTCCGGGAAATTTGTATTCTCGACGTCCGAAGCGTATCTGATTGAAAACGGTAAAGTGACCAAACCGGTGAAAGGCGCAACGCTGATTGGCTCCGGTATCGAAGCGATGCAGCAGATTTCGATGGTGGGTAACGACCTGAAACTGGATAACGGGGTTGGCGTTTGCGGCAAAGAAGGACAGAGCTTGCCGGTGGGCGTGGGCCAGCCGACGCTGAAGGTGGATAACTTGACCGTAGGTGGTACCGCGTAACGACCCGGTCGCCGGATAGCACTCAGCGTATCCGGCCTGGAATGTGCATTGGCACTGAGTGTAGGCCCGGTAAGCAAAGCGCTACCGGGCTTTTTTATTTCTCTTTGCCCCGGCCGTACATCCCCTGAAACAGCTGCGCCACATCGACAAAATAATCCGTCAGATAGTTAATCACCACCTGGACCTTGAGCGGTAGTTTGTCTTTTTCGGTATACAGCGCATAGACCGGACGTGGATCCGACTGGTAGCGGGGCAGCAGGATCTCCACTTCACCACGATTGATCTCATTGATCACCCACATCAGCGGCACATAGGCAATGCCCGCGCCTGCGGCCAGCCAGCGCACCAGCGTCATCGGATCGTTAGTCACGAAGCGCCCCTCCGGGATCAGGCGGGTAGAGATCCCCTCCGGAGCGATAAGTTCGAATTCATTATCCGGGCGCACGCTGTATTCCAGCCACGAGTGGTTGCTGAGATCGGCGGGTTTTTCCGGCACGCCAAACTGCGCGAGATAGCTTTTAGCGGCGCAGACCACCATCGGCATGGTTCCCAGGCGACGTGAAAACAGGCTGGAGTCCTGCAACGCGCCGACGCGAATAACCACGTCCAGACCGTCGGCGATTAAATCCGGTGCCGGGATGCCTGTTACCAGATTTACCGTCAATCCTGGATACTCTTTCAGCATCGTTGCGGTCAACCCGGCGAGGACATTTTGTGCCATGGTTGAAGAACAGCCAATGCGCAAGGTGCCGATGGGCGTGTTGTTAAAGGCATAAAGCTGTTCGTGAACATCCTGTGCTTCGTGCAGCATCCGGCGGCAACCCTGATAATAAATTTTACCGGCTTCGGTTAGCCCAATGCTGCGTGTGCTGCGGTTTAGCAGCTTGACCTGTAGCTCATCTTCCAGTTTAGAGACCGTCTGGCTTATCGATGAAACGCTCATTTGTAGCTGTCTTGCGGCGGCGGTGAAGGAGCCCAGTTCGACAACTTTGGCAAACACCGACATACGTTTTAATCGTTCCATTGTTCACTCTGACTTAAAAGTGATTTAGATCACATAATATAGATAACAGCATAACAGTTACGTTAATATATTATTATTCAAATAACAGCTATGTCGCTCTCGCCTGGCTCATCCTTGCCCTTCTCTGCGGTGACATACGCTAGAAAATCTATCACCTGCACTCTCTTAAGCTACCAAGGTCAACATGAGTCTGTTTCCCGTTATCGTGGTGTTTGGTCTGTCCTTCCCACCGATTTTTTTCGAATTACTTTTGTCACTGGCGATTTTCTGGCTGGTGCGCCGGGTACTGGTTCCAACTGGCATCTATGATTTTGTCTGGCACCCGGCTCTGTTTAACACCGCGCTGTATTGCTGCCTGTTCTATTTAATAACGCGCCTGTTCGTTTGAGGTTGAAGTGAAAACACTAACAAGAAAACTCTCCCGTACGGCCACGACTCTCGTACTGGTCATTCTGGCCTTCATCGCCATTTTCCGCGCATGGGTGTTCTACACCGAGTCGCCGTGGACGCGTGATGCACGCTTCAGCGCCGATGTTGTGGCAATAGCCCCGGATGTCGCCGGGCTTATCACTAACGTCAACGTTCATGATAATCAACTGGTGAAGAAAGACCAGGTTCTGTTTACCATCGATCAGCCGCGCTATAAAAAAGCGCTCGAAGAAGCGGAAGCAGACGTCGCCTACTATCAGGTGTTATCACAGGAAAAACGCCAGGAGGCCAGCCGTCGTAACCGGCTGGGCGTGCAGGCTATGTCTCGTGAAGAGATCGACCAGTCAAACAATGTCCTGCAAACCGTATTACACCAGCTTGCGAAAGCGCAGGCGACCCGCGACCTGGCGAAATTAGATCTGGAACGTACCGTCATTCGCGCGCCAGCAGATGGCTGGGTGACTAACCTGAACGTCTACAGCGGCGAATTTATTACTCGCGGCTCTACGGCGGTGGCATTGGTCAAACAGCATTCTTTTTATGTGCTGGCCTATATGGAAGAAACCAAGCTGGAAGGCGTCCGCCCTGGGTATCGCGCAGAGATCACCCCGCTGGGCAGTAATCATGTGCTGAAGGGCACCGTTGATAGCGTGGCGGCTGGTGTAACGAATGCCAGCAGCACGCGGGACGCAAAGGGTATGGCGACCATTGATTCCAATCTTGAATGGGTGCGTCTGGCGCAGCGTGTACCGGTGCGAATTCGTCTTGATGAGCAGCAGGGAACCCTGTGGCCTGCGGGGACTACGGCTACCGTCGTCATTACCGGCAAGCAGGATCGCGATGCAAGCCGGGAATCCTTCTTCCGTAAAATGGCGCACCGCCTGCGCGAGTTTGGCTAATCGTGATGGGCATTTTCTCTATTGCCAACCAGCATATCCGCTTTGCGGTAAAACTGGCGTGCGCGATTGTACTGGCGCTGTTCGTTGGCTTTCACTTCCAACTTGAGACCCCGCGCTGGGCAGTGCTGACCGCCGCCATTGTGGCGGCTGGCCCGGCCTTTGCCGCTGGCGGAGAGCCCTATTCTGGTGCTATACGCTATCGCGGCATGCTGCGTATTGTTGGGACATTTATCGGCTGTATTGCTGCACTGATCATTATCATCAGCATGATCCGCGCCCCGTTATTGATGATCCTGGTGTGTTGTATCTGGGCCGGTTTTTGTACCTGGATCTCGTCGCTTGTGAAGATCGAAAACTCCTATGCCTGGGGACTTTCGGGCTATACGGCGCTGATCATCGTCATTACCATCCAGGCTGAACCGCTGCTGACGCCGCAATTTGCGCTCGAACGCTGTAGTGAAATAGTGATGGGGATTGTCTGTGCTATTGTGGCCGATCTGCTCTTTTCGCCCCGTTCGGTGAAACAGGAGATTGATGTCGAACTGGATAGCCTGCTGGTGGCGCAGTATCAGCTTATGCAGCTGTGCATTAAGCATGGTGACAGTGAAGAAGTGGACAAAGCCTGGGGCGATTTAGTCCGGCGTACGGCGGCGCTGGAAGGCATGCGAAGTAACCTGAATATGGAGTCCTCACGTTGGGGGCGGGCTAACCGCAGGCTCAAAGCATTGAACACGCTGTCACTCACGCTCATCACGCAGTCCTGCGAAACCTATCTTATTCAGAACACTCGACCCGAACTGATCACTGATACCTTCCGCGAGTTGTTCAATATGCCGGTTGAAACGGTGCAGGATGTTCATAAACAGTTGAAGCGGATGCGGCGGGTGATTGTCTGGACCGGCGAACGCGAAACGCCGATCACGATATATAGTTGGGCAGGCGCCGCTACGCGCTACCTGTTGCTCAAACGCGGTGTACTGAGTAATACCAAAATTAGCGCCACGGAAGAAGAGATCCTGCAAGGTGAGCCAGTGGTGAAGGTGGAGTCTGCCGAGCGCCATCATGCGATGGTCAACTTCTGGCGCACCACGCTTTCTTGTGTGCTGGGAACTTTATTCTGGCTGTGGACCGGATGGACCTCCGGCAGCGGCGCAATGGTGATGATTGCGGTTGTCACTTCGCTGGCAATGCGTTTGCCCAACCCGCGCATGGTGGCGATAGACTTTATTTACGGTACGTTGGCGGCGTTACCGCTCGGGGCGCTCTATTTCCTGGTGATTATCCCCAATACGCAACAAAGCATGTTGTTACTGTGCATGAGCCTGGCGGTGCTGGGGTTCTTTCTGGGTATAGAGGTACAGAAACGACGGCTGGGATCAATGGGGGCGCTGGCCAGCACTATTAATATCATCGTGCTGGATAACCCGATGACCTTCCACTTTAGCCAGTTCCTTGACAGTGCGCTGGGGCAGATTGTTGGCTGCGTGCTGGCATTTATCGTCATTCTGTTGGTGCGCGATAACTCTCGTGACAGAACGGGTCGCGTGTTGCTCAACCAGTTTGTTTCGGCGGCGGTTTCAGCGATGACCACCAACGTGGTACGTCGTAAAGAAAACCATCTCCCGGCGCTTTATCAGCAGCTGTTTTTGCTGATGAACAAATTTCCCGGCGACCTGGCGAAGTTTCGCCTGGCGCTGACGATGATCATTGCGCATCAGCGCCTGCGCGATGCGCCGATACCGGTAAACGAGGATCTATCCACGTTCCATCGCCAGCTTCGTCGCACTGCGGATCACGTGATTTCCGCAGGAAACGACGACAAGCGCCGACGCTACTTTAGCCAGCTGCTGGAAGAGCTTGAGATTTATCAGGAGAAATTAATCATCTGGCAAGCGCCACCGCAGGTGACCGAGCCGGTAAAACGACTTAGCGGGATGCTGCACAAATACCAGCATGCGCTGACCAGTAATTAAGAGTTGGAAACCGACGCTAAAGGTGTCGGTTTTTTTATGGCTATACTTACCTGAAAATGCAGGAGGTTCCTGCATATTGATGGTCTGTAGAGTGACTGGCGTCGGGATGGTGGCTATAGATGAACATCTATACATTTGATTTTGACGAGATAGAAGACCAGGGGGATTTCTACCGTGAGTTTACGCGCGCGTTCGGTCTCGCCCGGGAAAAGGTGGTTGATTTAGATTCTCTGTGGGAGGTGGTTATCGGGGACGTTTTACCGCTGCCGCTGGAGATTGAATTTGTTCATTTGCCGGACAAGCTACGCAGGCGATACGGCGCGCTGATTTTACTGTTCGATGAAGCGGAAGAAGAGCTGGAAGGACAGCTGCGCTTTAACGTTCGTCACTCAATGTAAGGCATAAAAAAGCCCCCGGCAGGCGGGGGCAAGTCGTCGGACTAGACGACGAGGGTTTATTTGTAGAGTTCTGCAGTCGCGTGCCAGTGAGCGCCTTCACGGAGTTCAGTGACGCGATAGCTGCTGGCACCCGCTTTTTCAGCTTTAGCGGCGATGGCCTGACGCATGTCCATTGGTGAGCTACCGATCTGAGATACGGAGATGCTGCCCATGGATTGCAGGTTCTGTGCTTCTTGTGAGTTCACCTGAGTCACTGCGGCGCTTGCACCGAAAGAGAGAACAGAAAGAAGGCTTAAGGTTGCAATAGTTGTTTTGATTTTCATGATATTTACCTCGTCGAATTCTTTTATTGGGGTCTGCGTTTCGTGACCCTCATCACAAAATCAAGTATACACTAATCACTCGATAAATTAATACCACGCTAATTGTTTCTATGGGGATTAAGTATTAAGAAAAATATTTTTTATAACCAAACAGAATTAAAAATAGGGTTTTAAACATCAATTTTATAATAAATTCAATTAAATCATTGAGATATGAATTTTTGCAAAATGTGCGTTTTTAACTCTTCATATTCGCTATGTGAATGACTTTTGACGGTTAAACGCACCATTTGTTAAATCAATGACAGTGGATAATAGAGGGAGGAGGGTGGATACAGAGGTTTTTCCCCCGCCGCGAGGCGACGGGGAGGAAGTATTACAGCTCTTGTTCAAACAGTTCCAGAATGGCTTCGTACAAATCTTTTACCGTAAAACCCTTAGCTGGGGTGGTGAAGATGGTATCGTCACCGGCAATTGTACCCAGAATACCTTCCGCTTTACCTAATGAGTCCAGCAGACGTGCAATCAACTGAGCAGCACCAGGGCTGGTATGAATAACCACAACTGCATCGTTGTAATCGATATCCAATACCAGATTTTTCAGTGGACTGGATGTTGTAGGTACCCCTAACTCTGCCGGCAGGCAGTACACCATTTCCATTTTCGCATTGCGGGTACGCACGGCGCCGAACTTGGTCAGCATGCGAGAAACCTTGGACTGATTGATATTATCAAAGCCCTGATCCTGCAACGCGAGGACGATTTCGCCCTGAGAGCTGAACTTTTCTTCTTTAAGTAGCGCTTTAAACGCCTTTACTAATTCTTCTTGTTTTGCCGAGCTTCGCATAAGTCACCCGTAATATGGCGGTAGAAACAACATTATTGTGCATACAGATGAATTTTTATGCAAACAGTCTGCCTTGTTCAAGGCTGAAATAATGTTATGAAAGAGCGGAATTTTATCAAATTTCGTTATCAAGAAACATGCCTGTGTCACGGCTCGCAAATAAGGTTAAAAGTAAATTAAATGTTATCAAATTGATGTTGTTTTGAGAGGTGGGTAGGGTATATTGTCAGCACCTGTTGGAAAGTTGCTCTACTGTGCGGGTGGTTTTGAATTACGTAACTTAGGTTTTATTTTACGTAAGTTAAATGCATAAAAGCCAAATTTGCGTGACTACGCATTCTTGACGCGTGGTTGTTGTATTCGTTGGATTTGTGAATTAAGGTCGCCGCCGCGGAGCAATAGACACTTTGCTTATCAATATAATAAGGAGTTTAGGATGAAAGTTGCAGTCCTCGGCGCTGCTGGTGGTATCGGTCAGGCGCTAGCATTACTGTTAAAAACCCAACTGCCTTCAGGTTCAGAACTCTCCCTGTACGACATCGCTCCAGTAACGCCTGGCGTGGCCGTTGATTTGAGCCATATCCCTACTGCTGTGAAAATCAAAGGCTTCAGCGGCGAAGACGCTACCCCTGCACTGGAAGGTGCTGATGTGGTACTGATCTCTGCGGGTGTCGCACGTAAACCGGGTATGGATCGTTCCGACCTGTTCAACGTTAACGCCGGTATCGTGAAGAACCTGGTGCAGCAGGTTGCTAAAACCTGCCCGAAAGCATGTATCGGTATCATCACCAACCCGGTGAACACGACCGTTGCTATCGCTGCAGAAGTGCTGAAAAAAGCAGGCGTATACGATAAGAACAAACTGTTTGGCGTGACCACGCTGGACATCATCCGCTCCAACACCTTTGTTGCGGAACTGAAAGGCAAGCAGCCTGGTGACGTTGAAGTCCCGGTTATTGGCGGCCACTCTGGCGTGACCATTCTCCCGCTGCTGTCACAAATCCCTGGCGTGAGCTTCAGTGAGCAAGAAGCGGCTGACCTGACCAAACGTATCCAGAATGCGGGTACTGAAGTTGTGGAAGCTAAAGCCGGTGGCGGATCTGCAACCCTGTCTATGGGTCAGGCTGCAGCACGTTTCGGCCTGTCACTGGTTCGCGCGCTGAGCGGCGAAAAAGGCGTGGTTGAATGTGCTTACGTTGAAGGCGACGGCCAGTATGCTCGCTTCTTCTCTCAGCCGCTGCTGTTGGGTAAAAACGGCGTAGAAGAACGCCAGTCTATCGGCAAGCTGAGCGCATTTGAGCAGAGCTCGCTGGAAGGTATGCTGGATACGCTGAAGAAAGATATCACCCTGGGTGAAGAGTTCGTTAAATAACGCCTTTATGTAGGCAGGATGGCGGTGTTTAACGCTTTATCCGTCCTACAAATATCGCGAATTTGACGCATAAAAAAACCGGAGCTATCTCCGGTTTTTTTACATCATTTCGTTTGTGATTTAGTTTGTAGCCGGGTATTCCTGAATCGTTACCTGCAGCGTCAACTGCTTGTCATCACGCATCACGACAACAGAGATAACAGAACCTGGGCGAATCTCTGCCACCTGGTCCATGGTCTCCAGCGCAGATACCGCCGGTTTGTTATTGACCGAAATAATCAGATCGTTAACCTGAATTCCTGCCTGCGCAGCCGGACCGTCTGGAGCCACTTCGTTAACCACAATCCCCTGAATTTGATCCATCCCGCCGCCCTGGGCGTGCAGTGGCGCAATTTCGCGACCGCTGATGCCGATGTAGCCACGAATCACGCGCCCGTCACGAATCAGCTTATCCATGATTTTGGTTGCCAACTGAAACGGAATAGCAAAGCCGATCCCTTCCGGGGTTTCGCCATCGTTGCTCTTATCAAATGACAGCGTGTTAATACCCATTAACTCGCCCAGCGAGTTGACCAGCGCGCCGCCGGAGTTGCCGTGGTTGATGGAGGCATCCGTTTGCAGGAAGTTTTGCCGTCCAGTCGGGTTCAGGCCAATACGACCGGTGGCGCTGATAATCCCCTGAGTGATGGTTTGCCCAAGGTTGTACGGGTTACCAATGGCGAGGACGACATCGCCGATGTGCGGCACGCGTTTGTTATTAATTGGAATTGTCGGCAGTCCGCCAGTCGCGTTGATTTTCAGCACCGCAAGATCGGTTAATGTATCAGAACCCACTAGCAGCGCTTCGAATACACGCCCATCCTGCAACGCGACGATGATTTGGTCGGCATCATTAATGACGTGCTTATTGGTAATGATATAGCCGCGCTGATCCATGATAACGCCTGAGCCGAGTGTGCGGATCTCAAGCTGGTTATGCGCTGTGCTGTTCATACTACGGTTATAAACGTTAACGACGGCAGGCGCTGCACGGCGAACCGCCGGGTTATAGCTGGCGGGCGTTTCATCTGCACTGTCGAACTGTGGCGCGGTAAGCGTATTTATTTTTCGCAGAGAGGGCATCGCGGCCAGCAGAATAGCGCCGACGATTAAACCAATCGCGACCGAACGTAAAAGCTTCACAAACATGATGGCGGCGTCATTAATAAAGGGAACGGCAGCAGCATATCACGAGTTTACCGGACATCACACGGGGGGCTGATGTCCGGTTGCATGCGTTAACGCAGGAGCAGGTAAATACTCTCGTTACCGCGCACTACCTGCAGAGCAATGATCGACGGTTTCGTTTCCAGCACTTTACGCATTTCGGCGATCGAGTTTACACGATCGCGGTTAACGCCAATGATAACGTCATCTTTATGCAGACCGGCCTGCGCGGCTGGGCTACTTTTTTCAACGTTATCAATTTTGATGCCTTTGGTGCCGTCTTTAAGCTGACCGTCACTGAGCGTAGCCCCTTGCAACGCAGGAGCAATCATCTCCGCGCTGGCGGACGATGATGTACTGGTATCCAGGGTTACTTCAACCTCCAGCGGTTTACCGTTACGCAGCAGGCCCAGTTTGACTTTGGTCCCTGGTTCGGTTGTCGCTATGCGTGAACGCAGTTCGGCGAAGCTGTTGAGCGGTTTGCCGTTGAGGCTGGTAATGACGTCACCAGACTTCACACCTGCTTTTGCGGAGCCAGAGTTAGGCAGAACCTCGCTGACAAACGCGCCGCGCTGCACGTCCAGTTTGAACGCTTTGGCGATATCGGCGGTCATTTCGGTGCCTTTAATTCCCAGCAGACCACGTTTGATTTCACCAAACTGCATCAGTTGCTGCGCCAGCGTGCGTGCCATATTGCTCGGGATCGCAAAACCAATACCGATGCTACCGCCGCCGGGGGCCAGAATCGCGGTGTTAATGCCAATCAGCTCACCATTGAGGTTTAGCAACGCGCCGCCGGAGTTACCCCGGTTGATGGAGGCGTCGGTCTGAATAAAGTTTTCCAGACCTTCCAGGTTCAACCCGCTGCGACCCAAAGCCGATACGATGCCGGAGGTGGCCGTTTGCCCCAAACCAAACGGGTTACCCACGGCCACCGCGAAATCACCGACGCGGAGTTTGTCGGAGTCGGCAATGGCAATTTGCGTCAGGTTGCTGGGGTGTTGAATTTGCAGCAGAGCGATATCGCTCTGGTCGTCGCTGCCGATAAGCTTAGCGTCGAACTCACGGCCATCGTTAAGCTGGACGCTGATTTTTTGCGCCTGGTTGATGACGTGATTATTGGTCAGGACGTAGCCTTTGGCGGCATCAATGATGACCCCGGAACCCAGCCCTTCAAAAGGTTGTGCAGGTTGATCGGGAAGTTCATCACCAAAAAACTTTTTGAACTCTTCCGGGACTTTCTGCCCCTGAGCGGCGGTGCCTTCGACCCTTACGCTCACCACGGCAGGTAACACTTTCTCCAGCATCGGGGCGAGGCTGGGGAGCGCAGCCTGACCGGGAACCTGGCCGGGAATCGACGCTGCGGCTGGGAATGGCGCCGAGAGAGTTAACCCGACACTTAACGCTAATGCACTCAACAGCTGGGTGTGTTTTTTCATGGATCCTGCTCTCGTACCTTGAGTAAACGGAAGATGATTCAAAACAGTTTGATGTTATTGAATTTTCGGTTTGGTCACAATGAGGCTAACGACTAAATAATAGCTGGGACAGGAAGAGAAGCGGAGGGCGCAATTGCTGCGCCCAATAAATTTCTTAACGATGTGCAGTTAGTCGCGCTTTGCGCCACTACGCAGCAGGCCAGATGCGCCTTCAGAATAGTCACGCGGCATCTGAACCGGCGCCTGATCGTTACCCGCTTCGGACTCTGCCAGACGATTACGGAACGGATTATTTTCCGGTGACATACCCGGCAGCAGGTTGCTGGAGCTTTTCGCCATATGCTGGTAGATCTGACGATAATCGTCCGCCATGTTATCCAGCAGTTCAGCGCTGCGGGCAAAGTGGCTCACCAGCTCTTCGCGGTACTCTTCCAGCTCAGCTTTATTTTTTTCCAGTTCGTACTGCAATGCCTGCTGTTGGCGTAATTTACGATTACCAAAACGCATGGCTACAGCACCAATAATGATACCGACGACTAACCCAATTAGCGCATATTCCCAGGTCATGAACATCTCCCGTTGTCTTGTGTTTCCGTAGGGTGTTGGCTTTAGGCTCCATGCCTGCGCCTGATTATGCCACTATAACCGCTAATCCCGTAGAAGTGGAATCCCGTGTTTATATCACGTAATGTAGAACGGCCTTTTTTTCGTCAACCGTGAGCGACGGCACATCGATTCTCAAGGAATAACAATAACATCATGCAAAGCCTTTCCCCGACATCGCGTTACCAGCAAGCCCTCAAAGACGGCAGTCATCAGCCCGACAACGTACAACAAGAAGCAGTGAATCGACTGGAAACAATTTTCCAGGCGCTTTCGACGCCAGCACGTCCTGCGCCGCAGGAGAGCGGACTGATGGCGCGTTTTGGCAAATTGCTGGGAAAGCGTGAGTCACCGACCAACGCGCCAGTGCGTGGTCTGTATATGTGGGGCGGAGTCGGGCGAGGAAAAACGTGGCTGATGGATCTGTTCTTCCATAGCCTGCCGGGCGGGCGTAAACAGCGTTTGCACTTTCACCGTTTTATGCTGCGCGTCCATGAAGAGCTTACGGCCCTGCAGGGGCATAGCGATCCGCTGGAAATCATTGCCGACCGCTTTAAGGCTGAAACGGACGTGCTGTGCTTTGACGAATTTTTTGTTTCTGACATCACCGACGCCATGCTGCTCGGCGGTCTGATGAAGGCGCTGTTTGCCCGTGGTATTACGCTGGTGGCAACCTCCAATATTCCGCCTGATGAGCTGTATCGCAACGGTTTGCAACGCACGCGTTTTCTTCCTGCCATTGATGCCATCAAACAGCATTGTGACATCATGAATGTCGATGCTGGCGTCGATTATCGTCTGCGCACCTTAACGCAGGCGCATTTGTGGTTGTCGCCACTGAATGAGGAAACCCGCCAGCAGATGGACAAGCTCTGGCTGGCATTAGCGGGAACGAAAAGTGAACATGCGCCGACGTTGGAGATCAATCATCGTCCGATGCAGACGCTGGCCGTCGAAAACCAAACGCTGGCGGTGTCGTTCACCACGCTCTGTGTCGATGCGCGTAGTCAGCATGACTACATTGCGCTATCGCGTCTGTTTCATACGGTGCTGTTGTCTGATGTGCCGGTCATGACGACGCTGATGGAGAGCGAAGCGCGGCGTTTTATCGCACTGGTGGATGAGTTCTACGAACGCCACGTTAAGCTGGTGGTCAGTGCGGCCTCACCACTTTATGAAATTTATCAGGGCGAGCGTCTGAAGTTTGAATTTCAGCGTTGTTTGTCGCGTTTGCAGGAGATGCAAAGCGAAGAGTATCTGAAGCGGGAACATTTAGCCGGTTAAACCTGCTGCAAATCACATAAAGGGGTCGATCTTTGACCCTGACTTCTCTATAATCTTGCGACCCCACGTTACGAGAGAGTTTTTTTCCCAAAACTTTCTATGCGCCGGCATAGGCTATTCGAAGGGGTAGGTTTGCTGGACAATGTCGTGTGAACCTCAACTGACAAAACGTTTGGGTGTTCACCAACGTGTAACTTATTTATTTGGGTAAGCTTTTAATGAAAACTTTTACAGCTAAACCAGAAACCGTAAAACGCGACTGGTATGTTGTTGACGCGACCGGTAAAACTCTGGGCCGTCTGGCTTCCGAACTGGCTCTGCGCCTGCGCGGTAAGCACAAAGCGGAATATACTCCGCACGTAGATACCGGTGATTACATCATCGTTCTGAACGCTGACAAAGTTGCTGTAACTGGCAACAAGCGTACTGACAAAGTGTACTATCACCACACCGGTCACATCGGCGGTATCAAACAAGCGACCTTTGAAGAGATGATTGCTCGCCGTCCTGAGCGTGTGCTTGAAATCGCGGTTAAAGGCATGCTGCCAAAAGGCCCGCTGGGTCGTGCTATGTTCCGTAAACTGAAAGTTTACGCTGGCAACGAGCACAACCACGCGGCACAGCAACCGCAAGTTCTTGACATCTAATCGGGATTATAGGCAATGGCTGAAAATCAATACTACGGCACTGGTCGCCGCAAAAGTTCCGCAGCTCGCGTTTTCATCAAACCGGGCAGTGGTAAAATCGTAATCAACCAACGTTCTCTGGAACAGTACTTCGGTCGTGAAACTGCCCGCATGGTAGTTCGTCAGCCGCTGGAACTGGTCGACATGGTTGAGAAACTGGATCTGTACATCACTGTTAAAGGTGGTGGTATCTCTGGTCAGGCTGGTGCGATCCGTCACGGTATCACCCGCGCTCTGATGGAGTACGACGAATCCCTGCGTGGCGAACTGCGTAAAGCTGGCTTCGTTACCCGTGATGCTCGTCAGGTTGAACGTAAGAAAGTCGGTCTGCGTAAAGCACGTCGTCGTCCTCAGTTCTCCAAACGTTAATTGTACTCTGCTTCGGCAGACGACAATTTGCGAAAAAACCCGCTTCGGCGGGTTTTTTTATCGTTACTGCTCTCCGTATAACCACGGTAATCCGCTGATTGCCACCTCTTTTTCCCCATTTCAAGAATCGACTCACCACAAAGGTCACAAAATCTGGTAAACTATCATCCAATTTTCTGCCCAAATGTCCGGTATCGTTCATTTTTTGTTTGTATTTTGAACAGTAATGGCTTTCCCGAATATGGGTGACATCACTTCTGGCTGGCCACTTAGTGGCTGGTAGCAGTAAAAATTCTGAATATACCTGGAGGTTTTCATGGCTGTCGCTGCCAACAAACGTTCGGTAATGACGCTGTTTTCTGGTCCTACTGACATCTATAGCCATCAGGTCCGCATTGTGCTGGCTGAGAAAGGTGTTAGTTTCGAGATTGAGCATGTGGAGAAGGACAATCCACCGCAGGATCTGATCGACCTCAACCCGAATCAGAGCGTACCGACACTGGTGGATCGTGAGCTGACCCTGTGGGAATCTCGCATCATTATGGAATACCTGGATGAGCGCTTCCCGCATCCGCCGCTGATGCCGGTTTACCCGGTTGCGCGTGGTGAAAGCCGCCTGTACATGCAGCGTATTGAAAAAGACTGGTACACGCTGATGAACGTCATCGTGAACGGTTCTGCTTCTGAAGCCGAAGTCGCGCGTAAGCGTCTGCGCGAAGAACTGCTGGCAATTGCACCAGTATTTGGCCAGAAACCTTACTTCCTGAGCGATGAGTTCAGCCTGGTAGACTGCTACCTGGCGCCGCTGCTGTGGCGTTTACCGCAGCTGGGCATTGAATTCAACGGTGCAGGTTCGAAAGAACTGAAAGGGTACATGACTCGCGTCTTTGAACGTGATTCTTTCCTGGCTTCTCTGACTGAGCCTGAACGTGAAATGCGTCTGGGCCGGGGTTAACCTGTATGGATTTGCCACAGCTAACACCACGCCGTCCGTATCTGCTGCGCGCATTCTATGAGTGGTTGTTAGACAACCAGCTTACGCCGCACCTGGTGGTGGATGTGACGCTTCAGGACGTGCAGGTTCCTATGGAATATGCGCGTGATGGGCAAATTGTTCTGAATATCGCACCGCGTGCGGTGGGTAACCTGGAACTGGCTAACGATGAAGTGCGCTTTAACGCGCGCTTCGGTGGTGTGCCGCGTCAGGTTTCTGTACCGCTGGCGGCAGTTCTGGCAATTTATGCTCGTGAAAATGGCGCCGGTACTATGTTCGAGCCGGAAGCCGCCTACGACGAAGATGTCGCCAGCTTAAATGATGACGACAACGACGCACCTGGTTTTGAGAGTGAAACGGTCATGTCGGTCATTGATGGCGATAAGCCTGACAATGGCGACGACAACGATCCGGATGACACTCCGCCGCCGCCACGCGGTGGGCGTCCAGCGCTACGCGTAGTGAAATAAAAAACAGGCCCTTTGGGGCCTGTTCTGTTTTCTGCCTTCGGGATCAGTAAAACAGCGTGATGGTGGCTATCATATTGACCACAAATCCCACCGCCATCGGAATGGCCGTACGTTTTACCACCTCAAAGGGCGATACGCCCGCAATACCTGATGTCACCACAATGACCGCTGTAATGGGGGATACCGCCCGGGCCAGCGTAGTAGCAAAATGCATCGGCATAATCATCACTACCGCAGGAATATGTAGTCCGGCGGCAATATCTGGAATCAGGCTGGCAAAAGACATAAACGGGGCGTTACCTGACCCCATGACAATCGCACAGGCGGCAATGACCACGGCCATGATGATCATCACGCCGATACCGCCAAGGCCGGAATGCTCTGCACCTTTTATTACGGCGTCGACAGTCCCGATAGTCGTCAACCCTTTCGCAAAGATCTCACCGGCGACCACCAGCGTGACAACGTTGGCAAACTGGGTTCCCATGCCGTCAAAGAAGGCCTGCACGTCATCCATCGTTTCGCGCAGATTATGTTTATGCAGGAACTCGACAAACATCGTCAGCGTCATGCTCATCAGCATGACCACCACCAGATTCAGCTCTGTTTTCATTAACCCCATATGTGCCAGGGCAAGCGAGCCCAACATCAGAAGCAACGGCATGACGGGTAGAATGGCGTAATAGAGAGGTGGCACGTTTTCCAGCGTCTTTTGTTCAGCGAATCCGTAGCTTTCCGGGAATGCTTTTTTATCAAACTGCCGCTGAACGAAAAAATGTGCAATAGCGACGGCGACGATAACACACGATGCGACGGGTAACTGATAGTGAAAGAAGTAGGTAGCGATTTTCATGCCCGCCACCTGCGCGGCAAAAATAGAGTTGGTTTCCAGAATGCCCCATTCAATTGACATTGAAGTGGCAATGACCGCCACCGCGGATAAACGGCTCACGCCAAGACTGACCAGCGTCGGGAACAGCGTCACCATCAGCAGCATGCCTAACCCGGAAGCGCTGGTGATGAACTGCGCCATGATCTGACCAATCACATAGGTGGCGGCAAGAACAACATAGGGTGAGCGGATTAGCTTAAGCGGGCGGCTTAACAGGCTAACCATCGCTCTGCTGGCCCCCATCCTGTCCATATAACGGGCATAACCACCTACTGCCATGATTGATAACCCTAGTCCGGCCGCCCGATTGGAAAGCATACGCAGAATTTCGTTGTAAATATCGACCAGTAGATAGCCGCTGCTCTTGTCGTTAGCGACCAGCGCGCCGTAGCCTAGCCAGACGCCGCAGATCATCAGGAAGATCCCCGCGGCTGCCAGCACTACCTGCGGTTTGTAGTTTTTGAGGATCAGGTAACCCATCGTTAATAAAACGATGACAGAGATAATGATGCCGAACATTGTTTCACTCCATGCCAGAGAAGAAGATAAATCCGGTAATAACGCTGTTGTCCAAACGGATGTTATATTTTTTCGGGCGATTTTTATGGAGTGAATATCTTATTTTTAATTCGATGTTTAAATTATTTATCGTTATAAAATAGATGGTTATGATAATTTATCACGTTCATATTCATAAATTTCACGAAGCGAATATGATTGTTTTCAATTAAAGATAAGCTGAATGTTTTAGCGTAACAAAATATCCGGATGCGTTAGACCACCAATAAGCCCGACAGTCTGATTGACCATCATTTCACCCTGCTTTCGATCCTGTGTTAGGATAAACCCGCTGTTATTTGTCACCACGACTTAGCTGAATGGGCCCTATGAACGCATTTGATTCGCAAGCTGAAGACTCTCCATCCACCATTGGCCGTAGCTTACGCAACCGCCCGCTGGCGCGTAAAAAGCTGTCTGAAATGGTTGAAGAAGAACTGGAGCAGATGATTCGTCGTCGGGAATTTGGCGAGGGCGAACAGTTGCCGTCTGAGCGGGAGCTGATGGCCTTCTTTAACGTGGGCCGTCCTTCTGTACGAGAAGCGCTGGCAGCGTTAAAACGCAAAGGTCTGGTGCAAATCAACAATGGCGAGCGCGCCCGCGTTTCGCGTCCTTCAGCTGATACCATTATCAGCGAGCTGTCCGGTATGGCGAAAGATTTCCTCGCGCATCCCGGCGGCATTGCCCACTTCGAACAGTTGCGACTGTTCTTTGAATCCAGCCTGGTACGATACGCCGCAGAACATGCGACGGATGAGCAAATCGACAGACTGGCGAAAGCACTGGAGATCAACAGCCAGTCGCTCGATGACAATACGCTGTTCATTCGCTCGGACGTTGATTTTCACCGCATACTGGCGGAGATCCCGGGCAATCCCATCTTTATGGCTATCCATGTTGCGCTGTTAGACTGGCTGATTGCCGCCCGTCCGACCGTAGCCGACCAAGAGTTGTATGAGCACAATAACGTGAGTTATCAGCAGCATATCGCTATTGTCGACGCGATTCGTCAGCGCGACCCTGAGGAAGCTGACCGCGCACTGCAAGAACATCTCAACAGCGTTTCCGCTACCTGGCACGCCTTCAGCAAAAGTAAAAAATTGCGTAAGTAATCGCGATCCTGACGATCGTTTAGTGAGGCAGATCGCACTATAAGCGTTCTGTATTGTATTGCTGCTTATTTGATCTGGTATAACAGGTATAAAGGTATGCAGTCAGATAACACTAATCATCATCAGAGGTAGCTATGGCAAGAGATTTAAAAGGCGTAATGCCAGCGTTGTTAACCCCATTCGATAGCCAACAGCGACTGGACATTGAGAGCCTGCGCCGCCTGGTGCGTTTCAACATTGGGCAAGGGATCGACGGGCTCTATGTCGGTGGGTCTACGGGTGAGGCCTTTGTCCAAAACCGCGCTGAGAGAGAGCAGGTACTGGAAATTGTTGCCGAAGAAGCGAAAGGCAAGGTGACGCTGATCGCTCACGTTGGCACAGTGAGTACCGAAGAGAGCCAACAGCTGGCGAGTGCCGCGCATCGCTACGGCTTTGATGCGGTTTCAGCCGTCACACCGTTTTACTATCCGTTCAGCTTTGAAGAGCACTGCGATCACTACCGTGCAATTATTGATTCCGCTGATGGCTTGCCGATGGTGGTCTATAACATCCCGGCGCTGAGCGGCGTAAAACTGACGCTGGATCAGATCAACACGCTGGTGACGTTGCCGGGCGTTGGCGCGCTGAAGCAAACCTCAGGCGATCTCTATCAGATGGAACAGATCCGCCGCGCTCACCCCGATCTGGTGCTTTATAACGGCTATGACGAGATCTTCGCTTCTGGTCTGCTGGCGGGCGCTGATGGCGGTATCGGTAGCACTTACAACATTATGGGATGGCGTTATCAGGGAATTGTGAAAGCGCTCAAAGAAGGCGACATCCGGACGGCGCAAAAGCTGCAAACCGAGTGCAATAAGGTTATCGATCTGCTCATTAAGGTTGGCGTGTTCCGCGGCCTGAAGACGGTATTGCACTATATGGACGTGGTTTCTGTTCCGCTGTGCCGTAAACCATTTGCCCCGGTAGATGAACAATATCTGCCGGAACTGAAAGCGCTGGCCCAGCAATTAATGCTGGAACGCGACTGATCGGACGCCGGATAGCACAATGCTTATCCGGCCTGCAAAAACAAGACTCGTAGGCCGGATAAGGCGAATCCGCCATCCGGCACCACAACGAAAATAAAGATCGTCGGGAGAGTAAAATGAGTACTTCTACCCAGAGCATCCCGTGGTATCGCCATCTCAATCGGGCACAATGGCGGGCATTTTCTGCCGCCTGGCTGGGATATTTGCTTGATGGTTTTGATTTTGTATTAATCGCCCTTGTGCTGACGGAAGTACAAGGCGAATTCGGACTGACGACGGTGCAGGCGGCCAGTCTGATCTCGGCCGCTTTTATCTCCCGCTGGTTTGGCGGGTTAATGCTGGGCGCGATGGGCGATCGTTATGGACGCCGCCTGGCGATGGTCACCAGTATCATTCTGTTCTCTGTGGGGACGCTGGCCTGCGGCTTCGCGCCGGGCTACACCACCATGTTTATCGCCCGCCTGGTTATCGGTATGGGGATGGCTGGTGAGTACGGCTCCAGCGCAACTTATGTTATTGAAAGCTGGCCCAGGCACCTGCGAAACAAAGCCAGCGGCTTCCTGATTTCCGGCTTCTCTGTAGGCGCAGTGATCGCCGCGCAGGTCTACAGCCTGGTGGTCCCGGTCTGGGGATGGCGCGCGCTGTTCTTCATCGGCATTTTGCCGATTATCTTCGCCCTCTGGCTGCGTAAAAATATTCCGGAAGCGGAAGACTGGAAAGAGAAACACGAAGGCAAAGCGCCGGTACGCACGATGGTGGACATTCTCTACCGGGGCGAACATCGGGTTATCAATATTGTGATGACTCTCGCCGCCGCAACCGCGCTGTGGTTCTGCTTTGCAGGCAACCTGCAAAATGCGGCTATCGTGGCGGTCCTTGGCCTGATATGCGCGTTTATCTTCATTAGTTTTATGGTGCAAAGCAGCGGGAAACGCTGGCCGACGGGCGTCATGCTGATGGTGGTTGTGCTGTTTGCCTTCCTTTACTCGTGGCCGATTCAGGCGCTGCTGCCAACCTATCTGAAAACCGAACTGCTGTATGACCCTTCCACTGTCGCCAGGGTACTCTTCTTTAGCGGCTTTGGCGCGGCGGTCGGTTGTTGCGTCGGTGGTTTTCTTGGCGACTGGCTGGGCACGCGTAAGGCCTATGTCTGCAGTCTGCTGGCTTCGCAGTTGCTCATTATTCCAGTGTTTGCGATTGGCGGCTCAAACGTCTGGGTACTGGGTTTACTGCTGTTTTTCCAGCAAATGCTCGGTCAGGGGATCTCCGGGATCTTACCAAAACTGATTGGCGGCTATTTCGATACCGACCAGCGTGCGGCGGGTCTGGGCTTCACCTACAACGTGGGTGCACTGGGCGGGGCGTTGGCACCGATCATCGGTGCGCTGATTGCCCAACGACTGGATCTGGGCACCGCGTTGGGATCGCTCTCTTTCGGCCTGACATTTGTGGTGATCCTGCTGATTGGTCTCGATATGCCGTCTCGCGTACAGCGCTGGCTGCGGCCTGAAGCATTGCGTACGCATGATGCCATTGATGGCAAACCGTTTAGCGGGGCCGTGCCGTTTGGCGGCGACAAAAGCACCATGGTGAAATCCAAAAGTTAATCCGTTTGCCCGGTCCTGCGCCGGGCAATAGTCATAAGGGAATAAGCATGTCGTTACTTGAACAACTGGATATCAAGATTGCCGCGAACGGCGGGCTGATTGTCTCCTGCCAGCCTGTTCCTGACAGCCCGTTAGATAAACCGGAAATTGTTGCGGCGATGGCGCTGGCCGCAGAACAGGCTGGCGCGGTGGCGTTACGCATTGAAGGGGTGGAAAACCTGAAAGCGACCAGGGCGGTAGTTTCGGTGCCGATTATCGGCATTCTCAAACGTGACCTTGATGACTCTCCGGTCCGCATCACCGCATATCTGGAGGATGTTGATGCGTTAGCGCAGGCAGGCGCTGACATCATCGCCATCGACGGTACCGATCGCGTACGTCCGGTACCTGTAGAAACCTTACTGGCGCGTATTCATCATCACCAACGCCTTGCGATGGCTGACTGTTCGTCCATGGCGGATGGCATGGCCTGCCAGAAACTCGGTGCCGAAATCATTGGCACTACCCTTTCTGGTTATACCACGGCAGAAACGCCCGAAGAACCGGATCTGGCTCTGGTGAAGTCTTTAAGCGACGCGGGTTGTCGGGTGATTGCTGAAGGACGTTACAACACGCCAGCGCAGGCCGCTGAGGCGATGCGTCATGGCGCATGGGCGGTGACAGTCGGCTCAGCCATTACCCGGCTGGAGCACATTTGCCAGTGGTACAACACAGCGCTTAAAAAGGCGGTGCTATGACCACGCTGTCGATTGATATTGGCGGCACCAAACTGGCTGTCGCACTGGTAGACAGCAGCCTGCAAATCCAAGAGCGTCATGAATTGCCGACGCCCGCCAGCAAAACACCGGATGCTCTGCGTGCCGCGTTACAAGCACTGGTTGTGCCGCTACAGGGGCAGGCAACGCGGGTGGCGATCGCCTCAACGGGGATTATCCGCGACGGTTCTCTATTGGCGCTGAACCCGCACAACCTCGGCGGGCTGCTGCATTTTCCTCTGGTGCAAACGCTAGAAGATCTCACCGCTTTGCCGACGCTGGCAGTCAATGACGCGCAGGCCGCGGCGTGGGCTGAGTATCATGCGCTTGGCGGCGAGTACCGCGATATGGTGTTTATCACCGTCTCCACTGGTGTAGGCGGCGGGGTGGTAAGTGATGGGAAGCTGCTGACCGGGATTGGCGGTCTGGCCGGGCATCTGGGACATACGCTGGCTGATCCGCATGGGCCGGTGTGCGGTTGCGGGCGTGTGGGTTGTGTCGAGGCGATCGCTTCCGGTCGTGGGATCGCGGCGGCTGCCGAAGGCGCGCTTGCTGGATGCGACGCCAAAACCATTTTTAGCCGCGCCGGGCAGGGTGATGAGCTGGCCAGTCGGTTGATCCATCGTTCGGCACGTACTTTGGCAAGGCTTGTCGCCGATGTGAAGGCCACGATCGATTGCCAGATTGTGGTGATTGGCGGCAGCGTGGGGCTGGCAGAAGGGTATCTGGCGCTGGTGGAGAACTATCTGGCACAAGAGCCTTCGGCTTACCACGTAGAGTTACGGGCGGCGCATTACCGTAATGACGCTGGATTACTGGGGGCCGCGCTGTTGGCCCAGGGAGATTGATTATGATGTCAGCTGAGTTGCGTTCATTGCCTTCTGCCGGATTACATCCGGTTTTGCAGCAGGCGTTAACGCTGGCTGTTGCGGCGAATCCGCAGGAGAAAACGCCAGGGCGCTACGAGTTGCAGGGCGATAATATTTTTATGAATGTTATGCAATTTGCAACGCAGAGCCCGGAGCAAAAGAAAGCGGAACTGCACAGGGAGTACATTGATATTCAAGTACTGTTATCCGGTGAAGAACGCATTCTGTTCGGGATGACTGATTCTGCTCGTCAGTGTGAAGAGATGCACGTTGAGGATGATTATCAGCTGTGTAGTCTGATTGCCGATGAGCAGGCGATGGTACTAAAGCCGGGAAGATTTGTGATTTTTATGCCGGGCGAGCCGCATAAGCCGGGCTGTGTGGTACAGGCTCCGATGGACATCAAAAAGGTGGTGATCAAGGTGCGCGCCAGTTTATTACACACCTGACGATGAGAGTGACGGTGTCGGATGGCAAGGCTTGCGCCATCCGACACCGGATATTACAACCTAGCGCTTAAACGTCACCGCTTCCGGCTGCGTCAGATGCAGCGTCGTTTGGCTCGGCACAGTCTCGGCAATAATTCGCCCGTGACGAATGGAATAACGTGCAGGCGTCTGGCGACGAACCGCGTCAAACCCATTCTCTGCCGGTAAAATCACCAGGTTCGCGGAATTCCCCACGCTCAGACCGTAGTCCTGCAGGTGCAGGGTTTTCGCGCTGTGGGTGGTGATCAGATTCAGGCCATCGTTAATTTGTCCGTATCCCATCAGCTGACACACATGTAACCCCATGTGCAGTACCTGCAGCATATTCGCGGTGCCTAGCGGATACCACGGATCGAAGACGTCATCATGGCCGAAGCAGACGTTGATCTCCGCCTCCAGCATCTCTTTGACGCGTGTAACGCCGCGGCGTTTAGGATACGTGTCAAAGCGCCCTTGCAGGTGAATATTCACCAGTGGATTCGCGACAAAGTTAATGCCGGACATTTTCAACAGGCGGAAAAGACGGGAAGCATACGCGCCGTTATAGGAGTGCATTGCCGTAGTATGGCTGGCGGTCACGCGCTCGCCCATATTGTCGCGATGGGCCAGCGCCGCGACGGTTTCAACAAAGCGTGATTGCTCATCGTCAATTTCGTCACAGTGCACGTCGATAAGTCTGTCGTATTTTTGCGCGAGGGCGAAAATTTTGTGCAACGACTCCACGCCATATTCACGCGTAAATTCAAAGTGGGGGATCGCACCAATGACGTCGGCACCCAAACGCACGGCTTCCTCTAATAACGCTTCACCGTTGGGATAAGAAAGAATGCCCTCTTGCGGGAACGCGACAATCTGTAGCTCTACCCACGGAGCGACTTCTTGCTTCACCTCCAGCATGGCTTTCAGCGCCGTCAGCGTAGGGTCGGAAACGTCAACGTGAGTGCGGACATACTGGATGCCGTTGGCCATCTGCCACTTAAGAGTCTGCATGGCGCGCGCTTTGACGTCATCGTGAGTGAGCATTGCCTTACGTTCGGCCCAGCGCTCAATGCCTTCAAATAACGTACCAGACTGGTTCCAGCTCGGCTCCCCCGCGGTTTGCGTGGTATCCAGGTGGATATGTGGCTCTACGAACGGTGGGATTGCCAGGCCACCTTCGGCATCAAGCACTTCACCCTGTGGCAATGTAGCGGCATCCTGAGCCTCAATTCGGCTGAAGCGCCCGTTTTCAACCGTGAGCTGCCACAATCCTTCGCGTCCCTGTAAACGCGCCTGACGAATGGTGATGTTATTATTCTGCATGGCTGACCTCTGGTGATTTAGCAAGGCTGCGATTGAAAAGTGGGTTCAACAGGATATAGCTGAATACGCCGCCGAGTACGGCGTTGACGGGCACGATACCGGGAATATAGTGACCGGCGGCAATCCCCAGTGCAACGGACAGGATAGCTATCCAGTTTACGGAAATAAATTGTGCTTTGCTGAAGTCGGCATATCGGCGATGGTTCAGCAGATAGTCGGCGATAATCACTCCACCAATTGGAGGAATCGCTGCCGACAAAAATGTCAGCCAACCGACAAAGTTATTGTAAAGCCACAGTGCGCACAGTGTGCCGATAATACCGTTAGCCACCGACAGCGAACGGCTGGAAAGGCCGGTAATATTGGCAAATCCCAAACCTGAAGCGTAGAGCGCATTGTCGTTGGTGGTCCAGATATTCAGGCCGAGAACCACAATTGCGGGCAGCAGCAGGCCCTGAGCAATCATTACGTCAGAGATGTCCGCCTGTCCAACAGCGGCGGCACCCGCAGCGCCGAAGATAAACATCAATGAGTTGCCAAGGAAAAATGCCACCATGGCAATCAGTACCGCACCTTTGGCGTTGCGGCCAAAGCGGACAAAGTCGGCGGTTAACGTGCCTGCGCTGATAAATGAGCCGACCACCAGCGCCAGTGCGGTGGAGAAATTCAGCGGTGTCTGCGGCACTATCGCTTTTAAATGGTCTAAACCGCCGACATCGCTCACCGCCAGCCAGACGGAGTAGCTGCCAAGAACGACGATGGCAGGTACGGCGATGATAGATAAAACGGTCAGAGCCGAGATGCCAAAAAAGATAGTCAGGGTCATCAACAGACCGGAAACCGCAATCAGAATATTGACGTCAATCCCCGTCGCTTTGCCAACCGGGATAGCAAACATGGCCACACCAACGCCAAACCAGCCTACCTGTGTACCGCCTAAGAGCAGTGAGGGAAGCCATGAACCTTTCAAACCAAATGAGTAACGTGCCAGAAGGTGGGTTGAGAGCCCTGTTTTTGCGCCGATAAAACCGAGAAATGCAGTGTAAATACCGAGGAGAAGATTACCGAAGAGAACTGCAAGGAAGAAATCATTATAGGAAAGACCGGTACCGAGTGTGCCACCGGTCCACATACTGGCGGAAAAAAATGTGAGTCCCAACATGACAAACGTTAGTGGAATCACGCCCTTCCGCGCCGCCAGAGGGACGGGGCCCTGGCTATAATTGTTGTCCTGCGACACAACGCCTCCATGAATTTTGCCCAAAAAATCCGCCGCATAATATACAGTTTTCAGAATAAAGCAAACGTTTCCGTATGTTTTTTAGTTCTCTTTCACGGTGTTGATAGAGGGGAGGGGGCAGGGGTATTGCGAGGAATCTGGCATCTCATCAGCGTTTGAAGATGAGATGCCAGAAGATGCTTACTTACACTTCCAGGTAGTTCAGGATACCGTCTGCCGCTTTACGACCTTCGGCAATCGCGGTGACTACAAGATCCGAACCACGCACGATGTCGCCACCAGCGAAGATTTTTGGGTTACTGGTCTGGAAGGCGTTATCGCTGCGTTCCGGAGCAATAATACGGCCCTGAGAATCCAGCTCGACGCTGTGCTCTTTCAGCCACTCCATACTGTGCGGGCGGAAGCCAAACGCCAGTACCACCGCATCAGCCGGAACAACGTGCTCGGAACCGGCGACGATCTCCGCGCGGCGACGCCCCTTCGCATCCGGTTCGCCCATTTCAGTGCGCGCCATTTTCACGCCGCACACTTTACCGTTGGCATTCACTTCCACGCCTAAAGGCTGGACGTTGAACTGGAACTCGACGCCTTCTTCACGCGCGTTTTTCACCTCGCGTTTGGAACCCGGCATGTTCTCTTCGTCGCGGCGATAGGCGCAGATCACGTGTGCCGCGTTCTGGCGAACTGAGGTCCGCACGCAGTCCATCGCGGTATCGCCACCGCCGAGAACAACGACGCGTTTGCCTTCCATGCTGATGTACGGCTCGTCACTGCTTTCGCCAAATCCCATCAACTGTTTGGTATTGGCGATCAGGAACGGCAGGGCATCAAATACGCCGGAAGCGTCTTCGTTTTCCAGCCCACCGCGCATCGACTGATAGGTACCTACGCCAAGGAACACGGCATCGTAATCCTTCAGCAGATCGTTAAGCTGCACGTCGCGGCCCACTTCCACGTTTAGTTTGAACTCAATGCCCATACCGGTGAAGATTTCACGGCGACGGGTCATGACCTCTTTCTCCAGCTTGAATGCCGGGATCCCGAAGGTCAGCAGACCGCCGATTTCCGGGTGGCGGTCAAATACCACCGCCTTCACGCCGTTGCGGGTCAGCACATCAGCACAGGCCAGGCCCGCCGGACCTGCACCGATGATCGCCACGCGCTTGTCCGTCTGGCGAACGCCAGTCATATCCGGACGCCAGCCCATCTCGAACGCTTTATCGTTGATATAGCGCTCTATGTTGCCGATAGTCACCGCACCGAACTCATCGTTTAGCGTGCAGGATCCTTCACAAAGACGATCCTGCGGGCACACTCGGCCACAGACTTCCGGCAGAGTGTTAGTCTGGTGCGACAGTTCTGCCGCTTCAAAAATACGTCCCTCATTCGCCAGCTTAAGCCAGTTCGGGATGTAGTTATGTACCGGGCACTTCCACTCGCAGTACGGGTTGCCGCAGGAAAGACAGCGATCTGCCTGTGCTTTGGCCTGGCCTTCTGAAAACGGCTCGTAGATCTCGATAAATTCGATCTTACGGATCTTCAGCGGTTTCTTCGGTGGATCAACGCGCTGCAGGTCGATAAATTGGTATACGTTCTGACTCATTGCTGCTACCCCTTACTGCGCCTGCACACGCAGCTCTGCTGCGCTACGACTACGGTGACCCAACAGTGCTTTCACATCACTGGATTTCGGTTTTACTAGCGCGAATTTCGCCGAGAATGCTGGCCAGTTCGCCAGGATCTCTTCGCCGTGTGAAGAACCGGTATGTTGTACGTGCTCGGTAATCAGACCGCGCAGGTGTTCCTCATGAATAGCCAGCGAGTCCACGCTCAGTACTTCTACCAGTTCCGGGTTCACGCGTTTGCGGAATTCACCGTCTTCGTCGAGCACGTAGGCGAATCCGCCGGTCATGCCCGCACCGAAGTTGACGCCGGTTTTGCCGAGAATACACACGATGCCGCCGGTCATATATTCACAGCCGTTGTCGCCAATACCTTCAACCACGGTAATAGCGCCGGAGTTACGCACCGCAAAACGCTCACCCGCACGACCCGCAGCAAACAGGCGGCCACCGGTAGCACCATACAGGCAGGTGTTACCAATGATGCTCGCCTCATGGCTACGGAAAGCAGAGCCAACCGGAGGACGCACTGCCAGCAGGCCGCCCGCCATGCCTTTACCGACATAGTCGTTGGCATCGCCGGTCAGATACAGCTCCACGCCGCCCGCGTTCCACACGCCGAAGCTCTGGCCTGCGGTACCGCTGAAGTGCGCTTTAATCGGGTCAGATGCCAGCCCCTGATCGCCATGCGTCTGAGCGATATAGCCCGACAGCGATGCGCCGACGGAACGGTCGGTGTTGCGGATATCGAACCAGAAGGTTTTGCTCTGGCGCTCGTCGACAAACGGTTTCGCCTGCTGTAACAGCTGGGCGTTCAGCACGCCGTTATCAAACGGCGGATTGTTTTCAGTGCAATGCAGCGCTTTACCTGGATGCGGTTCAGCGGTTTCCAGCAGACGAGACAGCTCCAGTTTCTGCTGCTTGGCAGTAAACCCTTCCAGCTCTTTGAGCAGGTCGGTACGACCAATCAGATCCACCAGACGTTTTACGCCCAGTTGTGCCATCAGCTCGCGGGTTTCGCGGGCGATAAATTCAAAGTAGTTAGTCACTTTGAACGGCAGGCCGTGATAGTGGTTCTTACGCAGTTTGTCATCCTGAGTTGCCACGCCGGTTGCGCAGTTGTTCAGATGGCAAATACGCAGGTATTTACAGCCCAGCGCGACCATGGGGCCGGTGCCGAAACCGAAGCTTTCTGCACCCAAAATTGCCGCTTTAATGATATCGACGCCGGTTTTCAGACCGCCATCGACCTGCAGACGGATCTTGTGACGCAGACCGTTAGCCACCAGCGCCTGCTGGGTTTCCACCAGACCGAGTTCCCACGGGCAGCCCGCATATTTCACTGAGGAGAGCGGACTTGCACCGGTACCGCCATCGTAGCCGGCAATGGTAATCAGATCCGCATAGGCTTTCGCCACGCCGGTGGCGATGGTACCGACGCCTGGTTCAGAAACCAGCTTCACCGAGATCATCGCTTTCGGGTTGACCTGTTTCAGGTCGAAAATCAGCTGCGCTAAGTCCTCGATAGAGTAGATATCGTGGTGCGGCGGTGGGGAGATCAGCGTCACGCCCGGCACCGAATAACGCAGTTTGGCGATGTACGGGGTGACTTTATCACCCGGTAACTGACCGCCTTCGCCCGGCTTCGCGCCTTGAGCGACTTTAATCTGAATGACATCAGCATTGACCAGGTACGCTGGGGTTACGCCAAAGCGACCGGAAGCCACCTGCTTAATGCGCGACACCTTGTTAGTGCCGTAGCGTGCCGGATCTTCGCCGCCTTCACCGGAGTTCGAGTTACCGCCGATGCTGTTCATGGCTTCGGCCAGCGCCTCGTGTGCTTCCGGGCTTAATGCCCCGATAGACATCGCTGCGGTATCAAAGCGTTTAAACAGTTCGGTTGCGGGTTCTACTTCGCTAATGCTTACGGCTTCATCGCCAGGTGTAATCGCCAGCAGATCGCGCAGCGTGGCCGCCGGACGCTCATTGACCAGCTTTGCATATTCCTGATAGTCGCTGTACTCGCCGCTTTGTACTGCCTGTTGCAGCGTGCGCACCACGTCCGGGTTGTAGGCGTGGTATTCGCCGCCGTGGACGTATTTCAGCAAACCGCCCTGGCTGATAGGCTTACGCGCCAGCCAGGCATGTTTGGAGAGGTTCAGCAGATCCTGCTGGAAGTCGGTAAAACCCGCGCCGCTGATGCGACTGACCACGCCCTGGAAGCATAAAGCCACAACATCATCGTGCAGACCAACGGCTTCAAACAACTTCGAGCAGCGGTAAGAGGCGATGGTCGAGATGCCCATTTTGGACATGATTTTGTACAGACCCTTGTTGATGCCGTTACGGTAGTTCAGCATCACGGTCCGGTAATCTTTGGCAATCGCCTGAGTGTCGATCAGACGTCCCAGCGTTTCATACGCCAGATACGGATAAATGGCCGTCGCGCCAAAACCGAGCAGAACGGCAAAATGGTGCGGGTCACGGGCGCTGGCGGTTTCAACGATGATGTTGGCATCGCAACGCAGGCTTTGTTCTACCAGACGTGTTTGTACTGCGCCAACGGCCATCGGTGCCGGAACCGGCAAGCGGTTTTTTGCGATATTACGGTCAGAGAGCACCAGTAGCACTGTGCCGTTACGCACCATCTGTTCAGCCTTATCGCACAATGCCTTGACGGTCTCTTCGAGCGTGGTTTCAGTCACGTCGAAGGTGATATCCAGTCGGTCAGCGCGATAATGCTCCTCTTTCATGGTGGTGAGCTGGGTGAAATCGGAGTACAGCAGGATCGGCGACTTAAAGCTCAGACGGTGCGCCTGACCTTCGGCTTCGCAGAAGACGTTCATCTCACGACCGATGCTGGTGGCCAGCGACATGACGTGCGCTTCACGCAGCGGGTCGATCGGCGGGTTGGTGACCTGGGCAAACTGCTGGCGGAAGTAGTCATAAATGATGCGCGGCTGGCTGGAGAGCACGGCAAACGGGGTATCATCACCCATTGAACCGACCGCTTCCTGACCATTTTCACCGAGCACGCGGATAACGGAATCCAGCTCTTCAGCGCTGTAGTTAAACTGTTTCTGGTAGCTGGCGAGGGTGTCATCGTCCAGTTCACGGCTGCCGACCTGATCGTCAGCCAGGTCTTCGAAAGGCACCAGACGGCGGACGTTCTTCTCCATCCACTCTTTGTAGGGGTGGCGGCTTTTCAGATCGTCATCGGTTTCAGCCGAATGCAGAATGCGCCCGCTACGGGTATCGATAACCATCAACTCCCCAGGGCCGACGCGACCTTTCTCAACCACTTCATCTGGCTGATAATCCCAGATCCCGACTTCAGAAGCGCAGGTAATCAGCTTGTCTTTGGTGATGACGTAGCGCGCCGGACGCAGGCCGTTGCGGTCAAGGTTACAGGCGGCAAAGCGACCGTCGGACATAACGATACCCGCCGGACCATCCCACGGCTCCATGTGCATGGAGTTAAAGTCGAAGAACGCGCGCAGCTCCGGGTCCATATCCGGGTTGTTCTGCCAGGCCGGCGGTACCAGTAAACGCATGGCGCGGATGATATCCATCCCGCCAGCCAGCAGCAGTTCCAGCATGTTATCCATTGAGCTGGAGTCGGAGCCGGTTTCGTTAACGAACGGTGCGGCGTCGTGCAGATCAGGGATCAGCGGCGTCTGGAATTTATAGGTACGGGCGCGCGCCCACTGGCGGTTGCCGGTGATGGTGTTGATTTCACCATTGTGCGCCAGGTAGCGAAACGGTTGCGCCAGCGGCCAGCGTGGTACGGTGTTGGTGGAGAAGCGCTGGTGGAACAGGCAGATGGCCGATTCCAGACGCAGGTCCGCCAGGTCCAGGTAAAAGCGCGGCAGATCCGCCGGCATACACAGACCTTTATAGATATTGACCAGGTTCGACAAGCTACAGACGTAGAAGTCTTTATCTTCCTGGAGGCGTTTTTCGATACGACGGCGCGCGATGAACAGGCGACGCTCCATATCACGCGGACGCCAGCCCGCAGGGGCATTAACAAAAATTTGCTCGATACGAGGCAGGGAGGAGAGCGCAATTTCACCGAGAACACCTTCGTTAGTCGGCACGTCGCGCCAGCCGACAATCGACAGGGTCTCCTGCTGTAATTCTTCTTCTACAATGCGACGAGAAGCCGCTGCCAGCTCAGCGTCTTTATTTAAAAAGATCATGCCGACGGCGTAGTTTTTGGCTAAACGCCAGCCGCGCTCTTGCGCTACGATGCGGAAAAAGCGGTCAGGTTTTTGTAACAGCAGGCCGCAACCATCGCCGGTTTTTCCATCGGCAAGAATTGCGCCACGGTGCTGCATGCGGGCCAGTGCGTGTATGGCGGTACGCACTACCTTGTGGCTAGGTTCGCCTTCTATGTGGGCGATCAGGCCGAAACCACAGTTATCCCTCTCAAGGGATTTATCGTACAACATATCAGTGAACCTCCCCAGGCTCTGCGGGATTCCCATCTGGACCGTTGCGCACGGGCACACCAAGAGCATGGCGACGGGGTTTGCGTGCATACGCTTACCTCGCATTCGCCCTCTTTATCCTTTTCGCACAGGTCAAACAAGTTTGAGGACTTGCTTCAGAGGGAATCTCAATTACTGCATAAATATGATGAGCAGACTGCTCATCCAGAAAGCTTCCAGCGGATTTCCAAGTTATCGGGAATCCACACACAGGTCAAATGGCAATCTTATTTATGCAAAAATGTGCTATTGGGCAATTAACTTTATGAAAATATTGAAATAAAAGGGTTTTATACATTGATATAACCTGAGGAGGATGCCCTGGGAAGTGTGATCTGTCTCACTGTAAGAGAGGCCGGATATCTCTCGTCCTCCCTTTGTTTATCGATATACTTGGCATTTTATGCTGGTTTTTAGAGTTTTGGCGTCTTAAAGATACTGTTTTTACGCTGAGAGTATAAGAAGATAAAAAAAACAGCTGGATATAAGGAAAAGTAATTATATTTTGAGTGAATGAAATTTCGATTATTTTGATTTGTTATGCAATAAATAAAGGCTCGCCAGGGCGATTGATCCAGGTCATCGCCGACTGGGGCAAAAAATGGCAGGCTTTGGCCTCTTTTCAAGGCGCGGTCTACCAGATTATGCAGTTACAGAAATTAGTCAATATGTTTGGTGGGGATCTTTCTCGCCGTTATGGGCAAAAGGTTCATAAACTCACGCTGCACGGCGGATTTAGCTGTCCAAACCGTGATGGCACCATCGGACGCGGCGGATGTACTTTCTGTAATGTCGCCTCGTTTGCCGATGAAGCACAGCAGCACCATTCAATTGCCGAGCAGCTTGAGCATCAGGCGCAGTTGGTCAATCGCGCCAGACGCTATCTGGCCTATTTCCAGGCTTATACCAGCACCTTCGCGGAAGTACAGGTGCTGCGTTCGATGTATCAACAGGCGGTCAGCCAGGCCAACATCGTCGGGTTATGCGTTGGGACGCGCCCCGACTGCGTGCCGGATGCGGTACTCGATCTGCTTTGTGAGTATAAAGACCTCGGCTATGAGGTATGGCTGGAGCTCGGTCTGCAAACCGCGCATGACAAAACTCTGCACCGGATTAACCGCGGCCATGATTTTGCCTGCTATCAGAACACCACGCGGCTGGCGCGCGAGCGCGGGCTGAAAGTGTGCTCACACCTGATTGTTGGCCTGCCGGGAGAAGGACAGGCAGACTGTCTGCAAACCATGGAACGAGTGGTGGAGACGGGCGTTGACGGTATTAAGCTGCATCCGCTGCATATTGTGAAAGGCAGTACGATGGCAAAGGCCTGGGAAGCCGGACGGCTGAACGGAATTGAACTGGACGACTACACGGTTACCGCCGGGGAGATGATCCGCCATACGCCGCCAGAGGTGATTTATCATCGAATCTCTGCCAGCGCGCGTCGCCCAATGCTGTTGGCTCCGCTATGGTGTGAAAACCGCTGGACCGGGATGGTCGAACTGGATCGCTATCTCAATGCTCATGGTGTTCAAGGCTCTGCGCTTGGCACTCCGTGGATTCAGCCTGGGAGCTAACCATCCGGCAATCTGCGCCTGCTTGCCTGATGACGCTACGCTTATCAGGCCCACGTTGAATCTCTCCTCGGTCATTTCACCGATAACCTCCGCATTTCTTGCACAATCTTCAACGTCACGCTGAGAATTGAGTATTATTGTGCCAAGTTGTCGTGAAGGAACCCTCTATGAAGCAAATCCGTATGCTGGCGCAATATTACGTCGACCTGATGATGAAATTGGGTCTGGTGCGCTTTTCGCTGTTATTGGCGCTGGCGCTGGTCGTGTTGGCGATTGTGGTGCAGATGGCTGTCACCATGGTGCTGCATGGCCAGGTAGAAAGCATTGATGTTATCCGCTCTATCTTTTTTGGTCTGTTAATTACCCCCTGGGCCGTCTATTTTCTGTCAGTGGTGGTGGAGCAACTGGAAGAGTCCCGGCAACGCTTGTCACGACTGGTACAAAAGCTGGAAGAGATGCGCGAGCGCGATCTCAAGCTCAATGTGCAGTTGAAAGATAATATTGCCCAGCTTAATCAGGAAATTGTTGAGCGCGAAAAAGCCGAAGCGGAGCGCCAGGATACGTTCGAGCAGTTGAAGGTTGAAATCAAAGAGCGCGAAGAAGCGCAGATTCAGCTTGAGCAGCAGTCTTCCTTTTTACGCTCTTTCCTTGATGCCTCGCCGGATCTGGTTTTTTATCGTAATGAAGATAAAGAATTTTCCGGCTGTAACCGTGCCATGGAACTGCTGACCGGCAAGAGCGAAAAGCAGTTGGTGAATTTAAAACCGGCTGATGTTTACTCCCCTGAGGCGGCAGAAAAGGTCATTGAAACCGACGAGAAGGTGTTCCGTCATAACGTCTCACTCACCTACGAACAGTGGCTGGACTATCCGGACGGGCGCAAAGCCTGCTTTGAAATTCGCAAAGTGCCTTACTATGACCGCGTAGGTAAGCGACATGGTCTAATGGGCTTTGGGCGCGATATTACCGAGCGTAAGCGTTATCAGGATGCGCTAGAGCGCGCCAGCCGCGATAAGACCACCTTCATTTCTACCATCAGCCACGAACTGCGTACTCCGCTTAACGGCATTGTCGGCTTAAGCCGGATCCTGCTGGATACGGATCTGACCGCTGAGCAGGAAAAATACCTGAAAACAATCCACGTCTCTGCCGTGACGCTGGGGAATATTTTCAACGATATTATCGACATGGATAAGATGGAGCGACGTAAAGTTCAGCTCGATAACCAACCGATCGATTTCACCAGCTTTATGGCGGATCTGGAAAACCTCTCTGGCCTGCAGGCGCAGCAAAAAGGGCTGCGTTTTGTGCTTGAGCCGACGTTACCACTACCGCATAAGGTCATTACCGACGGCACGCGTTTGCGCCAGATTCTGTGGAATCTGATCAGCAACGCCGTGAAGTTTACCCAGCAGGGGCAGGTAACCGTGCGGGCGCGCTATGACCAGGGGAATATACTGCATTTCGAGGTTGAAGATTCTGGGATCGGTATTCCGCAGGATGAGCAAGATAAAATCTTCGCCATGTATTATCAGGTGAAGGACAGCAATGGCGGCAAACCGGCAACGGGAACCGGGATTGGACTGGCCGTATCGAAGCGTCTGGCGAAAAACATGGGCGGCGATATTACGGTCTCCAGCCAGGCTGGCAAAGGCTCCATCTTTACGCTGACCGTGCATGCGCCTGCGGTAGCGGAAGAGATTGAAGACGCCTTTGAAGACGACGACATGCCGCTGCCAGCCCTGAATGTGCTGCTGGTGGAAGATATCGAACTGAACGTTATTGTCGCGCGTTCAGTGCTGGAAAAACTGGGCAACAGCGTGGATGTCGCCATGACCGGGAAAGCCGCGCTGGAAATGTTCACGCCGGGTGAATATGACCTGGTGCTGCTGGATATTCAGCTACCGGATATGACCGGTCTGGATATCTCGCGCGAGCTGACGCAAAAATACGCCCGTGAGGACCTGCCGCCGCTGGTTGCGCTTACCGCCAACGTTCTGAAAGATAAAAAAGAGTATCTGGACGCGGGAATGGACGATGTGCTGAGTAAACCGCTGTCGGTTCCGGCGTTAACCGCCATGATCAAAAAATACTGGGATACCCGAAACAAAGAGGAGAGCACTGTGACATCTGAAGAGAGCAGTAAATCGCAAGCGCTGTTAGATATTCCTATGTTGGAACAATACCTCGAGCTGGTGGGACCGAAGTTAATAACCGACGGGCTGGCGGTGTTTGAGAAGATGATGCCGGGATATTTGAGCGTGCTGGAGTCCAATCTGACCGCACGGGATAAAAAAGGCGTTGTTGAGGAAGGCCATAAAATTAAAGGCGCGGCAGGTTCCGTGGGGCTGCGCCACCTGCAACAGTTAGGTCAGCAAATCCAGTCGCCAGATCTTCCAGCCTGGGAAGATAATGTTGCTGAATGGATTGAAGAGATGAAGCAGGAGTGGCAGCACGACGTGGCGGTATTGAAGGCCTGGGTGGCGAGCGTGGAAAAAAAATGACCCCGGCTTGACCGGGGTGCGCGAATACTGCGCCAACACCAGGGAAATCGTGGCTGCGCCGTAAATTATTATCATTGTTTACAAGGGCGCAGCCCTAATTTTCAGGCCGCACGCAGTTAAGATAGCAAATCTTAAATAATTTGTTACATGAATCAGTTAAATGTGTGAAGCGTAGCATTTAAATCATAATAACTAATATGTTTCAGCCAGTTGAGAAAGGAGTATCACGATGAAAAAAGTGGGTGTAGTGCTCAGCGGATGCGGCGTGTATGACGGCGCAGAGATCCATGAAACTGTTCTCACGCTTCTGGCGATTGCCCGCAACGGTGCTCAGGCCGTCTGTTTCGCACCGGATAAACAACAAGCGGATGTGATTAATCATCTGACCGGCGAGCCGATGCAGGAAACGCGTAATGTGCTGATTGAAGCCGCCCGTATAACACGCGGTGATATTCGCCCACTTGCTCAGGCAGTCTCAACGGAACTGGATGCGTTGATCGTGCCAGGCGGGTTTGGCGCGGCCAAAAATCTGAGCAATTTTGCCAGCCAGGGCAGTGAGTGCCGGGTTGATAGCGACTTAGCTGCGCTGGCGGTGGCTATGCATCAGGCGGGTAAGCCGCTGGGATTTATGTGCATTGCGCCTGCCATGTTACCTAAAATTTTTGACTTTCCGCTGCGTCTGACCATCGGTACTGATATTGATACGGCAGAGGTGCTGGAAGTGATGGGCGCTGAGCATGTGCCTTGTCCGGTTGATGACATTGTCGTTGATGAAGACAACAAAATCGTCACTACTCCCGCCTATATGCTGGCGCAGGACATCGCTCAGGCCGCGAGTGGTATCGATAAACTGGTATCACGTGTGCTGGTGCTGGCTGAATGAGAAAAGGAGTTACCGCCTTTCTGCGACGTATCTTTCTGCGGGCGGTCGTTGTCCTCGCCGTATTCTGGGGCGGGGGCATCGTACTTTTCAGCGTGATGCCAGTCCCTTTCTCTGCCGTGATGGTCGAGCGGCAACTGAGCGCATGGCTGTCCGGTGATTTCGGTTATGTGGCGCACTCAGACTGGGTGAGCATGGATGAGATCTCACCGTGGATGGGACTGGCGGTGATCGCCGCGGAGGACCAGAAGTTTCCCGAGCACTGGGGATTCGATGTTTCCGCCATAGAGAAAGCGCTGGCGCACAACGAACGTAATGAAAACCGTATTCGCGGGGCGTCGACGTTATCGCAACAGACGGCAAAAAACCTCTTTCTGTGGGATGGACGTAGCTGGGTGCGTAAAGGTCTCGAAGCCGGGCTAACGCTGGGTATGGAAACCGTCTGGAGCAAGAAGCGTATTCTGACCGTTTACCTGAATATTGCTGAGTTTGGTGATGGGGTTTTCGGCGTGGAGGCAGCGGCGCAGCGCTATTTCCATAAGCCAGCCAGTCGGCTGAGTCTGTCTGAAGCGGCCTTGCTGGCGGCGGTATTACCCAATCCTTTGCGTTTTAAAGCGAATGCGCCTTCTGGTTATGTACGTAGCCGTCAGGCGTGGATTATGCGCCAAATGCGCCAGCTAGGCGGTGAGTCGTTTATGCGGGAAAATAAGCTGTATTAACGGGTTTATTGCCGGATACGGCGTAAATGCTTTATCCGGCCTACGGGAGTGTGACGTTGCCGTGTAGGCCTGATGAGCGCAGCGCTTCAGGTACTCGACTAATCTTCATCAAACCCTGAATTAAACAGGGCAATCACCGCTGCCAGGGCTTCCACTTCCTGTGGACCCGTGGCTTCAACTTCTATCTGACGCCCTTTGGCGGAATCCAGCATCAGCAGAGCGATAACACTGTTTGCCTCGGCTTCCGTTCCTTCATCATTACGCAGCAAAACTTCTGCTTCAAAACCCTGCATCAATTCAAACAGTTTCATGGCTGGGCGAGCATGCATACCCAGCTTATTCGTGATTTCAACGGTTTGCTTCACGGTCATGATTTACGTTTTTCCAGCGTACGATGGCGTGACTGTACGTTTTTACCGCGTGAGCGGAAGTAGTCTGCCAGCTGCTCTGCAATATACACCGAACGGTGTTTCCCGCCGGTACAGCCGATAGCTACGGTGAGGTAGCTGCGGTTGTTGGTCTCCAGCATGGGTAACCATAGCTCAAGATAGCTGCGAGTCTGGTAGATAAAATTGTGTACTTCTGTGTGCCTGTCAAGGAAGGCGGCAACGGGGCGGTCAAGACCGGTCATCGGGCGCAGCTTCGGATCCCAGTGCGGGTTAGGCAGGAAGCGCACGTCAAAGACGTAATCCGCGTCAATTGGGATACCGTGTTTGAAACCAAAGGATTCGAATACCATCGTCAACTCGCGTTCACGCTTGCCCAGCAGGCGAGTACGCAACATTTCCGCCAGTTCATGCACGGACATTTCGGAGGTATCCACGATCAGGTCAGCACGAGAGCGCAGAGGCTCCAGCAAATCGCTTTCCTTATCGATAGCGCTCTCCAGAGATAAGTTCTTGCTGGAAAGAGGATGCAGGCGACGCGTGTCGCTGTAGCGGCGAATCAGGGTGTTACGATCGGCGTCAAGGAACAGCAACTGTGGTGAGAAGCCTTCAGGCAGATTGTTCATTGCCTGCTCGAAAATCTCTGGGGACTCAGGCATGTTGCGCACATCAATGCTGACGGCCGCAGAAATCTGGCGATCGGCCAGAGTACGAGCCAGATCGGGCAACAGCACTACGGGAAGGTTATCCACGCAGTAAAAACCCATATCTTCCAGCGCTCGCAGGGCGACAGATTTTCCTGACCCCGAACGACCGCTGACGATCATCAGTACCATGTACTGTTTCTCCTCACAACGACAAAAAAGGATGCCATTGGGTTGTTATGCTTCATCCAGTCCACCTTCGGTGTCCGTGATGATTTGATACAACTCCTGGTCACTCTGTGCTGCGCGCAGGCGGCGGCAGATGGTTTTATCGGCCAGACGTTTGGCGACCAGCGACAACGTATGCAAATGCGTCTTGGTTTGGTCTGCCGGAACCAGCAGGGCGAAAAGCAGATCGACGGGCTGATTATCAATGGCGTCGAAAGCAATAGGCGTTTCAAGTTGCACAAACACGCCAACTGCGCGCATCGTGTCTTCTTCCAGCTTTCCGTGCGGGATAGCAATTCCATTACCGATGCCGGTACTGCCCATTTTTTCACGCGTCAGAATGGCTTCAAATACCACCTGAGAGGGCAAGCTGAGCTGTTTTGCCGCCAGTTCGCTGATGATTTCCAGCGCGCGTTTCTTGCTTTGGCAGTGAACGCCAGCGCGTGTACATTCCTGGTTAAGAACATTGCTCAGTTGTAGAGTCGTATCGTTATTTGTCATAATTTCACCTAAGCGCTAACTGTACAAATGGCCCGTTGTGCTACACAACAGGCCGTCCTGCACCCGCTAACTGCCCGGACAAGTTAGTGCTGTTTCAGTTTATCTTTATGTTTTGTTAACTGCCGAGCCAGTTTATCAATTAAACCGTCAATGGCGGCGTACATATCCTGACCTTCCGCGCTGGCATGAATTTCGCCACCGTTCACATGCAGTGTTGCATCCGAGATATGTGTCACCTTCTCCACTTTCAACACAATATAGACCTGATTAATCCGGTCGAAATATTGTTCTAGCTTGGCGAATTTTGTATTAACAAAATCGCGTAAGGCTTCAGTGATTTCGACGTTGTTTCCAGTGATGTTGAGCTGCATAGTGTCTTCCTTATCGGTTGGGTCAGACCAGCTGTTTGCGCTGGTTCGACGGCGGAATGGATAAAGACTCTCGGTACTTCGCAACAGTGCGGCGTGCCACCATGATACCCTGTTCTGACAGCATAGAGGTTAACTTGCTGTCACTCAGCGGTTTCGCGGGGTTTTCCGCAGCAATTAATTTCTTCACCAGCGCACGTATAGCTGTGGATGAGGCTTCGCCTCCGCCTTCAGTGTTAACGTGACTGGAAAAGAAATACTTCAATTCAAAAATGCCGCGCGGACTGTGCAGATACTTTTGCGTGGTCACTCGGGAAATGGTCGATTCGTGCATCTCGACGGCCTGGGCGATATCCGCCAGCACCATCGGTTTCATAAACTCTTCGCCTTGATCAAAGAAGGCTTGCTGCTGTTCAACGATACAGCGACTGACGCGCAGCAGCGTATCATTGCGACTTTCCAGGCTTTTAATCAGCCACTTTGCATCCTGCAGATTGCTACGAATAAACTGGCTGTCAGCGTCGTTGCGCGCGCTGTTGCACATGGCGGCGTAGTGCTGGTTAATCTGCAGCCGTGGAATGCTGTCGCCGTTGAGTTCGACCACCCAGCGATCGTTATGCTTACGCACCAGTACATCCGGAATAACGTATTCTGGCTCCCCGGTCTGGATAGACTGCCCAGGTCTGGGGTCCAGGGACTGAATAAGATTGACGGCTTCTTTCAGCACATCTTCTTTCAGCCGGGTTACGCGCATCAGCGTGCGGAAGTCATGGTTGGCTAACAGATCGAGGTGATCGCTGATGATCAGGCGCGCTTCTTCCAGCCACGGCGTGGCTTTATCAAACTGTGAAAGTTGGATCAGTAAGCAGTCGCGGAGATCTTTGGCCGCCACGCCCACGGGATCAAAACGCTGAATGCGTTTAAGCACGGCTTCGATTTCGTCCATACCGACGTCTTCATCGCCCATGCTTTCGAGAATATCGTCCAGGGTTACGGTGAGATAACCGGTTTCGTCTACCGCATCAACAATGGATGTCGCAATTGCGCGATCGGTATCCGAGAACGGGGTCAGCTCCACTTGCCACATCAGGTAATCCTGCAGCGATTGCGTGGTCTCACCCTGATACACAGGCAGTTCGTCGTCGATGTAATCCCCGCTGGTGCCAGAAGGCGTACCGGCGGTGTAAATTTCATCCCAACTGGCGTCAAGCGGCAGCTCCTCTGGCATCTCTTTTTGTTCGAGAGCATCTGCGGTGTCGAGGGATTCGCTGTCCTGTTTTTCCTGGGTATCAATTTCGTCGTGAAGATCGGTTTGCTCGAGCAGTGGGTTACTTTCCAGCGCTTGCTGAAGTTCTTGCTGAAGTTCCAGCGTGGACAGCTGCAACAGACGGATAGCCTGTTGTAGCTGAGGCGTCATCGCCAGTTGTTGGCTAAGCCTGAGTTGCAAACCTTGCTTCATGTTCAGAGTTGTTCTCTCCTGCGGTGACGTGAAGTCTTCTACCCTATCAGAGTCTGAAGTCTTCCCCAAGGTATACGCGTTTAACGTGCTCATCCTGCAGTATTTCTGTTGGCGTGCCATGCGCGATCAGGTGGCCCTGACTCACGATGTAGGCGCGCTCACACACTGCCAGCGTTTCGCGAACGTTATGGTCGGTAATCAGCACCCCAAGCCCGCTGTCGCGCAGGTGTTCGATGATCCGTTTGATATCAATAACGGAAATCGGGTCAACACCGGCAAACGGTTCATCCAGCAGGATAAATTTCGGATTCGCGGCCAGTGCGCGGGCGATCTCCACGCGGCGTCGTTCACCACCGGAGAGCGACTGTCCCATGCTGTCACGCAGGTGTTCGATGTGGAACTCTTCCATCAGCTCGTTGGCGCGATCTTCCCGCTGCTCGCTGGTAAGATCGTCACGAATTTGCAGCACCGCCATCAGGTTATCAAACACGCTCAGGCGACGGAAAATAGACGCTTCCTGCGGCAAGTAGCCGATGCCGCGACGCGCGCGCGCATGCAGAGGCAGCAGGCTGATGTCTTCATCATCAATGATAATGTTGCCCGCATCACGTGGGACAATGCCGACCACCATGTAAAAGGTCGTTGTCTTGCCCGCACCGTTAGGACCGAGCAGACCGACGATCTCCCCGGAGTTGACGGTCAGACTGACATCTTCCACCACACGGCGGCCCTTATAGGCTTTTGCAAGGTTCTTTGCAGTTAATGTTGCCATAACGAATCAGTTACCTTTTTTCTCTGCCGGAGCCTTGTTTTTGTCCTGCAACTGCGACGGTACCAGAACGGTGGTGACGCGTTTGCCTTTATCGCTGAAGGCCTGCATTTTCTGCTCTTTCACCAGATAGGTGATCTTATCGCCTGTGATGTTGCTATCGAGCTGTTCCAGGTAAGCCTTACCGGTGAGAACGACGAAGTCTTTCGCCAGTTCATAATGCATGTGTGAGGCGTGGCCTTTAACCGGTTTACCGTTGTCCTGCATCTGGTAAAAGGTTGCAGGATTACCATAGCCATCAATGACTTCTTTACCGTCTTCACCGCCAGGGCGGGTCACGACGACTTTATCGGCGTTAATTTTGATGGTGCCCTGAGTCACAATCACGTTGCCAGTAAAGGTCACCACGTTGCCTTGCATATCAAGAGACTGCTGGTCCGACTCAATGTGAATCGGCTGCTCGGTATCGCCGGTGACGGCGAATGCCGGGATGCTGGCGGCCAGAAGTGAGCTGGCAAGCACAAGATTAAGGCTGAGTTTGTTTGTTTTGGATTTCATATGAGGTTCTAACCTTTTCAATCAGCTCGGCGTTCTTGCTGCGTAAGTTGCCGCGCATCTTCAGTCCGCTGGAGTTAAATGTTGTGCCATATAACGTGACGAGATCATCGGAAGTGACGTCTTGTGTCACCAGGTTAATCTGTGCGTTATCGGTCGTCATTCTGCGTAGTTGAGAGTCGGGCACCAGGGCGTTGACCTCAACATGGCCGTACAGATATAGCATCCGATCGTTGGTCAATTTGGCTTTATCAGCCTTGATCGTCCAGGTCGGTACTTTATCCTTATCAAATGTGGTTAATACCGGTTGAGTAAACCACGAAACCGCTTGTTCCGAATAATATTCAACGTTTTGCGCGATCAAGTGATAGCTCAGTGCGCCTTCGGGACTATACACAACGGTATCAGTATGTTCGCTCTTATAGGTTGGCTCGTTGTTATTTACGACGACCTCAGCGGTGTCGTCTTTGTCTGCCAGATTAATACCAATCATCACAAGGACAGCCAGCGACAGTAGAATGATAACCCAACGTCTGGTTTTGCTCATATCGATTGCCCTTTGGCCTCGTCCAGTTTGCCCTGCGCCAGGAGTAATAAATCGCAGACTTCACGTACCGCGCCGCGTCCCCCATCGATGCGGGTGACATAATCGGCCCGCGGGATCAGCAAAGGATGAGCATCCGCCACCGCCACGCTTAATCCCACTTGTGCCATCACCGGCCAGTCGATCAGATCATCGCCAACGTACGCAACATTTTCAGGAGCGATCGCCAGTTTGCTAAGGAGATCGTTAAAGGCGACCAGTTTGTCTGACTGCCCCTGATACAAATGCGTGATCCCCAATGTGGCACAGCGATCTTCTACAAGTTTAGCCTTTCGTCCGGTAATAATGGCAACCTCGATACCGGAAGTGAGCGCACAGCGAATTCCGTAACCATCGCGGACGTTAAAAGCCTTCAGCTCTTCACCGTTGTTGCCCATATAAATCAGACCATCAGACAGTACGCCATCCACATCCAGGATCAGCAAACGGATGTTCTCTGCCCGGGTGATAACGTCTGTGCTGACGGGTCCATAACAGGTCGCAAGCGACGCACCTGCTTTACTCATTTTCTTTATCCTTGAGTTTCTTACACTACACCTGCACGCAGCAGATCATGCATATGTAACACACCAAGTAACCGGTCGCCATCAGCAACCATTACCGAGGTGATATGGCGGGACTGCATTAAGTTCAGGGCATCGACGGCAAGAATGCCCGGACGCACGCGAATGCCGCCAGGGGTCATCACATCGGCAATGCCTAACTGGCGAACATCAACGCCCATATCGAAGACGCGACGTAAATCGCCATCGGTGAAAATACCGTCAATCTTCATGTCATCATCGCAAATGACGGTCATGCCGAGATTTTTACGCGTGATCTCAAGTAAGGCGTCACGCAGGCTGGCGCTTTTAGTCACATGCGGGATCTCATCGCCCGTATGCATAATATCGTTAACGCGCAGTAAAAGCTTACGGCCTAGTGCGCCACCGGGATGAGATAACGCAAAATCTTCCGCGGTAAAGCCACGCGCTTTTAATAATGCCACGGCTAGCGCATCGCCCATCACCAGCGTTGCGGTCGTGCTGCTGGTCGGCGCCAGGCCTAACGGGCAAGCTTCCTTGGGCACTTTAACACACAGATGCACATCTGCCGCACGCGCCATGCTGCTTTCCGGACGACCGGTCATGCAGATAAGCGGTACATGAAGACGTTTTAACACCGGGATTAACGCCGCTATCTCATTGGATTCACCGGAGTTAGAGATGGCGATGACTACATCCTGCGGCGAGACCATGCCCAGATCGCCATGTGCGGCTTCGCCTGGATGCACGAAAAATGAGGGGGTGCCGGTGCTGGCAAATGTGGCCGCCATTTTCCGCCCGATATGTCCAGATTTCCCCATCCCCATCACTACAACTTTGCCCGGGCAACTGAATATTTTCTCGCAGGCGAGAGTAAAATTTTGGTTAATGTACTGATCAAGCTCCGCCAGGCCTTCACGTTCAATTGCCAGGACTTCCTTGCCTGCTTGCTGAAAGTCAAAACCCGGTTGCAACTCTAAGTGCGACATAATGCGTTTCCAGTTATCCAACGAGAAGTGGCGATAACCAATACAGCATCGCCAGCCATATGATAAAACCGCCGGTCAGCAGCGCACCCGCGCCGCGACCAATCTGGCGCGGACGTCGCCAGCAGAGTAGTGCAAAAATTACGCTCACCAGCAGCATGACGCTATAGTCACGGGTGAAGGCCATCGGATTGACTTCACCCGGCGTAATCAGCGCCGGCAGTCCGAGGACGATAACAATATTAAAAATGTTCGCGCCGATGATGTTGCCGACGGCAATATCGTTTTCACCTTTACGCAGACCCGCAATTGCTGTTGCCAGCTCCGGCAGGCTGGTACCAATAGCGACAACCGTCAGCCCGATGGTGAGTTCGCTCATGGCGAAGTAGTTCGCCAGTACGGTTGCGTTATCTACCACCATACGCGTTGCCATTGGCATAATAATTAGCGCAATACCCAACCACAAAAAGGCGACCGGTAACCCACCTTCGCGCGGCAGTTCCGCGATCTGCTCGCGGGTCAGGCTGTCGTTACCTTGTCGCTCAGCCAGACGGGCGATTTTAACAATGAATAACAGCCATAGCACGGCCAGAAGCAGAAGAAAGAAACCATCGCTGCGACTCAATTGCCCGTCATACAGGACCGATGCGGCTAAGATGCTTACCAGCAACATTAGCGGTAATTCACGACGCAGAACATCAGAATGCACGGTAAAAGGATGAATCAGCGCCGACAGGCCTAAAATAAGCAGAATGTTGGTAATGTTAGAGCCGATGGCGGTACCGACGGCTAAATCAAGCTGCCCGTTCATCGATGCGGCAACGGAGACAATTATCTCGGGTAACGATGTACCAATACTGACCACGGTCATCCCGATGATAATGGGGGGAATACCGAAGTTTCGACATAAAATGGATGCGGCAAATACCAGTCGGTCGGCACCGTAGACCACCAGAAGTAAACCAATTATTAACAGCGCCGTCGCTAAAAGCATCTAAAGTCCTTTCTTCAGGTATACTCGCCGGTCCACTTGAAGGATTTCTGGAAGCCGTCACGAATTCTTAATTTTGACTTTATGCGGCTAAAAAGTAAAACAAATGCCAGCTTTCGCTAACCAGGACAGGTAATAATCTGTAAATATGTTGGGTTCAGGGCTAAATTGAGCGCCAAACTCTTCGATCAACGAGGCAATAGTAAAGGATGAATCAATGGGTCAGTCTGTGGCGAATCTAATCGATATGCGCGATGTCAGCTTTTCCCGAGGCGACCGCTGCATCTTTGATAATATTTCCCTGACGGTGCCGCGTGGTAAGGTGACGGCGATCATGGGGCCATCAGGCATCGGCAAAACGACGCTGTTGCGTCTGATCGGCGGACAAATCTCCCCGGATAAGGGCGAGATCCTGTTTGACGGCGAAAATGTCCCGGCCATGTCCCGTTCGCGTTTATTTACCGTGCGTAAGCGCATGAGCATGCTATTCCAGTCTGGTGCGCTGTTTACTGATATGAATGTGTTTGACAACGTTGCATACCCGTTGCGCGAGCATACAACGCTGCCTGCGCCGCTGCTGAAAAGCACGGTAATGATGAAGCTCGAGGCCGTTGGCCTGCGGGGCGCAGCAAAATTAATGCCTTCTGAATTATCCGGTGGGATGGCGCGTCGTGCCGCGTTAGCACGTGCTATCGCGCTGGAGCCAGACCTTATTATGTTTGATGAGCCGTTCGTCGGCCAGGATCCCATCACCATGGGCGTGCTGGTGAAGCTGATTTCTGAACTGAACAGCGCGCTGGGCGTTACCTGCGTGGTGGTTTCCCATGATGTGCCAGAGGTGCTGAGTATTGCGGATTACGCCTATATTATGGCGGACAAAAAAATAGTGGCCTACGGTAGTGCTCAGGCGCTGCAAGAAAATGCCGATCCGCGTGTGCGTCAGTTCCTCGATGGCATTGCCGATGGACCGGTTCCGTTCCGTTACCCGGCGGGCGACTACCACATCGATTTACTCAAAACAGGGAGTTAAGCCACCCATGTTGTTAAATGCGCTGGCATCACTCGGACATCGGGGAATAAAAACCCTCAGGACGTTCGGGCGAGCCGGATTAATGTTGTTCAATGCAGTTGTCGGCAAGCCGGAGTTTCGCAAACATGCGCCGCTGCTGATACGCCAGCTCTATAATGTCGGTGTCTTATCGATGCTGATCATTATTGTTTCTGGCGTGTTCATCGGCATGGTGCTGGGGTTGCAGGGATACCTGGTGCTGACGACCTACAGTGCGGAAACCAGCCTCGGTATGCTGGTGGCGCTGTCATTGCTACGTGAGCTGGGGCCGGTGGTTGCGGCGCTGTTGTTTGCCGGGCGGGCCGGATCGGCCTTAACCGCAGAGATTGGCCTGATGCGGGCGACCGAGCAGCTTTCCAGCCTGGAAATGATGGCCGTCGACCCACTGCGCCGAGTGATCTCCCCGCGTTTTTGGGCCGGTGTCATTTCATTGCCGCTACTGACGATTATATTTGTCGCGGTGGGGATCTGGGGTGGGTCGTTGGTTGGCGTAAGCTGGAAAGGTATTGATGCAGGCTTTTTCTGGTCGGCTATGCAAAATGCCGTCGACTGGCGTCTGGATCTGGTCAACTGTCTGATTAAGAGCGTGGTGTTTGCCATTACGGTCACCTGGATTGCATTGTTCAATGGTTATGATGCTATCCCGACCTCTGCCGGGATTAGCCGGGCAACGACACGCACCGTAGTGCACGCCTCTCTTGCCGTTTTGGGGCTGGATTTTGTGCTGACCGCACTGATGTTTGGGAATTGAGTTCATGCAAACGAAAAAAAATGAAATTTGGGTCGGGTTATTCCTGCTGGTTGCGCTGCTGGCCGCGCTGTTTGTCTGCCTGAAGGCGGCGAACGTCACCTCAATGCGTACTGAACCGACTTATACGATTTATGCGACCTTTGATAATATCGGCGGTCTGAGAGAGCGCTCTCCGGTGCGGATTGGCGGGGTCGTGGTAGGACGCGTATCGGACATCTCGTTAGATCAGAAAACGTACCTGCCGCGCGTGACGCTGGAAATTGAATCGCGTTTTAACCATATTCCTGACACCAGTTCTCTGAGCATCCGTACTTCCGGTCTGTTGGGCGAGCAGTATCTGGCATTGAACGTAGGTTTTGAAGATCCTGAGCTGGGAACGTCTATCCTCAAAGATGGCGGTACGATTCAGGACACGAAATCTGCGATGGTGCTGGAAGATATGATTGGTCAGTTCCTTTACAACAGCAACAGTAAAGGTGATGACAATAAGAATTCTGGCGATGCGCCAGCCGCAACTGAAGGCAATAATGAAGCCACTACGCCTGCGGGCGCAACGAAATAATCTCAGGAGAATCGACGTATGTTTAAACGATTGATGATGGTGGCTATGCTGGTGATTGCTCCACTTAGCGCGGCAACCGCAGCGGACCAGACGAACCCGTACAAACTGATGGATGAGGCGGCGCAGAAGACGTTTGACCGTCTGAAGAACGAGCAACCTAAAATCCGTTCCAACCCGGATTACCTGCGTCAGGTGGTCGATCAGGAACTGCTGCCTTACGTGCAGGTTAAGTATGCAGGTGCACTGGTACTGGGCCGCTACTACAAAGATGCGACACCGGCTCAGCGTGACGCCTATTTCGCCGCATTCCGTGAATATCTGAAGCAGGCGTACGGTCAGGCGCTGGCGATGTACCACGGCCAGACCTATCAGATTGCCCCTGAGCAGCCGCTGGGAGATGCGACCATCGTGCCTATCCGCGTAACCATCATCGATCCAAACGGTCGTCCTCCGGTACGTCTGGATTTCCAGTGGCGTAAAAATTCCCAGACGGGTAACTGGCAGGCGTATGACATGATTGCTGAAGGCGTAAGTATGATCACCACCAAACAGAATGAGTGGAGCGACCTGCTGCGTACGAAAGGTATTGATGGCCTGACGGCACAGCTGAAATCTATTTCTCAGCAGAAAATCACGCTGGAAGAGAAAAAATAATGACGCAGTCACTCACCTGGATGCGTGAAGGCGACAAGCTGGTGCTGGTGGGAGAGCTGGATCAGGACGTGTTAAACCCATTATGGGATGCGCGAGTTGAGGCGATGAAAGGGGTATCCTGCATCGACCTGAACCAGATTTCCCGGGTGGATACCGGTGGTCTGGCATTACTGCTGCACCTGATTAATGAGGGCAAGCAGCAGGGGAACAGCGTTTCGCTCGCTGGCGTTAACGATAAAGTGTACACGCTGGCGCAGCTTTACAATTTGCCTGACGACGTACTTCCGCGTTAATTTTTGTAAGCCGGATAAGGTCTTGTGCCGCCATCCGGCAACTCCTCAGCGGGGGATCTGCCACTAAAGCCTTGTCTGATTTATCAGCGGGGCTTTTTGCTTATTTATGACAGCGCCACTTTGCTCTAAGATGTTGGGCTGTTTTCACTATCTGACGAATGAAGAGCCCATGGAAAATAATGAAATTCAGAGCGTGCTGATGAATGCACTCTCCCTCCAGGAAGTCCACGTTTCTGGCGACGGCAGTCACTTTCAGGTTATTGCCGTGGGTGAGATGTTTGAAGGCATGAGCCGGGTCAAGAAACAGCAATCGGTCTATGGCCCGTTGATGGAGTACATTGCGGACAACCGCATTCATGCCGTGTCGATTAAGGCGTTTACTCCAGCGGAATGGGCGCGCGATCGCAAACTTAACGGTTTTTGAGCTACGGGTGATATGCCGGTAGCGAAGATAAATTCTTAACAGAGAACAGAATAATGGATAAATTTCGTGTTCAGGGGCCAACCAAGCTCCAGGGCGAAGTCACAATTTCAGGCGCTAAAAACGCCGCGCTGCCGATCCTGTTTGCGGCGCTGCTGGCTGAAGAACCTGTAGAGATCCAGAACGTCCCGAAACTGAAGGATGTTGACACCTCAATGAAGCTGCTGAGCCAGTTGGGGGCGAAAGTTGAGCGTAATGGTTCTGTGCACATTGATGCGCGTGACGTGAACGTCTTCTGTGCGCCGTACGATCTGGTCAAAACCATGCGTGCATCCATCTGGGCGCTTGGGCCGCTGGTTGCCCGCTTTGGCCAGGGCCAGGTTTCACTGCCGGGCGGCTGTACCATCGGTGCGCGTCCGGTTGACCTGCACATTACTGGTTTGGAGCAGTTAGGCGCGACTATTAAGCTTGAAGAAGGCTATGTGAAAGCGTCCGTTGATGGCCGTCTGAAAGGCGCGCATATCGTCATGGACAAAGTGAGCGTCGGCGCGACGGTCACTATCATGTGCGCAGCAACGCTTGCCGAAGGCACTACCATCATCGAAAACGCCGCGCGTGAACCGGAGATCGTGGATACCGCGAACTTCCTGATTGCGCTGGGCGCAAAAATCACAGGCCAGGGTACCGATCGTATTACCATCGAAGGCGTTGAGCGCCTCGGCGGCGGTGTGTATCGCGTTCTGCCTGACCGCATCGAAACCGGTACTTTCCTGGTCGCAGCGGCAATTTCTCGCGGCAAAATTATCTGCCGCAATGCACAACCTGACACGCTGGATGCCGTTCTGGCGAAGCTGCGTGATGCGGGAGCGGATATTGAAGTCGGTGACGACTGGATCAGCCTGGACATGCACGGTAAACGTCCGAAAGCTGTCAATGTGCGCACAGCGCCGCACCCGGCGTTCCCTACCGATATGCAGGCCCAGTTCACGTTGCTGAACCTGGTGGCAGAAGGGACGGGTTTCATCACGGAAACCGTGTTTGAGAACCGCTTTATGCACGTGCCTGAGCTGAGCCGTATGGGCGCTCACGCAGAAATCGAAAGCAATACCGTGATTTGCCACGGCGTGGAAACGCTCTCCGGCGCACAGGTTATGGCGACCGATCTGCGCGCATCTGCAAGCCTCGTGCTGGCAGGGTGTATTGCTGAAGGTACGACGGTAGTCGATCGTATTTATCACATCGATCGCGGCTATGAGCGCATCGAAGATAAACTGCGCGCGCTGGGCGCAAACATTGAGCGCGTGAAAGGCGATTAATCGTCTACGTCTCTTGTAACCCCCAGTTCTGTGAACCGGGGGTTACTACTCATCAGTGTTCATTCAGGATTCTGTTTCTCTTTGCGTCCCCTCATCATCCGCGTTCTGTCGATAAACTCATGTGTTTTTGCATCGTGATAGCGTGACGGCCAAATCACCCACGGGTCGGTTCCCAACGATCGGGCGATAATCAACTCACCTTTTGGCCATGGGCGTGTTAACGCATTGGCCAGCGTTGATGAGCTTAATCCATTTTTACGTGATTCAGCGGCCATTGAGGTCCCTTTCTTGCGCAGTCCGGCGATGATATCGGCCGGATGCCAGTCAATCAGCTTGTTTTCCATAAACTCATCTCTCCTTTGGTTATCGACTTATGGTTCCACGATCGGTTGTGGAGATACTATAACGCCCGGAGAACGAATGTTCTAAAATGTTCATGTAAAGTGTGAGTATATTCAGAATATGCCAAATTTATGCGAAGATTGCTGGAGAGGGGGGGGAAGTATTTATTGGAATTTATAAAAGCATCCCGTGCAGGGCACGGGATGATGAAAGATGCCGCAGGGTATTAACGGTCGCGCTGTACGGCGATATGCGCCAGACCAATCAGCGCTTCTCTCCACGGCGTATCAGGCAGTACCTGCAGCGCAGCGATGGCCTTATCAGCCTCTTCTTCTGCACGTTGGCGAGTCCACTCCAGGGAACCACAGGCGTTCATCGCTTCCAGAACAGGCTCCAGAAGGTGACGGCCATTACCCTGCTCAATAGCCTGGCGGATCATTTGTGCTTGTTCAGGGGTGCCGTGGCGCATGGCATGCAGCAGCGGCAGCGTTGGTTTACCCTCGTTGAGGTCATCACCGACGTTTTTACCCAGTTGCTCGCCATCCGCGTTGTAATCCAGCAAATCGTCAATTAACTGGAAAGCGGTACCGAGATAACGGCCATAATCCTGCAACCCTTTCTCTTGTTCTTCGCTGCAACCAGCCAGAATGCCAGAGCATTGGGCAGCCGCTTCAAACAAACGCGCGGTCTTACTGTAGATAACGCGCATATAGTTTTCTTCAGTGATGTCCGGGTCGTTGACGTTCATCAACTGCAAGACTTCACCTTCGGCGATGACGTTGACCGCTTTCGACATGACTTCCAGCACTTTCAGCGAACCGAGGCTGGTCATCATCTGAAAAGCGCGGGTATAGATAAAATCGCCGACCAGCACGCTGGCCGCATTGCCAAACGCCGCATTCGCTGTGGCTTTTCCGCGGCGCATGTCGGACTCATCCACAACATCGTCGTGCAACAGGGTCGCGGTGTGAATAAACTCGATGAGGGCTGCAATCGTAACGTGCGCATTTTCCTGGTAGCCAACTGCACGCGCGGCGAGTACGGCGATCATTGGGCGAATGCGTTTTCCGCCGCCGCTAACGATGTAGTACCCCAGTTGATTGATCAGCTGCACGTCGGAATTGAGCTGTTCAAGGATTGTCGCATTGACCCCCGCCATATCTTGCGCGGTTAACTCATTGATTTTTTCTAAATTCATCGCAAAAGCCGGGCTTCTCGCCCCGATTACCTCACTGTATCGGAAGGTAACGTCGGGTTTAGGGTTATAAATATATGCTGATTGTACTGAAAAAACGCCATAGATAAACGTTACCGTACGTGTTGTGTTTTTTTTCTTCATGTATTGACGTAGCACTTGTCAAAGGCTCGCGTTTTGCGTAATATTCGCGCCCTATTGTGAATATTTATAGCGCACTCTGAATCATCAAAAAGGTGTGCGCGGAAGCGGAGTTTTTTATGTACGCGGTTTTCCAAAGTGGTGGTAAACAACACCGAGTAAGCGAAGGTCAGACCGTTCGCCTGGAAAAGCTGGACATCGCAACTGGCGAATCTGTTGAATTCGCAGAAGTTCTGATGATCGCAAACGGTGAAGAAGTCAAAATCGGCGTTCCTTTCGTTGATGGCGGCGTTATCAAAGCTGAAGTTGTTGCTCACGGTCGTGGCGAGAAAGTTAAAATTGTTAAGTTTCGTCGTCGTAAACACTACCGTAAGCAGCAGGGCCATCGTCAGTGGTTCACTGATGTAAAAATCACTGGCATCAGCGCTTAAGTTAAGGGGAGCAGATTAAATGGCACATAAAAAGGCTGGCGGCTCGACTCGTAACGGTCGCGATTCAGAAGCTAAACGTCTGGGCGTAAAACGCTTCGGCGGTGAAACAGTTCTGGCTGGTAGCATCATCGTTCGTCAACGTGGTACTAAATTCCACGCTGGTTCCAACGTTGGTTGCGGCAAAGACCACACTCTGTTTGCTAAAGCAGACGGTAAAGTGAAATTTGAAGTGAAAGGCCCGAAAAACCGTAAATTCATCAGCATCGTTGCTGAATAAGTTTTTCGCGTCCCGGTAACGGATAAAAGCCCCGCAACACGTTGCGGGGCTTTTTACATTCGACGGCCGGTAAATACGCTCGTCGCGCCGTGATAACCCGGAAACGAGCCCTTGCAGGGAATACGGCATGAAGCAGCAGGCAGGTATTGGTATTCTGTTAGCACTCACAACGGCAGTATGTTGGGGCGCTTTGCCAATAGCGATGAAGCAAGTGCTGGAGGTGATGGAGCCTCCTACCGTGGTGTTCTACCGTTTTTTAATGGCAAGCATTGGCCTTGGCGCTATTCTTGCGGTTAAAAAAAAGCTCCCTCCGTTGCGTATTTTTCGCAAAGCGCGTTGGCTGATCCTGTTGGCTATCGCTACCGGTGGGTTGTTCGGTAACTTCATTCTGTTTAGTTCATCCTTGCAATATTTGAGCCCAACGGCTTCGCAGGTTATCGGTCAGCTGTCACCGGTTGGTATGATGATTGCCAGCGTCTTTATCCTAAAAGAAAAGATGCGCGGTACGCAGGTGATTGGCGCCATTATGCTTCTGAGCGGTCTGGTTCTGTTTTTTAATACCAGTCTGATCGAAATTTTTACCCGTCTCACCGATTACACCTGGGGCGTTATCTTTGGTGTTGGTGCGGCGATGGTCTGGGTGAGCTATGGGGTCGCGCAAAAGGTGTTATTGCGCCGCCTGGCATCACCGCAGATCCTGTTTTTACTGTACACTTTATGTACGATTGCGTTGTTGCCGTTGGCTAAACCCAGTGTCATCACGCAGCTCAGTGACTGGCAGCTGGCATGCCTTGTATTCTGCGGCCTGAATACGCTGGTAGGATACGGTGCTCTCGCGGAAGCGATGGCGCGTTGGCAGGCGGCACAGGTGAGCGCCATTATTACGCTCACTCCGCTGTTTACGTTGTTATTTTCAGATTTATTATCACTGGCCTGGCCCGATTTCTTCGCCAGACCGATGCTAAACCTATTAGGTTATCTCGGTGCGTTTATCGTGGTTGCGGGCGCGATGTATTCCGCCATTGGTCATCGAATTTGGGGCGGTTTACGTAAGCATGAAACGGTGGTTTCGCAGCCCCGCTCAGGCGAATGATTTACGGAGAGTAAAATGAAGTTTGTTGATGAAGCATCGATTCTGGTCGTTGCAGGTGATGGCGGTAATGGTTGCGTCAGCTTCCGCCGCGAAAAGTACATCCCAAAAGGCGGTCCGGACGGTGGAGACGGTGGTGATGGTGGTGACGTTTGGCTGGAAGCCGACGAAAACCTGAACACGCTGATTGATTACCGTTTTGAAAAATCATTCCGCGCGGAACGTGGACAGAATGGCGCGAGCCGTGATTGCACCGGCAAGCGTGGTAAAGATGTCACGATTAAAGTGCCTGTAGGTACGCGTGTAATCGATCAGGGCACGGGCGAAACCATGGGCGACATGACCAAACACGGTCAGCGTCTGATGGTCGCTAAAGGCGGCTGGCACGGTCTGGGCAACACCCGTTTCAAATCCTCGGTCAACCGTACTCCGCGTCAGAAAACGATGGGTACACCGGGCGATAAACGCGATCTGATGCTGGAGCTGATGCTGCTGGCGGACGTGGGGATGCTGGGCATGCCAAACGCCGGTAAATCGACGTTTATCCGTGCGGTGTCCGCGGCGAAGCCGAAAGTCGCTGACTATCCGTTCACCACCCTGGTTCCGAGCCTGGGTGTGGTGCGTATGGACAACGAAAAGAGCTTCGTAGTTGCCGACATTCCGGGTCTGATTGAAGGCGCGGCTGAAGGCGCAGGCTTGGGTATCCGCTTCCTGAAACACCTGGAACGCTGCCGCGTACTGCTACACCTCATTGATATCGATCCGATTGACGGTTCCGATCCGGTTGAAAATGCCCGTATCATTATTGGCGAGCTTGAAAAATACAGCCAGGATCTGGCGTCTAAACCGCGTTGGTTAGTGTTCAACAAAATTGATTTGCTGGACAAGGCTGAAGCGGAAGAGAAAGCGAAAGCGATCGCCGAAGCGTTAGGCTGGGAAGGTAAATATTACCTGATCTCCGCCGCCAGCCAGTTGGGCGTGAAGGATCTCTGCTGGGATGTGATGACCTTTATCATCGAGAACCCGATTGTTCAGGCGGAAGAAGCGAAACAGCCAGAGAAAGTCGAGTTCATGTGGGATGATTATCACCGCCAGCAACTCGCTGAAGTCGAAGACGAAGCAGAAGATGATTGGGATGACGATTGGGACGAAGACGACGAAGAAGGCGTTGAGTTCATCTACAAGCGTTAATCACATTAAAAACCCCGGCCATGTTGCCGGGGTTTTGTTTCCAGGTTTCAGAAGGCCGGATTAGGTGCGTTAGCGCTGCCATCCGGCAAACATACTCAGTTATTCTGATAAATATCCTTGTATAACCGGCTCTCGAAGCGGACCAGTGGAATACGGCGATTACGCTGATCAGCTGGCTCTACAGCATAACCAGACAGATACTGCACAAATGCCATGCGCTGACCGCTTGCCGTGGTGATGAAGCCTGCCAGGTTATAGACCCCCTGCAGTGAGCCTGTCTTCGCCGATACTTTGCCATCTACGCCAGCCTGATGCAGACCCGCACGGTATTGCAAAGAGCCGTCATGGCCTGCCAGCGGCAGCATGGTGATAAAGTTCAGCTCGTTATCGTGCTGAGCGATATATTGCAGCACCTGCATCATGGTCGCTGGGGCAATCAGGTTATGGCGCGAGAGACCAGAACCGTCGGCAATAATGGTGTTGCCGATATCAATACCCGCTTGCTGACGCAGAATCTGGCGTACGGCATCAGAACCTGCTCGCCAGGTACCTGGCACGTTAAATCGTGCATGGCCAATCATACGGAAAACGGTATCGGCAATCATGTTGTCCGATTTTTTCAGCATAATCTTAAGCAGGTCGTGCAGCGGCGCCGACTGCTTACTGGCTACCACGGTCCCCGGCTCGTTGACCAGCGTCTGGCGCAGCAGAGTCCCGCTGTAAGTGATACCGGCTTGTTTTAGCTCATCTTTGATAATCGCCCCGGCATAGCTGGCGCCGTCCTGAATAGCGAATGCCAGCGGCAGCGGATCGGCTCGTTGGGGCAGACATCCGGTCAACGTAAAGCGGTTGAGATCGCCTGGAACCACGTCCAGTTCACAATATTGCGCTTCGGCAGAGCCACGAGCGAGAGTACGCACCTGACTGAACATGGTGACCGGGTAGTAAGATGCCACGCGGATAAAGGCGAGATCGTTAGGTTTTTGCGCGCTATAGAGTGAAACCGAGAAACAGTTACGATCGACAATAGCCGCCGCGGGCGGTGCGCTAAAACACTGCGTCATGTCGTTCCAGGGCCAGCCAGGCGCTTTATCATGACTGGCGAAAATGGAGGTGTCGATCATGACATTTCCGGCAATTTGCGTCACGCCTGATTTTTTCAGGGTTGCCACCATATTGCGAATATCCTGACGTTTTAGCGTCGGATCGGCACCAAATCGCGCCACTAAGTCACCTTTCAAAACGCCGCCTTCCACGTTGCCTTTAGTCTCAAGCGTGGTGGTAAAACGAAAGTCAGGCCCGAGCTGAATCAATGCCGCCAGCGCGGTGATCACTTTCTGTGTACTGGCCGGCAGCGCCATCTGCTGGCTATGGTAATCAATAGCAGGAGCAGGTGCGCCAACCTTCTGTACCATAAGGGCGAGGTTGGCCCCGGCAGGGAGCTGATTGATATACTCGTCGACGTTCGCAGCCTGAACGCTGAACGCTATACTGGCAGTCAATCCAATGGTAAATCTGGAAAATCGCATAATCTCGCGCTAACAACCTGGAAACAGGCCGTCATACTACGGCGCAACGCCCCAAAAAGTAAACGATGACCCATAGGGAACTCCAGGGTAAAATGATCATCAAATAGAGAATTGTAGCTGACCTGGGACCCTGATCCCCGGGTCGGTATTTTTTTGCTTCTGACTCTGGCATGGCGTATGCCAGAGTGGGCTTAGCAGCCGGGGTGAGAGCAGCCGCCCCCTACAGGAATGTTCAAGAGGTATAACAAATGCAAGCTATCCCAATGACCTTACGTGGTGCTGAAAAACTGCGCGAAGAACTGGATTTTCTGAAATCGGTGCGCCGTCCTGAAATCATTGCCGCTATCGCAGATGCGCGCGAGCATGGCGACCTGAAAGAAAATGCAGAGTATCACGCGGCGCGCGAACAGCAGGGTTTCTGCGAAGGGCGCATTAAAGATATCGAAGCTAAACTGTCCAACGCGCAGGTTATCGACGTCACAAAAATGCCGAACAATGGTCGCGTAGTTTTCGGCGCGACGGTTACCGTGCTGAATCTCGATAACGACGAAGAGCAGACCTGGCGTATTGTCGGCGATGATGAAGCCGATTTTAAACAGAACCTGATTTCGGTGAACTCGCCTATTGCTCGTGGCCTGATCGGTAAAGAGCAGGATGACGTGGTGGTTATTAAAACGCCGGGCGGTGAAGTTGAATATGAAGTAACGAAGGTAGAATACCTGTAATTCGCATCTTGGTTAAGATGTTGATACATTGTAAAGAAAGGAAAAAGGCCGCATAGCGGCCTTTTATCAACGAAGAGAGCGTGGCATTTTGCTCTCCTGCTAGCGGAAAATCCCGCGTTTTACACAAACTTCGTGTGCAACTTTGGGATATTCTTAGCGTGGCAGCGAGATTTTACGTTCTTTAGTCGGGCGATACAGTACCAGCGTTTTACCGATGACCTGTACATTGCAGGCGCCGGTTTCGCGTACGATAGCTTCCACGATCAAGGTTTTAGTATCGCGATCTTCCGAGGCGATTTTCACCTTGATAAGTTCATGGTGCTCTAACGCTTGTTCAATCTCGGCCAGTACCCCTTCGGTCAAACCATTGTTGCCAAGCATAACTACAGGCTTGAGCGGATGTGCCAGACCTTTCAGGTGCTGTTTTTGTTTAGTACTCAGATTCATCGTATATTTTTGCTTACGTTGGGATTGAAAACGGGTCATTCTACCGCCATCTCCCATATATCGCCAAATAGCTGTGTAGAAATTTACACCATTGGTTACGATGAACTGCCCTTTGGGAATGTGAAATGACAGGTAAAAAGCGTTCTGCCAGCTCGAGTCGCTGGCTTCAGGAACACTTTAGCGATAAATATGTTCAGCAGGCGCAGAAAAAGGGGTTACGTTCCCGTGCCTGGTTTAAACTTGATGAAATACAGCAAAGTGACAAAATTTTTAAACCGGGGATGACGATTGTTGATCTCGGTGCTGCACCCGGTGGCTGGTCGCAATATGCGGTTACGCAGATCGGCAACACTGGCCGCATTATCGCTTGCGATCTTTTACCTATGGATCCAATCGTTGGTGTGGACTTCCTTCAGGGCGACTTTCGTGATGAATTAGTCCTGAAAGCGTTACTTGAACGCGTAGGTGACAGTAAAGTACAAGTTGTCATGTCTGATATGGCGCCAAATATGTGTGGAACACCGGCGGTGGATATTCCCCGGGCCATGTATCTGGTAGAGCTGGCGCTTGGAATGGCTCGTGATGTATTAGCGCCAGGTGGTAGTTTTGTAGTGAAGGTGTTCCAGGGCGAAGGCTTCGATGAGTATCTAAGAGAGATTCGCTCCCTGTTTACGAAGGTCAAAGTTCGTAAGCCGGACTCTTCTCGCGCCCGTTCGCGTGAAGTGTATATTGTAGCGACCGGGCGTAAACCATAACCGGTAGATTTCAAACGAAAGTTTGAAAGAAACTGGATATAGAGTATCCTGACGCTGTTTTTAACACAGTTGTAATATGAGGTTAATCCCTTGAGTGACATGGCGAAAAACCTAATTCTCTGGCTGGTCATTGCCGTTGTGCTGATGTCAGTATTCCAGAGCTTTGGGCCCAGCGAGTCTAATGGCCGTAAGGTTGATTACTCTACCTTCCTGCAAGAGGTCAATCAGGACCAGGTTCGTGAAGCGAAGATCAACGGACGTGAGATTAACGTTACCAAGAAAGATAGTAACCGTTACACGACCTACATTCCGGTTAACGATCCGAAGCTGCTTGATAACCTGCTGACCAAAAACGTCAAGGTTGTTGGTGAACCGCCTGAAGAGCCGAGCCTGCTGGCTTCTATCTTCATTTCCTGGTTCCCAATGCTGCTGCTGATTGGTGTCTGGATCTTCTTCATGCGTCAAATGCAGGGCGGTGGTGGCAAAGGTGCCATGTCGTTCGGTAAGAGCAAAGCGCGCATGCTGACGGAAGATCAGATCAAAACGACTTTTGCGGACGTTGCTGGTTGCGACGAAGCAAAAGAAGAAGTTGCTGAGCTGGTTGAGTATCTGCGCGAGCCGAGCCGTTTCCAGAAGCTGGGCGGTAAAATCCCGAAAGGCGTCCTGATGGTCGGTCCTCCGGGTACGGGTAAAACCCTGCTGGCGAAAGCTATCGCAGGTGAAGCGAAGGTTCCTTTCTTCACCATTTCCGGTTCTGATTTCGTGGAAATGTTCGTGGGTGTCGGTGCATCTCGTGTGCGTGACATGTTCGAACAAGCCAAGAAAGCGGCACCGTGCATCATCTTCATCGATGAAATCGACGCCGTAGGCCGCCAGCGTGGTGCAGGTCTGGGCGGTGGTCACGATGAACGTGAGCAGACACTGAACCAGATGCTGGTTGAGATGGACGGCTTCGAAGGTAACGAAGGCATTATCGTTATCGCGGCAACTAACCGTCCGGACGTTCTTGACCCTGCGCTGCTGCGTCCAGGCCGTTTCGACCGTCAGGTTGTGGTTGGTCTGCCGGATGTCCGCGGTCGTGAACAGATCCTGAAAGTGCATATGCGTCGCGTACCGCTGTCTCCGGATATCGATGCGGCAATCATTGCACGTGGTACGCCTGGCTTCTCCGGTGCGGATCTCGCGAACCTGGTCAACGAAGCGGCGCTGTTTGCAGCTCGTGGCAACAAGCGTGTTGTATCGATGGTTGAATTCGAGAAAGCGAAAGACAAAATCATGATGGGTGCGGAACGTCGCTCCATGGTGATGACGGAAGCGCAGAAAGAATCTACCGCGTATCACGAAGCAGGCCACGCGATTATCGGTCGCCTGGTACCGGAACACGATCCGGTGCACAAAGTAACGATTATCCCGCGCGGTCGTGCGCTGGGTGTGACCTTCTTCCTGCCTGAAGGCGACGCTATCAGCGCCAGTCGTCAGAAACTGGAAAGTCAGATCTCCACGCTGTACGGCGGTCGTCTGGCCGAAGAGATCATCTACGGTGTTGAACATGTTTCTACCGGTGCGTCGAACGACATTAAAGTCGCGACTAACCTGGCGCGTAACATGGTTACTCAGTGGGGCTTCTCCGAGAAACTCGGTCCGTTGCTGTACGCTGAAGAAGAAGGCGAAGTGTTCCTGGGACGTTCTGTGGCGAAAGCTAAACATATGTCCGATGAAACGGCTCGTATTATCGATCAGGAAGTTAAACTGCTGATTGAGCGTAACTATGACCGTGCGCGTCGTCTGCTGAACGAAAACATGGACATTCTGCACTCGATGAAAGATGCGCTCATGAAATATGAGACCATCGATGCGCCGCAGATTGATGATCTGATGGCTCGCCGCGAGGTACGTCCGCCAGCGGGTTGGGAAGAACCGGGTTCTTCTAACAACAGCTCTGGCAGCACCGGCAAGCCGAGTGCGCCGCGTCCGGTTGATGAACCGCGTGCGCCGGACTCTGGCACCATGTCAGAGCAACTGGGCGACAAATAAGTTATCGTTGATGATGACCGTGTTTTAATTTAAAACCCTGGGGCTTGCCCCGGGGTTTTTCTTATTTGTATATTCAAGATGTTATCAGGGATAAAACTATGAAACTCTTTGCTCAGGGGTCTTCACTGGATCTCAGCCATCCGCACGTCATGGGGATTTTGAACGTCACGCCAGATTCCTTTTCCGATGGTGGTGCGCACAACTCTCTGGTTGAGGCGGTAAAACACGCAAACCTGATGATTAACGCCGGGGCGACTATCATTGATGTGGGTGGTGAATCCACGCGTCCAGGCGCGGCCGATGTGAGCGTGGAAGAAGAGTTGCAGCGAGTGATCCCGGTGGTGGAGGCGATTGCTCAGCGTTTTGAAGTGTGGATTTCGGTCGATACTTCAAAAGCAGAAGTGATTCGCGAGTGCGCCAGAGTCGGCGCACATATCATTAATGACATTCGCTCACTCTCGGAGCCTGGGGCGCTGGAAGCCGCAGCAGAAACCGGATTACCGATTTGTCTGATGCATATGCAGGGTCAGCCGAAAACCATGCAGGAAGCACCAAAGTACGAGAATGTTTTTGCTGATGTAAATCGTTACTTTGTTGAACAAATAGCACGCTGCGAGCAGGCTGGAATCACAAAAGATAAATTGTTGCTCGACCCCGGGTTCGGATTCGGTAAAAATCTCACTCACAACTACACATTACTGGCACGTTTGGCTGAGTTTCATCATTTTAATCTGCCATTGCTGGTTGGAATGTCACGAAAATCAATGGTTGGCCAGTTGCTGAATGTAGGGCCATCCGAACGCCTGAGCGGTAGCCTTGCGTGTGCGGTCATTGCCGCAATGCAAGGGGCGCATATCGTTCGTGTCCATGACGTCAAAGAAACCGTAGAAGCGATGCGTGTGGTGGAAGCCACATTGTCTGCAAAGGAAAAAAAACGCTATGAGTAATCGTAAATATTTTGGCACCGATGGGATCCGTGGTCGCGTAGGCGACGCCCCAATTACCCCTGACTTTGTGCTCAAACTGGGTTGGGCTGCAGGAAAAGTGCTGGCACGTCATGGTTCACGTAAAATTATTATCGGCAAAGATACGCGTATTTCTGGCTATATGCTGGAGTCCGCACTGGAAGCGGGTCTGGCTGCCGCCGGACTGTCGGCTTCTTTCACAGGCCCAATGCCAACACCTGCTGTTGCATATCTGACGCGCACCTTCCGTGCTGAAGCCGGGATTGTTATCTCTGCTTCGCACAACCCGTACTATGACAACGGGATTAAATTCTTCTCCATCGATGGGACTAAACTGCCGGATGCGGTTGAAGAAGCTATCGAAGCCGAAATGGAAAAAGCGATCACCTGCGTGGACTCGGCTGAACTGGGTAAAGCTACCCGTATCGTTGATGCTGCCGGTCGTTATATCGAGTTTTGCAAAGGCACCTTCCCGAATGAATTGAGCCTGAGTGAGCTTAAAATCGTGGTGGATTGCGCTAATGGTGCGACGTACCATATTGCGCCAAGTGTACTGCGTGAGCTGGGCGCAAACGTGATTGCTATTGGCTGTGAGCCAAACGGTGTGAATATCAATGAAGAAGTCGGCGCTACCGACGTCCGTGCCCTACAGGCGCGTGTGATGGCGGAAAAAGCCGATCTGGGTATTGCGCTGGATGGTGACGGCGACCGCGTCATTATGGTTGACCACGAAGGCAATAAGGTCGATGGCGATCAGATCATGTACATCATTGCCCGTGAAGCCCTGCGTCAGGGGCAACTGCGCGGTGGCGCGGTAGGCACGCTGATGAGCAATATGGGCCTCGAGCTGGCCCTGAAACAGTTGGGTATTCCGTTTGCCCGTGCGAAAGTCGGCGACCGCTATGTACTGGAAAAAATGCAGGAAAAAGGCTGGCGTATCGGTGCTGAAAACTCAGGCCATGTGATCCTGCTGGACAAAACCACCACCGGTGACGGTATCGTTGCAGGTCTGCAGGTACTGGCGGCGATGGTGCGTAACCATATGAGTTTGCACGACCTGTGCAGCGGCATGAAAATGTTCCCGCAATTGCTGGTTAACGTACGTTACACCGCAGGTAGCGGCGATCCGCTGGAACATGAAAACGTGAAAGCGGTGATGGCTGAAGTTGAAGCTGCACTGGGCAATCGCGGACGTGTTCTGCTGCGTAAGTCAGGTACAGAACCGTTAATTCGCGTGATGGTTGAAGGTGAAGATGAAGCTCAGGTGACTGAATTCGCTCACCGTATTGCCGATGCCGTCAAAGCGGTGTAATCACTAAAAACAGTGAAAACCGGAGTCTGGGACTCCGGTTTTTTTTTACTGTACGGGAAGCGACTGTTTATGTCGGCGCTGCCAGAAGTAACCACCGATCATTAATATTACAAGGACTGCCAGCCACGGCAGAACCGCCAGCAAATGCCCTGACCGGGCAAAGGTCAGCGCAATCATCAGTAACCAACCGCCCAGCATCGGAATCGCGGTGCGCTTAACAATGTCCACAGGTGAGACGCCTGCAATTCCCGCGATAGCAATGATGACGCCGGCAATGGGGGATAACGTACGACCAATCCCCGCCGATATCTGGATAGGCAACATCATGACTGCGATGTCGCTACCGATATGACGGCTGATGTCCGGTACCATCGGGGCGAAGGAGAAAAACGCCGCATTTCCTGAGCCCATTAGCGCTGAAATTGCAAAGGTGATAAGGGTCATCAGCAGGATAATAGAGGCGGCGCTGAGGCCAAATTCACCGGAAAGCGACAGCAGCGCATCGACGGCGCCAATGGCTTTCAGTCCGGCTGAAAAGACTTCACCGGCGATAATCAGCGTGACGACGGTAGCAAAAACGCTGCCCATGCTGTCGAAGACTTTTTGTACGCCTGCCATCACCTCGCGCGCCTTACGATGACGGCAATACTCACAAACCAGGGTAATAGCGAGGCTAATCAGTACGGCGGTATCCAGCGTAATTTTGAGCGAACTGAATACTAAATCACTGCACACCAGCATCAACACCAGCGGCAGCATGGGCAGAAAAAGCCAGGCGATCGGTGCTTCAGTTTCATCGGTCGACGTTAATGTCTGCATCTGCTGAGCCACACCGTCACCGCTTTCCCGATGGTCGAAAAAGCGTTGCACAACAATATGTAACAGGGCGATGAACAGAATAACGGGGACGACGATCGGCAACTGATCCTGCACGAAATAGTTCACCACCTCGATGCCTGCGGTTTTGGCGGCGAGAACCGAGTTGCCGGAACCGGGACCAAATTCAACCGCACAGGTACTGGCGATAACGGCGGCAACGGCAGCGCGGCTACAGCCAAGACGGGTCAGCAGCGGGTAGAGCGTCGCCATCAACAGCAGACCCAGCCCGGTGGCGCTGCTGATAAACAGCGACAGGAATTGACCCAGCAACAGCGCCAGCCCCAACAGCAGATACGGTGAGTTCAGGCGTTGCAAAGGGCGAGACGTCACCCGAACCAGCACCTGGCTTGCGCCAATGGCCGACATATATGTAGCGAAACCACCAATCAGCATAATTTGCAGCCCAAGGCCGCCGAGGCGCACGCTCAGGGTATCGCGAATAAACTCAAAGGCATCAAAGGGGCCGAATCCGGTGCTTTTTTTCACCAGGTCACTGAGCGTGGTCATCCCGCTAAAATGCGCGATAAGCAGCAGCACAATCCCGGTCAACAGCAACACTGACTGGGGATGATACTTTTTGAGGATCAGACGTCCGGCAAAAATGATGGCAATTAGCGCCAATAATAATGACATTCTTGCCCCCTTACTCGAAGTTGCCAGTAACCAGGCACTCGCCATCCCGCAGCAACGGCTTACCCGCAGCGAACAGATGGGCCAGCGAGAGGTCATCATTGAGTACACAGATATCGGCACGTTCCCCGGCGCAGAGCACGCCGCCGGAAATACCCAACGAGCGCGCAACGTTTGCCGTCAACATCGCGATCGCTTGTGGCACCGGGATCCCCACATCAATCAGACGAGGAAGAAGATTAAGGTTACCAGCGACCGGTGCCGCGCTTAAGCCTTCCACAATACCCTGGGCGTTAAAGCGCGGAACGCTGCCATTACCATCAGAGCTGATCGTGATGCGATCGGCTGGAACCTGGGCTTCCAGAGCGTGGAGGATTGCCTGCTCCTGAGGCATAAAGCGACTACCGCCAGACGTAACGTCGATATGGCCGCCACGATGAGCGAACGCAATCGCCTGTTCGAACAAGGGCGCTGTTCTCGCAACATGGGTCGGTGAAATGTGGTGAATCGGAATGCCTGCATCACACAGCTCAATAAGCTGTGACATCCCTTCAGGCAGATTCCCCAGATGTACATGCAGTAACCCTTTTTTGCCTGCCAGCAGGGAAGCCACACGGATATCGCTTACTATTCTCAGCAATTCCTGGAAAGAGGGGTAAGAACCACGGTGATCGGCGAGGGCGATTTTGACGCCAAGAATCGCCGGAATGAAGGTCATGTCATCGCGGATGGATCGCGTAATGGTTGGGCTGGGTACCGCGTAGGCTCCCGTATGCATAAATGCGCGTAATCCCTCAAGGTTGAGAGACTGCATTTTGGCGTAGAGGTCTTTGGGCGAACGAGAAATGGCATCGGTACCTAACACGCCGACAACCGTGGTAATACCTGCCTGAATCAGATCGCGTAGCTTGACGGCTGGCGTTCGGCTGGCAAATCCAGCCTCGCCACCGCCACCGGTAAGATGGACATGCTGATCGATAATGCCTGGGATAACCCATTTGCCATGACAATCGATGACCTCGTCGACGCCATCAAACAGGGAAAGATCTTTTTCTACCGCCACAATTCGGTCGGCATGAATGAGCAGGGAGCAGAGGCCTAAATCCTCGGGAGAAAAAACACGGGCATTGGTCAATAAAGTAAACATATCGGTCCTGTCAAACGTCGTGGGTGAGAGTCGGCAGGTGAAAAGGAATATTGTTGTTATGATGCCCACCATAAAGCCATTACTATAACTATGACTATTACCGATTTGGTATTGGAGGATGCGGTTATGGCATGGTGGAGAGTTCAACGTGGATTGTAAGTGGCTGGAAGATTTTCTGGCATTGAGTCAGCATGGAAACTACTCTCAGGCCGCGGCGCAGCGGCATATTACTCAACCCGCACTCAGTCGGCGTATAAAGGCGCTGGAAGAGGTGTTAGGGGTGCCGTTGTTTGACCGGACCACGACCCCCGTTACGCTGACACGCTATGGTGAACGCTTTGAACCCTATGCCCGGCACGTCCTCAGTACACTAACAGAGGCGCGGCACGAGCTATCGGCGATGACGCCAGCAACGGACAATACGCTGGTGATGGTTAGCCTGCATACGCTGTCGGTGAATATCCTGCCGGATATGATCAACTATCTGCGACAGAGCGAACCGCAGTTAAATTTTACGGTTAATGCCAGTATTCAGGGGATAGACAACCACTTTAACGCCTTGATAGATCGGCAAATCGATCTTCTGGTGACCTACGATTTACCGTCTTCGCAGCCGGGGCTGGAGATTGCCGGAGGGTTAAAACGTTCACTATGGCGGTATGAGCGATTTATACCGGTTATTTCTGCGCAGTTGGCTAATGCGCTTAACGATCCGCATGCGCCGATCCCATGGCTATGCTATAGCGACTACACCTTTGTCAGACGCATTATTGAGCCAGCTGAACAACGCGTCCGCCCACGTCTGAAAAAAGTGTTTGAGAGTGGTTTAAGCGAAACGATACGAGAAATGGTGCTGCGGCATATGGGAATGGCATGGTTACCCGAATCGATGGTGGCGGAAGAGTTGGTGAACCAGCAAATTATTCACTGCTGGCCAGAAAACGCTGACCTGATTTGTGAAATCCCCGTTGTGGTATGGGCGAATCTTGACGATCAACGCGCCGTCATGCAGAGATGCTGGGAGAAGTTGCTGCGTTTTTGATTGATGTGGCGATTTTTTCCGCAGTTGATACAATGCCAACAAATTGCCCTTGCGAAGGTTATTCGCTTTGGTTAGTATTCACACCCGCTTCAGTGGGAAACAGTAAACATTCCCGCTTTAATGGTCGAAGCATTGTACGCGGCAACTCCGCAAGGAACAGGTTGATTATGCACGAAGCTCTTTTAGTAGTTTTCCTTATTGTGGCAATTGGCCTGGTAGGCTTGATCATGCTGCAGCAAGGCAAAGGCGCTGATATGGGAGCCTCTTTTGGCGCAGGCGCTTCTGGTACTCTGTTTGGTTCAAGTGGTTCTGGTAACTTCATGACCCGCATGACAGCTGTATTAGGAACCTTGTTCTTCATCATCAGTCTGGTGCTGGGTAACATGAACAGCAATAAGACCAATAAAGGAAGTGAGTGGGAAAATCTGAGTGCACCGGCGAAAACCGAGCAAACTCAGCCAGCTGCTCCGGCTCAGCCGACCAGCGATATCCCACGCTAAGTATTCTGTACCGAGGTGGTGGAATTGGTAGACACGCTACCTTGAGGTGGTAGTGCCCTAACGGGCTTGTGGGTTCGAGTCCCATCCTCGGTACCAAATTCCAAAAAAAAGACGCTGCAAAGCGTCTTTTTTTTCGTCTGTCATTTGTGGTAGTTCTGTAGGTCGGATAAGACATTTAGGACGCCATCCGACTATTACAATACCTGATGGTGCCAGGCTTATCAGGCCTCAGGGTAACAGAACATCCCTATTTTCTGCGCATAAAAAAGGCCGCTTTCGCGGCCTGAAGATGATGAATATTTACTTCACCTTGTTTTCCAGATTCTCAACCTGCGGCAGGCCGGTTGTGGAAGAGGCGGTCAGCAGACCAGACTGCGCATAACCGAACAGCTTCTCGCGGGTATCAGTGATATCCAGATTACGCATGGTCAACTGACCGATACGATCATCCGGAGAGAATACCGAGTCGCCTTTTTCCATCGTCAGACGTTCTGGTTTGTAAGTCAGATTGTCAGACACGGTGTTGAGGATTGAGTAATCATTACCGCGACGCAGTTCCAGCGTCACTTCACCCGTAATCTGGCTGGCAACCCAACGCTGTAGACCGTCACGCAGCATCAGCGCCTGAGAGTCAAACCAGCGGCCCTGATACAACAGACGACCAAGCTGGCGACCGTGCGCGTGATACTGCTCGATGGTGTCTTCGTTGTGAATCCCGGTCAGCAGACGCTCATAGGCGATGTGCAGCAATGCCATCCCCGGAGCTTCGTAGATGCCCCGGCTTTTTGCTTCAATGATACGGTTTTCAATCTGATCGCTCATACCCAGACCGTGACGGCCGCCGATGCGGTTGGCTTCCAGCATCATCTCAACGTCGTCGCTGAAGGTTTTACCGTTCAGCGCTACCGGATGACCCTGCTCAAAACGCACGGTGACTTCTTCTGCCGGGATCTTCACGCTCTCATCCCAGAATTTCACGCCCATAATCGGGTTGACGATTTTGACGCTGGAGTTCAGAAACTCAAGGTCTTTTGCTTCGTGGGTCGCCCCGAGCATATTGGAGTCCGTGGAGTACGCTTTCTCAACGGACATCTTGTAGTCGAAACCACAGGCAATCATAAATTCGGACATCTCATGGCGACCACCGAGTTCATCGATAAAATCGGTATCCAGCCATGGTTTGTAAATCTGCAGTTCGGCGTTGGTCAGCAGACCGTAACGATAGAAGCGTTCAATATCGTTACCTTTATAGGTGCTACCGTCACCCCAGATATTAACGCCATCTTCTTTCATGGCCGCAACCAGCATAGTGCCGGTGACAGCACGGCCCAGCGGAGTGGTATTGAAATAGGTCAGTCCGCCGGTGGTGTTGTGGAATGCACCGCACTGAATCGCTGCGATCCCTTCGGCAACCAGTTGCTTACGGCAATCTACCAGGCGAGCATTCTCAGCACCATATTCCATTGCACGGCGAGGAATGGCGTCATAGTCATCCTCATCCGGCTGGCCCAAATTCGCAGTATATGCATATGGGACAGCCCCTTTTTGTCGCATCCACAGCAGTGCTGCACTGGTGTCCAGGCCGCCGGAAAAAGCGATACCAATACGTTGACCTACCGGGAGATGCTTGAGAATCGTCGTCATAAAATAAAACCCTGCTTGATAGACTGGTGAAGAGGTCGGCTTATTATACTAATTGCATTTTTATGCAAAATAAGTGAGTTTTCATTTAATCATCTTTTCTGGATGACAGGAAGAGTTTAGTGATAATTTCGTTAAATAACGGCGCGGGTGACACATTTATCTGGTCGAATATTCGCTGGGCAGCATTCATTGATTTGCATAGTCGTAACAAGGTTGACATACCGCATAGTGAATCAATATACTGTGCACAGATTTTACGTCCCGTCCTCGGTACCAAATCCCAGCAGTATTTGCATTTTTTACCCAAAACGAGTAAAATTTGCCACGTTTCAGGCGCGGGGTGGAGCAGCCTGGTAGCTCGTCGGGCTCATAACCCGAAGGTCGTCGGTTCAAATCCGGCCCCCGCAACCACTTTCCCTTAGAGTTCTTTTTCAAATATACTGTGAAGACTTAGGCCTTCGTAGCTGGATTTGAAAAAAATTCTTTCGGAAGGTTTTCCGAACCGCAGGTGCGGTTATAGGGTTCAGTTATATAAAGCCCCGATTTATCGGGGTTTTTTGTTATCTGACTACAGAATAACTGGGCTTTAGGCCCTTTTTTTATGTCTTGGGGGTGGGCTTGTCCACATTAGAGCAAAAATTAACAGAGATGATTACAGCGCCAGTTGAAGCCCTGGGCTACGAGTTGGTCGGCATCGAATTTATTCGTGGTCGCACATCCACACTGCGCATCTATATTGATAGTGAAGATGGCATCAATGTTGATGATTGTGCTGATGTGAGCCATCAGGTAAGCGCCGTGATGGATGTCGAAGACCCAATCACCGTTGCCTACAACCTGGAAGTCTCCTCTCCGGGTCTCGACCGTCCTCTGTTCACAGCTGAACACTACGTGCGTTTCCTGGGTGAAGAAGTGACGCTGGTTCTTCGTATGGCGGTACAAAACCGTCGTAAATGGCAGGGCGTTATCAAAGCGGTGGATGGTGAGATGATCACGGTCACAGTCGAAGGTAAAGATGAAGTGTTCGCGCTGAGTAATATCCAGAAGGCGAACCTGGTTCCCCACTTTTAACAGTCTGGATTGAGGTGAAAAGCCCGCGATGAACAAAGAAATTTTGGCTGTTGTTGAAGCCGTATCCAACGAAAAAGCGCTGCCACGCGAGAAAATTTTTGAAGCGCTGGAAAGTGCGCTGGCTACAGCAACAAAGAAAAAATATGAGCAAGAGATCGACGTTCGCGTAGAAATCGATCGTAAAAGCGGTGATTTCGATACCTTCCGTCGTTGGGTAATCGTAGAAGAAGTTACTCAGCCCACCAAAGAAATTACGCTGGAAGCGGCACGCTTCGAAGACGAAAGCCTGAACGTGGGCGAATATGTTGAAGATCAGATTGAATCTGTCACCTTTGACCGTATCACCACCCAGACCGCGAAACAGGTTATCGTACAGAAAGTACGTGAAGCCGAACGCGCAATGGTTGTCGATCAATTCCGCGAACACGAAGGCGAAATCGTCACCGGTGTGGTGAAGAAAGTTAACCGCGACAACATTTCTCTGGATCTGGGCAGCAATGCTGAAGCCGTGATCCTGCGTGAAGACATGCTGCCGCGTGAAAACTTCCGCCCAGGTGACCGTATCCGTGGCGTTCTTTACTCTGTACGCCCGGAAGCGCGCGGTGCGCAGCTGTTCGTAACCCGTTCCAAACCGGAAATGCTGATAGAGCTGTTCCGCATTGAAGTGCCGGAAATTGGCGAAGAAGTGATCGAAATTAAAGCGGCTGCTCGCGATCCGGGTTCACGTGCGAAAATCGCCGTTAAGACCAACGACAAGCGTATTGATCCGGTCGGCGCCTGTGTGGGTATGCGCGGTGCGCGCGTTCAGGCGGTTTCTACCGAACTGGGCGGCGAGCGTATCGATATCGTCCTGTGGGATGATAACCCGGCGCAGTTCGTGATTAACGCAATGGCGCCAGCAGACGTCGCTTCTATCGTGGTGGATGAAGACAAACACACCATGGATATCGCGGTTGAAGCCGGTAACCTGGCTCAGGCGATTGGACGTAATGGTCAGAACGTCCGCCTGGCTTCACAACTGAGCGGTTGGGAACTCAACGTGATGACCGTTGATGACCTGCAGGCGAAGCATCAGGCTGAAGCACATGCAGCCATTGATACCTTCACCAAATATCTCGATATCGATGAAGATTTCGCGACAGTTCTGGTGGAAGAAGGTTTTGCGACGCTGGAAGAACTGGCCTACGTGCCAATGAAAGAGCTGTTGGAAATTGACGGCCTGGATGAACAGACCGTTGAAGCGCTGCGCGAGCGTGCTAAAAACGCACTGACCACTCTGGCACTGGCCCAGGAAGAAAGTCTCGGTGATAACAAACCGGCTGACGATCTGCTGAATCTGGAAGGATTGGATCGTGAGATGGCTTTCAAACTGGCTGCCCGTGGTGTTTGTACGCTGGAAGATCTCGCTGAACAGGGCATTGATGATCTGGCTGATATCGAAGGGTTGACCGACGAAAAAGCCGGTGAGCTGATTATGGCTGCCCGTAATATTTGCTGGTTCGGCGACGAAGCGTAATAAACTGTAGCAGGAAGGAACAGTATGACAGATGTAACCGTAAAAACGCTGGCTGCAGAGATACAGACCTCCGTGGATCGCCTGGTACAGCAATTTGCTGATGCAGGTATCCCGAAGTCTGCTGACGACTCTGTGTCCGCACAAGAGAAACAAACCTTACTGGCGCATCTGAACCGTGAAAACGGCTCAGCGCCCGATAAGTTGACATTGCAGCGTAAAACGCGCAGTACTCTCAATATTCCAGGTACCGGTGGAAAAAGCAAATCGGTACAAATCGAAGTCCGCAAGACACGCACCTTTGTGAAACGCGATCCGCAAGAGGCTGAACGCCTTGCCGCGGAAGAGCAGGCGCAGCGTGAAGCGGAAGAGCAAGCCCGTCGTGAGGCAGAAGAAGCTGCCAAACGCGAGGCGCAACAAAAAGCCGAACGTGAGGCCGCAGAACAAGCTAAGCGTGAAGCCGCTGATAAAGCGAAACGTGAAGCTGCGGAAAAAGACAAAGTGAGCAATCAACAGACCGACGATATGACTAAAACCGCCCAGGCCGAAAAAGCCCGCCGTGAAAATGAAGCCGCAGAACTGAAGCGTAAAGCGGAAGAAGAAGCACGTCGCAAGCTTGAAGAAGAAGCGCGCCGCGTAGCGGAAGAAGCTCGCCGTATGGCGGAAGAAAACGAGAAGAATGGTGTGAATAACGCTGAACCTGTTGAAGATACCAGCGATTATCACGTCACTACCTCTCAGCATGCTCGCCAGGCAGAAGACGAGAACGATCGTGAAGTAGAAGGCGGTCGTGGTCGTACTCGCAGCACGAAAGCAGCGCGTCCGGCGAAGAAAGGTAACAAACACGCTGAATCTAAAGCTGACCGTGAAGAAGCGCGTGCAGCGGTTCGCGGCGGTAAAGGCGGTAAGCAGCGTAAAGGCTCTGCTCTGCAGCAGGGCTTCCAGAAGCCGGCTCAGGCCGTTAACCGTGACGTTGTGATCGGCGAAACCATCACCGTTGGCGATCTGGCAAACAAGATGGCAGTCAAAGGTTCTCAGGTCATCAAAGCGATGATGAAGCTGGGCGCAATGGCGACCATTAACCAGGTCATCGACCAGGAAACCGCACAGCTGGTTGCCGAAGAGATGGGCCACAAAGTTATCCTGCGTCGTGAAAACGAGCTGGAAGAAGCAGTAATGAGCGACCGTGACACCGGCGCTGCGGCAGAACCGCGCGCACCGGTAGTGACCATCATGGGTCACGTTGACCACGGTAAAACCTCTCTGCTGGACTACATTCGCTCCACGAAAGTTGCCTCTGGCGAAGCGGGCGGCATTACTCAGCACATCGGTGCGTACCATGTTGAAACTGACAACGGTATGATCACCTTCCTGGATACCCCGGGTCACGCCGCGTTTACCTCCATGCGTGCTCGTGGTGCTCAGGCGACGGATATCGTTGTTCTGGTTGTTGCAGCAGATGACGGCGTGATGCCGCAGACTATCGAAGCTATCCAGCACGCGAAAGCGGCAGGTGTGCCGGTAGTGGTTGCAGTCAACAAAATCGATAAACCAGAAGCGGATCCAGATCGCGTTAAAAACGAACTGTCCCAGTACGGCATCATGCCGGAAGATTGGGGCGGCGAGAGCCAGTTCGTTCACGTTTCTGCGAAAGCGGGTACCGGTATCGACGAACTGCTGGATGCTATCCTGCTGCAGGCCGAAGTACTGGAACTGAAAGCTGTGCGTAAAGGTATGGCGAGCGGTGCGGTTATCGAATCCTTCCTGGATAAAGGTCGTGGTCCGGTTGCTACCGTGCTGGTACGTGAAGGTACGCTGAACAAAGGCGACATCGTACTGTGTGGTTTCGAATACGGCCGCGTTCGTGCGATGCGTAACGAACTGGGTCAGGAAGTACTGGAAGCGGGTCCATCCATTCCGGTGGAAATCCTGGGTCTGTCCGGTGTTCCGGCTGCGGGTGACGAAGTTACCGTTGTTCGTGACGAGAAGAAAGCCCGTGAAGTTGCACTGTACCGTCAGGGCAAATTCCGTGAAGTTAAACTGGCTCGTCAGCAGAAATCTAAACTGGAGAACATGTTCGCCAACATGACCGAAGGCGAAGTTCACGAAGTGAACATCGTTCTGAAGGCCGATGTTCAGGGTTCTGTAGAAGCGATTTCCGACTCTTTACTGAAACTGTCTACCGACGAAGTAAAAGTGAAGATTATCGGTTCTGGCGTAGGTGGTATCACCGAAACCGACGCGACCCTGGCTGCGGCATCCAACGCGATTCTGGTTGGCTTCAACGTCCGTGCTGATGCCTCTGCACGTAAAGTTATCGAATCAGAAAGCCTGGATCTGCGTTACTACTCCGTCATCTATCATCTGATCGACGAAGTGAAAGCAGCGATGAGCGGCATGCTGTCTCCGGAACTGAAACAGCAGATCATTGGTCTGGCTGAAGTTCGTGATGTGTTCAAATCACCGAAATTCGGCGCTATCGCAGGCTGTATGGTTACCGAAGGCACGATTAAACGTCACAACCCAATCCGCGTACTGCGCGACAACGTGGTTATCTATGAAGGCGAGCTGGAATCCCTGCGCCGCTTCAAAGATGACGTCAACGAAGTCCGTAACGGCATGGAATGTGGTATCGGCGTTAAGAACTACAACGACGTTCGCGTTGGCGATATGATCGAAGTGTTCGAGATTATCGAGATCAAACGTACCATCGCATAATCTTCGTCGTCTTTTGGGCCGCAACTGCGTTGGCTGCGCTCGATCACCCCGGTCACATAGTTATCTATACTTCCGGGGATTTACGAGTTTGCCGCCTTGCTGCAACCCAAAATCCTTAGAAGATGATTAAGTGTAGGCTGGGGAAGCGAAGCGCCACCCGGCAAGAAATTTAAAAAGGGGCTTATGGCCCCTTTTTTGTCTTTATTCTGGAGAATTTATTATGGCGAAAGAATTTGGTCGCCCACAGCGTGTCGCGCAGGAGATGCAGAAAGAAATCGCACTCATCCTGCAACGCGAAATCAAAGACCCGCGTGTTGGTATGATGACCACCGTATCGGGTGTTGAGATGTCCCGAGACCTGGCATACGCTAAAGTGTTCGTGACTTTCCTCAACGATCAGGACGAAGCTGCCGTGAAAAACGGCATTAAGGCACTGCAGGAAGCCTCTGGTTTTATCCGCTCTCTGCTGGGTAAAGCAATGCGTCTGCGTATCGTGCCTGAGCTGACCTTCTTCTACGACAATTCGTTAGTTGAAGGGATGCGCATGTCCAACCTGGTGACCAGCGTGGTGAAACATGACGATGAGCGTCGTGTGAACCCAGCGGACGACAGCAAGGAGGACTGATGAGTCGTCCTCGTCGTCGTGGTCGCGACATTCACGGTGTTCTGCTGCTGGATAAGCCGCAGGGCATGTCCAGCAATGACGTACTGCAAAAAGTAAAGCGCATCTACAATGCCAACCGCGCGGGACATACCGGCGCGCTGGATCCGCTGGCAACAGGCATGCTGCCTATCTGCCTCGGTGAAGCGACTAAGTTTTCCCAGTATTTGCTGGATTCTGACAAACGCTATCGTGTGGTTGCCCGTCTGGGCCAGCGTACCGACACCTCCGATGCCGATGGGCAAATCGTGCAGGAGCGTCCGGTAACCTTCAGCGCAGAGCAGCTTGCCAGCGCGCTGGAGACTTTCCGCGGCGATATCGAGCAGATTCCGTCAATGTATTCGGCGCTGAAGTACCAGGGTAAAAAGCTGTACGAATATGCGCGTCAGGGCATTGAAGTGCCGCGTGAAGCGCGCCCGATTACCGTCTATGAGCTGCTGTTTATTCGCCACGAAGGTAACGAGCTGGAGCTGGAAGTTCACTGCTCCAAAGGCACTTATATTCGCACCATCGTTGACGATCTCGGTGAGAAGCTGGGCTGCGGCGCGCACGTAACGTATCTGCGTCGTCTGACGGTCAGCAAGTATCCGGTGGATCGTATGGTTACGCTGGAACATCTGCATGAGCTGGTTGAACAGGCCGAACAGCAGAACATTCCGGCGGCGCAGCTGCTTGATCCTTTGCTGATGCCAATGGACAGTCCTGCATCGGACTACCCTGTTGTTAATTTGCCTTTAACATCGTCGGTTTACTTTAAAAATGGTAACCCGGTACGGACGTCAGGTGCGCCGCTGGAAGGGCTGGTGCGCGTGACGGAAGGCGATGATGGCAAGTTTATCGGCATGGGGGAGATGGACGATGAAGGTCGTGTCGCCCCTCGTCGCCTGGTGGTTGAGTATCCTGCATAGCGCTCTCTGTCTTGCGATAAAAGGGCGCTGCGAGTAGAATACTGCCGCTTAACGTCGCGTAAATTGTTTAACAATCTGCGTGGCGTGTACACAAAATCATTCGAGCTGCATCAAGGCGGCAGGTCTGAGGATCCTCAGGAGCTTACTCAGGTAAGTGACCGAGGTGAGCGGACACAGCCAGCGCAGGGTCAGTTTGAAGAAGGCGTGTATACACTGGGATAGCTGAATTAGAGATCGGCATCCTTTCATTCTTAACACTTTGGAGTTTTAAAATGTCTCTAAGTACTGAAGCTACCGCTAAAATCGTTTCTGAGTTTGGTCGTGATGCAAACGACACCGGTTCTACCGATGTTCAGGTTGCTCTGTTGACTGCACAGATTAACCACCTGCAGGGCCACTTTGCAGAGCACAAAAAAGATCACCACAGCCGTCGTGGTCTGCTGCGCATGGTTTCTCAGCGTCGTAAACTGCTCGACTACCTGAAACGTAAAGATGTTGCACGTTACACCGCGCTGATCGAGCGTCTGGGTCTGCGTCGCTAATTCTTTCGAGTTTCAGAAAGAGGGGGCCTTCATGGCCCCTTTTTTCCAGCAGATGGCAGCAATTCGCTGGAAACTAATGTATTGTTGCTATGAATGATCTTCCGTTGCAGAGGTTCGCGCGGCTAATGAGAGGCTTTACTCATGCTTATGGGTTAGGGTTGTCATTAGTCGCGAGGATGCGCAGAAGATCGGGTATTAACGATGGCGCAAAAATGTGCCGTCAAAAAATAGAGAAAGGATATTAATTTGCTTAATCCGATCGTTCGTAAATTCCAGTACGGTCAGCATACCGTTACGCTGGAAACCGGCATGATGGCGCGTCAGGCGACTGCCGCTGTTATGGTTAGCATGGATGACACTGCGGTATTCGTTACCGTTGTTGGCCAGAAAAAAGCGAAACCAGGCCAGGACTTTTTCCCACTGACCGTTAACTATCAGGAGCGTACCTACGCTGCTGGCCGTATCCCGGGTAGCTTCTTCCGTCGTGAAGGCCGTCCGAGTGAAGGCGAAACTCTGATCGCGCGTCTGATTGACCGCCCGGTTCGCCCGCTGTTCCCGGAAGGCTTCGTTAACGAAGTTCAGGTCATCGCGACCGTTGTTTCCGTTAACCCGCAGGTTAACCCGGATATCGTGGCAATGATTGGTGCATCTGCTGCGCTGACTCTGTCTGGCATCCCATTCAACGGCCCGATCGGTGCTGCACGTGTTGGTTACATCAATGACCAGTACGTACTGAACCCGACTCAGGACGAACTGAAAGAAAGCAAGCTGGACCTGGTTGTTGCTGGTACTGAAGCTGCCGTACTGATGGTTGAATCCGAAGCTGAACTGCTGAGCGAAGACCAGATGCTGGGCGCTGTAGTATTCGGCCACGAACAGCAGCAGGTTGTTATTCAGGCTATCAACGAGCTGGCGAAAGAAGCTGGCAAACCGCGTTGGGACTGGCAGCCAGAAGCCGTCAACGAAGCGCTGAACGCACGCGTTGCCGCACTGGCAGAAGCTCGTCTGAGCGATGCTTACCGTATCACCGACAAACAAGAGCGTTACGCTCAGGTTGACGTGATCAAATCTGAAACCATCGCAACTCTGGTGGCTGAAGACGAAACCCTGGACGCTAACGAACTGGGTGAAATCCTGCACGCTATCGAGAAAAATGTTGTTCGCAGCCGCGTACTGGCAGGCGAGCCGCGCATCGATGGCCGTGAAAAAGATATGATCCGTGGTCTGGACGTGCGTACTGGCGTTCTGCCGCGTACCCACGGTTCCGCACTGTTCACCCGTGGTGAAACTCAGGCGCTGGTTACTGCGACCCTGGGCACCACTCGTGATGCGCAGAACCTTGACGAGCTGATGGGCGAGCGTACTGACAACTTCCTGTTCCACTACAACTTCCCTCCGTACTGCGTAGGTGAAACCGGTATGGTCGGTTCTCCGAAGCGTCGTGAGATTGGTCACGGTCGTCTGGCGAAGCGTGGCGTACTGGCAGTGATGCCGGAACTGGATAAATTCCCGTACACCGTACGTGTGGTTTCTGAAATCACCGAATCTAACGGTTCTTCTTCCATGGCTTCCGTATGTGGTGCTTCTCTGGCGCTGATGGACGCAGGCGTGCCGATCAAAGCTGCCGTTGCGGGTATCGCGATGGGTCTGGTGAAAGAAGGCGACAACTTTGTTGTTCTGTCTGACATCCTGGGCGACGAAGACCACCTGGGCGATATGGACTTCAAAGTGGCGGGTTCCCGCGACGGTATCTCTGCACTGCAGATGGATATCAAAATTGAAGGTATCACCAAAGAGATCATGCAGGTTGCTCTGAACCAGGCTAAAGGTGCGCGTCTGCACATCCTGGGTGTGATGGAACAAGCGATCAACGCACCGCGTGGTGACATATCTCAGTTCGCTCCGCGTATCCACACCATCAAGATCAGCCCGGACAAGATCAAAGACGTTATCGGTAAAGGCGGTTCTGTTATCCGTGCTCTGACCGAAGAAACCGGCACCACCATTGAAATTGAAGATGATGGTACTGTGAAGATTGCTGCGACCGACGGCGAGAAAGCGAAATATGCTATCCGTCGTATCGAAGAGATCACCGCAGAGATCGAAGTAGGCCGTATCTACAATGGTAAAGTGACCCGTATCGTTGACTTTGGCGCATTCGTTGCCATTGGTGGCGGTAAAGAAGGTCTGGTACACATCTCTCAGATCGCTGACAAACGCGTTGAGAAAGTGACCGATTACCTGCAGATGGGCCAGGAAGTACCGGTCAAAGTTCTGGAAGTTGATCGCCAGGGCCGTGTACGTTTGAGCATTAAAGAAGCAACTGAGCAGTCTCAGCCTGCAGGCGAACCGGAAGCTCCGGCAAGCCAGGGCGAGTAAGGTTGCCATTGCCCTCCGTGAAAGCGGAGGGCTTTTAACCCGGCAGGACGCCTTGTTAGCAACCGGGGAACCTGGACGTTCATTCAATCGTTGTCTTCGGGAGTGGGAAATGAAGCCTTTTTTGCGCTGGTGTTTCGTTGCGACAGCACTCACGCTGGCTGGATGCAGTAATTCCGCCTGGCGTAAGAGTGAAGTCCTCGCAGTACCATTGCAACCGACTTTGCAGCAGGAAGTGATTCTGGCACGTATGGAACAAATTCTTGCCAGTCGGGCTTTAACCGATGACGAACGCGCACAGCTTTTATATGAGCGCGGAGTGTTGTATGATAGTCTCGGTCTGAGGGCACTGGCGCGAAATGATTTTTCACAAGCGCTGGCAATCCGACCAGATATGCCTGAAGTATTCAATTACTTAGGTATATATTTAACGCAGGCAGGCAATTTTGATGCTGCCTATGAAGCGTTTGATTCTGTACTTGAGCTTGATCCAACTTACAACTACGCGCACTTAAATCGCGGTATCGCATTGTATTACGGCGGTCGCGACAAGTTAGCGCAAGATGATCTGCTAGCGTTTTATCAAGACGATCCCAATGATCCTTTCCGTAGTCTGTGGCTTTATCTCGCCGAGCAGAAGCTCGATGAGAAGCAGGCTAAAGAAGCGTTAAAGCAACGCTTTGAGAAATCGGATAAAGAGCAATGGGGATGGAACATTGTCGAGTTCTACCTGGGCAACATTAGCGAAGCAACGCTGATGGAACGCCTAAAGGCGGACGCAACGGATAACACCTCGCTCGCTGAGCATCTCAGTGAAACCAACTTCTATTTAGGTAAGTACTACCTAAGTCTGGGGGATTTGGACAACGCTACGGCATTGTTCAAACTGGCGGTGGCTAACAACGTTCATAACTTTGTTGAGCACCGATACGCATTGTTGGAATTATCGCTCCTGGGCCAGGACCAAGATGACCTGGCAGAATCGGACCAGCAATAGCTGACGTACACATCAGCCCGTAATCTTTTTTGATTGCCATCACCTTCACGGGTGAGGGCGTTGTTGTTCGTTAATACACCTACTTTGAGCCGGTTCACACTTTTCAATGAAAATTGCAGATCAATTTCATGATGAGTTATGTAGACTGGCCGCCATTAATTTTGAGGCACACGTACTACATGGCTGAATTCGAAACCACTTTTGCAGATCTGGGCCTGAAGGCTCCTATCCTTGAAGCCCTTACCGATCTGGGTTACGAAAAACCATCTCCAATCCAGGCAGAGTGCATTCCGCATCTGCTGGGCGGCCGCGATGTTCTGGGTATGGCCCAGACGGGTAGCGGCAAAACTGCAGCGTTCTCTTTACCGCTGCTCAACAATCTTGATCCTGAGCTGAAGGCACCTCAGATTCTGGTGCTGGCACCGACCCGCGAACTGGCGGTTCAGGTTGCAGAAGCCATGACGGATTTTTCTAAACACATGCGCGGCGTGAACGTGGTTGCCCTGTACGGCGGCCAGCGTTATGACGTGCAATTACGTGCCCTGCGTCAGGGACCACAGATCGTTGTCGGTACGCCGGGCCGTCTGCTGGATCACCTGAAGCGCGGTACTCTGGACCTCTCCAAACTGAGCGGTCTGGTACTGGACGAAGCTGATGAAATGCTGCGTATGGGCTTCATCGAAGACGTTGAAACCATCATGGCGCAGATCCCGGAAGGTCATCAGACCGCTCTGTTCTCCGCGACTATGCCGGAAGCGATTCGTCGTATTACCCGCCGCTTTATGAAAGAGCCGCAGGAAGTACGCATTCAGTCCAGCGTAACTACCCGTCCTGACATCAGCCAGAGCTACTGGACCGTCTGGGGCATGCGTAAAAATGAAGCGCTGGTGCGTTTCCTGGAAGCAGAAGACTTTGATGCGGCGATTATCTTCGTTCGTACCAAAAATGCGACCCTGGAAGTGGCAGAAGCGCTGGAGCGTAGCGGTTATAGCAGCGCTGCACTGAACGGCGACATGAACCAGTCCCTGCGTGAGCAGACTCTGGAGCGTCTGAAAGATGGCCGTCTGGATATTCTGATTGCTACCGACGTTGCGGCACGTGGCCTGGACGTTGAGCGTATCAGCCTGGTTGTTAACTACGACATCCCGATGGATTCCGAATCTTACGTTCACCGTATCGGCCGTACTGGTCGTGCGGGTCGTGCGGGTCGCGCGCTGCTGTTCGTTGAGAACCGTGAGCGTCGTCTGCTGCGTAACATCGAACGCACCATGAAGCTGACTATTCCGGAAGTAGAACTGCCGAACGCAGACCTGCTGGGCAAACGCCGTCTGGAAAAATTCGCCGCTAAAGTACAGCAGCAGCTGGAAAGCAGCGATCTGGATCAGTACCGTGCTCTGCTGGCGAAAATGCAGCCGGAAGAAGAACTGGATATCGAAACGCTGGCAGCCGCACTGCTGAAAATGGCTCAGGGCGAACGCCCGCTGATCCTGCCGCCAGATGCGCCGATGCGTCCGAAACGCGAATTCCGCGACCGTGACGATCGTGGTCCGCGTGACCGCAACGATCGTGGCCCGCGTGGTGACCGTAATGAGCGTGGTGGTGAAGACCGTCCGCGTCGTGAACGTCGTGACGTTGGCGATATGCAGCTGTACCGCATTGAAGTGGGCCGTGATGACGGTGTTGAAGTCCGTCATATCGTTGGTGCGATTGCTAACGAAGGCGATATCAGCAGCCGTTACATCGGTAACATCAAGCTGTTTGCTTCCCACTCAACCATCGAGCTGCCGAAAGGTATGCCGGGCGACGTGCTGCAGCACTTTACCCGTACTCGCATCCTGAACAAGCCGATGAACATGCAGCTGGTTGGCGATGCAGTTCCGCACACCGGTGGTGAGCGTCGTGGCGGTGGCCGTTTCAGCGGTGAGCGTCGTGAAGGCGGTCGTGGCGAAGGTCGTGGTTTCAGCGGTGAGCGTCGTGAAGGCGGTCGTAGCGAAGGTCGTCGTTTCAGCGGCGAACGTCGTGAAGGCAACCGCGGTCCGCGTCGTGACGATTCTTCTGCTCCGCGTCGTGATGATTCCGCTGGTCGTCGTCGTTTCGGTGGTGATGCGTAATCCATGCGAAATTACGGTTTAATACCGTAAAGTAAAATATACAGCCCCGATCTCAACAATCGGGGCTTTTTTTATTTCATTTGTACTCGTGTACTGGTACAGTGCAGCACATTGAAATGTAGTCACAATATAAATGACTGGAGAGATGGCTAAATGGCAACACTAACCACCACCCAAACGTCACCTTCGCTGCTTGGCGGCGTGGTGATCATCGGCGGCACCATTATTGGCGCGGGGATGTTTTCTCTGCCAGTGGTCATGTCCGGGGCGTGGTTCTTCTGGTCAATGGCGGCGCTGATCTTCACCTGGTTTTGCATGCTGCACTCCGGGCTGATGATCCTTGAAGCTAACCTCAATTACCGCATTGGTTCCAGCTTTGACACCATCACGAAAGATCTGCTGGGCAAAGGCTGGAACGTTGTGAACGGCATCTCGATTGCTTTCGTTCTCTATATCCTTACCTATGCGTATATCTCGGCGAGTGGTTCGATCCTGCATCACACCTTTTCGGAGATGTCGCTGAACGTTCCGGCGCGTGCGGCGGGTCTTGGTTTTGCGCTGCTGGTGGCGTTCGTGGTGTGGTTAAGCACCAAAGCGGTTAGCCGCATGACGGCGATTGTGCTGGGCGCGAAGGTGATTACTTTTTTCCTGACCTTCGGCAGTCTGCTGGGGCATGTTACGCCTACTACGCTGTTTAACGTGGCGCAGAGCAACGCTTCGTATACGCCGTACCTGCTGATGACGTTACCGTTCTGCCTGGCCTCATTCGGCTATCACGGCAACGTCCCGAGCCTGATGAAGTACTACGGCAAAGATCCGAAGACCATCGTTAAGTGCCTGGTGTACGGCACGCTGCTGGCGCTGGTGCTGTATACCGTATGGTTGCTGGGGACGATGGGTAACATCCCGCGTCCGGAATTTATCGGTATTGCGCAGCAGGGCGGTAACATTGATGTGCTGGTACAGGCGCTGAGCGGCGTGCTGAACAGCCGCAGTCTGGATCTGCTGCTGGTGGTGTTCTCCAACTTTGCGGTGGCGAGTTCATTCCTCGGGGTCACGCTCGGTCTGTTTGACTATTTGGCGGATCTGTTTGGCTTTGATGACTCGGCAATGGGACGTTTTAAAACGGCATTGCTGACGTTTGTCCCGCCGATTGTCGGTGGCCTGTTGTGGCCGAACGGTTTCCTGTACGCCATTGGCTATGCAGGGCTTGCCGCGACCATCTGGGCCGCCATTGTTCCGGCGCTGCTGGCCCGTAAATCCCGCGAGCGTTTCGGCAGCCCGAAATTCCGTGTCTGGGGCGGCAAGCCGATGATTGCGCTGATCCTGGTATTCGGTATTGGCAACGCGGTTATCCATATTCTGTCGAGCGTGAATTTGTTGCCTGTGTACCAGTAACCTTTTAGTGCCGGATGGCGGTTGCGCCTTATCCGGCCTATACGGTCTCGTAAGCCCGGTAAGCGAAGCGCCACCGGGCAAAACAACGATTACCCCACCAACTCTTCTTTCACCTGCATCGCCAGGTCAAACGAATGTAGCCGTGCCTGATGATCAAAAATCTGGCCGTTAACCATAATTTCATCGGCCTGGGTTTCACGCAAAATGGCGTCGAGACCGTGTCGCACTTTCGCCTTATCACCAACCAGCGACATGCTCAGAGCCTGTTGTACGCCGTACTGCTCAGAAGCGGACCACAGCTGATGCATATTCTCTACCGGTGGCGGTAGCTGGCCGGTTTCGCCACGACGCAGTTTCACAAACGCCTGCTGCATTGAGGTGAAAAGAAATTCGGCATCGCGGTTGCTGTCGGCGGCAATGATGTTGATGCACACCATCGCATACGGCTTTGCCAGCCGCGCTGAGGGCTTGAACTGGGTGCGATACAGATGCAGCGCCTGATGCAACATATCCGGAGCAAAGTGCGAGGCGAAGGCAAATGGCAGGCCGAGCTGGGCTGCCAGCTGTGCGCTGTACAGGCTGGAGCCTAATAACCAGACCGGGATCTGCTCGCCGTAGCCGGGAACCGGGCGTACATGGGGATTAGGATCGCGGGCGTCGAACCAGTCCACCAGTTCAGCTACGTCGCGCGGGAAGTTATCGATATCACCACTCATATGGCGGCGCAACGCGCGCATGGTCGGTTGGTCGCTACCCGGCGCGCGGCCAAGCCCGAGATCGATTCGTCCCGGATACAGCGTATTCAGGGTACCGAACTGCTCGGCGATCACCAGCGGCGAATGGTTGGGCAGCATAACGCCGCCAGAACCAAGATGCAGCGTGGTGGTATTGGCAGCCAGATAGCCAATCAGCACAGAGGTCGCCGCGCTGGCGATGCCGGTCATGTTGTGATGTTCTGCCAGCCAGTAGCGGTGGTAGCCGCGCTTTTCGGCCAGTCGAGCGAGATCAAGCGAGTGTGTGAAGGCCTCTTTTGCCGAAGATCCTTCAGGGATCGGCGCCAGATCCAGCACCGAGAACGGAATAGTTTTGTCAGTCATAACGGCTCACTTTGTTACCGGTTAATCTTTTAATACTGCATTAAAGATTAGCGAATGTTGTTAACAAAGTGAGCTATTAATCACGGCTGTAGTTCAAGACCTGCCAGTCGCTTCCAGTAGCCGTTGCAGTCGCTGTGGGCAGCAAGCGGTAATGGGGCAGTGCCATTTTCATTGGCGCGGAAGGCATCGAGCATGGCGAACGTGTCGCTGCCTGCAGGGGACAGACGTACAATATCAACCAGACCCTGCATCGATGTCAGCTCGTTGCCGAGGTTGTAAACATAGCCGCTCATAGTCTGGATGCCGTTGAGGACAAAGACCTGCTGATTCTCCTGCGACAGCACATCGCGCCCATTCGGGTATTTGATGCAGCAGGTTTCACACTCGTCTTTTGGACGGTCTTCAGAGCGTGCGGTAAAGCAGCGGGCAGAGTACGCCAGCGGCAGATGCCCGTAGCTCAGTACCTCTACTTCAAACTGATTGCGAATACCCAGCTCTTCACACTGGTTAAGCAGATTGACCAGCCAGTCACGGGACAGTTCTACCGGCATACACCAGCGCACCATGCCCTGCCTGAGCAGCAAACGCAGGGTTACCGCGTTGTAGCAGTTGAGTGCATGCCCGGCGACAAACGGCAGCTTACGCTCGGCGCACATGTTTACCACGCCGAGATCGCTGGCTTCCAGCAGGAAGTCGCCGTTTTCGACATAGCGCTTCAGTTCTCCCAGCTCAGAGGAGGCCTGCACCAGCGCCAGCGTTGACAGCACCACCTGTTTACCGCTGCCAGCGAGTGATTTCGCCATATCGATCCAGTCGCCCACTTTGGTGGCGCGGCGTTTACTGCACACCGCTTCGCCAAGATAGATAACGTCGGCCTGGCTGGTGGCGGCCTGCTGATAAAAATCTTCCAGCGTTTCTTTCGGCCAGTACCATAGCACCGGCCCTAAGGAATATTTCATTGCTTCTCTCACTGCCATTTACGGTGATACGCGCCAAGCGTGGTCTGCGTGCCTTCGGACATTGAACCGAGCGTTTCCATCCACGCGGCCTGTGGGGCGTAGTTTTGCGGGTCGGCCATACAGCGGTCGATCGCCTGGCGCCACACTTTCGCCACCTGGCTGACGTAGGCCGGGCTACGCTGACGCCCTTCGATTTTCACCGAGGCAATATTGGCCGCCAGCAGTTCAGGCAGCAGCTCCAGCGTATTCAGGCTGGTGGGTTCTTCCAGCGCATGATAGCGCTCGCCATCAACCAGATAGCGGCCTTTACACAGCGTCGGATAACCGGCGTTTTCTCCGTCCTGATAACGGTCGATCAGCACTTCATTAAGACGGGATTCCAGCCCTTGTTGGGTCTGCTGCCAGCGAACAAAACGGGCAGGAGAGCAGGCGCCAACCGTATTAGGAGACTCGCCCGTCAGATAGGATGAAAGATAGCAGCGGCCTTCCGCCATAATGCACAGACTGCCAAAGGCGAACACTTCCAGGGGAACTGGCGTGACGCGAGCGAGCTGCTTCACCTGGTGAATAGACAGTACGCGCGGCAGTACCACGCGGGCGACATCAAAGTTGCGATGATAGAAATTAATCGCCTCTTCATTGGTTGCAGATGCCTGAACAGAGACATGACGCTCAATATGCGGGTAGCGCTCTGCGGCATACTCAAGCATGGCGAGGTCGGCGAGGATCAGCGCATCCGCACCCAGTTGCGCCGCCATATCTACGGCACGTTGCCAGCGCGCGTAACCATCCGGATGCGCAAAGGTGTTAATCGCGATGTGCAGCTTACGGCGGTGCTGATGGACAAAACTCACCGCTTCCTGCAATTTTTTCTCGGTAAAATTAAGGCCGGCGAAATGACGGGCGTTGGTATCATCTTTCAGCCCGATGTAGACCGCATCAGCGCCGTTCTCGATGGCCGCCTTAAGCGCCGGGAGGTTTCCGGCAGGGCAGAGCAGCTCCATAATTTATCCTGAACGTTGCGCCGTAAAGGGCGCAGAAATGTTAACGAAGAGGGATTTTAGTTAACCTTGCTGAGACAATTTTTGATTTGAGGCAGTTAAAGTCGTATTGGTGATACCAATAAGAGGTAACAATTTCGTAGCGAATTGTTGATTTATGCCGCTATGTCGTTTATTTGATATGGCAAAATAGCAGGATAATTGAAACAGGGAGTAAAGCTCGTGTTGGATAAACTGCGTTCACGCTTAGTACATTTTGGTCCTTCTCTGATGAGTGTACCGGTTAAACTGACGCCCTTTGCGCTGAAGCGCCAGGTTCTGGAGCAGGTCCTGAGCTGGCAGTTTAGTCAGGCGCTGGCCGATGGGGAGCTGGAGTTTCTCGACGGTCGCTGGCTGAGCATTCATGTGCGTGACATTGGCCTTAAATGGTATACCTCTGTTGAGAACGATAAACTTATCGTCAGCCAGAATGCAGAGGCGGATGTGAGTTTTAGCGCGGATGCCAGCGATCTCCTGATGATCGCGGCGCGTAAGCAGGATCCGGATACGCTGTTCTTCCAGCGTCGCCTGGTGATTGAAGGTGATACAGAATTAGGGCTGTATGTAAAAAATCTGATGGACGCCATCGAACTGGATCAGATGCCTAAAGCGTTGCGCGTCATGCTGATGCAGTTGGCGGATTTTGTTGAGGCGGGAATGAAAACGTCGCCAGAAACCAAACAGACTTCGGTAGGTGAGCCATGCTGATTCGAGTTGAAATTCCCATTGATGCCCCAGGTATTGATGCATTGCTGCGTCGTTCATTTGAGAGCGATGCGGAAGCGAAATTAGTGCACGACCTGCGTGAAGACGGTTTCATAACGCTGGGTCTGGTTGCTACCGATGACGAAGGTCAGGTAGTGGGTTACGTCGCGTTCAGCCCTGTCGATGTCCAGGGCGAAGACCTGCAATGGGTCGGCATGGCGCCGCTCGCGGTGGATGAAAAATACCGTGGACAGGGCCTGGCGCGTCAGCTGGTCTATGAAGGACTCGATTCCCTGAACGAGTTTGGTTACGCCGCGGTGGTTACGCTGGGCGATCCGGCGCTGTACAGCCGCTTTGGTTTTGAGCTGGCTGCCCATCATGACCTGCGTTGCCGCTGGCCGGGTACCGAAAGCGCGTTCCAGGTTCATCGCCTGGCGGACGATGCGCTGGAGGGTGTGACGGGCCTTGTGGAATACCACGACTACTTCAATCGTTTTTAAGCGCCGGGGGTTTGCAGGCTGCTCAGTAGTGCCTCAAGCCCTTCGCCTTCAACAAGGCGCTCTTTCTGCCGCTTTGTAAGCTGTTTGACGCGATATTCTAAGCGCAGGGCCAGCGAACGGTCGCCGACCTGAGCCGCAAATGCCAACGTGAGTTCTCCCTTTCCGCGCAGCGCCTTCGCGCCTTTCCCACTTTGATGCTGCTTATAGCGGCGCTGCACATCGGTGGTTATTCCGGTGTATAAGGCGTTGTCCGCAGTACGGATCAGGTACAGATACCAGGGTGTCATTGTCACCATCGACGTGATAATTTTCAGGCCTACAGTATAAAAGAGAACAGAAATGGAAACACTGACTGCGGTGACCCGCTGGCTGGCAAAGCAGCACGTCGTGACCTGGTGTGTACATCATGACGGTGAATTATGGTGCGCCAATGCGTTTTACCTGTTTGATGCGCAGAAGATGGTGTTCTATGTGCTGACCGAAGAAAAAACGCGGCATGCGCAGATGTCCGGGCCGCGCGCGGCGATTGCCGGCACGGTAAATGGTCAGCCCAAAACGGTCGCCCTGATTCGTGGCGTACAGTTTAAAGGGGAAATCCGGCGTCTTGAAGGGCAGGAGAGTGAAGCCGCGCGTAACGCCTACAACCGCCGTTTCCCGGTCGCCAGAATGCTGCCTGCGCCCGTATGGGAGATTCGACTGGATGAAGTCAAATTCACGGACAACACGCTGGGCTTTGGTAAAAAAATGCACTGGCAACGTGATCTATAGTTAATAGAGTGATTAAAGAGTCAGGGGAAGATTAGCGATGAGTCAGGTGTTAATAACAGGCGCAACGGGGCTGGTAGGCGGAAATTTGCTGCGTATGCTGCTCAATGAACCCCGGGTCAATGCCATCACGGCACCGACGCGTCGACCGCTGGCTGATACGGCTGGCGTCTATAATCCCTATGATCCGCAGCTAACCGATGCGCTGGCGCAGGTCACCGAACCGGTAGATATTGTCTTTTGTTGTCTGGGAACCACCCGGCGAGAAGCGGGTAGCAAAGAAGCGTTTATCCATGCTGACTATACGCTGGTGGTGGACACGGCCCTGACGGGGCGTCGGTTGGGCGCTCAGCATATGTTGGTGGTCAGTTCGATGGGGGCCAATGCCAATTCACCGTTTTTTTATAACCGGGTGAAAGGGGAAATGGAGCAGGCGCTGATCGCGCAAAATTGGCCGCGGCTGACGATTGTTCGGCCTTCAATGTTACTCGGAGAGCGGGATAAACAGCGGGCGAATGAGAGGTTTTTAGCGCCGTTATTTCGGCTGCTGCCGGGGAACTGGAAGTCGATTGAGGCGCGTGATGTAGCCCGGGCTATGCTGGCGGAGGCACTGGCGCCTGGACATGAAGGCGTTTCGATCCTGACCTCTTCCGAACTGCGCGAAAGAGCCAAATAAAATGCCGGAGAGGACGCTCTGGCGTCGCCATCCGGCATTTGTAGCAGTCTTACTTAATAAACGTAAAAGCCGTAGTGACGCGTTTCACGCCGCTTACCCGGCTGGCGATGTCTGCCGCAGCCTTCGCTTCACGTTCAGTTACCAGACCCAACAGGAACACTTCCCCGTTTTCGGTGGTGACTTTCACGTTAGAGGATTTCACCTGATCGCTGGTCAGCAACTGGGAACGTACTTTAGTGGTTATCCAGGTATCGTTAGACGCATCGCCCAGGCCGATTGGCTGACCCTGACGGATCTCGTTAAAGACCTCAGTAGTACCTTCTACGCCCATCGCAATCTGTTTTGCTCGCGCAGACAGTTCGCTATTTGGCGACTGACCGACCAGCAGCACTTTACCCTGATACGCGCTCACGTTGATACGCGCCTCTTTCTTGATCTGGGCATCTTTCGACAACGCGGTATTGACGCGTAATTCCAGGGTTCCGTCATCTACCTGGGTGCCTACACTGCGAGGATCCGTCGCGGCTTTGGTGCCGACAGCAGCAGTTCCGACAACGGCGGCAGCGACACAGCCTTGCAGCAGCAGGGCAGCGATAATCACAGCAAGCGGCGAAAATGCCTTCATGTGTACTCCTTAATCATCCTGGTGAGGGAAAAGCGTGTTATCGATGAGATCGCAAAGGCAGTTGACCGTCAGCATATGCATTTCCTGAACGCGGGCGCTGTGGTGTGAAGGGATACGGATTTCAACATCCTGCGGCCCCAGTAACCCGGCCAGCTCCCCTCCGTCATACCCGGTCAGTGCGACAATTGTCATGTCGCGTGTCACGGCGGCTTCAACGGCTTTTACGATATCGCGGCTATTACCACGCGTAGAGATTGCCAGCAGAACATCCCCTGCATGTCCCAGCGCACGGACTTGTTTTGCATAAACTTCATCGTGCAGGCGATCGTTGGCAATCGCAGTTAAGACCACATTATCAGTATTTAGTGCAATCGCAGGTAAACTTGGGCGCTCTGTTTCAAAACGATTGATCATGCTGGCAGCAAAATGCTGTGCGTTGGCAGCGGACGTCCCATTACCACAACAGAGAATTTTGTTGCCATTGAGCAGGGACTGAACCAGCGTCATGGCTGCACGGGAGATCGCATCCGGAAGTGCTTCAGCCGCAGCTATCTGAGTTTGAATGCTTTCTGTAAAGCAGACTTTAATTCTATCTAACACGCTAATCCTTAAGAACCAGGCTCTGAATCTTCAACTATGAGCGGTCGTTGAACGCGTCCTTAAACCACTCAACATCATTTCCGGTGAAGGCTAACACATCGAACCGGCAATCCACAGTATCAAAACTTCCATTGTGGCGCGCAAGCCACAAGCGGGCAGTCTGTAATAATTTGTGTTGTTTGCTCCGGGTCACACTCGCCGCTGCACCGCCAAACTGGGCTGAGCGCCGATAGCGAACCTCAACAAATACGGTGGTGTTGCCTTCACGCATTATCAGGTCGATTTCGCCGCCACGCTCATGCACGTTGGCGGCGATAAAATGCAGTCCCCTGCTCTGCAGCCAGTCACGCGCGGTGGATTCCCACGCGTCACCGGTCTGTTTACTCGTTAACTGGCGGGGACGACTTGTCCTTGCTGGTATTTGAGCCATGATAACTTCCTGTTAATCACACAATCCTGCGTTGCGGTTAAGGCTCCGGTGTTGCCGTTAATTTCGAAACCCTGCACCTGACGCATTTGCGAGAAGTGGTTGGCAAGCGACCAGGCATCGACGCCCATCGCGTACATACGTGCCAGCGAGTAGTCGTTACGAACCGCGCCCAGCGCCTGCTGCATGAGAGGGGCGTTAGCGCCTGCCAGCATCGGAATTTCGCTGTACTGCAAGCCTTCCATCTCCAGACGGAAATCCGGGCCGGCAGTTCCCTGCGCGCTACGGGAGCTGGCGTACAGCGTGGCACCGCTCTGGCTACCGTTGCGCATGGCGATCATCGGCTTTATAAATGCAATTTCTTCCGGCGTTGCCAGAATATATACGGCATCAACACGACCGCTGCCGCCGGTGATTTGCGCATCGGTAGGTGCTGCCGGAATGGTCAGACCGCCAATCGTCACGCCAGGCTGCGCGGGTACAGAAGAGGCCACCGGGCTGCCCGTCAGGGAAATCCCCGAGCCGCCGTTGACGCCCATTTTCAGCTCAGCGGTGGAGCCGAACTTCTGCTGCAGCACCACGCCGCCACCCAGTTTTTGCCACTCCTGTGCAAAGGCGTTGGCAACGCGATCGCCTAACGAACTCCGCGGGATCAACAACAGCGGCGTCTGCTTTCCTTGATCGCGAATGTGGCGTGCTGCGTCGCGCGCTTCATCTTCTGGCGACAGAGCGAAGTAGCAGACGTTCGGCAGGTTTTTCACCGACTCCGGCTGATTAAGCGCCAGGACGTTTAATGGCGTGTTGCTTTTCATCAGCTCTTCAACATTGTTCTTCAACAGTGGGCCAACCACGATGCTGGCGCCATCCTGCTGAACCTGAGTCAGGATCTGATTCAGCGGCTGTGATGACGTGTCGTAGATTTTCAGCTCCGCGGACGGATTCGCTGGTGCGCTGGCGGTTGTTGGCTGCGCAGGCGCTGTTGGTTGTGGAGCTGTAGCTTCTGGCTGTGCTGGCGTCTCGTTGGTCAGATCGCTTACTGACGCCTGAGCCGGGCTGGCAACACCGTCAGTCGTTTGCGGCTGTTCCGTGGTCGTCGCAGCCGCTGTATCCGCAGCAGGCGCGGCAACAGCAGGGTCCGCTACGGGTTGAGTACCCATATTTTTCGCAGCTTCAAAGCCTTGCTGAATAGTACGGCCAAACACCGCAGCCTGACCGTTCAGCGGCAGCAGCAGAGCAATTTTGCTGGTGGAAGCGGGTTTAAAGCTCTGCACGTTAACCAACTGCGTTGGCAACAGTTTTGCCCCCGGGTTTTGTGGATAACGTTTCTGCCAGTCAGCAATACCGGCTTTCATCATGTCTGGATCGTTACGGTTATCGAACCAGACGCGCTGGAGATCTAACCAGCCTTGCAGCACGTTTTCATCCGCATTGATGACCAGCGTCTGCGCTTGCTCCTGGGTCATGGATGACAGCGCCTGCCAGGTGGCATCCATGTTTTTCTGCTTAGCGTTCGCGGCCAGCAGCGGTTCCTGGGCGATCAGGGCGCGCAGTAAAGTCAGCGATGGACGACCCTGGTTGACGTCGATTTGCGCCTGCCAGTATCTCGCCTGCTGGTTTTGATCAAAATCGGCGGGGGTTAGCTTATCCAGCAGGGCCTGTGCGCCAGCGACATCTTTCTGCGCGAGCTTAATTTCGACAGCCAGCAGTGACTGCTCACGACGCTGGGTATCGCTTAGCTTCTGTGGTAGCTGGTTGAACAGCTCGAAAGCCTGCTGGCTCTTGCCTTCTTTCAGCAGTGCACGAATGGCGAGTAATTGCCAGTTGGTCTTGCTATCATCTGAGCTTTGCTGCATTTGTTGCAGATAAAAGCCGGAATCAGCCTGCGCAGTGCCCTGCATATGGGCTGCACTCTGGTCTGGTGCCTGGGTGCCACAGCCTGCAAAAATCAGTGCAGCCAGAATGACTGGTAGCGCGCGTGCGGCTTTCAAACGAGAAAATGTTGAGGGTACCATACTGTATCCAGTGATATTTTTTTACTCAATGCTCAATATTAAATCGGCAATACGGACGACACAATGAAACAACACGAATCGGCGGATAATTCTCAAGGCCAACTCTTTATTGTACCTACTCCTATAGGAAATTTGGCTGATATTACCCAACGAGCGCTCGAAGTTTTACAAGCCGTTGATTTGATTGCCGCTGAAGACACTCGTCATACAGGACTCTTGTTACAACACTTCGCGATTAACGCGCGTTTGTTCGCTTTACATGATCACAACGAGCAGCAAAAGGCCGAAACGCTGGTGGCGAAGCTTAAAGAAGGGCAAAACATTGCGCTGGTTTCCGATGCCGGAACGCCGCTGATTAACGATCCTGGCTACCATCTGGTACGGACCTGTCGCGAAGCAGGGATCCGCGTTGTTCCCCTGCCAGGCCCTTGCGCGGCGATTGCTGCCCTGAGCGCTGCAGGTCTGCCTTCAGACCGCTTTTGCTATGAAGGTTTTCTGCCTGCCAAATCGAAAGGGCGTCGTGATGCGATGAAAGCCATTGAGGCTGAACCGCGTACGCTTATTTTTTATGAATCTACCCACCGTTTGCTGGATAGCCTGGAAGACATGGTTGCCGTCTGGGGCGAATCCCGCTACGTGGTGTTGGCGCGTGAGTTGACCAAAACCTGGGAAACCATTCACGGCGCGCCGGTCGGCGAACTGCTGGCGTGGGTCAAGGAAGATGAAAACCGTCGAAAAGGCGAAATGGTGCTGATTGTCGAAGGACACAAAGCGCAAGAAGACGACCTTCCGGCTGATGCGCTGCGTACGCTGGCCTTATTGCAGGCAGAGCTGCCGCTGAAAAAGGCCGCCGCACTGGCCGCTGAGATCCACGGCGTGAAGAAGAATGCGCTGTATAAGTACGCGCTGGAACAGCAGGGGGAGTAACAGTGAGTACCTACCAACCACCTTTCGTCATCACTCCATTGATCCTCAATCAAGTCATTGAAATTGGGGAGTTGATGGGAAATTGGGCGGCGATGGCTGGTAGGGCATCTCCTCTTTTGCGCAAAGAGAATCGTATTCGCACTATTCAGGCCTCTTTAGCGATTGAGCATAATTCGTTGACTACGGAACAAGTCACCGCTCTGATGGAGGGGAAACGTATTCTGGCTCCGGCTAAAGATATACAGGAAGTCAGAAATGCGATTCTGGCCTATGAAAAAATGTCAGAGTGGAAAAGTGAAAGACTCTCCGATCTTTTACAGGCACATCAAATCCTGATGATGGGGCTTGTCGATAACCCGGGTCAATTGCGATCCGGCAATGTCGGTGTTTACAGGGAGAAACAGCTTATCCATATGGCCCCACCGGCGTCACAAGTTCTTCGATTGATGAATGACCTACTGGGCTGGTTAAAAACGACAGAGCTCCACCCACTGATTGCTGGTGCTATTTTCCATTATGAATTTGAATTCATTCATCCTTTTGCCGACGGCAATGGACGGATGGGCCGGTTGTGGCAGACATTAATCCTCCGTGAGTGGCGATCGGAATTGGCGTGGTTACCAGTAGAGACACTGATCCACTACCAACAGGATCGCTACTACCAGGTGTTAGGGCAGTGCGATCGGCAAAGTAGCTGCACGCCATTTATAGAATTTATCCTTGAAAACATCATCTCTGCTTTGCAAGAGGGATTGGGGAAATCATCAGCCCTGTCGGAAGAAATGTCGGAAGAAATGTCGGAAGAAATGTCGGAAGAAATGTCGCCTGATTTACTGGATATTGAAAAACGCATACTACAAATCTTGTCGAATCAGCCAGGCAGATCCGCCAAAAGTATCGCTGATGAGTGTGAAATCTCAGCCCGAACTGTAGAACGCTATCTGAAAGCGTTGCAGCTAAAAGGTAAACTGCAACGCGTTGGCGCGACGAAAGGGGGGCTATGGAGGGTAATTTAAACGACCAGCAGTTCAACCCCTGTTTTGGCCAGCGCTGATTTATCCTGTTTGCTGATACTGTCGTCGGTTATTACGCAGTTAATCTTCTCCATTGGAAGTACCTGATTAAAACCTCGTCGGTTAAATTTTGTTGCATCCAGTACGGCAATAACCTTATGTGCCGCAGCAGCCATCACGCTACTAATCGAATAGCCTTCGTTGAATGTCGTTATACCATTAGTGGCATCAATCCCGTCGGCGCCAACGAACATCAGGTCTGCGCTTATCCCTTGAAGGGAACGTTCAGCGATAGTGCCATGCATTGAATGAGTTTTGTGACGCACCGTGCCGCCGCAGACGACCAGCGTAATGTCTTTGTTTTCCGATAACGTAAACGCAGCGGGCAGGCTATTGGTAATAACTGTGATATTACTTTTTCGGTTTAGCGCCTCAGCGATCAGTAAGGTCGTGCTTCCGCTATCCAGAATCACGGTCATTCCTTCCTCGACCATTGCCGTTGCAGCCTGAGCGATCCGCTTTTTGGGATCGCTGGCAAGCTGATACCGGTCTTCTAATAATACTTCCTGATTGTCACCTTCAGCCAGATGGCTTCCTGGTTTTGCCGCACCGCCATGAAAACGGGTGACCAGACCCTTCTCTTCTAATAACCGCAGGTCGGCGCGAATGGTTACTTCAGAAATACCAAAGGTATTCGAAAGATCCATTACCAGTACGCTACCTTGCGTATTAATCAGGTCGACAATTTTATTCCTTCTCTCAAATGAGTTCATATTGATTTGCCTGATAATTTGACTGCCACTAGTTTAATCGAAGGATTGCGAAAGGTGAACGCTAAATTTCGAAAGTAAATGTGAGCCAGCGCAGGTTGCTGGCTCGTTGGGTCAGGAGAGTTTGAGCAGAATTTTCCCCTGCATCGGCGCGCCATTGAGTGACTTGACGGCGCTGGCAAAGCTGTCGGCATCACCACTGTGGGCAATTAACGGCTCAAGCTGTAAGCGTTTCTCCGTGAGTAAACGGGCAGCGGTTTCCCACTCTTCTCCAGGCCATGGGCTGGAATAGTTCATCCAACTGCCAAGGATGGTTAACTCTTTACGCAATATTTGCCCAAAAACACCTGAAGCTAGCGCCAGATCGTGATGCAGCGTACCGACTAATGCCAGTTGAGCGCGAGGTCCGGCAATTTCGATCGACAGAGTAACAGTTTGTGGGGTTCCCGCAGTCTCCAGGATGAGTTGGTCAAATTGAATGTTCTCCAGACCGGAGTGGATCTCGGTCGCACTCATCTCCCGACTGTTAAACACATAGGTTGCCCCCAGTTCTTTTGCTAACGCCAGCTTCTGCGGGTTGATATCAATCGCCGTGATGCTTTTTGCGCCGAGTTCGCGAGCACATTGCATTGCCAGTAAACCGATAGTACCTGCACCAACGATGATCACGTTTTTGCCTTCGCATCCCTGAGCGAGGTGAAAAGCATGCAGGCCAACGGTAATGGGCTCAATGAATGCGCCATCATCAATCGGCATTTCTGAAGGCAGGCGGAACAGGTTGGCGCGTTTTACCACCACATATTCTGCATTGCCGCCTTCGCTGCGCGATCCGACAAACTGATATTGCTTACACAATGAGAAATATCCACGCTCGCACTGAGGACAGTGGAAGCAGGGGAGCAGCGGTACGCAGGCAACGGCATCTCCGGGTTGTAGATCGGTTACGCCCGCGCCGTAAGACTCAACATAGCCACTGAACTCATGCCCAAGTGTGATTGGATAATAGTGAGCGCCATGATTGAAGACTCGGGGAATATCTGAGCCGCAAAGCCCTGAACTGACCACCTTGACCAGTACATCTTCATCAGTTTGTAGTTGTGGTATGGGACGTTCTTCAACGCGTACGTCGCCCTCAGCGTGAATAACCACTGATTTCATAAGTGTCTCCAGAAAAGTGAAGGGGAGCAAATGCTCCCCAGAAATTAAGATGCGGTCTGGCTTTCTGTTATGGCTGCCGCTTTTTCAGCCGCCACGAAATTACGCGCCCGACGCCAGGTCAGCAGTACACCCAACAGGTAAATAGCACCGATAATGATGAAACCCACCACGTTCTGCCAGGTGAAGAGCTGGATTAGCAGCCAGGTGATTGGGGAACCGCCCTGGTCCATTGAAGCCACCATGCCACCAGCTTTCAATGCGCCCGCATTGGCGGCTAGCTGGGTATGTAAACCAATGGTTTGCGTGGCTATCCAAAGGGTGATACCCATGATGATGACGCCGGAGATCAGCGTGCGGAAAAGGTTTCCCTGATGAACGGCTACCGCCATGGCGACAAAGAAACCAATGGTCGCGAGATCGCCGAATGGCAGAACCTGGTTTCCTGGTACCAGAACGGCAATCAGAATGGTCAGCGGGATAAAGATAAGACTGGCGGAAACCACCGACGTATGGCCGAGCAGTAGCGCAGGATCCAGGCCAATCAAGAACTCCTGTCCACCAAATTTTGCCTGCAGGCGCTTGCGAGCATGCTTTGCAATGGGAGTGAGTCCATCCATAATCGGTTTAATTACGCGTGGCATGAGCAACATAACGGCAGCTGTTTTAACCGCCAGTTGGAGCACAGCTTTAACGTCATACCCTGCCAGCATGCCGATCACTAACCCCATCACAAAACCGACGGTGACGGGTTCTCCGAAGGGGCCGAAGCGTTTTTGTACATCATCCGCACTGAAATGAATGCGGTTCAGACCTGGGATTTTTTCAATGATCGTATCAACCAGGACCGCTATCGGGCCCAGATATGCCGAGGAACCATGTGGAATGGCGATGCCTTCCAGGCCAAAAAAGTCGCGCGTGTCTTTGGCAAACCAGTCGCCCAGTTTGTAAACGAAGGCGGCATGAACAACCACACCGAGGATGCCCAACCAGTATGAACCGGTCGCCAGATGCAACATGGCGCCGGTAAACGTCATATGCCAGATATTCCAGATGTCGACATTCACCACACGGGTCATGCGGGTAACCAGCATCAGGATATTCACCCCAATGGCGACAGGAATCGCAATTAACGCAATTTGCGAAGCCCAGGTCATCGGTGATGAACCAGGCCAGCCGACATCGATGACGTGCAGGTTGATTTGAAACTGTTCTGCCATTGCTTTTGCGGCAGGTCCAATAGAGTCCAGCATCAGGCCGATTACCAGACCGATGCCGACAAACCCAATCCCGATATGCAGACCAGATTTAAAACAATCCCCGAGCTTCATTCCCAGCAATTTTGAGAAGATGATGATCACTAACGGCAGCATAACCGTTGGACCTAAATCGAGGATATAACGCATTATTTCGCTAAACATGGCGTTACCCCACGAGGATGGTCAGGATTTTTTGCTGCAATGCTTCGATACCCACGCCTGAGACAAAAGGCATGCCGTGAACCACCGGGATATCGCCAAATGTACGGTCAACGCGAGCCGTGGTACAAATGAGGTCTGCGCCGTCCATATAGGTTTCGATTTCTGTTACACGACACTGAACCAGGTCGAGTTGTATATTGTTGGCTTCACAGAGTTCTTTAATTTCTTCCGCAGCCATTGTTGAAGTTGCTACAGCACCGCCACAGGCCACAATTACTTTACGTTTCATAGGGTATTCCTTTTATTATCAGTTTTTTATCAAATCTGGGCACAGAGCTCAGACTCAAGGATTTTTTCCCGAAAGAGCATTGCCAGTTCTGCATCGGGCGCATTCAGTAACGCTTCAATGGTGTTCGGGTTTTGTAGCTCACTAAACAGACGACGCAGGAGCTTCAGTTGTGCCGTCGGGTTCTCAACGATTAAGGCGATAATTAAAGAGACGGCGATCTCTTCATCATCATCCGCTTGTTGAAAGTTGACCGGTGTATCCGGGCGAATCAGATAGATAGCAGGAGATTTAGCATGAACAGCTTCACAATGTGGAATCGCAACGGCATGACGTTCCAGCGCTATTCCAGTTGGAAAGGTTGCTTCACGCTCAATCAGGGCCTGCGGGTAGCTTTCGTGCACGACCCCTTTGGCCAGCATCTCCTCCCCAATATGTGTCAGCGCATGCTGACACGAGCTAAAGTTAATTCCTGTTCGGACAAAAAGTTGGCTCATATATTCTCCTGATTTCAGGCAAGTGCTGGTGCGCAACCAAAGCGATAGGCGCGCAGAACGTCCTGAATTTTGTCGATAATCAGATTGTGTGGCGTCGCGGTTAACGTTCCTTCAGACAGACGCTCAAATTGCACGGGCATAAATTGGCTAATTAGCCCCAGTGGTAAAGCGACGTCATTAAGATTGGTTATTAATTTCTCTACGCTTTGACGAATGCGGGGATGCGGCCAGTAGTAACGAATACGGTCGGAGAGACTGAAGTGAATATCAACCATCGCCTGACTCCAGGTTGGGCGATAGTATTTTTTCCAGTAGCCCGGTTCATTCAACATAACTTCGTCAATCACTTCCAATACCCGGCTTCTCTGCTCCGGAGATACCAGTTCATTTTCCATTTGCGCAAGGGCAAAAATAGCTTCACGCAGAGCGAAGGTGAGTGCTGGACCCACTTTCAAAATCGCATAGTGATCGCGTACCAGCGCACGGTATGCCTGGCGGGTTTGATAATCGGTAGAATGCGCTTCGTAGACCATTGGGGTCTCTTTGACCCAGGCGGAAAGCGCTTTTGCAGCTTGTGGCTGATAGTGAATAATTTGAGTGTGATCGAATTCGACGCCGGGCTGGACCACAATGGCGATTACGCGCGTTAACGCTTCTTCAAGCCCTAATGCACTGAAGGCAACCTGATGGGTTTCCAGTGTCCGGGCGGCATCTTCTTCACGTGTGACATGAACGCTACCGATGGTGGTGGCTTCTCCTCCTGGTACGGGAACTTCTGTGCCAATCACGTAAGTCAGTTGGCGTTTCTGTTCTTCGGTTGCTGTTGATTCTGCTGCCTGGCAAAGTATGGCTGCTCGCTGAGCAACAACCATCGGGTCTAGCGGTGTCGGATCGTCAGCGCAGGACATTGAAGCATCAAGATGGATTTTGCTGAATCCTGCGGCGACGTAAGCTTTAATCAAGGCTACGGATTTCTCCATCGCTTCTGCCGCTACTTCATTTTGCCAGCAGTTAGGGCCGAGGTGATCGCCCCCCAGGATCAGTCTTTCTCGAGGGAAGCCAATTTCTTGTGCGATGCCATAGACAAAATCACGGAAATCGGCGGGTTTCATCCCGGTATAGCCACCAAACTGATTAACCTGATTAGACGTTGCTTCGATCAGAACTTTACTGTCCGTATTGAGATCAAAGCGTAATGCGGATTCAATGACCAACGGATGTGCTGAACAAACAGAACAAATACCTAAATGTTCACCTGCTTTATGACGAGAGATTATTTCTTTCACTTCTATCTCCGATATCTTTTGTTTATCTTCATAATATTTTTGGATTGAAGGCAAAGGGTAAAAGCAGCTTTCGTGATCCAGCTTTAAAACAGACCTTTGCCAGAATTCATACAATTCATATTAATCAGTTACTTATAGTTTTCCTTCGCAACCGCAGTCGGCAATGACTTTACGTACCACTTCTTTCATGGCGGCTTTTGCTGGCACCATGTAATGCCGTGGGTCATTCGCATTGGTATGTGTACTCAGATAGGTTTTGAGTGCGCCAGAAAAGGCGATTTTGAGTTCGGTAGCGACGTTGACTTTGCAGATCCCTAAAGAGATGGCGCGCTTAATATCATGTGCTGGCAGGCCGGATGCGCCATGTAGAACCAGTGGAATATCAACGGACTGACGAATTTCTGTTAGCCGTTCAAAATCCAGTTTAGGTTCAGTGCTATACAGACCATGAGCCGTGCCAATCGCGACCGCCAGTGAGTCGATACCGGTTTTTTCCACGAACTCCCGAGCCTGTTCTGGGTGGGTATAAAGCGCATCTTTTCCGTCCACGATTAGGTCATCTTCTTGTCCACCCAACCGTCCCAGCTCAGCTTCAACGCTAACGTCATAGCGATGGCAGTAATCTGTTACGTGTTTAACTAACGCAATGTTGTCGACAAACGGCAGATGGGAACCATCGATCATGACGGAGCGAATACCTGTAGCGACTTTCTCTTCAATATCGGTGGCGCTTTCATGGTGATCGAGATGGATGGCGAGAGGATGGTTCCAGCATCTTGCCAGTTCACTGGCGATTGCAACGATATTACCGACACCGGCATAGCTAAAAGTGCCAGGCGTGCCGGCGACGATCAACGGAGAGCGTAGTTCGGCTGCTGTTTCCACGACAACCTGTAAGGTCTCCAGGTTGTGAATGTTAAACGCCGGTACGGCATAGCCTTCTCGCTGTGCCTTCTTCAGCATCATTTTGCTTGAGATGATAAACATACTTCCTCCGAAGTCTTTCGATTGCTTTCTTCGAAATAAAGTATAGGGTTTCGTAACGTTTTTTTGTGATTTCGATCTGATAAATGAAAGTTTCGAAAGAAAAGGGAGGGTTGCGAAAGTATATGGCGAAAAAAAAAGCATGCCCGAAGGCATGCTCATGAAGAAAAAACGTGGATAATCAGGTCACTGGCGCCGGGTTAAACACCGCCAGTTGGTTATGCAGTCCCCATTGATCCGAGAAGGTTTTCTTACGCCCGCTGGCGACGTCGAGAATAAACTCGAACAGTTTCAGACCCACGTCTTCAATGGTTTCTTCCCCGGTGGCGATGGTGCCTGCGTTGATGTCCATCAGGTCAAACCAACGGTTGGCCAGCTCGGTACGGGTCGCCATTTTTATCACCGGCACGGCCATCAGGCCGTACGGCGTACCGCGACCGGTGGTGAACACCTGCACGGTGATCCCGGAAGCGACCTGCTGCGTACCGCAGACAAAATCGCTGGCGGGTGTAGCCGCGTAAATCAGGCCACGTTTGGTTGGGCGTTGGCCCGGCGACAAGACTTCGACAATCGCGCTCTTGCCAGACTTGGCAATAGAACCCAGCGCTTTTTCCACCACGTTTGCCAGACCGCCTTTCTTGTTGCCAGGAGAAGGGTTGGCGCTGCGATCCGTTTTGCCCATATCAAGGTAGTTATCGTACCAGGCCATCTCTTCGAGCAGGCGTTTACCTACTTCTTCGTTAATCGCACGTGGGGTCAGAAGATGGATGGCATCGCGCACTTCGGTAACCTCAGAGAACATTACGGTGGCGCCGCAGCGTACTAACAGGTCGGAGGCATAACCGACCGCCGGGTTGGCCGTCACGCCTGAAAACGCATCGCTGCCGCCGCACTGCATGCCGACCACCAGTTCTGACGCCGGGCAGGTTTCACGCTGGCGTTGATTGAGTTTTGCCAGATGGCGTTCGGCCACCTGCAAAATATCGGCAACCATCAATTGAAAGCCAACGTGTTTTTCATCCTGCAGGCTGACGATGCTGGCGCTGTCGACCGGAATACTTTTCACATCGTGCGTACCTTCCAGCAGGCGCTCTGGCTGCAGTTTTTCGCAGCCGAGGCCAATGACCATCACTTCACCGCCAAAGTTCGGGTTTAGCGCAATATTGTGAATGGTACGAATCGGCACGATGGCGGCTGGGGCATTAATCGCCACGCCGCAGCCGTAAAGATGATTGAGTCCGACCACGCCGTCAACGTTCGGGTATTTTGGCAGCAGATCGCGCTCAATGATTTTCACCACATAATCCACCACGCCCGCCACGCAGTGCACACTGGTGGAAATACCGAGCAGATTCTTGGTGCCGACACTACCGTCTGCATTGCGATAACCTTCGAAGGTGTAACCTTCAAGAGGCGGCAGCGGTTCTGGCACTTTGGTTGCCAGCGGCAGCGTCTCCAGCGGCGGGGCCTTGGGTAGCTCAACCATTGATTCATCAATCCAACTGCCGCGTGGGATATCGCGAACGGCATAGCCTATCACTTCGCCATAACGCACGATTTCGCCGCGAACAGGAATATCCAGGAGCGCCACTTTATGTCCCTGGGGAATATGTTCAATGAGTTCCAGTCCGTCTGGAAAACGCGTCCCAGCTTTCAGACCATTGTCATTGACAATTATCGCCACATTATCTGTTTCGTGAACTTTAATATAAAACGCCGTTGGCGATTCTTGTCTGATTTCGATGTCGGCCATTGTCCAGTATTCTCCAACAAGGTGGTGATAATAGTGTGGATATTTATATTTTGAATCTAATTATAAGTAATAAAGATTCGGTATCGTGAAATAAGAATGTCAGGAGTTTATCGCCAAGAATGTGATGATGATCACTTAAACTTAGCAAGGCCGCCCCACCAGGGGTAGCAATACGTAAATGTGTGCATTAGCGCCCATGTATGTGTGCATATGCCCAAAACATTATTTTAATAACGCATGTTTAATGAGCGCTTGCACAATGATTAACGTTGCGCTGCTGATTATACTAAATCACGGTTTCATAGCGTCTGATAAATTATTATGCATTCTTATTATCAGTAATTTATCACCAGGAATATCTACCCAATAATAATAAAAATTTAATGTACCCGAGGTAATTAGAATGATTCTGGATACAGTTGTCGAGAAAAAGAAAGGCACGCACACCCGTTACTTAATATTGCTGATAATATTTATCGTTACAGCCGTTAACTATGCGGACCGTGCAACGCTGTCAATTGCCGGCACGGAAGTGGCGAAAGAGTTACAGCTCAGTGCCATCTCAATGGGGTACATTTTCTCCGCTTTCGGCTGGGCTTACCTGTTAATGCAAATCCCCGGCGGCTGGCTGCTGGATAAGTTCGGTTCAAAGAAAGTCTATACCTACAGCCTGTTCTTCTGGTCGCTGTTTACCTTCCTGCAGGGCTTTGTCGACATGTTCCCGCTGGCCTGGGCGGGTATTTCAATGTTCATCATGCGCTTTATGCTGGGCTTCTCGGAAGCGCCGTCCTTCCCGGCGAATGCCCGGATCGTGGCGGCCTGGTTCCCGACGAAAGAGCGCGGTACGGCGTCCGCAATTTTTAACTCCGCACAGTATTTCTCTCTGGCGCTGTTTTCGCCGCTGCTGGGCTGGCTGACCTTCGCCTGGGGCTGGGAACACGTCTTTACCGTGATGGGCGTGATTGGTTTTGTGCTCACCGGGCTGTGGGTAAAGTTTATTCATAACCCAACCGATCACCCGCGTATGTCGCAAGAAGAGCTGAAGTTTATCTCTGAAAACGGCGCGGTCGTGGATATGGACCATAAAAAGCCGGGTGATGTGAAGTCAGGCGGTCCTAAACTGCATTATATCAAGCAGTTGCTCACTAACCGTATGATGCTCGGCGTGTTCTTCGGACAGTATTTTATCAACACAATTACCTGGTTTTTCCTCACCTGGTTCCCGATTTACCTGGTACAGGAAAAAGGCATGTCGATCCTGAAAGTGGGCCTGGTGGCTTCGATTCCTGCGCTGTGCGGATTTGCCGGTGGCGTACTCGGCGGCGTGTTCTCTGATTATCTGATTAAACGTGGCTTCAGCATCACTCTGGCACGTAAGCTGCCGATTGTGCTCGGAATGCTGCTCGCCTCGACCATTATTCTGTGTAACTACACCGATAACACCACCCTGGTGGTGGCGCTGATGGCGCTGGCGTTCTTCGGTAAAGGCTTCGGGGCGCTGGGGTGGCCGGTGATTTCCGATACTGCGCCGAAAGAGATTGTCGGTCTGTGCGGTGGGGTATTTAACGTATTTGGCAATGTGGCTTCCATCGTCACCCCGCTGGTGATTGGGTATCTGGTGAGCGAGCTGCACTCATTTAATGCTGCGCTGATGTTTGTAGGGTGCTCGGCGCTGATGGCAATGGTTTGCTACCTGTTTATTGTCGGTGACATTAAACGTATGGAATTGCAGAAATAAACAAAGGTGTAAGCGATGAATAACACGATTTTTCCGAATAAGTTTAAAGCGGCTCTCGCGGCGCAACAGATTCAGATTGGCTGCTGGTCTGCATTAGCCAACCCAATCAGTACCGAAGTTTTAGGCCTGGCGGGTTTTGACTGGCTGGTGCTGGACGGCGAACACGCGCCGAACGACATATCGACGTTTATCCCGCAATTGATGGCGCTGAAAGGCAGCGCCAGCGCGCCGGTAGTGCGCGTACCGACCAACGAGCCGGTAATTATCAAACGCCTGCTGGATATCGGATTTTACAACTTCCTGATCCCGTTCGTGGAGACGGAAGAAGAGGCGGTGAACGCCGTGGCGTCGACCCGCTATCCGCCGGAAGGTATTCGCGGCGTGTCCGTATCCCATCGCGCCAATATGTTTGGCACCGTACCGGACTATTTTGCGCAGTCGAATAAGAACATCACCATCATCGTGCAGATCGAAAGTCAGCAGGGCGTTGATAACGTTGACGCAATCGCGGCGACAGAAGGCGTCGACGGGGTCTTCGTCGGCCCAAGCGATCTGGCTGCGGCGTTAGGCCACCTCGGCAATGCGTCACATCCTGATGTGCAGAAAGCTATCCAGCACATTTTTGCCCGCGCGAAAGCACACGGCAAACCAAGCGGCATTCTGGCCCCGGTAGAGGCGGATGCGCGTCGTTATCTGGAGTGGGGCGCGACGTTTGTTGCCGTTGGCAGCGATCTTGGCGTGTTCCGTTCAGCCACGCAAAAATTGGCTGATTCTTTTAAGAAATAACCCCCCCTCGACAGTAGAGAGAGATAAAGACATGACAATGAAAGTTGGTTTTATTGGCCTCGGTATTATGGGTAAACCAATGAGTAAAAACCTCCTCAAGGCAGGTTACTCGCTGGTGGTTGCTGACCGTAACCCGGAATCCATTGCGGAAGTGATTGCCGCAGGCGCAGAAACCGCCGCCACGGCGAAAGATATTGCCGAGCAGTGCGATGTGATCATCACCATGCTGCCGAATTCTCCACATGTGAAAGAAGTGGCGCTGGGAGAGGGCGGCATTATTGAAGGGGCGAAACCGGGGACAGTGCTGATCGACATGAGCTCCATCGCGCCGTTAGCCAGCCGTGAAATCAGCGACGCGCTGAAAGCGAAAGGCGTGGATATGCTGGACGCGCCGGTAAGCGGCGGCGAACCGAAAGCCATCGACGGTACTCTGTCGGTGATGGTTGGCGGTGATAAAGCGATTTTTGACAAATATTACGATCTGCTGAAGGCGATGGCAGGTTCCGTGGTACATACCGGTGACATCGGCGCGGGTAACGTCACCAAGCTGGCGAATCAGGTGATTGTGGCGCTGAACATTGCGGCAATGTCCGAAGCGCTGACGCTGGCGACCAAAGCGGGCGTAAACCCGGATCTGGTGTATCAGGCGATCCGTGGTGGGCTGGCGGGAAGCACCGTACTGGATGCGAAAGCGCCAATGGTTATGGACAGAAACTTTAAGCCGGGTTTCCGTATCGACCTGCATATTAAAGATCTGGCGAACGCGCTGGATACCTCTCATGGCGTTGGCGCTCAGTTACCGCTGACTGCTGCAGTCATGGAGATGATGCAGGCGCTACGCGCTGATGGGCTGGGCACCGCCGATCATAGCGCACTCGCATGCTACTACGAAAAACTGGCGAAAGTGGAAGTCACTCGCTAACAAGAAGGGCGCGGATGCGCGCCCTGTATTTCTTGCCTTGCGCGGCACTGTCAGGCTACATAACTATGAAAATCGTAATTGCCCCAGACTCTTATAAAGAAAGCCTTTCTGCCACCGAGGTAGCTCAGGCAATAGAAAAAGGATTTCGGGAAATTTTCCCCGATGCGCAATATGTTTCTGTCCCGGTTGCCGATGGTGGTGAAGGAACGGTCGAAGCCATGATTGCCGCTACGCAGGGGAGTGAACATTCAGCGTGGGTGACAGGGCCGCTGGGCGAAAAAGTGAATGCCTGCTGGGGCATGTCTGGAGATGGTAAAACCGCGTTTATCGAAATGGCGGCAGCCAGCGGTCTGGCGTTGGTTCCACCTGAAAAGCGTAACCCGTTAGTCACCACGTCGCGTGGCACCGGGGAGTTGATTTTGCAGGCGCTGGATAGCGGTGCGCAGAGCATCATTATTGGTATTGGCGGTAGTGCGACCAACGACGGCGGCGCGGGTATGGTGCAGGCGCTGGGGGCGAAACTCTGCGACGCCAACGGGACAGAGATTGGCAACGGTGGTGGAAGCCTGGGGAGTCTGAACACCATCGATATATCGGGCCTGGATCCGCGCTTAAAAACCTGCTCAATTCGCGTGGCCTGCGATGTGACCAATCCACTCACCGGCGATACTGGCGCTTCGCGCATTTTTGGCCCGCAGAAAGGGGCGACGGAAGAACGCATTATCGAACTGGACCGCAATCTGTCTCACTATGCCGACATCATTAAAAAATCGCTGCGGGTTGATGTGAAAGACGTTCCTGGCTCAGGTGCGGCAGGCGGAATGGGCGCCGCGTTAATGGCTTTTTTAGGTGCGGAGTTGCGCAGTGGTATTGAGATTGTGACCCAGGCGCTCAATCTGGAAGAGCATATTCATGACTGTACGCTGGTGGTGACCGGAGAAGGGCGGATTGACAGCCAGAGCATTCACGGCAAAGTGCCGGTGGGTGTGGCGAATGTCGCGAAGAAGTACCACAAGCCGGTAATTGGTATTGGCGGTAGCCTGACGCGCGATGTGGAGGTGGTGCATCAATATGGTATCGATGCGGTGTTTAGCGTATTAACCACCATCAGCACGCTGGAAGAGGCCTTTCGTGGGGCATTTGATAATATTTATCGCGCTTCAAGAAACATCGCCGCCACGTTGGCGATAGGAATGCACAGTGCGGGGTGACAATGCCCCGCAAACCCTCTATACTGCGCGCCGAAGCTGACCAGACAGTCGCCGCTTCGTCGTCGTCCTCTTCGGGGGAGACGGGCGGAGGGGAGGAAAGTCCGGGCTCCATAGGGCAGGGTGCCAGGTAACGCCTGGGGGGGAAACCCACGACCAGTGCAACAGAGAGCAAACCGCCGATGGCCCACGCAAGTGGGATCAGGTAAGGGTGAAAGGGTGCGGTAAGAGCGCACCGCGCGGCTGGTAACAGTCCGTGGCACGGTAAACTCCACCCGGAGCAAGGCCAAATAGGGGTTCACAAGGTACGGCCCGTACTGAACCCGGGTAGGCTGCTTGAGCCAGTGAGCGATTGCTGGCCTAGATGAATGACTGTCCACGACAGAACCCGGCTTATCGGTCAGCTTCACCTCTTTAAAAACAATACGTTGGTGTATCTCAGACGCTCAGAAGCTGACATGGGATACACCAACGGTTGCAACATCCCTCATACGCTCCGCCGCAACGACATTTACCTACGTCACGAAGTCAAAAAAATGTGCAGCGATTAAAACATTCGACAGTTCACAAGCCGAATGAATATCAGCGAATTATTCACAACAATAAATATTGTGGAACACAGTTTCATTTTGAGGAAAAACCACTTCTGGAATATGGATGTTATTCGTACAATGGCCGTTCTGGAAGAAATGAATAACATGCAAAAGGACTTATGGCAAAGGGATACATTCTACACATGTACGATCCCACCACCTGTGGTGGCAAGGTTCTGGAGGGAGCGCCAAACAGACGAACCAACGGCACGCCAGTAGCCCGTATGGGCGACAAGGTAACGTGTGGTAAAGACGGCAATACTTATCACATTATTGGTGGAATATCATGGATAACCACCGAGGGGCGTCTGGTTGCGGGTAGTCTGGACAGTTTCAGCAGTTGCCCTTGCAAGGCAAAAATTATTCCGCAAATAATGGTGCAGAGTTATGAATCGCGTAGGGGGACCAGTACCAAGACATCAAACACCGCAGCGCGCGTAGTTGCACAGAGTTCATCTTCATCTTCACCTTCATCTATATCATCAGACTTTCTTACCCCACTTCCTGTTGCGGTTTACGCGAAATCCTGTCTTCGTGGTGAAGGCTGCACCGATGCTGGTACAGAGCAAGAGCGACTCGATAATTTTGGTCATGCAGGCTATTACCGTGCTGCGCCTCAGACAGAACAAACAAAGGAAGAGCCTGTTCAGCACGCGCAGGTAGCAAAGAAACACAAACCAGACGAACCAACCCCACCACTGGAAGATAATCGCCCCTGGTACAAACGTCTCTTCAACTCACCGGACACAACCAAAGCCGCAGCGGCGGCAGGAATAGCGACAACGACCGGGATAACTACGGGTGCAACGACCGAAGCCGGATATGCAGCATTGCAAAAAATCGGGGGAAATCTTTCTGCTGCTGGCCGTTGGATAGTCCCCAACCCCACCACCGTTTTTCTGTTTGGCATATTCTACTCGCCAAAACTCAACAGCGGCGAACAGGACTACATCGATAAAATGCGGCTTGAGCAGGCCGCACGGAATAAAGAAGATGTTCCAACGCGCGTTCGCTTTCGCTGGGAAGCAGAGCAAAACGGGACGATAAGGCCGAAAGGTTTTCATGTCAGCGCCGGAGGTGGGCAGGACAAAGTTCCGGTTCGAATGCTTCAGAAGAACAGCACCACCGGGAACTATGAGTTCTGGGAGGATGGCGCAAGTAAGCCAACGATTGTTTGGACACCAGACGATCCTGGGTATGAATCTCCTTCCAATACCGGGAATCGGGACAATGTATACGTCCCTCCGAGTGTGCTGGTTTACCCTGAAAGTGAAATCAACAGCCCGTGGTCAACGGAAACGCCAGCACCGGGAGAACGCCCATTCAGGGATTATATTCTGGTACACCCTGCCGGGACGTTTGACCCGATTTATGTTTATCTTCGCAATCTGCCAGGGCAAGTCACAGGCAAGGGGCAAAAGATTTCTGGCACCTGGTTAGCTGATGCGGGTCAGGGCAACGGCTCGCCTATCCCGTCTCAGATTGCTGATAAACTGCGTGGACGCACCTTTTCCAATTTTGACGACTTCAGGCAGGCTTTCTGGCTGGAGGTTTCAAAAGATCCAGGACTGAGCCGACAATTTAGGTCTAATAACTTGACACATATCCAGAAAGGAAACTCCCCATTTACCAGGGAACAAGATTCTGTCGGAGGCCGAGAGCGTTTCGAGTTGCACCATATCACCCCGATAAGCCAAGGAGGTGAAGTGTACAATGTAGATAACATGGGAGTAACTACGTCAAAACGCCATATTGAAATTCATTCATCAGCTAAAGGGGAATAAAGTGTTTGATCAGAAATCCATTTCAGACTACACGGAAAGAGAGTTTTTAGAATTAGTGCGTAAAATTTGCTTAGCCGATACTGAAACTGAGGAGGAAGGAAACAAGCTGGTAAGAGAATTCAGAAGGTTGGCTGAGCACCCCGCTGGATCTGACCTTATCTTCTACCCTGAAGACGGGCAGGATGATAGCCCCGAGGGTGTAGTCCAACAGGTCAAAATGTGGCGTAAAGCCAATGGCAAGCCCGGTTTTCGCGATGAGTAAATCCTTATTGCGAGTGAATGGCTGGGCTTTGTTCCGGCCTTTATTTTGTCTGATAACCTGCTTTATTTGTCTCCCAAAGAGTGATATGTATCACCTTCAAATACCGGTAATCAAGACCACCTATACGTCCCTCCGAACGCGTTGGTTTACCCTGAAAGTGAAATCAACAGCCCGTGGTCAACGGAAACGCCAGCACCGGGAGAACGCCCATTCAGGGATTATATTCTGGTACACCCTGCCGGGACGTTTGACCCGATTTATGTTTATCTTCGCAATCTGCCAGGGCAAGTCACGGGCAAGGGGCAAAAGATTTCTGGCACCTGGTTAGCTGATGCGGGTCAGGGTAACGGTTCGCCTATCCCGTCTCAGATTGCTGACAAACTGCGTGGACGCACCTTCTCCAATTTTGACGACTTCAGGCAGGCTTTCTGGCTGGAGGTCAGCAAAGACCATGAACTTTCAAAGCAATTTGATCCACGCAACTTAGCTACGATGAAAAATGGTCGATCCGCCTACGCAAGAAAACCCGATAGCATCGGGCAAAGGGTCAAGTATGAACTTCATCATATCGAAGAGATCAGAAATAGTGGTGCAGTTTATGACGTAGATAATTTGGGTGTCACTACACCAAAGCGGCACATCGAAATTCACCAAGGAAAATAAAATGGTAACGCATAAACAAATCACTGATTTTACTGAAGCTGAGTTCCTCAGTTTTGTTGAAGATATTTGTAACGATACCTATCCATCTGAAAAGGCTCATATGGCTGCTGTAGCAGAGTTTGAGCGGCTTTCTGAACATTCGTCAGGTTCTGATTTGATATATTACCCAGAAGAAGGGAAAGGCGGTCCGGTCGCGGTTGTTCAAGAAATCAAAGAGTGGCGTAAAGCCAATGGCAAGCCCGGTTTTCGCGATGAGTAAATCCTGATTGTGAGTGAATGGCTGGGCTTTGTCCTGGCCTTTCTTTGTTGTAGTTGGTTCACCACGGATCTGGCCTTTATTTCCCATTCATCTCATCGTTATTTGACCTTTATTTACGCACTGAACTTCTTTTATCTAAGGGAATGTCTTGCGGGATATTTCCTTTTTTGTGATGACTAGCACAAAACGCTGCGCGATACGTTTTTATCGAGAATAATCGAACGCAATCGATCGCCATCACAAAATTACTGGCTGATAAATCGTACAAAACCACTGTTAATGTAATGTTGCATTTGATAGTGCTTTGTGTGTTTTGGTTTAAATATTAATAAATGCAATGTTTCTTTACAAACAAATAAGGCTAAAAAACGTGATGCATAACGTTATTTGACCACTATAAACGATAAAATATAATTATATTTGATAAGTTGCTTATTAAATTTAAGCACTGTTTTGCCTGGTAATTACTCTGTAATTGATTGAAATATAGCCTTTCGTGGTTTTAAGAAATAGCAGGAGAAATGGTGTTGTTATAGCCATAAAAAATCGTTATCCCCCCATCTTTTTTTGATTAAAGTCAGGATAAAGTGAGATCAATATTTCATATCTATATGATTATTAAGTGATTTCAATTTAAATAATAGTCTTACAAAATGTAAGTCAAGGGGATTTGTGAGTGGTAGCACATATCCTCGTTCGCTTAATTTGGTACACTTCCTGCCGTCAACAAAGTAATTAGCGCAGGTCGATATGAATACTATTACACTCCCTAAAACACAGCACTTAGTGGTCTTTCAGGAAGTCATTAGAAGCGGTTCTATCGGCTCAGCTGCAAAAGAATTAGGTTTAACTCAACCGGCTGTCAGCAAAATCATTAATGATGTAGAAGCTTATTTCGGTATTGAGTTAGTCGTACGCAAAAATACTGGTGTGACATTAACTCAGGCAGGTCAGGTTATGCTCTCATGGTCTGAATCTATTACCCGTGAAATGAAGAACATGGTTGATGAGATGAACAGCATGACGAGCAATGCGGTCGTTGATGTGTCGTTTGGCTTTCCTTCATTGATTGCCTTCACCATCATGTCCGGCATGATTAAAAAATTCAAAGAAGTGTTCCCGAAAGCGCAGGTTTCCATGTATGAAGCTCAGCTCTCCTCGTTCTTACCTGCGATTCGTGACGGGCGTCTGGACTTCGCGATCGGTACGCTGAGTGATGAGATGAAACTGCACGATCTGCATGTTGAACCGCTCTTTGAGTCAGACTTCGTCCTCGTTGCCAGCAAGTCCCGAACATGCACCGGCATCACCTCGCTGACCGCGTTGAAAAACGAACAGTGGGTGTTGCCACAAACGAATATGGGGTACTACAGTGAACTTCTAACCACGTTACAAAATAATGGCATCAGCAGTGAAAACATCGTTAAAACAGACTCCGTCGTTACGATTTATAATCTTGTTCTCAATGCTGATTTCTTAACAGTAATTCCCTGCGATATGACCACACCATTTGGCTCAAACCAGTTTATTACTATCCCGGTAGAAGAAACCTTACCCGTCGCGCGTTATGCCGCCGTATGGTCGAAAAATTATCGAATTAAAAAAGCAGCATCTATTTTGGTGGAATTAGCCAAAGAGTATTCATCATATAATTGTCGGAGACGAAGGCAATTAATTGAAATTGATTAAAGATTGAATTTGTTTTAACACGAAATTAACGCCATCTGTCTATATCTGACAATGGTCATGGCTATCTATTTACTTTAATACCCTAGTAAGAGGTTCTAATGCACATTACATACGATCTCCCAGTTGCAATTGAAGATATCCTCGAAGCGAAAAAAAGACTGGCGGGGAAAATTTATAAAACGGGAATGCCTCGCTCTAACTATTTTAGTGAACGTTGCAAAGGGGAAATTTTCCTCAAGTTTGAAAATATGCAACGTACCGGTTCATTTAAAATCCGTGGTGCGTTTAACAAGCTCAGTTCATTAACCGAAGCTGAAAGATGTAAGGGCGTGGTGGCTTGCTCTGCAGGTAACCATGCGCAAGGGGTTTCTCTCTCCTGCGCCATGCTCGGAATCGACGGCAAAGTGGTCATGCCGAAAGGCGCGCCGAAGTCTAAAGTTGCTGCAACCTGCGATTATTCCGCAGAGGTTGTGCTGCACGGCGACAACTTCAACGACACCATCGCTAAGGTTAGCGAGATTGTGGAAACTGAAGGCCGTATCTTTATTCCACCCTATGATGACCCGAAAGTGATTGCTGGTCAGGGCACTATTGGTCTGGAAATTCTGGAAGATCTGTACGATGTCGATAACGTGATTGTGCCAATTGGCGGTGGCGGACTGATTGCTGGTATTGCAGTGGCAATTAAATCTATTAACCCGACTATTAAAATTATTGGCGTACAGTCTGAAAATGTTCATGGCATGGCGGCTTCTTTCCACGCTGGAGAAATAACCACGCACCGAACGACCGGCACCCTGGCGGATGGTTGTGACGTTTCCCGCCCGGGTACTTTAACGTATGAAATTGTTCGTGAGCTGGTGGATGACATTGTCCTGGTCAGCGAAGATGAAATTCGCAACAGCATGGTGGCATTAATTCAGCGAAATAAAGTTGTGACTGAAGGTGCCGGCGCGCTGGCTTGCGCAGCATTATTAAGCGGGAAATTAGATAGCTATATCCAGAACAGAAAAACAGTCAGCATTATTTCTGGCGGTAATATCGACCTTTCTCGTGTATCTCAAATTACTGGTTTAGTTGACGCTTAATATACTTCGTTGAGGATAGGATATGAGTACTACTGATAGCATTGTATCCAGCCAGACAAAACAGTCGTCCTGGCGCAAATCGGACACCACCTGGACACTGGGTTTATTTGGTACAGCCATCGGCGCCGGGGTGCTGTTCTTCCCTATCCGCGCAGGTTTTGGCGGACTGATCCCCATTCTGATAATGCTGGTGTTAGCATACCCCATCGCCTTCTATTGCCACCGTGCGCTGGCACGCCTGTGTCTTTCCGGTTCTAACCCTTCCGGTAACATCACAGAAACGGTTGAAGAGCACTTTGGTAAAACGGGCGGCGTGGTTATCACGTTCCTCTACTTCTTTGCAATTTGTCCGCTGCTGTGGATTTATGGCGTCACCATTACCAACACCTTTATGACCTTTTGGGAAAACCAGTTGCAGATGCCAGCGTTAAACCGTGGCTTCGTGGCACTGTTCCTGCTGCTGCTGATGGCATTCGTCATCTGGTTTGGTAAGGATCTGATGGTTAAAGTGATGAGCTACCTGGTATGGCCGTTTATTGCCAGCCTGGTGCTGATCTCTCTGTCTCTGATTCCTTACTGGAACTCTGCGGTTATCGATCAGGTTGATCTCAGCAATATCGCACTGACTGGCCATGACGGCATCCTGGTTACCGTGTGGCTGGGTATTTCCATCATGGTGTTTTCTTTCAACTTCTCACCTATCGTTTCTTCCTTCGTGGTCTCTAAACGTGAAGAGTATGAGAAAGATTACGGTCGCGAATTTACCGAGCAGAAATGTTCAAAAATCATCTCCCGCGCCAGTATGCTGATGGTTGCCGTGGTGATGTTCTTTGCCTTTAGCTGCCTGTTCACGCTCTCTCCGGCAAACATGGCGGATGCGAAAGCGCAGAACATTCCAGTACTGTCTTACCTGGCGAACCACTTCGCTTCACTGTCCGGTTCGAAGTCCACCTTCGCGACCGTTCTGGAGTACGGCGCTTCAATCATCGCACTGGTTGCTATCTTCAAATCTTTCTTCGGCCACTACCTGGGCACGCTGGAAGGTCTGAACGGTCTGGTGCTGAAGTTTGGTTACAAAGGCGATAAAACTAAGGTTTCCGTCGGCAAACTTAACACCATCAGCATGATCTTTATCATGGGCTCCACCTGGGTTGTGGCTTACGCCAACCCGAACATCCTGGACCTGATTGAAGCAATGGGCGCGCCGATTATTGCCTCTCTGCTCTGCCTGCTGCCGATGTATGCCATCCGTAAAGCGCCGTCACTGGCGAAATACCGTGGCCGTCTGGATAACGTGTTTGTTACCGTGATTGGTCTGCTGACTATCCTGAACATTGTCTACAAACTGTTTTAATCCTTAAGCTCAGGATGAGCGGAGTAGTGAAATGAATGAGTTTCCGGTAGTACTGGTTATTAACTGTGGTTCGTCTTCCATTAAATTCTCAGTGCTGGATGCAGCGAACTGTGAAGTTTTAATGGCGGGAATCGCGGACGGTATTAACTCTGAAAATGCGTTCATAGCAATTAATGGAGGAGAGCCAGCTAAGCTGGCTCACCACAGCTACGAAGACGCATTAAAAGCAATCGCCGTTGAACTGGAAAAACGTAATTTAATGGACAGCGTGGCCTTAATTGGCCACCGCATTGCCCACGGTGGAAATATCTTTACCGAATCAGCAATTATTACTGACGACGTTATCGATAATATTCGCCGGGTATCGCCTTTAGCTCCGTTACATAATTATGCGAACCTCAGTGGGATTGAATCCGCACAGCACCTTTTCCCAGGCGTGCAGCAGGTTGCGGTATTTGATACCAGCTTCCACCAGACGATGGCCCCAGAGGCCTATCTTTACGGTCTACCGTGGAAATATTTTGAGGAGTTAGGCGTTCGTCGTTATGGCTTCCACGGCACGTCGCACCGCTATGTATCTCAGCGAGCGCATGAGCTTCTTGAGCTGCAGAGTGATGACTCCGGTCTGGTTGTGGCTCACCTGGGGAACGGCGCGTCAATCTGCGCGGTGCGTAACGGGCAGAGCGTTGATACCTCAATGGGCATGACGCCGTTGGAAGGGTTGATGATGGGCACACGCAGCGGTGACGTCGATTTCGGCGCCATGGCGTGGATTGCCAGCGAAACCAACCAGACGCTGAGCGACCTTGAGCGTGTTGTGAATAAAGAGTCCGGTTTACTGGGTATTTCCGGTTTGTCCTCTGACTTACGTACGTTAGAAAAAGCCTGGCACGAGGGACATGAGCGTGCGCAGCTGGCGATTAAAACGTTTGTGCATCGTATCGCGCGCCATATCGCCGGACATGCCGCTTCGCTGCATCGTCTTGATGGGATTATTTTCACCGGTGGAATAGGTGAGAACTCGGTATTAATTCGTCGTCTGGTTATTGAACATCTCGCCGTTTTAGGGGTGAATATCGACAGCGAGATGAATAGCCTGCCAAATTCCCATGGCGAAAGAATTATCTCTAATAAAGATGCTCGTGTTATTTGTGCGGTTATTCCCACAAATGAAGAGAAAATGATTGCGCGTGATGCCATTGCGTTAGGCAAAATTAATATACCAGTAGAATTTGCATAATTAATTTTCAGCAGAGAGATTATTTTTCATGAAGGTAAATATCGATACCAGCGATATGCTGTATGCCGAAGCCTGGAATGGCTTTAAAGGTACGGACTGGAAAGAAGAAATTAATGTCCGTGATTTTATTCAGCACAACTATACGCCTTATGAAGGGGATGAATCTTTCCTCGCCGAAGCAACGCCAGCGACCACTGCATTGTGGGAAAAAGTCATGGCGGGCATCCGTATTGAAAACTCGACGCACGCGCCGGTTGATTTCGATACCAATATTGCCACCACGATAACCGCACATGATGCGGGTTATATTGAACAAGAACTGGAAAAAATCGTTGGTCTGCAAACGGATAAGCCGCTCAAGCGTGCTCTGCATCCGTTTGGCGGCATCAACATGATCAAAAGCTCTTTTGATGCTTATGGTCGTGAGATGGATGCTGATTTTGAATACCAGTTTACTGAACTGCGTAAAACCCATAACCAGGGCGTATTCGACGCCTACTCTCCGGATATGCTGCGCTGCCGTAAATCCGGCGTGCTGACCGGTCTGCCGGATGGCTATGGCCGTGGTCGTATCATCGGCGACTATCGCCGCGTCGCGCTGTACGGTATCCGCTACCTGGTACGCGAGCGTGAACTGCAGTTTGCCGATCTCCAGTCGAACCTGGAGTGGGGCCAGAATCTTGAAGCCACGATTCGCCTGCGCGAAGAGCTGTCTGAGCACCGTCGCGCCCTGCTGCAGATGCAGGAAATGGCAGCGAAGTACGGCTGCGATATCTCCCGCCCGGCGCGTAATGCGCAGGAAGCGGTGCAGTGGGTTTACTTTGCTTACCTGGCTGCGGTGAAATCTCAGAACGGCGGCGCAATGTCGTTGGGCCGTACCGCATCGTTCCTCGACATCTACATTGAGCGCGATTTCAAAGCGGGAATTTTAAACGAGCAGCAGGCGCAGGAGCTGATCGACCACTTCATTATGAAGATCCGTATGGTGCGCTTCCTGCGTACGCCGGAATTCGACACCCTGTTCTCAGGCGACCCTATCTGGGCGACTGAAGTTATCGGCGGCATGGGGCTGGATGGCCGCACGCTGGTAACGAAAAACTCGTTCCGCTACCTGCATACGCTGCACACTATGGGACCGGCGCCTGAGCCGAACCTGACGGTGCTGTGGTCTGAAGCGCTGCCGATTGCCTTCAAAAAGTACGCCGCCCAGGTGTCTATCATCACCTCGTCTTTGCAGTATGAAAACGACGATTTGATGCGTGCCGACTTTGACAGCGATGACTATGCCATTGCCTGCTGCGTAAGCCCGATGGTTATCGGCAAACAAATGCAGTTCTTCGGTGCGCGTGCCAACCTCGCCAAAACGTTGCTGTACGCAATCAACGGCGGCGTGGATGAGAAGCTGAAAATTCAGGTTGGGCCGAAAACGGCACCGCTGATGGATGACGTGCTGGATTACGATACGGTGATGGAGAGCCTGGACCACTTTATGGACTGGCTGGCCGTGCAGTACATCAGCGCGCTGAACATCATCCACTATATGCACGACAAGTACAGCTATGAAGCTTCGCTGATGGCGCTACACGATCGTGATGTCTATCGCACGATGGCTTGTGGTATGGCGGGTCTGTCCGTGGCGGCGGATTCTCTGTCGGCTATCAAATACGCCCGCGTGAAACCGATTCGTGATGAAAACGGTCTGGCTGTCGATTTCGAAATCGAAGGCGACTATCCGCAATACGGCAACAACGACGAGCGAGTAGACAGCATTGCCTGCGACCTGGTCGAACGCTTCATGAAGAAAATTAAAGTGTTGCCAACCTACCGTAACGCGGTGCCGACGCAGTCCATCCTGACCATCACCTCCAACGTGGTGTACGGACAGAAAACCGGTAACACACCGGACGGACGTCGCGCAGGTACGCCGTTTGCACCAGGGGCTAACCCGATGCACGGTCGCGATCGTAAAGGCGCGGTTGCGTCGTTAACCTCAGTGGCCAAACTGCCGTTTACCTATGCCAAAGACGGTATCTCGTACACCTTCTCCATTGTGCCGGCTGCACTGGGCAAAGAAGATGGGGTGCGTAAAACCAACCTGGTTGGTCTGCTGGACGGTTACTTCCACCACGAAGCGCATGTGGAAGGTGGGCAGCATCTGAACGTTAACGTTATGAACCGTGAAATGTTGATGGATGCCATTGAGCACCCGGAAAACTATCCGAACCTGACGATCCGCGTGTCTGGCTATGCGGTGCGCTTCAACGCGTTGACCCGTGAACAGCAGCAGGATGTTATTTCACGTACTTTCACCCAGGCGCTCTGACGCCGGAGGGATTATGAGAAAAGTTATTGCAACCGAATGTGCGCCAGGGGCGATTGGGCCTTACGTACAGGGCGTGGACCTGGGCAGCATGGTGTTGACGTCAGGTCAAATCCCGGTGTGTCCACAGACCGGTGAAGTGGCAGAAAACGTGGCCGATCAGGCACGTCAAAGCCTGGAAAACGTGAAAGCGATCGTCGAGTCCGCAGGTTTGAAAGTGAGCGATATCGTGAAGACTACCGTTTTCGTATCCGACCTGAACGACTTCGCCACCATTAACCAGGTGTACCAGCAGTTCTTTGATGAGCATCAGGCTACCTACCCCACGCGCAGTTGCGTACAGGTCGCCCGCTTACCAAAGGATGTGAAGCTGGAGATTGAAGCCATCGCCGTACGTGGCGACACGCTGTAATCCCTTGCGGGGCGATCTCAGGATCGCCCCAATCCTTAATGAGTGTGAAACCTGGTCTTCACTGAACGGCAATCCGAGGGTGTGGATATGATTAGCGCATTCGATATTTTCAAGATTGGCATTGGACCTTCCAGCTCCCATACCGTGGGGCCAATGAACGCAGGTAAAAGCTTTATCGATCTGTTGGTCAGCAGCGGAGAACTCCCCAGAACCACGCATATTGTGGTCGATCTTTACGGATCGCTTTCCCTGACCGGGAAAGGTCATGCGACAGATGTCGCGATCATGATGGGGCTGGCCGGTAACAGTCCGCAAAACGTTAATATAGACTCAATCGCTGGTTTTACTCAGGAAGTGGCCCGTACCGGACGTTTGCCGGTTGCTGAGGGCACGCATGTTGTCGATTTCTCTCCAGATGAAAATATTCTCTTTCATACCGAAACCCTGCCACGCCATGAAAATGGCATGCGTATCACCGCGTGGAACGGCACCGAGAGGCTATTAAGCAAAACCTATTACTCCGTCGGCGGTGGTTTTATCATTGAAGAGGAGCAATTTGGGCAGGTGCATGATGTTGAAGCACACGTGCCCTACAATTTTCATTCCGCCAGCGAACTGCTGAAACTGTGCGAGCGCAATGGGCTGTCTGTTTCCGGCTTGATGATGCAAAACGAGCTGGCGATGCGCAGCAAAGAGGAAATCGATGCTGGCTTTGCCGCCATTTGGGACGTCATGCACGCCGGGATTGAGCGCGGCATGAACACCGAAGGCGTCCTGCCGGGGCCGCTTAACGTTCCACGTCGCGCCGTGGCATTACGTCGGTTGCTGGTTTCCAGCGATAATCTGTCCAGCGACCCGATGAACGTTATTGACTGGATCAACATGTTCGCGCTGGCCGTGAGCGAAGAAAACGCCGCCGGGTGCCGGGTTGTGACGGCGCCGACCAACGGTGCATGTGGGATTATTCCCGCCGTATTGGCCTATTACGACAAGTTCCGCCGTCCGGTGAATGCGAACTCCATTGCCCGCTATTTGCTGGCCGCGGGGGCGATAGGCGCGCTGTATAAGATGAACGCCTCTATTTCTGGTGCTGAGGTGGGCTGCCAGGGTGAGATTGGCGTAGCCTGTTCAATGGCGGCTGCCGGTCTGACAGAACTGCTGGGCGGTAGCCCGTCGCAGGTCTGTATCGCAGCGGAAATCGCCATGGAGCATAACCTGGGGCTGACCTGCGATCCGGTAGCCGGACAGGTGCAAATACCGTGCATTGAACGTAATGCGATCAACGCAGTAAAAGCCGTCAACGCCGCGCGCATGGCGCTACGTCGAACGTCAGAACCACGCGTTTCGCTCGATAAAGTGATCGAGACCATGTATGAAACGGGCAAAGATATGAACGACAAATACCGTGAAACCTCACGCGGTGGGCTGGCAATTAAAGTGGTTTGTACCTGAGGTGAAAAGCCGTGCCTGGTCAGCGCAGCGCTATTCGACAATGAATTAATCAATATGACCTGATAAAAAAGGTGCACGTTAGTGCGTAATGCTTGTCAGTTAACGAGGATGAGTGGCCGTAGCGATAATGGAAAGTGGCACATACGGAGGTAATGAATCTGTTGCCTCCGGCGTATTGCTACGTTCACCTTAGTGATATCACTTCTCTGAGACAATACGACCTGTGAACGTGTTAAGGGTACTATCGCCGTACCCTTAACAATCCCGGCTCCCGGCGGGAAAATTGCCGCTCCGCGGTTCCCTCCGTTTATTCCTCCAGGCTACCGGGCCGGGCGCGAGGTAGCGTCCCTGCAAAACGCGCCCTGAACCCGCATCCCTGCGGGTTCTCCCGGCCTTACGGAAACACGTCGGCAATTTTCAGCCGGACCAGCCCACACCTGACCCCCTGCGTTTTTTATCTGAACAGCAAAACAGATTTAACTGGAAGTCAGTGCACCGTGCACGTTCACGGGTATCTGCGCTTCAGAAAAGTGATACCACTGAGGTGAACGGAACCCTGAGCCGAAATCACATATTCTCCATAATGCTTAACTGACTGGCATTACATGTTAGTGCGCCTTTTTTGTTGTGATCTGCTTCAAATATAGAAATTCAATTCTTTATATGGAAATAAAAGAGAAAATATTTCTTAACTTTTAGAAATTACAGGGGTTTGTTTGTGAAGTTTTTCTCTGATCCTGCGCGTATGATTTCCTCATTACTCCAATAGCTCACCTGCACCGTAGTACTGCGTATCGCATTGAGGCAGTACGAAAAAAATATAAAAACCTCTACCTACACATTGAGCGGAAAATTATGGAAACGGCAACGAATAACAGCGTAATACTCGACGCATCTGCTCCGGCACGTCGGGCGGGAATGACCGAAAGTGAATGGCGCGAAGCCATTAAATTCGACAGCATGGACACCGGCTGGGTCATTATGAGTATCGGTATGGCAATTGGTGCGGGGATTGTTTTTCTTCCCGTCCAGGTGGGTTTGATGGGGCTGTGGGTGTTTTTGCTCTCCTCTATCATCGGCTACCCAGCCATGTATCTGTTCCAGCGTCTGTTTATTAATACGCTGGCTGAGTCCCCAGAGTGTAAAGACTACCCGAGCGTGATCAGCGGCTATCTGGGTAAGAACTGGGGCATCCTGTTAGGTGCGTTGTATTTTGTGATGCTGGTTATCTGGATGTTCGTCTATTCCACCGCCATCACCAACGATAGCGCCTCCTACCTGCATACTTTTGGTGTTACTGAAGGGTTACTGTCCGACAGCCCGTTCTATGGCCTGGTGCTGATTTGCATCCTGGTGGCTATCTCGTCCCGCGGGGAAAAACTGCTGTTTAAAATCTCCACCGGTATGGTACTGACCAAGCTGCTGGTGGTGGCGGCGCTTGGCGTGTCGATGGTTGGGATGTGGCATTTATATAACGTAGGTTCACTGCCGCCGATGGCGCTGTTGATCAAAAACGCGATTATCACGCTGCCGTTTACCCTGACCTCGATTCTGTTTATTCAGACCTTAAGCCCGATGGTTATCTCCTATCGTTCTCGCAATAAATCCATTGAAGTGGCACGCCATAAAGCCCTGCGAGCCATGAATATTGCGTTCGGTATTCTGTTTGTGACCGTCTTTTTCTACGCCGTTTCCTTCACGCTGGCGATGGGCCATGACGAAGCGGTTAAAGCTTATGAGCAGAACATTTCCGCTCTGGCGATTGCCGCGCAGTTTATCAGCGGCGCGGGTGCTGGCTGGGTGAAAATCGTCAGCGTTATTCTGAACATCTTTGCCGTAATGACCGCTTTCTTCGGCGTTTACTTAGGGTTCCGTGAAGCCACTCAAGGGATCGTGATGAACGTGCTGCGCCGCAAAATGCCAGCCGAGAAAATCAATGAGACCCTGGTTCAGCGCGGCATTATGGTTTTCGCTATCCTGCTGGCGTGGGGAGCCATTGTGCTTAATGCGCCAGTACTGAGCTTCACTTCTATTTGTAGCCCTATCTTCGGCATGGTGGGATGTCTGATCCCGGCCTGGCTGGTCTACAAAGTTCCTGCACTGCACAAATACAAAGGCGCTTCCCTGTATCTGATTATTGTCACGGGCCTGCTGCTGTGCGTTTCTCCGTTCCTGGCATTTTCCTGAGATATCTGAGCAAAGGTTGTTGTTATGTTTGAGACTACATTGAATCCATTATGGGATAGTTTTATCCGCGCGGTGCAGGAAGAAGTTAAGCCTGCGCTGGGCTGCACGGAACCTATCTCTCTGGCTCTGGCGGCAGCGGTCGCCTCCTCTGAGCTGGACGGCGCGGTTGAACGCATTGATGCGTGGGTCTCACCGAACCTGATGAAAAACGGCATGGGCGTTACCGTGCCGGGTACCGGAATGGTTGGGCTGCCTGTCGCGGCGGCACTGGGTGCGCTGGGGGGAAATGCCCACGCCGGTTTAGAGGTACTGAAAGACGCCTCGCCTCAAGCGATTGCCGATGCGAAAGCGATGCTTACCGCCGGGAAGGTCGCGGTGATGCTGCAGGAGCCATGCGAGGACATTCTTTTCTCCCGTGCGAAGGTTTATAGCGCTGAAGGATGGGCGTGCGTGACGATTGTTGGTGGTCATACCAACATTGTGCACATTGAGACCAATAAGGGCGTGGTGTTCACGACAGAACAGAACGCTCAGGAAGAGGAGCAGGAGTCACCGCTGGCGGTATTGTCCCACACGTCGCTGGAAGAGATTCTGGCGTTCGTGAACGCGGTACCGTTTGAGTCAATCCGCTTTATTCTCGATGCGGCGAAACTGAACGGTGCGCTGTCCCAGGAAGGGCTGCGCGGTAACTGGGGCTTGCACATCGGAACCACGCTTGAGAAGCAGTGCGCGCGTGGCCTGCTGGCGAACGATCTCTCCACCTCTATTCTGATCCGCACCAGTGCGGCATCGGATGCGCGAATGGGCGGGGCGACGCTTCCGGCAATGAGCAACTCGGGCTCTGGAAATCAGGGGATTACCGCGACCGTTCCGGTAATGGTGGTGGCTGAGCACTTTGGTGCGGATGAAGAGAAACTGGCGCGTGCGCTGATGTTGTCTCACCTGAGCGCTATCTACATCCATCATCAGCTTCCGCGTTTGTCTGCACTGTGTGCGGCAACCACGGCGGCGATGGGCGCCGCGGCGGGGATGGCGTGGATTGTTGATGGTCGCTACAACACCATCGCGATGGCAATCAGCAGCATGATTGGCGACGTGAGCGGAATGATTTGCGATGGCGCCTCAAACAGCTGCGCGATGAAAGTTTCAACCAGCGCATCTGCGGCGTGGAAAGCGGTGCTGATGGCGCTGGATGACACCGCTGTGACCGGCAATGAAGGGATTGTGGCGCACAACGTGGAGCAATCTATCACGAACCTGTGTGCGCTGGCGTGTCGCTCGATGCAGGAAACCGACAAGCAGATCATTGAGATTATGGCCAGTAAGGCACATTAATCTGTAGGCCGGGTAAGGCGGAATCGCCCCCGGCATAACTCTAAGCCGCCTTTTCAGGCGGCTTCTTCGTCTTCCAGCCGTAGCTCGGCATCCGCCACAATCGCTTCCAGCTCTGTCAGCATTTCTTCATAGCCGAAGGTCACAGTATCCTGTTTTTTCGGCTCAACCTGCGGCTGGCGTTTTTTTGATGATTTCTTGCTCAATAGTCGTACTCCATTGTTTTCCCTGACTATACGGGCAAATCTATCAGCAAAGCGCGCAGCGCGGTATCGGCGACTAACGTTATGTTAGTTTCGTCACGAATAAATGCGCCATCGCCGCAGGTGAGCGCTTCCTTTTCGGCGCCAGATGTCACCGCATGGAATCTGCCGTGGATCGACTGTAAGTAAGCCCGCGGCCCATGTAACTGAAAACTCAGCGATTCACCTTGTTGCAGTTCAACGTGGTGCACCCATACCTGTTGACGCAGATGCAGGCTGCCTTGTTCACCATCCGGCGAGGCGAGCAACTGATGCTTACCGGCACTCAGCGTGGCTTTCTGTACGCAGGCGTTTTCGCGCTGCGGGCAGGCATCCAGCCAGAGCTGCATTCGGGTTAACGGTTTATCTTTGCTGATATTGTGTTCGCTGTAGCTAATTCCCGGCTGTGTGGCGAGCAGTAAAACTTCTCCTGCCTTGGCCTGGATATGGTTACCTTCACTGTCGCGATACTCCGCTTCCCCTTCGAGGATCAGATTGACGATATCCACCTTCGGATAGGTACGTGGCTGGAAAGAGGCTCCCGGTGCCAGAACTTCCTGGTTCAGAACACGCAGCGAGGCATAACCCAGCAGTTTAGGATCAAAATAGTGTCCAAAGGAGAAGGTATAACGGGCCTGCAGCCAGCCGTAGTCTGCTTGCCCGCATTGTTTGGCTGTACGGGTAGTAATCATAGTTCTTGACCTCTCTTTACTTCCTTTTATGTTAAATGGCTAGACGCTGCATTGTTAGCCAGATATTCTGCCCGGTATGTTCAAATTTCCTGAATGAGAACGAGATGGCCAAAGAAAGGGCTTTAACGCTTGAGGCGTTACGCGTCATGGACGCAATAGACCGGCGTGGCAGCTTTGCCGCCGCAGCGGACGAACTGGGGCGCGTTCCTTCCGCGCTCAGCTATACCATGCAGAAGCTGGAGGAAGAGCTGGACGTCGTGCTGTTCGACCGTTCAGGTCATCGCACAAAATTCACCAACGTCGGGCGTATGCTGCTGGAACGTGGGCGTGTACTGCTGGAAGCTGCGGATAAGCTGACCACTGATGCCGAAGCGCTGGCTCGCGGTTGGGAAACGCATCTGACCATCGTCACCGAAGCGCTGGTGCCGACGGCGGCGTTTTTCCCGCTGATCGACAGACTTGCCGGGAAGGCCAATACCCAGCTTTCCGTTATTACCGAAGTTCTGGCCGGGGCGTGGGAGCGTCTGGAGCAGGGGCGGGCGGATATCGTGATTGCGCCGGATATGCATTTTCGCTCATCTTCGGAAATCAACTCGCGCAAGCTGTACTCGTTGATGAACGTATATGTGGCGGCCCCGGATCATCCAATTCATCAGGAGCCGGAACCGTTGTCGGAAGTCACCCGCGTGAAGTACCGCGGAATCGCGGTGGCGGACACGGCCCGCGAACGTCCGGTGCTGACGGTTCAACTGCTGGATAAACAGCCGCGTCTGACGGTGAGTTCGATAGAAGATAAACGCCAGGCGCTGTTGGCCGGCCTTGGCGTGGCGACGATGCCATACCCGCTGGTGGAAGAGGACATTGCGGCGGGTCGGTTGCGTGTGGTTAGCCCGGAATCGACAAGCGAAATTGATATTATTATGGCCTGGCGTCGAGACAGCATGGGCGAAGCGAAATCCTGGTGTTTGCGGGAAATTCCCAAGCTGTTTGCGGGTAAATAGCAGGGCTGTTACGCCGGATGTGGTGCAAATGCACCTTATCCGGCCGACAAGATGGTGTATTACATCAGGACAGTTGTTTTGGGTCAGCGCCGAAGCGGTTGCTCCCCTGAGTCCCATTTTGACAGTTGAAAATGATGATTACCAACCAGCCTACGATCGGGATCAGCAGCACCAGTAGCCACCAGGCCGAACGGTCGGTGTCATGTAAACGCCGGAACTGCACCGCCCACCACGGGATAAAGACCAGAACCCCATAAATCGTCGTTAATATGCCTTCCCCTCCGGCGCGTTCCCAGCCAAGCATTCTGTCCAGAATGCCCAGCACGAACGTAAAGATGATGTTGACCAGCACAAACATCCAGTATTCTTTACGACGCGCGCGGCCCCCAAAACCAAAGTAGTTCTTTAATACGTTTAAATACCAATCCATTTTTGCCTCGTTCTGTATTCAATTACTTGTTTTTAAAGCAATCAAATTAAGAATAGCCGTGAATGGAATGCTGGTAAATATTTGCAGTATTAATTATTTGGCCCCCAAAGGGGACCCGTGTAAATCAGGCAAAACGGTCATCACGCCCGTGGGGTTCGTTGAGGTCCTGCCACGGTCCGACAGAAATAATGCCGGTCGGGTTAATGGTTTTGTGACTACGGAAGTAGTGATTGCGGATGTGATCGAAATTAACGGTCTCCGCAATGCCTGGCATCTGGTAGATATCGCGCAGGAAACCGTACAGGTTCAGATAGTCGCTAATCCGGTGTTTGTCGCACTTGAAGTGCGTCACATACACAGGATCAAAGCGCACCAGCGTGGTCCACAGGCGAATATCGGCCTCTGTTAACTGGTCCCCGGTCAGGTAGCGATGTTGCCCAAGGATCTGCTCCAGTCGCGCCAGAGATTGAAAGACTTTTTCTACGGCGTCGTCGTAGGCTTCCTGACTGGTGGCAAATCCGGCTTTATACACGCCGTTATTGACGTTGTCATAAATCCAGCCGTTCAGCTCGTCGATTTTAGTTTGCAGAGCGGGTGGATAGTAATCCCCGGCTTTCGAGCCCAGCGCATCAAACGCAGTGTTAAACATACGGATGATATCTGCAGATTCGTTGCTGACAATGGTGTGGTTCTTTTTGTCCCACAGCACCGGAACGGTCACCCGACCGCTGTAGTGCGGATCGGCGTGTAAATAGAGTTGATAAAGAAATTCGTGCTGATACAGGGTATCGCCGGTTGCCGCCGGGAAGTTATCGTCAAAGGTCCAGCCGTTTTCCAGCATCAGCGGATGCACAACGGAAACGGAAATAAACGGTTCCAGCCCTTTGAGTTTACGCAAGATCAGCGTGCGATGCGCCCACGGACAGGCCAGAGAAACGTAGAGATGATAGCGGTCTTTTTCGGCGGCGAAACCCCCTTCGCCCGTTGGACCGGGTGCGCTATCCGCAGTGAGCCAGTTACGGAAAGCTGATGCAGAGCGTTGAAATTTTCCCCCGGTTGATTTGGTGTCATACCAGGTGTCATGCCATACGCCGTCAATGAGTTGTCCCATGATTTTCGCCTCCTCAGATAGCAAAAGCGAGGAGATGTCTCCTCGCTTTTTGATGCGTTTAGTATAGCTCGCTTACCATTTTTTATTCAGTACACGGTCGATGCTGAATGCGCCCGGACCGGTGATAGCCAGCAGCAGGAAGCCGCCTGCGATGGTCAGGTTTTTCATAAACATCAGAGAGTTCACACCTTCCGCAAAGTTGCTGTGGAAGAGGAACGCCGTCAGCAGCGTGAAGCCCGCGGTGAACAGCGCAGTAGTACGAGTCAGGAAACCAAACAGGATGGCCAGACCGCCGCCAAACTCAAGCAGGATAACCAGCGGTAACATAAATCCTGGGACGCCCATGGCTTCCATGTACTGTTGGGTACCCGCATATCCGGTGATTTTTCCCCAACCTGCGGTAATAAACAGGATTGGCATCAGAATGCGCGCTACCAGTACACCAACATCTTCTAATTTCTTCATCATACTCTCCAGGAAACCACTCAGGCGGCTTATTGTTTTTTTTTGTGCAACGACGTCGCAGAGTGCGTCGTTACTGTCGATGGAGAGAATCATAAACGCGGCTAATGACAATTGTTAGCAAGGAAAACTGTCAGAAATTTTCAAAAAATTTGAGGTTAGGGGAAGGAGAGGTGATCAGCCGCGCAGTTGCTGTTGTCTGATGGTCGATTTAACCAGACGCCAGATGCTCCACACGCTAAAGCCGCGTTTAGCCCAGCGTACCAGCAGATTCGGGTTACGGATGGTGCGAACCGCCATAATACTGCTTCCGACCAACACCCAGCCACGCAGGTTCAGCAGCGTCTTCCAGCCACGATCGTAAACTTCGGTGGCTTCAAGCCAGTCGCGGCGAGTGGCAGACAGATCCAGCCTTTGCTGCTGGATCTGTCCAAGCAGTTGCGCCTTACGTTGTTGACGTTCGACTTTACTGCTCATTATGCATCATCCTCCAGGGCCTGCCTGTCGTTAGCGAGTTCATTGCGCGTATGGCGTAGCAGCGTTGTTTTACGCGCTTTACTCAGCGTCCATAGCCCGCCGATAAGCGCTAAAAGCAACAGCACAACGGTGGTGGCAATCATGGCGTTCAGGCGATACTGCGGGTCTATGGCCCAGATGATAAGCACCATCAGACTCATCAGACCAAACGCCGCGAACAGCATGGTCAGCCCAAGCATCAGCAGGATCTGGATGAGATTGGCTTTTTCCTCTTCCAGCTCAACGACGGCCAGCCGCAGCCGCGTCTCTACGATCTCAACGAGAATCGTCAGGATCCGCTGTCCAATACCCAGTACGCCTTTGCCTGGACCTTGTGCGTGTTGAGAGTCTGCCATTATTAACGGCGCGACAGCAGTACACCAAGCACCACACCGACTGCAGCGCCAATGCCGACGCCTGTCCATGGGTTTTCGCGTACGTAGTTATCGGCTTTTGCCGCGGCCTCACGGGTCTGTTTGGCAATCACATCGCTGGTTTCGCTCAGACGATGGCGGCTCTCGCGTAACGCATGTTCGGCTTTGCTGCGAATTTTACTCATCTCTTCCTTCGACTTATCGCCAGAGGAGCTAAGTACTTCTTCAAGCGTATCCGCAAGAGATTTCAGCTCAGCGCGCAGGTTTTCCGTAGCATTATCTTTCGACATAGTTTTCTCCAGTTGAGTGGCTAGTTACCGTAGTTAGTAATCGCGTGTCTCGAGTTCTTTCAGCTCTTGCTGAGCTTCAGCAAGCTTATGTTCGCGCTTGGCTATCTTATCCGCATCGCCTTTTTGCTTCGCCTCGGCCAAATCACGTTGACGCTCGGCTATCTCATTTTTCTGCTCGGCGATTTTTTTCTGATGGTCGGCGCGCAGTTTGCTGTCAGTACAATTTGCCCGAACTTCGCTCAGCGCTTTGTTCAGACCATTGATACGGTTTTGATTGTTGTGCTTTTCGGCATAGCTTATCTCCCGCTGAATATCCTGTTCTTTTTCCTGACAGAGGGTGGAGGCGTAACTGCCGGCACTGAGAGCGAAAAGACTAATTGCTAAAGCGATGCGGTATTTCATTCTTGAACCTTCCATTGTGATTCGACCTTGTGGCTTTGGCCGATGCTCCAGAATAATAAAGCAATGGGTCATAAACCCAGTTTATTAATCATAGGCGCTAAATGATGAAATCACCAAAGTGAGTGATCTAATTCAGATTCCTGGAGATTAACCAAAACGGTGCGGGGTATCACGTAAGCGGGATAACCACTGTACCGCCTGATTATCATCATCCTGCTGAGCAATAACGAAACCGTGCGGTAACGTTCGGTCCAGCACGACCTTTGCGGCTGCGCTTTGCGCGCTGGAATCAAAGGTGATCAGCAGCGCGTCATTTTGCGGAGTAATGCTTTTAAAGCGAATGCCGTTGGCGTCCAGGTGATGCCAGATAGAGAAGCCATCAGGCATGGTGGCTCCCTGGTTTACAGCACGAATGGCAAGCGTTGACTCCTGCTGGCGGATGACCGACCAGGTCAGGAGCAGCGCGCCGATAAACAGCATAAAAGTAGTCGTCCAGGCCAGTCGTCGGAGTGTTATGCATGATTTCAGCATAATTTACCCTCGGTTCCCGTATTTCTTTTTCCAAAGCACAACCAGTGAACCTGCCAGACCAAACACCAGTAACACCACGGGAAGCAGCATCAGACAAGACATCAGCTGATCTTCATATTTGAGAAACACTGGCGTTTTGCCCAGCAGATAGCCAAGCGTTGTGAGAATCAGAACCCAAAGCAGTCCGCTCATCCAGTTAAAGAACTGAAAGCGCGCATTGTTCAGACCGGACAATCCTGCGATGGTCGGCAGTAATGTTCTGACAAACGCGATAAAGCGACCGACCAGCAGGGCAGACAAGCCATGCTTATGGAACAGATGATGTGCGCGCTGATGGTAGTGCGCGGGTAGATGAGACAGCCAGTTTTGAACGGTGCGGGTATTTCCCAGCCATCTCCCCTGGATATAGCTGAGCCAGCAACCCAGGCTGGCCGCGGTGGTGAGCAGCAGTACAGTTTGCGGAAAACCCATCGCGCCTTTAGCGATAAGTACGCCGACCAGTACCAGTAGACTGTCGCCAGGTAAAAAGGCTGCTGGCAGCAGTCCGTTTTCCAGAAACAAAATGGTAAACAGTACGAAATAGAGCATGCCAATCATGGAGGGATTGGCCAGCGTTTCAAAATCCTGAGCCCATAAAGCATTCAGTAATTGAGTCAGTAGTTCCATTCAATATTCCTGGAGAATCGGTTGTCGTCATGCCGGTATTCTGGAGTTTGTAACGCCGCAATTTTATTGGTGTTTTTTACATGGATCGCGGTCTGACACAAATTCACGGCCTGAACTATTCCCTGTAAAGTTGTGAAGTAAGCAAGCTCTCAAACACAAAAATTCAAATAACAACTAATTGTAACAAAGGTCAACGTAGTCCGTTATAGAAATTACGGGTGTTGTCCTGTGATTTTGCTTATCGCAATGGAGGGAGGCGAGAGGATTTACACAGGCTGACACTTTATACCTAATGCTTACCAAGTGTCAGAAACAGGCGCTTTGTCGCGCCTGCATCGTTAAGATTGTTTATTTTGCGCCGTTAGCTGCCGTATCGAGATGAATGACGGGATTATCGGTAAAAAGATAACGGTCTGCGTTGAATTCAAAATCATCGCTGGTTTCGTTAAACAGCATCTGCTTTGTGTTCTCAAGATGCTGCCACATCGCCAGTTTGGCGGCGTGTGGATCTTTGCGAATCAGCGCCCGCAGGATCTGGTCATGGTCGTCGCACCAGTTATCTATCGTGCGCAGGTCGATGTGGTCGTGCAGCTTCTTCCAGTAGGGGTTGTGAATACGCTGAGTCCACATTTTTTCAACAATCGCGGCCAGGGCAGAGTTCTGTGTTGCCAGCGCGACCTGCACATGGAACAGGAGATCCCACTCGGAGTCACGAAAGCTTTTTTCGTTACGCGACTTCTCCTGAATTTCCATCAGTTTCATGATGTCCTGTTTGGTCACCTGGGTGGCGGCAAACTCAGCAATGTTGCTTTCTATGAGCTGGCGAGCCTGGAGCAGCTCAAACGGACCGTAGCTGGCGAACTCCAGACTTTCATCTGGCGCGACATAGTGTTTGGGTTGGTTTGAAATGACGTGGATCCCCGATCCTTTACGCACTTCAACGTAGCCCTCAACCTCGAGCATGATAATCGCTTCACGAACCACGGTGCGGCTGACATTTTTTTCATCGGCGATAAAGCGCTCGGCGGGGAGTTTGTCACCCACCAGGTAGACACCCTGCTCAATGCGTTCTTTCAGATCAGCGGCAAGTTGTTGGTACAAACGTCGTGGTTCGGTGATTTCCATATGCGCTCCAGGCATGATACGGCAGACTCTATTTGTTATACCACTTTTGCGATTACGGCTCCACTCGCGGCGATAAAAAAGCCGCCAGATGACTGGCGGCTTAGCATTACATAACCTTGTTAAATCGTGTCTGGTTAACTTTGCGCAGCGGGATCGCCAGTTTGCGAAGCTGACTCTACCTCGCTGGCCGATTTGTTCTGCAATACCGTCCAGATGACTAACGCGCCGAGCAGGTCGAATACCGCCAGTACGGCGAACAGCGGGCTGAAGCCGATGGTGTCAGCCAGCGCGCCAACGACCAGCGCAAACAGCGTACTTGCAAGCCATGCGGACATACCGGTCAGACCGTTCGCGGTTGCCACTTCATTACGACCAAATACGTCAGAAGAGAGCGTGATCAGCGCACCGGACAGCGCCTGGTGAGCAAAGCCGCCGACGCACAGCAGGGCGATAGCAATGTACGGGCTGGTGAACAGACCGATCATCCCTGGGCCAATCATCAGCAATGCGCCCATGGTGACGACCATTTTACGGGAAACGATCAGGTTAACGCCGAACCAGCGCTGGAACAGCGGCGGTAAGTAACCCCCTACGATACAACCCAGGTCAGCAAACAGCATCGGCATCCAGGCAAACATCGCAATCTCTTTCAGGTTAAAGCCGTAGACTTTAAACATGAACAGCGGGATCCAGGCGTTGAAGGTACCCCAGGCCGGCTCTGCCAGGAAACGCGGCAGCGCGATGCCCCAGAACTGGCGGTTACGCAGGATCTGACCGAGAGACATTTTCTTGGCGGTGCTGTTTTTATGCTGTGATTCCTGACCATTCAGAATGTAATCACGTTCTTCATCAGACAGTTTTTTCTGGTCGCGTGGGTGTTTGTAAAATACCAACCAGCACATGGCCCAGATGAAGCTCAGGGCACCGGAAATAATGAATGCCATCTGCCAGCTGTGCATGACGATAGCCCAGACGACCAGCGGCGGAGCAATCATCGCGCCGATAGAGGAACCGACGTTAAAATAACCCACGGCGATTGAACGTTCTTTTGCCGGGAACCATTCAGAACTGGCTTTCAGACCCGCAGGGATCATCGCAGCTTCAGCGGCACCGACTGCACCTCGCGCCAGCGCCAGTCCACCCCAGCTACCAGCCAGTGCGGTCGCGCCACAGAAGACGGCCCACAGAACGGCGAACATCGCGTAACCAATTTTTGTGCCGAGCACATCGAGCACGTAGCCGGCAACGGGTTGCATTACGGTGTAAGCAGCAGAATACGCTGCGATGATATAGGAATACTGTTGGGTGGAGATGTGTAACTCTTCCATCAGAGTTGGCGCAGCTGCCGCCACAGTGTTACGTGTCAGATAACCCAGCACGGTGCCAAGCGTCACCAGTGCGATCATGTACCAACGTAACCCTTTAATTTTACGCATGTAAAACCTCATCGTTTTGTTATGTCCGCGAACGAGCGGTCATCTTCCAGTTCAGGGAGGAGGATGTTCTTTTACGAGGGGGTAACCGAAAAAAAAGCCGGTACTCCCCGAACTCTGCCATGTCAATATTTGTGCTAATTCGGTTTCCGTACCGGTTAATCCGATGGTGATACATCGGTAATTTGCATTCCGTCGGCTTATGTATCGCGACGGCAAAAAGATAACTTGTCATACAGCTTTAAAAGGTGAGTGCCATCACAAAAGTGTGAATCTTCGTGTGGTCATTATTTCGATTCAGCAAAGCCAGTGCTGGTGCGGCTTGGCGCGAGGTTTACCTCTTTGAGAGTAATTTTTTTGTCGCCATTTGTTGATCTAACTCACGAAAATATCTTCAGTGTATGGAAATTGGTGTGATAACTTTGTCAACATCAAAACATAAGCAATCTGACGCACTCGCTGAGAGGAAGACGATAATGACCCCGTTTATGACTGAAGATTTCCTGTTGGACACCGAATTTGCCCGCCGTCTGTATCATGATTACGCCAAAGACCAGCCAATCTTCGACTACCACTGTCATTTGCCACCGCAACAAATCGCGGAAAACTACCGTTTTAATAACCTGTATGACATCTGGCTGAAGGGTGACCACTACAAGTGGCGTGCGATGCGTACTAACGGCGTCGCTGAGCGCCTGTGTACCGGCGATGCGTCCGATCGCGAGAAGTTTGACGCCTGGGCCGCCACGGTTCCGCACACAATCGGTAACCCGCTGTACCATTGGACCCACCTCGAATTACGTCGCCCGTTTGGTATTACAGGTAAGCTGCTGTCTCCGGCAACGGCTGACGAAATCTGGAACCAGTGCAACGAACTGCTGGCGCAGGACAAATTCTCCGCGCGCGGCATCATGCAGCAGATGAATGTGAAAATGGTTGGTACTACCGATGACCCGATCGACTCTCTGGAGCATCACGCGGCCGTTGCTAAAGACGGAAGCTTTGATGTGAAAGTGCTGCCGAGCTGGCGTCCGGATAAAGCCTTTAACATTGAGCAGGCGACCTTTAACGACTATATGGCGAAGCTCGGTGAGGTGTCTGACACGGATATCCGCCGCTTCAGCGACCTGCAAGCTGCACTGACCAAACGTCTGGATCACTTTGCGGCTCACGGCTGTAAAGTCTCTGACCACGCGCTGGACGTGGTGCTGTTTGCTGAATCTAACGAATCTGAACTGGATAGCATTCTGGCACGCCGCCTGGCGGGTGAAACGCTGAGCGAGCATGAAGTTGCCCAGTTTAAAACCGCGGTGCTGGTGTTCCTCGGTGCGGAATACGCGCGTCGTGAATGGGTACAGCAGTACCATATCGGCGCACTGCGTAATAACAACCTGCGTCAGTTCAAACTGTTGGGCGCGGATGTCGGCTTCGACTCCATCAACGATCGCCCGATGGCCGAAGAGCTGTCCAAACTGCTGAGCAAGCAGAACGAACAGAACCTGCTGCCGAAAACTATTCTCTACTGTTTGAACCCGCGCGATAACGAAGTGCTGGGCACCATGATCGGCAACTTCCAGGGCGAAGGTATGCCGGGCAAGATGCAGTTCGGTTCCGGCTGGTGGTTCAACGATCAGAAAGACGGTATGGAACGTCAGATGACGCAACTGGCCCAGCTCGGTCTGCTGAGCCGTTTCGTCGGCATGCTGACCGATAGCCGTAGCTTCCTGTCATACACGCGCCATGAATACTTCCGTCGCATCCTGTGCCAGATGATTGGCCGTTGGGTTGCTGCAGGTGAAGCGCCGGCAGATATCCAGCTGTTGGGTGAAATGGTCAGAAATATTTGCTTCAACAATGCGCGTGATTATTTCGCCATTGAACTGAACTAAGGCCTGGGTGAAGGTATGCAATACATCAAGATCCATACGCTGGATAACGTCGCGGTAGCGCTCGCTGATTTGGCTGAAGGAACCGAAGTCACCGTTGATGGGCAAGCGGTAATCCTGCGCCAAGCGGTTTCTCGTGGCCATAAATTCGCTTTATGCGATATTGCGCAAGGCGAAAATGTCATTAAATACGGTTTGCCAATCGGTCATACGTTGGTGGACGTGGCGGCGGGTGAGCATATTCATGCTCACAACACGCGCACGAATCTGAGCGACCTGGACACGTATAGCTACCACCCTGATTTTCAGGCAGAGCTTGTTCAACCCGCCGATCGCGACGTACAGATCTACCGTCGCGCCAACGGCGAGGTCGGCGTGCGCAACGAACTGTGGATCCTGCCGACGGTCGGCTGCGTCAACGCTATGGCGCGTCAGATGCAGACCCGCTTTCTGAAAGAGACCAACGACGCCGAGGGTATCGACGGCGTGCATCTTTTCAGTCACACCTACGGCTGTTCACAGCTGGGTGACGACCACATCAACACCCGTACCATGCTGCAAAATATGGTGCGCCACCCGAATGCGGGTGCGGTGCTGGTGGTCGGCCTGGGCTGTGAAAACAACCAGGTTGATGCCTTCCGCGAAACCTTAGGCGAGTACGATCCTGAGCGTGTTCACTTTATGGTCTGCCAACATCAGGAAGACGAAGTGGAAGCGGGGATTGAACATCTCCATCAGTTGTACAACGTGATGCGTAACGATAAGCGTGAGCCGGGTAAGCTGGGCGAGCTGAAGTTTGGTCTGGAATGCGGCGGCTCTGACGGCCTGTCTGGTATTACCGCCAACCCGATGCTGGGGCGTTTTTCCGACTATGTGATTGCCAACGGCGGCACCACCGTGCTGACTGAAGTACCGGAAATGTTCGGTGCCGAGCAACTGCTGATGGACCACTGCCGTGACGAAGAAACCTTCGGCAAGCTGGTGACCATGGTCAATGACTTTAAGCAGTACTTCATTGCTCACGACCAGCCGATTTACGAGAATCCATCGCCGGGCAACAAAGCGGGCGGGATCACCACGCTGGAAGATAAATCTCTGGGCTGCACGCAAAAAGCGGGCTCCAGCCAGGTGGTGGATGTACTGCGCTACGGCGAACGCCTGAAGACACACGGCCTGAACTTACTGAGCGCGCCGGGTAACGATGCGGTTGCTACCAGTGCCCTCGCGGGCGCGGGCTGTCATATGGTGCTGTTCAGCACCGGCCGCGGTACGCCGTACGGCGGTTTTGTGCCGACGGTGAAAATTGCGACCAACAGCGAGCTGGCGGCCAAGAAAAAACACTGGATCGATTTTGACGCCGGACAGCTGATCCACGGTAAAGCGATGCCTCAGCTGCTGAGCGAGTTTGTCGATACGATCGTTGAGTTCGCCAATGGCAAGCAAACTTGCAACGAGCGCAACGATTTCCGGGAACTGGCTATCTTTAAAAGCGGCGTAACATTGTAATTACCCTTCATCTTTCGCGTGACAGCCGCGTTGGCTGCGTCCATTCACCCCGGTCACTTACTCCAGTAAGCTCCCGGGGATGTCTGAACTTACCGCCTTGCGGTAGCACGAAATCTATTGGGTAATCGAAATGGAGTGGATTTTAAAAACGGCGTTTCATAATATGGAGCGCCGTTTGTTTTTGCGTTTCCTCACAAGGATCTCCCATGACCGCGTATTGGCTGGCCCAGGGCGTAGGTGTCATCGCCTTTTTGATCGGCATTACCACCTTTTTCAATCGAGATGAGCGCCGGTTCCGGCTGCAACTTGCCGTCTACAGCGCCACCATTGGCGTGCATTTTTTTCTGATGGGCGCCTGGCCTGCGGGAATGAGTGCAGAGCTAAACACCATCCGCACACTCGTCTCGATGCATACCCGCAAACTGTGGGTAATGACCGTTTTTATTATCCTCACCCTGGTTCTTGGGCTGGCGAAATTACAGCATGCGATGGAGCTGTTGCCGATTATCGGCACGCTGGCCAGCACCTGGGCGCTGTTTCGCTGCCAGGGGCTGACCGTGCGCTGCGTAATGTGGTGCGCAACCGCCTGTTGGGTTATCCATAATTTCTGGTTGGGATCGATTGGTGGGACGATGATCGAAGGTAGCTTTCTGGTGATGAACGGCCTGAACATTATTCGCTTCCGGCGGATGCAAAAACGCGGAATTGATCCATTCAAAATTGAAAAAAGCGTACAAGAAGAGAACCCCTCCGTCCGGTGACGGAGGGGCAGAGATTAGCCGCGCAGGGCGTTATTTGCCAGACGTTCGTCTTCAGCCTGGCAGGCCGCAGCGGTAAACAGGACGTCTGTAGAAGAGTTCAGCGCCGTTTCACAGGAATCCTGCAATACGCCGATGATAAAGCCAACGGCAACGACCTGCATGGCGATGTCATTCGGGATACCGAACATATTACATGCCAGTGGGATCAGCAGCAGAGAACCTCCCGCCACGCCCGATGCGCCGCAGGCACACAGCGAAGCCACCACGCTCAGTAACAGCGCCGTCGGTAAATCGACCGGAATACCCAACGTATTTACCGCCGCCAGCGTCAACACGGTAATGGTGATCGCCGCGCCAGCCATGTTGATGGTGGCTCCCAGCGGGATAGAAACCGAATAGGTATCACGATCCAGGTTCAGCTTCTCACACAGCGCCATATTCACCGGAATGTTTGCCGCGGAGCTACGGGTAAAGAAGGCGTACACGCCGCTTTCACGCAGACAGGCCAGCACTAACGGATATGGGTTGCGGCGAATTTTCCAGAATACCAGCAGCGGGTTGACCACCAGTGCTACCAGCAGCATACAGCCTACCAGCACGGTCAGCAGCTGCGCGTAGCCCCAAAGCGTGGCGAAACCGGTGGTTGCCAGCGTGGAGGAGACCAGGCCGAAGATACCGATCGGCGCGAAACGAATCACAAGCTTCACCATAAAGGTAACAGCGTTGGACATATCGTTGACCAGATTTTTGGTCGTTTCATTACCGTGACGCAGCGCAAAGCCCAGACCGACGGCCCAAACCAGGATGCCGATGTAGTTGGCGTTAAGCAGTGCATCAATTGGGTTAGAAACCATGCTCATTAGCAGGCCACGCATCACTTCAATAATGCCGGACGGCGGTACGATATCGCTGGCGCTGCTGGAAAGATGCAGTGTCGATGGGAAAGCGAAGCTGAAGACAACGGCCGCTAGCGCTGCGGAAAATGTTCCGAGCAGGTAGAGGAACAGGATTGGGCGGATATTGGTTTTTTGCCCGTGCTGGTGGTTGGCGATAGAAGCCATTACCAGCATCAGAACCAGAATTGGTGCGACGGCTTTTAACGCGCCGACGAACAGAGTACCCAGCAAACCAACGGCTTCTGCCGCAGGTTTTGACACCAGTGCCAGTAAAATCCCCAGAACCAAACCGATCAAAATTTGTTTAACCAGGCTCCCTTGCGCCAGGCGCGAGAATAGCCCCGATGAACGTTGCGTAGTCATGTAGTAATCCTTTCATTGTGTTGTTGCCCTGCCTTTGTGCGTTCTGTAGACGCATCTTTCAGGATGAGGCAAATGTTTGCATGGCTGAGTATAAGGAAAGAACAGGGTTCTGGAAGCGAAATATCCTGGATTTCGCGTCGAGATCATATTTTATAACTTTGAGTTAACATTATTTTGACATGATAAACAAAAAGCCCGACGCACGCAGTGTGCTGTCGGGCTTTTCAGCTAGCAGATGAAACTTACTGTATTTGCTGCTTTTTATCGTGCTGGTGGTTGACCCAGGCGTTCACAATCAGCGTCACAAACAGAATGCCAAATACCACGCCTAACGAGATAGCGATCGGGATATGGTAGAAATCGACGATCAGCATCTTAATACCGATAAACACCAGAATGACCGACAAACCGTACTTCAGCATGGAGAAACGCTCCGCCACGCCCGCCAGCAGGAAGTACATTGCGCGCAGACCCAAAATAGCAAACAGGTTTGAGGTCAGCACGATGAACGGGTCGGTAGTGACGGCAAAGATAGCCGGAATACTGTCGACGGCAAAAATGACGTCGCTCAGCTCAACCAGAATCAACACCAGCATCAGCGGCGTAACAAACAGCAGGCCGTTTTTACGCACGAAGAATTTTTCATCTTCGATGGTATCGGTCATGCGCAAATGACCGCGCAGCCAGCGTACTAACGGCCTGTCGCCAATACCGGAAGCATCTTCTTTCGCCAGCGCCATTTTTACGCCGGTAAACAGCAGGAATGCACCAAACACGTACAACAGCCACTCAAACTGGGTGATAAGCCAACTGCCGGCGAAGATCATGATCGTACGCAGAACAATGGCTCCCAGCACGCCATACACCAGTACCCGACGCTGCAACGCAGGCGGTACGGAGAAGTAGCTGAACAGCATCAACCAGACAAAGACGTTATCTACTGCCAGCGATTTTTCGATCAAATAGCCGGTAAGGAACGCCAGCGCCTGTGGGTCGGCAACGGCGCGGCCCTGGGTTTGTGCCAGGTACCACCAGAAGACGGCGTTAAACAGTAACGACAGCGTTACCCAAACGATTGACCAGGCCGCAGCCTGCTTCATCGACATCGTATGCGCGCCACGACGACCCTGCAACAGCAGGTCGATGGCCAGCATAATTACCACCACGACAGCGAAGCCACCCCATAACAACGGTGTGCCGACAGTATTCATTGTATTTCCCCATGCATAAAAAAAACGGCCAACGCCGAATGACGTTAGCCGCTGCTTTTTATGCATAGACCTTGCCATTCGGCAAGGTCTCACTTACAACAACAAAGGAATACGATGGCGTATTCCTTTGTTATCGCCCGGCGACCGGATGTGGTTTTTCACACATCGTAATGACGATCAACCGACAACGAAGTTACTCCCCTTTGCGGGTTACAAAATATTACAGGCCATGCATTCAGTCAATGGCCTGCAACATTCGTTTTACATACTTTTACGCAGTCAGCGATATTACCGCTTCGTCTGCCGGGAAAATCACGCCGGTCTGGCGGCGAATCTCTGTTTGCAGTTTGGCGGTGATACGGCTGACGGCCAGTGCGGGGTGATCCACTTCGCCGGATTCAACCAAATGAGCAAAAGCCTCTGCCTCATACAGCATAGTATTGATGTGCTGAGGCGTCGTCAGATCCTGGGTTTTCCCCCCGCGAGGAACGAAGCACACTTTCTGACACTCGGAGATATGCTCGATCACCAGCGATCCCTGCTCACCCTGAATTTCACTGGCTAACACCGAGTCGCTTACTTTTGAGTGCTGGAGTGTGACGCTGAAATCACCGTAATTCATCACCACCACGCCGTGGGCATCTACGCCGCTTTCCAGCAGACTGGCGCTGGCCTGAACGCTTTGCGGCTCACCCCACAGCGCAACCGCTGAGGCCAGGCAGTAAAAACCGATATCCATAATCGAGCCATTTGAGAACGCCGGATTAAACGTGTTCGGATTTTCACCGTCCAGATAGCGCTGGTAACGCGAGGAGTACTGGCAGTAATTAATAAACGCTTTCCTGATTCTTCCGACTTTGGGTAGAGATTGCTGCAACAGCAGGAAGTTAGGCAAGCTGGCGGTCTTAAACGCTTCAAACAGCACGACCTGATTTTCGCGCGCGCAGGCGATAGCGGCTTCGGCTTGCGCCAGGTTTGAGGCCAGCGGCTTTTCGCAAATAACATGCTTTTTGTGCCGCAAAAACAGCTCGGTCTGCGGGAAGTGCAGGGAGTTTGGACTGGCGATGTAGACGGCGTCGATCGCCTCGCTTTGCGCCATCGCTTCCAGTGAGGTAAACAGATGCTCGACGGGGTAATCGTTGGCGAAGGTCTGCGCCTGCTCGAGGCTACGGGAATAGACCGCGGTCAACTTATATTTGCCGGTTTCATGGGCGGCATCGACAAACTGGCGGGTGATCCAGTTTGTGCCAATTACTGCGAAACGTATCATAATGGCCTTCAGGCTGCGAAAAGGGATCCTTTCGTCAATTTAGCATGCCCTGAAGACAAAGCCAGTGCGCAACTACGCAGTTTGCTTTAACGATTGTTGCGTTAACCACAGGCGGGTATCGAACTCCAGTTGATGATACTGAGGCTCCATATGACAGCACAGCTGGTAAAACGCTTTGTCGTGCTCTTTTTCTTTCAGATGCGCCAGTTCATGAACGACGATCATGCGTAAAAAAGGTTCAGGGGCATTGCGAAACACGGTGGCAACGCGGATCTCCGCTTTGGCTTTTAGCTTACCGCCCTGCACGCGAGATACGGCGGTATGCAGCCCCAGCGCATTCTTCAGAACGTGTATCTTGCTGTCATACATGACTTTATTCAGCGGCGGGGCATTACGCAGGAACTGATTTTTCAGATCCTGAGCATATTGCCAGAGCGCTTTGTCGGTCGCGAAATCATGCGTCCCCGGATAGCGCTTCTCCAGCACTGCGCCCAGACGCTGTTCAGCAATCAGCGTTCTCACCTGAGAAAGTAAATTCTCCGGGTAGCCCTGGAGATAAGTTAGTTGGTTCATCTTTGCCCATGCCAATCATAAAAAGTGTATACTCACGCACCCTTTTCAGGGATACGCCGAAATTTTACCATTCAGGAGGGCCGATGAGCCACATAGACAACGGTTTCCGTTCGCTGTCACTTAAACGTTTCCCGGAAACGGATGACGTTAACCCGCTGCTGGCGTGGGAAGCGGCAGATGAATATCTGCTGCAACAGCTGGACGATACCGAGATTAGCGGCCCGGTGCTAATCCTGAATGATACCTTTGGCGCGCTGGGCTGTGCGCTGGCGCAACATTCGCCGTACAGCATTGGCGACTCCTATCTCAGCGAGCTTGCCACACGCGAGAACCTGCGTCATAACGATATTGCCGAGTCGAGCGTCAAGTTCCTCGACAGTACGGCTGACTACCCGCAGGCGCCGGGCGTGGTGCTGATTAAGCTGCCAAAAACCATGGCGCTGCTGGAGCAGCAACTGCGCGCGCTGCGCGAAGTGGTAACGCCGCAAACGCGTATCATCGCCGGGGCAAAAGCGCGTGACGTGCATACCTCGACGCTGGAGCTGTTCGAAAAAGTGTTGGGTCCAACCACCACGACGCTGGCGTGGAAAAAAGCCCGTTTAATCAACTGTACGTTCAGCAAACCTGAGCTGGCCGCTGCCTCGCAAGTGCTAAGCTGGAAGCTGGAAGGTACCGAATGGACTATCCATAACCACGCCAACGTCTTCTCCCGTACCGGACTGGATATCGGCGCGCGCTTTTTTATCGAGCATCTGCCGGAAAACCTCGAAGGGGAGATTGTTGACCTCGGCTGTGGTAACGGTGTCATCGGTATGACGCTGCTGGCGAAGAACCCGGAAGCCAACGTGATATTTGTTGATGAATCGCCGATGGCGGTGGCTTCAAGCCGCTTGAACGTGGAAAGTAACATGCCTGAAGCGCTGGATCGCTGTGAGTTTATGATCAACAACGCGCTGTCGGGCGTCGAACCGTTCCGCTTTAACGCCGTGCTGTGCAACCCACCGTTCCACCAGAAGCACGCGCTGACGGATAACATTGCCTGGGAGATGTTCCACCACGCTCGTCGCTGCCTGAAAATCAACGGTGAGCTGTACATTGTGGCTAACCGTCACCTTGACTACTTCCACAAGCTGAAGAAGATTTTCGGCAACTGCGTGACCATCGCCACCAATAATAAATTCGTGGTACTGAAAGCGGTCAAAACCGGTCGCCGTCGCTAATCGTGTGTGCCGGATGGCGGCGTGACCGCCTTATCCGGCCTACGAAATACATACTGTTAAATTTCCAGCGCCAGCATCGTCCCTTGGGCAATAGCGCGTCGGGCATCCAGCTCCATCGCTACATCGCAGCCGCCGATCAGATGCACCGTTTTACCTGCTGCGTGGAGTGGATCAACCAGTTCACGGCGCGGCTCTTGTCCGGCGCAAATCACCACGTTATCCACGTTAAAGATCAACGGTTCGCCGTTCAACACGACGTGTAACCCATCATCATCAATTTTCTGATAGCTAACTGCCGGGATCATTTTCACGCCGCGTGAGAGCAGGGTGGCGCGATGGATCCAGCCCGTCGTTTTCCCTAAACCTTGTCCCGGTTTGCTGGCTTTGCGCTGTAACATCACTATCTGGCGCGGGCTGCGGGATAAGTGCGGGCCTTCCAGGCGTAAGCCGCCAGGCTGTTGCAGGCTGGTGTCGATCCCCCATTCCACGCAGAATTCCGCAATGTTTTGGCTGGTGGGCTCACCGGGCTGGCTCAAATACATGGCGGTATCAAAACCGATCCCGCCGCAGCCAACGATCGCCACGCGTTTACCCACCGGCATTTTATCGCGCAGGACGTCGAGATAGCTGAGCACTTTAGGATGCGCGATCCCCTCGATCGGTGGCATGCGTGGCTCGATCCCGCTGGCGAGGATCACTTCATCGAAGGGGTACAGATCGCGTGCGCTGACAAAGTGATTCAGCTTCAGCGACACGCCAGTCACATCTATCATCCGGCGGTAGTAGCGCAGGGTTTCATAAAATTCTTCTTTGCCGGGGATCTGCTTAGCGATATTAAACTGCCCGCCAATCTCGCTATGCGCGTCAAATAATGTCACGTGATGACCGCGTGCGGCGGCATTAATGGCGAAGGCGAGGCCTGCAGGACCTGCTCCGACAACCGCCAGATTTTTCGGCACAGTGGCGGCAACGATCGGCATTTTGGTCTCATGGCAGGCGCGCGGATTCACCAGGCAAGAGGTGACTTTGCCGATGAAGATCTGATCCAGGCAGGCCTGGTTACAGCCGATACAGGTATTGATCTCATCCGCTCGCCCGGTTTGCGCTTTTGACAGCAGTTCGGCATCGGCGAGGAACGGACGGGCCATCGACACCATATCGGCATCGCCACGGGCCAGAATGTCATCGGCGACTTGAGGATCGTTAATGCGGTTGGTGGTGACCAGTGGGATCGTCACATGCCCTTTCAGCTTACGTGTCACCCAACTAAACGCACCGCGTGGCACCGGGGTGGCGATAGTGGGAATACGCGCCTCATGCCAGCCAATACCGGTGTTAATAATGGTCGCCCCTGCGGCTTCTATCGCCTGCGCCAGTTGGACGGTTTCGTCGAAGGTTCCGCCGTTTTCCACCAGATCGAGCATCGACAGGCGGAAGATAATAATAAAGTCATTACCGGCACGCTGGCGTACCGCGCGCACCACTTCCACGGCAAAACGCATGCGGTTGGCATACTCGCCACCCCACTCGTCATTGCGCTGATTGGTGCGCAGAGTCAGGAATTCGTTGATGAGATAGCCTTCCGAGCCCATCACTTCGACGCCATCATAGCCTGCTTCCCGCGCCAGTTGAGCGCAGTGGGCAAAATCTTCAATCAACTGCAGCACCTCATCGTGCGTCAGCTCATGCGGCGTAAAGCGGTTGATTGGCGCCTGAATGGCAGAAGGTGCCACCAGATGCGGCTGGTAGCTGTAACGCCCGGTATGCAGGATTTGCAGGGCGATTTTGCCGCCTTCGTCATGCACCGCGTCGGTAATGACGCGATGATGTGCAAGCTGGCTGGTGTCGTTCAGCATCGCGCCGCCTTCCATCCCCACGCCGGAAAGCGCAGGCGCAATACCTCCGCTCACAATTAACGCTACGCCGTGACGGGCGCGTTCGGCGTAGAACGCGGCCAGCCGTTCTGCACCGTCGGGATACTCCTCCAGCCCGGTATGCATTGAACCCATCAGCACGCGGTTTTTAAGCGTGGTGAAGCCTAAATCGAGCGGGGCGAACAGCGACGGATAGCTCATAAAGGTGTCCAGTATGTAAAATTATTGTTATGTGGTCGGATGAGTTCTAATTTAGCCGTCGTGGCGTAAAAGGGAAAAGGGGAATGCCGTGATTGTGATGGGATTCAAAAAATGCCCCTGCGGACGCAAGGGCAAGTGGGTCAGAACGCCAGTCGTTTACCCAGACCGTCAAAGAGGTGCAGGTGCGACTCTTGTACGGTGAGCGTAAGCGGTGTATCCGGCATGAAGCTAAGCTGTTGAAAAGACTTCAGGCACACGGGGTGGCCGGCCAGATCCAACCACACCAGCGTGGAGTCGCCCTGTAATTCACACAGCCGGGTACGCCCTTGCAATGTGAAATCCCCGGTCTGCTGGTACTGCATATGCTCCGGGCGGATGGCGACAAACAGTTTGTCCCCGTCGCTAACGCCTGCGGGCTGACGGGTGAGGCGGAAGACGAGGTTATCGGCGATATGCAGAGCGCCTTCACGCCATACCGCTGGCAGAACATTGATTTTCGGCGTGCCGATAAACTCAGCGACAAACAGGTTTGCCGGGGTGTTATACAGCTCCAGCGGCGTGCCCACCTGCTCAATTTTTCCCTTGTAAAGCACCACGATGCGATCGGCCAGCGTCATCGCCTCCACCTGATCGTGCGTTACATAGATCATGGTGTTTTTCAGGGTGTTATGCAGCTGCTGGATCTCCTGGCGCATCCCGACCCGCAACGCGGCATCCAGGTTAGACAGCGGTTCATCAAACAGAAACAGTTCCGGTTGCTGGACAATAGAACGCCCGATCGCCACACGTTGGCGCTGCCCGCCGGAGAGATTCTGCGGCAGCCTGTCCAGCATCTCTTCCAGCTTCAGCATGCTGGCGGCGTGAGCGACCCGCTTATCAATCTCGGCGGCGGGCGTGTTGATATTACGTAAACCGAATGACAGATTTTCCCTCACGGTCATATGCGGGTAGAGGGCGTAGGACTGAAACACCATCGACAGGTTGCGTTTGCCCGCCGCAAGCCTGGTGACCTCTTTTCCCCCCATCACCAGTTTACCGCCGTCGGGGATTTCCAGTCCGGCGATGATCCGCAGCAGCGTGGATTTCCCGCATCCGGAAGGGCCAACCAGCACAATGAACTCCCCGGAGGCGATCTCCAGCGACAGATTTTCAATGATGGTGTTCTTGCCCCAGGCTTTATGAATATTGCTCAGGCTTAGCGCGGTCATAACCTCTCCTTGTCAGAATCCCAGGCTGCAATCAGCGTTAAAAGTTCATCGGTTTTGCGCGCCAGCAGTGCCGTATCCGCGCGGGTTTCCACGTTCAGGCGCAGTAGCGGCTCGGTGTTGGAGGCGCGTAAGTTGAAGCGCCAGTCAACGAAGTCGATGCTCAACCCATCGCAATCGTCACGCAGGCCGCCGGCTTGCAGATAGTGAGAGGCGATGGATTGCATGACCGATTGCGGATCGGCCACCGTCAGATTGATTTCGCCGGAAACCGGAAAGCGCACCTGGGCGTGTTCGATATACGCCGACAGCGGACGGCTGTCGCTGCCGATAATTTGCAGCAGCAATACCAGTGGGATCATCCCGCTGTCGCAATAGCCAAAATCGCGGAAGTAGTGGTGGCCGCTCATTTCTCCGCCGTAGACCGCGTCCTCTTCGCGCATCCGCGCTTTGATAAAGGCGTGCCCGGTTTTGCTGATGACCGGGATTCCGCCGCAGCGAGTTACAACGTCCAGCGTATTCCACGTCAGGCGCGGGTCCAGAATGATATGACTGCCTGCGGAGCGTTGCAGGAAGTGCTCGGCGAACAGGCCAACCAGGTAGTAGCTCTCAATAAAGCGGCCACACTCATCAAAGAAGAAGCAGCGATCGAAATCGCCATCCCAGGCGATGCCGAAATCAGCCTGATTCTCGATAACCGCCTGCTGGGTGATGAGGCGGTTTTCCGTCAGCATTGGATTCGGCACGCCCGCCGGGAAATGACCGTCCGGCTGATGGTGCAGGCGAATAAACTCAATCTGAACCCCCGCACGGGCCAGCCCGTCGGCGATCGCGTCAAGCGCAGGCCCGACGGTGCCATGTCCGGCGTTGGTCACAATACGTAGCGGGCGAGTCGGCGGATGCTGAAGGAAGCGTAGCAGGCAGGCAATCCAGGCGGGGCGATTATCATAAGGGATGAGGCTGCCACGATGGACGATCGGAGCAAAGTCATTGCGCTTCGCCAGCGCTTTTATCTCCTGCAGGCCGTTGTCGTTACTGATCGGACGCGCCTCTTCGCGCACCAGCTTCATACCATTGTACTGCGCCGGATTATGGCTGGCGGTTATCTGAATGCCACCGTCGGCACGCAGTTCCCGGGTGGCGAAGTAGATCTCTTCGGTGCCTGACAGACCAATGTCGATAACATCCACGCCGCTGGAAATCAGCCCGTCGGTCACGGCGGATTTTAACGATTCCGAGCTAAGGCGAATGTCGGCGCCGATCACCACCCGGCGCGGATGGCGCCAGGCGGCGTAAGCGCGACCGATGCGAAAGGCGATATCCGGCGTCAGGTTGACGCCAACCTCACCGCGAATGTCGTAGGCTTTAAAACAGGTTAGTTCATCCATAATCTACTCTTCTGTAATTAATGAGTCAGGCTGACTCCCGAATGATGAGCTGGTAAGGCAATTCATAGTGGGTCACCGGTCCTCTGGTGAGCAGCAATTTGACGGCCATTTCCCCTTTCTTTTCCGCGTCTTGCGCGATGGTGGTCAGGCGTATTCCCGCCACCTCAACGGCGAGATTATCGAAACCGGTAACGGCAACCCGCTGCGGAACCGCCAGTTGCTGCCGTTGGCAGTAGTGGATCGCGCCGACGGCGAAGCGATCGGAAAGGCAGATAAGCGCAGTGATCTCCGGATGGGTTTCCAGTAACGCTTTGGCCGCCTGTTCGCCGTGTTCTTCATCGTGTCGGGTTTGATACAGCCAGCACGTATCAAGGGCGAAGCCGCGCTGCTGGAAAACCTCCCGGCAGGCATTCACGCGGGAGAGCATCAGCAGGTTGTCGCCGGTGACGGGGGCGGTCAGATCGCACATTCCCTGCGCTGAGGGCTGTGACGGAAAGGCGATGATGCCGAAATGTCGATGACCTTTATCGGCCAGATAGCGGGCAATATCGCGCATGGCGCAGGCGTTATCGATGGAGACGCTGCTATGGTCGGGAAACTGAAAATCGAGCGTGACCACCGGACGCCCATGAGCCAGCGCGTGCTGGATCATGGCCGCATTGTTATGCGTGGCGTTGAGAATATAGCCATCAACCAGGGTGTTGAGCGGCGTCTGTTGCCGCTTACGCAAAGGGATCAAGACCAGATTGACGTTTTGTTCTTCACACTGGACGGCGATCCCCCGCATCAGCGCAATGTCGTGGGGATCGATAAACACGTAACTCATAGAGTCGTTGAATATCACGCCGATGGTGTCAGATTTGCCAGTACGCAGCGCGCGCGCCAGCTTGTCCGGTCCCTGAAAGCCAAGCTCGCTGGCATATTGCAAAATTCGCTGGCGCAGCTCCGGAGATAATTTTTCCGGATTATTCCATGCGTTCGACACCGTGGTATGGGAAATACCCATAATCTTGGCCAATGATTTTATCGTAATACGTTTCTTATCTTTATTATCATTAACGTTTATTTTCATTTTTAATATATTTGTTGGGTTTATATATTGGCGTGAATTATTTATTTCTATCGTCCATTGCGTTGAACGTTGATGCAAAGTTTAACGTTAAACAAAAATCGTTTTGTGATTTGTTTAACGTTAAACATAAAAAGGGGGTGTTAATTTACGCTCCATTCAATAGCAGGGTAGCGGTAAATCAATACTTATTGAAAGTAAATGGAGAGTTATCGTGAGAGTTGTAAAATTAGCTAAATTAACAGCCTGTGTACTATTCGCATTTTGTATTTCTGGCTGCGGTCCGGATGATAAAAAATCCGCAGAGACAGCAAAAACGCCAATTAAAATGTGGGTGGCACCAAACGAAAATGAAGAAGCCTTCTGGAATACTATGGTTAAAGAATGGAATAAAGACCCGGCGCATACCCCGGTCGAATTTACGCCCATTCCTGCCGCCAGCAGTTCTGAAGAGGCAATAATGAACGCGCTGGCTTCCGGCACGGAACCCGATATTTCCAGTAATATCTTTATCGGTTTTGCCAGCCAGTTGGTGGAAATTGGTCAGCTTGAAGACCTGTCTAAAATGAGTGGTTTTAATGAACTCGTTAATAACCGACAGATGGGCAAAATTATTCCTGCCTGGCAATTAAACGGCGAGCAACATGTTCTGCCAATCTATATTAATCCTATCGTCTGGTGGTGGCGGGGCGATTTACTCAAGCAGTATGGTTTTGACCATGTTCCGACCCGTTATGATGAGCTTTATCAGTTGGCAGAGCGCCGGGCGGCGGATAATAACGGCTATGTTATCCAGATGACCGCCGGGAAAAACTGGTGGGAACGCTGGTTCGATTTTATTCCGCTTTATTATGCGCAAAACGGCGGTAAACCTTACCTCGCGGGTCATCAGGCGACGTTTGCCGATCCTGCCGGACAGGCGGTACTGACCTTTATGGGGAAAGTCTTTAACAGCAAGTGGAGCAGCTACGACTTCACCGCCGCCGACGATCCGTTAGCGACTGGACAGGTGCTGGCGTCCGCGCGCGGTCCGTGGGATATCGCTCGCTATCACAAGCAGTATCCGGAGATCCTCAAAACGCTGCAAATTGGGCCGATGCTCACCGAGAAAGGCGACGCGCATCCGTATACGTTCGGCGACAGCAAAGGGGTGGTGATCTTCAGTTCCAGCAAGCGCAAAGCGCAGGCGTGGGCGTTTATTCAGTGGGTCTTTAACAACGCCGAGCACGACCGGAGCTGGCTGGAGCTGACCGGTATGCCGCCAGCACGCAGTGATTTAATGAGTAATCCGCTGTTTGTGAATTACTTTGAGAAAAACCCGCTGGAGAAGGCGATCGCATCTTACGTGGACGTCGCGCTGCCGCCAGCGGCCACTACGCAAACCACGGAGATTCAGCGCAGCATGACGCAGATGCTGGAGCAGGTCATTTTCAACCACGCCGATCCGGCAGCCACCCTCGATAAATCCGCGCAGGAAATTAACACGTTGCTGGCGAAATAAGGGGAAATAATGGCTGGATATGAATCCCGCACCGGAGGCCTGCTGGCCTCCACGTGGATCGGTTATTCGTTGCTGTTCTGGTTTTATCCGCTGTGCTGGCTGGTCGTGCTCAGCGTGACGAACTGGCAATTTATTGGCACGCCGACGTTTAGCGGATTACAGAATATCATTGGCGTGTTTCATGACGCGTTATTCTGGCAATCGATGTGGAACGTGTGCCGTTTTTTAATGTGGTATATCCCGATTGTCTTTCTTGCCTCGCTGCTGTTTGCCGCGGGATTACGAAAAATTAAGTACGGGAAAAGTTTTATTGCCCTGAGCTTTTTACTGGCGAATATCTCTTCGGGGGTGGCCTATTCCATCGTCTTTGCAAAACTGTTCAGCGAATACGGGCCGGTCAATCAATTTTTACAGGCCAGTTTCGGCATCTCTGTGCCCTGGTTTACCAACCCTGACTGCGCCATGTTATCCATTGCGTTAATTGTTACCTGGAAATTTGTCGGTTATTACGGGCTGATTCTCTATTCCGGGATGGTGGCGATCCCCGCGGATATTTACAGCGCGGCGCAGTTGGATAAAACCGGGAGGTTTAAGCAAAGTTGGGCGATTACCCTGCCGATGATGAACGCGCAAATCGTGATGGTGATGGTGCTGGCGATTACCGTGGCGTTCAGCATCTTTACCGAGCCGTATCTTATCACCGGCGGCGGGCCGCTCAACAGCACCACCAGTCCGATGGTGGTGATGTATGAAGTGGCGTTCCAGAAAATGAAGCCAACCTGGGCGGCGACCATGTCGATTATCGTTGCGGCATGCAGTTTCCTCGCCATCTGGGTCTTCCGCAAAGTATTCGAAAAACATATCGAGATTGTGTGAATGAAGAAACTGACTCCCTTAACGCTGCTCATTCACGCCGTGATGTTTTTGCTGGCGCTCACCTGGCTCTATCCTTTTATCTGGATGGTGATCTCCTCGTTGAAACCGACGGCGCAAATCTACACGACCGGGCTGTTTTCCGGTCATCTGACGCTGGAGAATTACGCTTTTCTGTTCGATAACAGCAACCGGGCGGACAAACCTTTTTTGCGCACCCTGGTTAACTCGCTGTTCGTGTCGCTCACCATTACCGTCTGCGTCACGCTGACCTCAATGCTGGTGGGATATGCCGTCGCGAAAACCGAGTTTCGCGGCAAAAATGCGTTTCGTAACCTGTTGATTGTGCAGATGGTTTTCCCGGTCTTTATGTTCATCATTCCACAGTTTGTCCTGATGCGTGAACTGGGGCTGATCAACAGCTACGGGGCGATGATCCTGCCGTATGCGATGAGCGCCTGGGGCATTTTCATGGTTTCGCAGAGCTTTAAAGGCACGCCGAATGATTACCTGTACGCCGCAAGGCTCGATCACGCCAGCCTGTGGGGGATCCTGCGGCATGTGATGATGCCGCTGAATAAATCCATTCTGGCGATTGTCGCACTGTTCACCTTTTCCAGCTCATGGGACAACTTCCTCTGGCCGCTGATCGTGATGCGCGAAGTGGACAAAATGCCGTTTTCGGTGCTGCTCGCCACCTTCAGCAAATCCTACGGCATCTACCTGGGACCGGTGCTGGCGGGGTCGGTGGTGCAGATGCTGCCAATCGTTGTCCTGTTTATTCTGTTCAGAAAATACTTCCTCGAAGGCATGTCGTTATCACTGAAATAAGGAACGTGACGGTGAAAAAGCAACCGTGGTGGCAGGCGTGTACCTGCTATCAAATTTATCTGCCTTCGTTTTGCGACGGCAATAACGACGGGCTGGGCGATTTTCCGGGCCTGATTTCCCGGCTGGATTATTTGCAGGCGCTGGGCATCGGCGCGGTGTGGATCACGCCGTTTTATCCCTCTCCGCTGGTGGATAACGGCTACGATATCAGCGATTACTGCGCCGTTGACGCCCGTTTCGGCACTCTGGACGATTTCCGCCGGGTGGTTGACGGCTGCCATGCCAGAGGCATTCGGGTGATTATCGATCTGGTGGTCAATCACGTCTCCTCAGAACATCCCTGGTTTTGCGATGCGTGGAATAATCCGGACAGCCGCTATCGTGATTATTTCCTTTTTCGCCGCCAGCCGAATAACTGGCGTTCTTTCTTTTCCGGCAGCGCGTGGACCGCTGAGCCAGACACCGGCGAGTTTTATTACCATAAATTCGCGCCCGGCCAGGTGGATCTCAACTGGGCCAACCCCGCGGTGGAACAGGAAATTTACCGGGTAGTGGATTTCTGGGTTACGCAGGGGGTGGACGGTTTTCGCTTTGACGTCATCAACTTTCTTACTACCGACGGCATTGGGCCTGATAACCCGGAAGAGAACGGCGAGCAGCGCCATGAATTTGACATCAATCAGCCGCGACTCCCGGAGACGCTGCAACGGCTGTGTGCCCATGTTCGGGCGCAGGGGGACTATTTCCTGATTGGCGAAATCGGCAGCGAAGACCCTGACGTGCTCAACCGCTATCAAAGTCCGCAACTGATGGACGTGGTGTTTAATTTTAATATCGGCAGCCAGAAAACCTTTGATGTTTCCCGTCTTTTCAGCCAGTTAAAAACTACGCTGGCTGCGCAGTCGGGTTTACCGACGCTGTTTTTCTCCAGCCATGATATGTCGCGGATGATCAGCCGCTTTGGCGAAAACGAGCGCGATACCGGGCGGGCGCTGGCGGTGTTGGCGCTCCAGCTAACGGTGAGCGGCGTGCCGTTTATCTTCCAGGGAGAAGAGCTGGGGGTGACCGACTACCGTCCGCAAACGGCAGAGCAGCTTTTTGATATTCAGGGAATAACCCATTACCGCACCGCCCTTGCCGCAGGCAGCAGCCCGCAGCAGGCGCTGGCGCAGGCCATTGAACATTCGCGGGATGGTTCGCGCGCGCCGCTGCCCTGGCGCGACGCCCCCTTTGGCGGATTTTCCACCGTCGCGCCGTGGATGCCCGTCGGCGGCGATATCGCCCTGATTAACGCGGAGCGCCAGCAGCAGGATGAGACATCGTTCTGGCATCAGTACCGGAGGCTGATCGCCCTGCGCCGCCGCGTTGCGGCGCTGCATCAGGGACAGCAGGACTCGCTCGACCTCACTGACGAATGCGTCTGGTTTACCCGTTCGACGGCGGCGGAGCAGGTCTGGATCGCCATCAACTTTGGTGCGCCTGTTCGCAATCCGTGGCAGGAGATTGAGGCTGAAGTGCTGTACGGAGAGGACGCGCAATGGATTGGTAAGAATCAATGTTTGATCAAAAGGAGAGTACATGGACAGGCACAGTAAAAACCCGTTGATTACCCCGGCGGACGTGACGCCTTCACTGCCCGGCAGGAAGGTCGATTGTGTTTTCAATGCTGGCGTAACGGAGTGTGACGGGGAGATCGTTTTGCTGCTGCGAGTGGCGGAAAGCGTGATCAATTCCGATCAGCAGCAGCGTGTCGTACCGCTGTTGGAAAAAACCGATGCGGGCTGGGTACAGGCCACCGCGAGTTTCGATCGTCGCGATGAACGCTATGATTTCAGCGATCCGCGGGTGATCGTGCTGAAAAGCGATCCGGCGCGGGTGTGGCTGACCTCCATGTCGCATCTGCGTCTGGCGCGCAGTCGCGATGGGGTGAACTTCCGGATTGACAGCCAGCCGTTTATTATCGCCGATACGCAATATGAAGAGTTTGGCTGCGAAGATGCGCGGATCACCCGCATCGATGATATCGCGTACATCAACTACTCGGCGGTGTCGTCGCTGGGGATCTCTACCGCGCTGGCGGTGACCAAAGATTTTGTCACGGTGGAGAAAAAAGGGTTGATCCTCTGTCCGGACAACCGCGACGTCTGCTTTTTCCCGGAAAAGATCGCCGGTAAATATCACGCCCTGACCCGTCCGGCCCCGTGCCACTTCGGTCATCCGGAAATCTGGATCTGCGAGTCGCCGGATATGTTGCACTGGGGCAACCATCGCCACCTGCTGGGACGGTCCGGCGATGCCTGGGACTGCCGTAAATCAGGCGGCGGCGCGCCGGTATTAAAAACCGATCGCGGCTGGCTGGAGATCTACCACGGTGTGGATGCCGATCAGCGCTACTGCCTCGGCGCGCTGCTGCTGGATCTCAACGATCCGACCCATATTCTGGCGAAATCACCGGTGCCGCTGCTGGAGCCAGATGCGCCCTACGAGCGCGAAGGCTTCTTCGGCAACGTGGTGTTCACCTGTGGGGCGCTGATCCGCGATGAGACGCTGCACGTCTGGTACGGCGCCGCCGATGAGTGTGTGGCGCTGGCGACAATGCCGCTGGACAAACTGTGGCGGCATCTGGGGGTTAAATAAATGCCGCAGAGTGTCCTGGGCTGGTAAACCCGCTTCTGGCTGGGGGGGCGATTCACACGTTGCGGCCGCTGGTGGACGAATCTTTGCTACAAATAATGAAAATACACAACAGAAGAGCAGGGCAATAAATGCCCTGCAAGTCTGTATATTTAATGTCACATTGTATTTCAGGTGCGCAAGAAAACAGATTGCGCTTATCGTTATTAATATTTTAATTAATATCTGACGCGGGGGCCGCCTCAATAGCTTTTTCTTCTTTGGTTAGCCCTTTGATGTATTTACTGTATTTCCACCAGGCAAAACCGAGGAAAATAACAATCCCCCCGACGTTATAGAAAATAATGGTCATGATGTTACCGCCGGTCGGGAAGGTCGAGGCAATAAACCCGATGGTGAAGAGGACAATCAGCATCGATACCACAATAATGCCGGTTTTTTGCGAGCCCATACGGAAGTCGCGCGGTAAGTGGTCCAGTTTTGCGCGCAGATTCAGGTAAGCCAGCATAATAAACAGCGGCGGCAGCATCGATGCGGCGGCGGTCATGTTGATGATGGTGTTCATTAAATCCTGCACGGTATTGGAGCCGAGCGTTGGGATAATCATCAGCGGGATAACAATCAGGAACTGAATCCAGGCTGCGCGGGCCGGAACGCCATTTTCATTCAGTTCGACGGTTTTTTTACCGAAAATACCCGCCGGAATTTCAGAGAAGAAAATTTTCACCGGCGTTGCGGTCCACATCAGCAGAGAGCCGAACATCGCGGTAAAGGAGACCAGGCCGACAAAGCGGTTAACGATCAGTTCCGGCAGGCCAAAGTATGCCGCCAGGCCGTGGAATACCTGTACCGAACCACCGGTAAATTTCAGCTCTTTGCTGCTCACGAAGACGTTGATCAGTACCGAGGAGATGGAATAGAGCACGCCGATAAAAATCCCGGCAATGATAATGACCTTCACGAACGATTTGGACCCGCCCTTGACGTCGTTGACGTACACTGCCACCGACTCCGCACCGCCTGCCGCCATAAAGATCCAGGTGGTGATACCGAGGAAGGCCCAGTTAAAATTCGGGATCATTGCGTCTACGGTGATAGGGTCAGCAGGCTGTACGCCGCCAACCAGCGCAGTACCCGCCAGCAGGATGTAGGACAGGGTCAGCAGCAGCATCAATGTGGAGGTGACCGAAGTAATCGGTCCTAACATTTTTGCGCCGTTGGTCGAAACCCAGGTGGAGAAGGCAAACAGCACCATACTTAACACCGTGGTTGCGAACGGTGTCAGAATGTATTCGTAGCCTAAAAAAGCATATGAGGCGTAGGCGATAACACGGGGTAACAGCGAGGTAAAAAAGAACAGGTTAACGAACCAATAGGTATAGGCGGTAATAAATGCCCAACGTCCGCCCAGCGAACTTTTCACCCAAGCATAGACACCGGCTTCGGAGTTTTTATTCAGCGAAACAAATTCAGCGATGATTAAGCAGAACGGAATAAAGTAGAAGATCGTCGCGAGGAAAAACATCGGTGCGGATGCCAGACCCAGCTCAATATTATTGTTGATAACGTTATTAAAACTATAAACCGCGGCAAAGGTGAGTGAAAGTAAGCCGAACTTGCCGATGGTATTACGTTTGGTATCAGACATAGCACATCTCCGATTCCTGATTATTATAGGGTACTGGCGGCGCAACGTCGGCGCCGCCTGTGTTTTTATTTATTATGAAAATAACCATCTTCGATGGTGACTTTGAGTACGACTTTCTTCACTGCGTTATTACAAATAAAACGATAGGCTTCATGGTTGTCACAAATAACCATTTGTCCTTCGCGCACTTCTACGGTTTTTCCACAGCCTTTCAGATATTCGCGATCGGTTTCATCGCGATAATATTCAACCACCTGGAGATCCTCTTTGGCGGCATACTCTATTTTTTGCTGTCCTTGCAGGTAGTAATGGATTTCAAAATAACGACGATGACCGGTAAACAGCGCATCGGTCGCGGAGTCTGTCTCCACGCGATAGCTCAGGGAATCACCGATAGAGTGGGCGACGCCTGGTTGAATATTATCAATATTTTCAATCGCTTCGACGCAGCGCTGCCACTTCTTCCCGGATGCGTAAATTTGTTGGAACTGCGCTAAGTTGTCGATGATCCTCATTTTGTATTCTCGCTGTGCAAATTCGTGGAAAAGAACCCGGTACCAAAGACGCGGCTGGCGGCGGTTTGAGCGCTAGATTCGCTACCGGAAACCGGCAACAACGTGAAGCCGTAGCTGAACGAACGGAACCAGACGCGCCAGGAATCAAGCACCTCGCTTCCCCACGAGTTGGAGCCTAAGCCCAGCACCTGGTGGTCCAGATTCAGGGTGATGTCATCGCTGCGCTGCAGCGCATTACAGTGCTGTGCGGCAAAGATATTTTCTGGCGTATAGCGCCAGGCGCTCAGGTTGACAGGGTGCTGCGGAATCACCAGCAGACCGTTGCCGTGGCGGTTGGTTAGCGTTGCCCAGCGCACGTCCTGACGATTGCCGTTGTTTTGCGGGAACGGATAGTTTTCGAACATCTCATCCACGCTGCTGCGCCAGATATCGATGATGTTGGCCTGCTGGCTATCGGCATAGTTTTCACCGGGACCACGTCCGTAATACGCCACCTTCCCCAAATCGCCGTTGATGCCCATCGTGAAGCCGATGCACGGAATAATGTCCCGGTACTCGCCGTAAGGCTGGCCGGAAAGCTCCACGTTCAACTGACCGTCTGCGGCAATCCGCCAGCGGTAGGTACAGCGCATACCGAAATCAAATACCGGCGGGGCGATAATCGTCTGGCTGGTTATCAACAGCGCGTCATCGGTTTGCTCAATGGCAAAATCGCGCAGATGCTCCTGCATAATCTGTAAATGATTTGGTTGCCAAAGGCCTTCGAACTCTTGTTTGTGGTTATCAATGGTTGGTTTGAAGAAATTAATCTTCGGCTCGCGGGTAATCAGCTCCTCACCGTTAACGGTCCAGCTAATGGGCTTACCGTTCAGTTTTGAGAAGGTCAGAAGGAAGTTATAACCGCGTATGGTGCAGCTCTGGCGGCTGTCTTCCAGCGTCAGAGGGGTAGCGTTTTTCAGGCTAAACGTTACGGCAGCCGCCGTTCTGGCCTTCAGCGGGAACTGATAAGTCGCGATGTGGTGCCCGGCTTCGCTGTATGCCGTGCGGGAATCTTTCGTCACGATGACGTTGAGGAACGCTTCGCGCGCATCCAGCTCCGGCAGTGTGCATTGCACGAGGGTATCGCTGTTAGGAGGGACGTCGCGCAGTTTTATCTGCTGAGCAGAAAGCGTATCTCCTTCGGCGCGAACCTCAATATGCAAGGTGTAGTCGTCAAGCGTGGTAAACCACAATTTGTTTTCTACCCGTAGCTCGCCGCGAGCCAGATCCTGTGCGCGTACTTTTACTGGCGCAATCACCTGCTTGTACTCTTGCAGACCCGGCCCCGGGGTTTGATCGGAATAAATCAGGCCATCAAGGCAGAAGTTGTAGTTGTTCGGATAGTCGCCGTAGTCGCCGCCATATTTGTACCAGACGTTGCCGTCGTCATCTTTGGCCTGAATCCCGTGATCGCACCACTCCCAGACATAGTGTCCCTGAATGCAGTCATGCTGATAAAAGACGTTCTGATATTCCGTCAGCCCGCCGGGACCGTTGCCCATGGCGTGAGCATATTCGCAGATGATGCGCGGCTTAGGATGTGGATATTCGCCAAACTCATTCATCAGCGGCACACGGGTGTACATGGTGGAGATGATATCCACCACTTCGGCGTCACGATCTTCTTCGTAATGGATCAGACGCGTGTCATCCAGCGCTTTCGCGGCGTGATACATGGCGCGGATGTTACAGCCGTATCCGGATTCGTTGCCGAGCGACCAGATGACGATCGACGGGTGGTTTTTTTGTGCATGGATGTGGCGCACGATGCGCTCAACGTAGACGTTTTCCCACAGCGGATCGTCGGTTATCCGGCTGATATCGCCGATATTGGCGAAGCCGTGAGATTCAACGTCGGTTTCGGCCATCACGAACAGACCGTAGATATCGCACAATTCATAGAAGCGCGGATCGTTCGGGTAATGGGCGGTACGCACGGAGTTGATGTTGTGCTGCTTCATTAACAGCAGATCTTTTTCAACGCGATCCATGCCAACCGCACGGCCTTTAAGATGATCGTTATCGTGACGGTTAACGCCATGCAGCATCACGTAGCGGTTATTGATGTAAAACAGACCGTCGCGAACTTTGATATCGCGGAATCCGACCCGCTGTGGCACGACCTCAAGGAGATTGCCGTTGGCATCTTTCAGCGTCATCACCAGATGATAAAGATACGGCGATTCCGCTGACCACTGCTGCGGCGCGCTAACCTTGAAATTAAAAGCGGTGAGGGTGTGTTGATCCACTGCCAGATTGTTAATCACGCCGCTATGCAGCGCCTGCTCACCGTCAAACAAGGTGTATTCGAGCGACGCCATCGCTGGCGTGGCAGCCAGGTTTTCCAGCGCAATGTCGCAGGTGAGGGTGGCGTCGCGATAGTCATCATCGAACTCTGTGCGAACGGTAAAATCCTGAATATGGGTCGCCTGTTTGCCTACCAGATAGACGTCGCGGAAAATTCCCGCCGACCACCACATGTCCTGGTCTTCAACGTAAGTGGAATCAGCCCATTGCATTACGCGAACGCACAGCAGGTTGTCACCGGTCTTCACCACCGCGCTGATATCAAATTCAGCCGTCAGGCGGCTGCCTTTGCTGAAACCGACGTACTGACCATTCACGTAAACTTCGAAGTAGGTTTCTACGCCATCAAATTTAATCAGCGTTTGTTTGCCCTGCCAGCCTTCGCTGAGGGAGAAAATGCGCTGGTAGGCTCCGGTGGGGTTATTGGTCGGAACGTAGGGGACATCAATCGGGAAAGGAAAACCTTCGTCGGTATACTGCAGTTTGCCGTGTCCTTCCATCTGCCACATGCCTGGGACGGTGATGCTGCCCCAGTCATTCATCAACTGCGACGTAAAGATTTCCGGCACCTGCAGCGGATGCTCAAAGAACTGAAAATTCCACTGACCGCTTAGCAACTGAAAGAGGCTGCTGGTTTCGCGGGCAAACGAGCGAGCCTGCGCAACGGAGTCATAAGAGAAAAAATATGCGCGTGGCGCCAGTCGATTTTCGTGGGTGAGCTGAATGTTTTCCCAGCGATTCATAAGGCCTCCCGGTGGAGAAAAATCGGAACCATTCATTGTAATGGTGAGTAAGTGTAATTGATGGTGATTTTAGTAAAAGTTTTACTAAAATATAGCGAGTGAGGTGATTTACTTTAACTGGATCACGAAAATAATGGGGCGCAGAAAATAATGCATGATAATGCGCGCCCGGCATCAGAAGAAACCGGGCGTGTTTACTGGGGATTTTAGCGGGTGGTGCCGCGCAGTTTCAGTTTGCTGGGAACAAAAACCAGCAGAGGAAGCGCACGCCCATCGCGGGCTTTCTCAAACAGCAGGTTGACGCCCTGACTACCCATCATTTCTGAATGGATGCGAACGGTGGAAAGCGGAGGAAAGGTGAAGCGCGCTGTCGGGATATCATTAACGCTAATCAGCGAAATGTCCTGCGGAATGTTCAGGCCACGCTCGTGAATGGCGCGCAGAACGCCAATAGCAATCGAGTCTGAAGCCACAAACAGGGCACCGGGATAGTCGGCTTTCGCCAGCATTTTTTTGGCCAGTTCATACCCTGATGAACTGGAGAAACCGCCGCGATAGATGTCCTGTTCAGAAACGACCTGCTGCAGACGACCGTATTCGACAAACGCGGCTTCACGGATATCTGCCTTGCCGGGTTCGTCTTCACCGCCGATGAAGCCAATGCGAGTGACGCCCTGGGCGATGAAGTAGTCGATGCTCTCTTTACTGATGCGGGCCAGATCGATATCGACGGCGTCATATTCGCTGCCGGGTTCATGGAAATCGATAAAGCAGATGTTGTCAGTAAGCGCTGTTGCCGCATTACGCAAAGCCGGAGAAGGCTTGCCGACAATAAGAATGCCGGTAATGTTTTTGCTCTCCGGCAGCCCACTGTGCTCATAGCAGTTGGTCAGTTCGATCCCCAGCTTCTCACACTGGGTTTCTATTCCGTGACGGATCGCGAGATAGTAAGGATCGTTGATTTCCAAATCCTGCTGGTAGCTATAGAGCGCCAGAATATGCTGGGGGCCGAGCGCGCTGGTCTGGTTTTTACGAGCACTGCTGGTTTTGTACTCCAGTTTTTCCGCGATCTCCAGAATGCGATGCTTGGTCTCTTCTTTTACATTCAGCGTGGGGTCATCGTTTAAAACCCGGGACACTGTCGCCAGGGACACGCCAGCTTCGATTGCGATGTCTTTAAGTGTTGCCATGTTTGCCTTTTCCCTGAGTTACCTGCGCATTGTAAATGAAGTGCTTATCTATTCATCTGTTTTCAGTAAAAAAAGTACGTTTAATTGACATGCCTGGGGTAAAACTGGGCTTTCAGAGTGTGATGACTACGTCATTTTCCCGCTTTTGAGAACCATGCCAAGAAAATATTTTGCTAGTATTCAGTAAAATTTTACCAAAGGAGAACACAATGGATACCGTCGCATTTGCTGATTTTGCCCGAATGGAAATACGTGTTGGAAAAATCGCACAGGTAAAGCGCCATGACAATGCTGATAAGCTGTATATCGTGCAGGTGGATGTGGGAGAGCGTACGCTGCAAACCGTGACCAGCCTGGTGCCTTATTACAGCGAAGAGGAATTGATGGGGAAAACGGTGGTGGTGCTGTGTAATCTGCAAAAGGCCAAAATGCGCGGGGAAACGTCAGAATGCATGTTGCTGTGCGCTGAGACGGACGATGGCAGCGAAAGCGTGCTGCTGACGCCAGAACGCCTTATGCCTGCGGGTGTGCGGATTGTTTAAGTTGTGCTAATTGCCGGATGGCCGCTACGCTTTTATCCGACCTACATTTGATCCCGTAAGCCTGAGATGCGCAGCGCCATCCGACCTGTATTACACCTGCTCCACGCTCACCCGTAATGCTGCCAGGGCTTTGCGCGTCGATCGCAATACCAGATCGCATTGCTCGATCGTTAACGTTAACGGCGGTTCGATACGGATCGTCTTTGCATTGTTTAGCGTGCCGGCAACCAGTACCCGCTGGCGGAACATCTCACTGGCAAAGTTGTAGCCGATTTCATTATCGACAAACTCAATTGCCATCAGCATGCCTTTACCGCGTACATCATGCACCAGGTCTGGGTACTCCCGCGCAAGCTGGCGGAAACCATCCAGCAACATATCGCCTTTCTGCTCCGCCTGAGCCGGTAAATTTTGCTCCAGCAGGACGTTAATGGTGGCTAACGCAGCCGCACAAGCGAGCGGGTTGCCGCCAAACGTGGTGGTATGCAAGAAGGGATTGTCGAACAGGACGGAAAACACCTCTTCGGTGGCAATGGTTGCGCCAATTGGCATCACGCCGCCGCCCAGCGCTTTGGCCAGACACATAATGTCGGGCTGCACGTTTTCGTGCTCGCAGGCGAACATTTTGCCGGTACGACCCATGCCGGTCTGCACTTCATCAAGGATCATCAGCGCGCCAAACTCATCGCAAAGTTTACGCACGGCGGGCAAATACCCTTGCGGTGGCAGGATCACGCCCCCTTCACCCTGGATAGGTTCGAGGATCACGGCTGCGACGTCGTCACCGGTCTTTTTACACTCGCTGAGCATGGTGCGCATCGCGTTAATATCGCCAAACGGCACATGGCGGAAACCCGGCAGCAGCGGCATAAAGGGTTTGCGGAAGGTTGATTTAGCCGTGGCGGACAGTGCTCCCAATGATTTGCCGTGGAATGCGCCGCTGGTGGCAATGAACGTAAATTTACCGCGCGGCGATTGATACGCTTTCGCCAGCTTCAGAGCGGCTTCAACCGACTCGGTCCCGCTGTTACAGAAAAAACTGTATTTCAGTTTACCAGGCGCCAGCGCGGCGAGGGTTTTTGCCAGCATGGCCCGCAGAGGGTCAAGTAACTCCTGGCTGTGCAGAGGTTGTTTCGCGAGTTGATTCTGTACGGCGGAAACCACGACTGGATTACGGTGCCCCACGTTGAAAATTCCAAATCCACCCAGGCAATCGACGAACTCCTGCCCCTGGGTGTCGACAAGCGTATTCAGGCTTCCCGCTTGCCACTCTACGGCTCCGTAATCCCCGCCTGCAGTTACAGATTTTCGATACTCTAAGAACCCCGGATTGACATGCTCCTTGAAGTATTCAATCACCTCTCGGTTTAATGATTTCATTTCCTCATGATCAAGCGTGCGCTTTTCGATGAGATTCAGTGCGTGTGCGCTGCAGGCCAGGGCCGATGCGCTGGAAGGTAACCTGTTCAAAATATGCTCCCGGAGCTCGCGTATCACATGATACTGATTTAAGTATTGCAGTGATTGCGCCATTCCGGCGCACTTAGCAAAAATCGGGATAAACACCAGGAAACATCTCATTCATGCAACATTTAATGCTGATATTTAACATTTGCTGGCATTTTGCCCAGGTTAAGACCGCGAAAACAGATCGGAAAAGCACTTTTCTGCGCTAAAAGTGAGCAATATTTGCACTGTGACGGTGCGTTGGTAGAAGTGTAGTTGAATAGTTACTGGATGAAAGTATTTTAAATCAATGGATTAGAATGCGTACAGATTTTGAGGTTTAATCGCAAATTGCGATCTAAATCAAATTTAACAACTAAAGATAAAAAAATTATCGCCGAAATAACATAAGCCGAAAGAGTTAACAACCAGATAACCTGCACAGGACGCAATCATGTCTTCTCATCCCTACGTTAGTCAGCAAAATACACCGCTGGATGATGATATCACCCTCATGTCGACCACCGATTTACAAAGCTATATCACCCACGCGAACGATACCTTTGTCCAGGTCAGTGGCTATCAACTGAATGAATTGCTCGATAAGCCGCACAATCTGGTTCGTCATCCGGATATGCCAAAAGCGGCGTTTGCGGATATGTGGTACACCCTGAAACAGGGCGAGCCATGGAGCGGGATTGTGAAAAACCGGCGTAAGAATGGCGATCACTACTGGGTAAGGGCCAATGCGGTGCCGATGGTACGGGAAGGTCGTGTCACCGGATATATGTCGATTCGTACCCGGGCCACTGACGAGGAGATTGCGGCGGTAGAGCCTTTATATAAAGCGCTGAATGAAGGGCGTTGCAACCGACGTATCCATAAAGGACTGGTGGTACGCAAAGGCTGGCTGGGTAAACTCCCGGCGCTGCCGATTCGCTGGCGAGTGCGCAGCGTAATGGCAATTATGTTTATCGTACTGGCAGCCGCATTGCAGCAAATGGGCGCCGAATGGCCGTTACTGCTGATAAGCGCGCTGGTGATGATGCTGGGAACGGCTATTTTCGAATGGCAGATTGTGCGTCCTATTGAGAATGTCGCTCGTCAGGCGCTAAAAGTGGCGACCGGTGAACGAAACAGCGTGTCGCATCTTAACCGCAGTGATGAACTGGGCCTGATGCTGCGAGCGGTCGGGCAACTGGGGCTAATGTGCCGTTGGCTCATCCATGATGTCTCCAGTCAGGTGAGCTGTGTGCGCAGCGACAGCGAAACGCTGGCGAAAGGCAGCGATGATTTAAACAAGCATACGCAGCAGACCGTTGAGAACGTGCAGGAAACGGTGACCACCATGAATCAGATGGCGGCATCGGTGAAGCAAAACTCAGAGACCGCCGCCGCGGCCGACAAGCTCTCCATTGCAGCCAGCAGCGCGGCGACGCACGGCGGCGAGGCGATGGATACCGTCATCAAAACTATGGACGATATCGCCAACAGCACCCAGCGGATCGGCACCATTACCACGCTGATTAACGATATCGCTTTCCAGACTAATATTCTGGCCCTGAACGCCGCTGTTGAAGCCGCACGGGCGGGTGAGCAGGGGAAAGGGTTCGCCGTGGTGGCGGGAGAAGTGCGACATCTTGCCAGCCGCAGCGCCAGTGCAGCCAATGATATCCGCAAGCTGATTGATGCCAGCGCCGATAAGGTGCAGTCCGGATCAGACCAGGTCCACGCCGCAGGGCGCACGATGGATGATATTGTGGCGCAGGTGCAAAACGTGACGCAGTTGATCGCCCAAATCAGTCACTCAACGCTGGAACAGTCAGATGGTCTTTCGAGCCTGACTCGCGCAGTGAATGAATTAAGCAACATTACGCAGAAAAACGCCGAGCTGGTTGAAGAGAGCGCCCAGATTTCCGCGATGGTGAAACATCGCGCTGGTCGTCTGGAAGATGCAGTCACGGTGCTGCATTAATATTAACGATAAAGGCGGAACGCAGGGCAAACGCGTTCCGCCTGTCTGTAGATTAATCCAGTTGAGTAATATCCAGCGCAGCGCGATCGATAATACCGATGATTTTTTTGATCTGTGCATCGCTGGTATCACCATGATTGACCCGTAGGTCCAGCACGGCTTTGAAGTTCTCCAGCGCGCGTTTCATCTGCGGGTTCTTGCGTAATTCAAAACCCACGCAGCGGGCTTTAATACGTTCGTGGATATGTTCCAGATGCTCACGGTTTTCATCCAGCCACTGCTGGCCCTGGGTTGTGATCGCAATCTGTTTACGCCCACCTTCCTCGTCGCTGATGGTGATCAGCTCTTGATCCTGCAAGAAATCCAGCGTCGGATAGACGACGCCCGGGCTCGGGGTATAGTTGCCCTGAGTCAGGGTTTCAATCGCTTTAATCAGCTCATAGCCGTGGCTGGCGTCGCGGGTCAGGATATCCAGAATGACCAGGCGTAATTCTCCGTGACCGAAGAAGCGCTGGCGACGACCGCCGCCGCGACCGTGGCGGTGTCCACAACCCTGTTCGTGGTGATGTTCTTTGTTGCAGCCTTCATGGCGATGTTCTTCACCTTTGCAGCAACCTGCATGGTGTTCGTTGTGGCGGCCTTCGTGGTGATGCCCTTCACCCTTGCAGCAGCCTTCGTGTTGGTGCTCTGTATGCTTGCAGCAACCTTCATGATGGTTTTGCATCATCGTCTCCTGATGTGTTTTAGATATATCTAATTTATATCTAAATATCATTTTTGCGCAAGGCTATAAAATATTTTTTATTTAACTTTATGATTTTTATCTTTTTTTAAAGGTATGTGTTAGCCGTTTAGTCAGAAGGCGACTATATCAAAAAAGTGCTTGCAATCTTTCTGATTAGCAATCATTATCATTTAAAAATTAAATTAGATATATCGTATTATCTTCCGAAGGCGAAAAAATGACAAAAAACACATCACGTTACCCGCAGCGCGTTCGCAATGAACTGCGTTTTCGGGAACTTACCGTCCTGCGCGTCGAACGTATTAGCGCGGGCTTTCAGCGCATTGTACTGGGCGGTGACGCTCTGGATGGTTTTAGCTCACACGGCTTTGATGACCATACCAAGGTCTTTTTCCCTGAACCGGGCAGCCACTTTGTGCCGCCGGTTGTCACCGATGAAGGTATTGTCTGGGCTGACGGCGTGCGTCCGATATCCCGTGATTACACGCCGTTGTATGACGAAGCGCGCCATGAGCTGGCACTGGATTTCTATATTCATGACGGTGGCGTGGCAAGTACGTGGGCGATGAATGCCCGCGAGGGTGACAAGCTGACGGTAGGCGGACCGCGTGGTTCTTTGGTGGTGCCAGAAGACTATGCGTATCAGGTTTACGTGTGTGATGAATCGGGAATGCCTGCGCTACGCCGACGCCTGGAGTCGCTCAGCCGTTTAGCGGTACGTCCGAACGTCACGGCGCTGGTAAGCGTGCAGGATGCCGCGTACCAGGACTATTTTGCCCATCTCGACGGATTTACTATTCAGTGGTTTATCGGCCATGACGAGCAGGCGGTGAATGAACACTTATCGCAGCTAAGCGTACCCGCAGATGATTATTACATCTGGATTACCGGCGAAGGTAAGGTGGTCAAAAACCTGAGTGCTCGCTTTGAAACCGAGGCGTTCGATCAGCAACTTGTTCGCGCAGCGGCTTACTGGCATCAGCGTCGTTAATCAGTAATTAGATGGCGGAACGCCAAACGCCTGGCGGAATGCGTAGCTAAATGCCGCGGTGCTTGAATACCCTACGTCGAGCGCCACGGCGGTCACGCTTTTATTTTTCTTCAGCATTAATACGGATTCCAGAATACGCATTTTTTGCTTCCAGACGCTGAAAGGCAATCCGGTTTCTTTTTTGAAATGGCGTGAAAAGGTACGGGCAGACATACCCAGATGCTGCGCCCAGTATTCAACCGAATGCTCCAACGCCGGGGATTCTTGTATTGTTCGGCAAACTTTGGTTAATTCGCGATCCTGCGGCCAGGGTAATACAAAAGCGACTTCCGGAAGCTGCAGAATAATGTCGACCAGGACGCTAACCAGCTTGCCCTCTTTTGACTGGCTATCATAATGGCCCGAAATTAAATTCGTGGCGTAATGAATAAACTCTCTGGCGAAATCACTGATAGCCACCACTTTACATTCATTGATGCTCTCTTCAAGAAAGCTCGGTTTAATATCCAGATTCTCTAAATACACATCATCCAATGCCCAAACCGCATGCTCCGTATTATTCGGGATCCAGATGCCATAATGCGCCGGGATTATCCAGCACTTGCCTGCAACATCAATACGCATACTGCCTTTGCGGGCGAAATGAAACTGCATAAAAGAGTGTGAATGCTGTGGAACATGATGATTGGCTTCCAGGACATACGAGCGAAAGTAAACATCCTGCGGCAGTTCCGTCATGGAGTTATCCGGGAAGGAGTTCCACTGTTTTTGCACGAGAGTTTCCATAAATAAATCGTCAATGCTCCCGATGGTGTGTCCGCTGCTCGATAGATCTTGTCCGCGGATCATAATACATACACTCTGTTTTCCATAATAATCTTGCGTAAGAATTTTTAGCCCACCTTTGGTAAATACCATGAACTCGCTTTGTTCAGATGCTGTCATCGTCAATGAAACAAATGATAACTGGACCCGAATGGGAAAAGAGCTGCTTTCGCAAGCGGATATCAGGATTAATGGCTCCCGTGCCTGGGACATTCAACTTCATCATGCCGGTTTCTTTAAACGGGTACTGCAACAAGGCTCGTTAGGGCTTGGCGAAAGCTATATGGAAGGCTGGTGGGACTGCGAGCGGCTCGATATTCTGTTCTGCAAAATCCTGAAAGCAAAACTTGATCAGCAGATGCCGGGTAACCTGAAAGATATTTTACGTATTGCCAGCGCACGCCTGTTTAATTTGCAGTCGCGGAGCCGCGCGTGGATTGTCGGCAAAGAACATTATGATATTGGTAACGATCTCTTTGCACTGATGCTTGATCCGCATATGCAATATTCCTGCGCTTACTGGAAAGACGCAACCACATTAGACGATGCGCAAAATGCCAAATTAAAAATGATCTGTGAGAAGCTACAACTGAAACCGGGCATGCGTTTACTCGATATTGGTTGTGGCTGGGGCGGGCTGGCGGAATATGCGGCGCGTCATTATGGCGTGGCGGTGGAAGGCGTCACCATTTCCAAAGAGCAGCAAAAAATGGCGCAGCAGCGCTGTGAAGGACTGGACGTTAAGATTCTGCTGCAGGATTATCGCGACCTCGATAAACACTACGATCGCATTGTCTCCGTGGGGATGTTTGAACACGTCGGGCCAAAAAACTACGACACCTTTTTCAGCATCGCCGACCGCTGTTTAAAACCGGACGGACTGTTCCTGCTACATACCATTGGTAGCAATAAAAAAGGGATGAGCGTCGATCCGTGGATCAATAAATACATTTTCCCGAACGGCTGCTTACCGGCGATCTCCCATATTGCCGAAGCCAGCGAATCACGGTTTGTGATGGAAGACTGGCATAACTTTGGCAGCGATTACGATAAAACGCTGATGGCGTGGCACGAGCGCTTTAATCAAGCGTGGCCGGAGCTGTCATCACGTTATTCCGCCACCTTCAGAAGAATGTTTAACTACTATTTATGCGCCTGCGCCGGGGCTTTCCGCGCCAGAGATATTGAACTTTGGCAGGTGCTGTTTAGTCGTGGCGTAGAGGGCGGGATCCGCGTTTATCGTTAACGTTCTGCCTGATAAGCGAAGCGCCATCAGGCAGTAAATACCTGAGAAGCGCTCCTTGTTACATCTTAGCCCAGCTCACTCTCCGCCAGCGCTTTAAACACCATCGCTACGGCGTGCGCGCCGGGGTCCATATTTCCGAGTAGGCTTTCGCTGCTCAGATACGATGCGCGACCCGCATTGGCTTTGCTCGACAAACAGGTTCGTTCGGCTCCCGCTTGCGCGGCGTCGAATGCGGCCTGCAGATTTTTCGGCTGTGTGAGCAGCGAGGTCAGGGCCGGTTGCAGCGCATCAATCATCGTGCGATCGCCTTCGTCTGCGCCGCCGTAGAACTTCATCTGCGCCAGCCCCGTATTTAGCGCTTCGACAACGTTAGCGCCCTGTTCCAGTTTCTGCCCGGCGGCGGTAAAGAAGATTGACATCAGCACACCGCTGGAACCGCCCATCACCACGGTCAGACGTTCGCCAATCAGCGCGAACAGCGTGGCAAGGTTATCCAGCGGCAGCTGCTGGCGATGCAGCAGGCTGGCAATTTCACGCGCGCCGGCGGCAAAGGTCGAACCGGTATCGCCATCGCCGACTTTGGCGTCCAGCGCATTCAGATGAGTCTCCAGATCGGAAAGGGTTGCGGTGACCAGCTCCACAATCCCGGCCACCAGGGCGTTTGCCGAAGGCTGGAATTCCACGCGGGCGCTACGCTGAGATGACGCTACACAGGTGATTTCACGCGGTGGGACCGGCGTCGGCCAGTTGCTGGTTTCCACTTCGGTGAGCAGTGCTTTTTCGATGCTCTCTTCCAGCACGATGGCCGTCAGTGAGAAGCCTTTCATATCCAGCGCGGTGACCAGCGAGGCCGGGCCAATTAACCAGTCGATACGCGAGTGCAGCGGGCTGCTGGCGAGTTCGCGGGTGATGATGGCCATTTCGGCCACGGAAACGCCGCCAAGATTATTAATCATCACCGCCAGACGACCGGTTTCAGGCAGGGCGGCCAGCAGTTTATCCACCATCAGATTCACCACTTGCGCACTGTTTTGGGTGTCGATAACCGATGCGCCTGGTTCGCCGTGAATGCCCATACCCAGCTCCGCATGACCCGGATGATGACGAGGGGTTGCGTCGGTTTCTTGCGGCAAATGACAGCTGGAAAGGGCTACGCCCAGGCTAAAGGTGTTGCTGGCTGCGTACTGCGCTTCACGCAGGACGGTGGCGAGGTTATAGCCGCGTTCGGCAAAATAGCCTGCGATTTTATGCACCAGGATAGTTCCCGCAATGCCACGTGGGTGTTTGTTATCCGGCAGGGAGATGTCGTCGCCGACAATCAGCATTTCAACGTTATAGCCAAGGCGACGCGCCTTCTCGGCGGCGAGACCGAAATTAAGACGGTCACCGGTGTAGTTTTTCACAATCAACAAACAGCCAGCCTCACCGGTCACCGCCTGAATGGCGGTCAGTACTGCATCCACGCTCGGGGAGGCGAAAACGTCGCCGCAGACCGCAGCGGTTAGCATGCCTTTACCGATAAACCCAACGTGCGCGGGTTCGTGTCCCGAACCGCCGCCGGAAATGACCGCTACGTTATTTTTATTAAGGTCACGACGGACCACGATGCGAATGGCCGGATCGCTTTCCAGACGCGCCAGGTTATTCCATGGGCTGGCGATAATCGCCCCGTCGATGACGTCGCTCACGAGATGGGTGCGTTGGTTAAAAAAGAATTGAGACATAACGGCTCCTCGAGGTTGAGTGAAAGACAAACCCCCGAATGTAGGATCATGGTGCGGAGGCAATGAAGAGATTCTGGCGAAGTCAGCGTGGAAAAAAACAACGCTAAAATGAGTTTCATTACGGAACGCTGACGCTGTTTTTTGTTCCGAAATGAAACTTAAAAAAGCGGGGAATGATCATAATGCGAGCTCGCTCGACTTTTTTCTCCTGCGATCAGCACCGCTCATACGGCGCAGCCAGCCTTTTTTTGCCGGTTTTAATACAACTGCATGAGTAAAAGAGGAACTGAGCTTCGTGTTTGCCGGAGATTTGGGGGTAAATGAACGGATCGGGATCGCAAACCTTATCATTTTTGTGGATAAGTGTTCCAGAATGGAACGCACGCCGTTTTTATCTGTTTCATATCAGAACAAAATGACGAAAGATTTTTTTGTTCACGCCTCGCCATACAGTTATTGCATCGCTCCGGTACCTCCTGTTTTTGCCGAAGGCAACAGGCCAAACAGGTTAACGCCAGGGCTCACCATGTAAAAACATGTACTTATTTGAGGATGAAAGGAATGCTAAAAGTTATTCAATCTCCAGCCAAATATCTCCAGGGCCCTGACGCTTCCACCTTATTTGGTCAATACGCTAAAAATCTGGCGGACAGCTTTTTCGTGATTGCGGATGACTTCGTGATGAAGCTGGCGGGAGAGAAGGTTCTCAATGGCCTGCACAGCCACGACATTAGCTGCCACGCGGAACGCTTCAACGGTGAATGCAGCCATATTGAAATTAATCGCCTGATTGCCATTCTGAAACAGCATGGTTGCCGCGGCGTGGTTGGGATTGGCGGCGGGAAAACGTTGGATACCGCCAAAGCGATTGGTTACTACCAGAAGCTACCGGTGGTGGTGATCCCGACTATCGCCTCTACCGATGCACCAACCAGCGCGCTGTCCGTTATCTATACCGAAGCCGGTGAGTTTGAAGAGTATCTGATCTACCCGAAAAACCCGGATATGGTGGTGATGGACACCGCAATCATTGCCAAAGCGCCGGTACGCCTGCTGGTGGCCGGGATGGGCGATGCGCTCTCAACCTGGTTTGAAGCGAAAGCCTGTTATGACGCCAGAGCGACCAGCATGGCGGGCGGACAGTCCACCGTAGCGGCGCTGAGCCTGGCGCGCCTGTGCTATGATACCCTGCTGGCGGAAGGCGAAAAGGCACGCTTTGCCGCGCAGGCTGGCGTGGTGACTGATGCGCTGGAGCGTATTGTCGAAGCGAACACTTACCTCAGCGGCATCGGCTTTGAAAGCAGCGGTCTTGCAGGGGCGCATGCTATCCACAACGGTTTTACGATTCTGGAAGAGTGTCACCATTTGTACCACGGTGAAAAAGTCGCCTTTGGTACGCTGGCGCAGCTGGTGCTGCAAAACAGCCCGATGGAAGAGATCGAAACCGTGCTGAATTTCTGTCAGAAAGTAGGCCTGCCGGTAACGTTAGCGGAAATGGGCGTGAAAGACGACATTGACGGCAAGATCATGGCCGTGGCCAAAGCGACCTGCGCAGAAGGTGAAACCATCCACAATATGCCGTTCCCGGTGACGCCTGAGAGCGTACATGCCGCGATTCTGACGGCAGACCTGCTGGGACAGCAGTGGCTGGCGCGTTAATCAGTCGTCGGTAAGTTTTTATCCGGCATCTTCTCCCCCCTCTGACAGTCTCTGCCGGAGGGGTTGTCTATGGTAAAACAGCGGAAAGGGATATGACGACGCACACTCAGGACATTGGGAAGGAAGTCTCTTCGGTCATTGCCCAGTCATGGCATCGTTGCAGCAAGTTTATGCAGCGGGAAACCTGGCAGGCGCCGCATCAGGCGCAGGGCCTGACCTTTGAGTCGATCTGTCGTCGCAAAACGGCGCTGCTGACGATTGCTCAGGCCGCGCTGGAAGATGCCTGGGAGTTTATGGACGGCCGTCCGTGCGCGCTGTTAATTCTGGATGAATCGGCCTGTATTCTCAGCCGTTGCGGCGATCCGCAGACGGTGGAGCAACTGGCGGAGCTCGGTTTTCGCGACGGCAGTTACTGTGCGGAAAGCATTATTGGCAGCTGCGCGTTGTCGCTGGCGACGATGCCGGGGCAACCGACAAAAACCTCTGGCGATCAGCACTTTAAACAGGCGTTGCATCCGTGGTCGTTCTGCTCTACGCCAGTATTCGATAACCATGGTCGACTGTTTGGCTCCATCTCGTTGTGCTGTCTGGTAGAGCATGAGTGCGTTTCTGATTTATCCCTGACGCTGGCGATTGCCAGAGAAGTCGGCAACTCATTGCTGACTGACAGCCTGCTGGCTGAATCCAACCGCCATCTGAACCAGATGTACGGGCTGCTGGAGAGTATGGATGATGGCGTGATGGCCTGGAACGAACAGGGCGTATTGCAGTTCCTCAATGCGCGCGCGGCGCTGCTTTTGCATCTCGACGCGCAGGCCAGCCAGGGGAAGAATATTAACGACCTGCTCAATCTCCCCATGCTGCTGCGTCGGGCGATCAAACATGCCCGCGGCCTGAATCATGTCGAAGTCACCTTTGAAAGCCAGCACCAGTTTATTGATGCCGTCATCACCCTGAAACCGATTGTTGAAGAGCAGGGCAACAGCTTTATCCTGCTGCTGCATCCGGTGGAGCAAATGCGTCAACTGATGACCAGCCAGCTCGGCAAGGTGAGCCACACCTTTGAGCAGATGTCGACAGACGATCCAGAAACCCGACGCTTGATCCATTTCGGTCGTCAGGCGGCGAGGGGAAGTTTCCCGATCCTGCTGTGCGGGGAAGAGGGCGTCGGTAAAGAGCTATTGAGTCAGGCCATTCACAATGAAAGCGAACGCGCCAGCGGGCCGTATATCGCCGTGAACTGCCAGCTGTATGCCAACAGCGTACTGGGGCAGGATTTTATGGGCAGTGCGCCCACTGATGATGAAAACGGGCGGCTAAGCCGTCTTGAACTGGCGAACGGCGGCACGCTGTTTCTGGAAAAAATTGAATATCTGGCGCCGGAGTTACAATCCGCGTTGCTGCAGGTGATCAAGCAGGGGGTTTTAACACGCCTGGATGCCCGGCGGCTGATTCCGGTGGATGTCAAAGTGATCGCCACCACCACGGTTGATCTCGCGAATCTGGTGGAGCAAAACCGCTTTAGCCGTCAGTTGTATTACGCGCTGCACTCTTTTGAGATCGTTATCCCGCCGCTGCGGGCGCGGCGTAACAGTATTCCATCGCTGATTTATACGCGGTTGAATAGCCTGAAAAAACGCTTTTCATCCAGCCTGAAGATCGACGACGACGCGTTGGCACAACTGGTGGCCTATTCGTGGCCGGGTAATGATTTTGAGCTGAACAGCATTATTGAAAACATCGCCATCAGCAGTGATAACGGCCATATTCGGCTGAGCAATCTGCCGGATTATCTGTTTGCCGAACGCCCTGGTCTGGAGACGGCGTCTTCACTGCTGCCCGCCAGCCTGACCTTTACCGCCATCGAGAAAGAGGCGATTATCCATGCCGCCCGCGTGACCAGTGGGCGTGTTCAGGAGATGTCGCAACTGCTGAATATTGGTCGCACCACCCTGTGGCGTAAGATGAAGCAGTACGACATCGATGCCAGCCAGTTTAAGCGCAAACATCTGGAGTAGTTTCTTCGATTCTGGCCATCGAGAACAGCGCATCCGACAGCCGGTTGATATAACGCCTGGCCTCATCGCGTAACGTCAGCGTTCTGCCCATCGCGATGAGGATCCGCTCCAGCCGACGCGTCAGGGTTCGCGCAACGTGCAGCTGTGCCGATGCCAGATTTTTCCCCGGAATAACAAACTCTTTGAGCGGGCCGCTTTGCGCCATATTGCGGTCAATAAGCTGCTCCAGCGCCTGAATATCCTCTTCGCCAATACGCTGTTTTAAGCGTGTGAGTCCTTTCTGATCGCTGGCGAGTTCCGCCCCCAGTACGAACAGCATCTTCTGCATAGCGTGCAATTCCTGGCGTAGCTCGGCCTGGCGCGTGCTGGCATAGCAGACGCCAAGCTGGGAAATCAGTTCATCCACCGTGCCGTAGGCCTCAACGCGGATGTCGTCTTTATTGATACGGCTGCCGCCAAACAGCGCGGTCGTGCCGTTATCGCCGGTTCGGGTATAGATGCGGTACATTTATTTTATCTCGCTGAAGGGAAGAACTTTAACCAGTTGACCGGCATTGGCGCCGAGCGTGCGGATCTGTGCTGTCCCGGCGCGGGTATGCCCGCAGACCAGCGCCCGATCCTCGGGCAACTGGGCATGGGTTAAGGCAATATCACCGGTGGCGTTGAGACCGAGACCCACGCGCAGCGTCGAACTTTTGGCCGCCAGTTTGCCGAGCGCCAGCGCGCAGTCATGATCGTCGCAACAGATTGCCCGGCAGGGAACGCCTTGCTCTTCCAGCCCCCAACACAGCTCATCAAGCACGCGAGTACCCTGCCAGCGTGAGTGATAAAACAGGTGTACGCCCGGTGATGAAAGTGACATTGCGCCCCCTGCGTTATCAGAATGCCTGACGGAAGATCTCGGCAATTTCTTTCTCGTTCCCTTTGCGCGGGTTGGAGAAGGCGTTGCCGTCCTTCAGCGCCATTTCCGCCATATACGGGAAATCGGCTTCTTTGACGCCCAGATCGCGCAGATGCTGCGGAATACCGATGTCGGCGGAGAGGCGGGCAATAGCATGAATGGCCAGCTCGGCGGCATCCATGGTGGAGAGTCCGTCCGTGTTTTCGCCCATAAACTCTGCGATGTCGGCAAATTTTTCCGGGTTAGCGATCAGGTTATAGCGTGCTACGTGCGGCAGCAGTACGGCATTCGCCACGCCGTGCGGCATGTCGTAAAGACCGCCAAGCTGATGCGCCATCGCGTGAACGTAGCCGAGGTTGGCGTTGTTGAAGGCCATACCCGCCAGCAGGGAGGCGTAGGCCATGTTCTCGCGAGCTTTCAGGTTGCTGCCCAGCGCCACGGCCTGACGCAAGTTACGGGCGATCAGGCGGATCGCCTGGATAGCGGCAGCGTCGGTGACCGGGTTGGCATCTTTGGAAATGTAGGCTTCCACGGCGTGGGTCAGGGCGTCCATCCCGGTGGCCGCAGTCAGTGGGGCTGGTTTGCCGAGCATCAGCAGCGGATCGTTAATAGAGACCGACGGCAGGTTGCGCCAGCTGACAATCACAAACTTCACTTTGGTTTTGGTATTGGTCAGCACGCAGTGGCGGGTGACTTCGCTGGCGGTACCGGCGGTGGTATTCACCGCAACGATCGGCGGCAGCGGGTTGGTCAGGGTTTCAATCCCGGCATAGCTGTAGAGATCCCCTTCGTGAGTCGCCGCGATACCGATGCCTTTACCGCAATCATGCGGGCTACCGCCGCCAACGGTAACGATGATGTCGCAATGCTCTTTCCGAAAGACCTCCAGGCCGTCGCGCACGTTGGTGTCTTTGGGGTTTGGCTCAACGCCGTCAAAAACCACGACGTCAATACCGGCTTCACGCAGATGCGTGAGGGTTTTATCTACCGCGCCGTCTTTAATTGCCCGCAGACCTTTATCAGTGACCAGCAGCGCTTTTTTACCGCCCAACAGTTTACAGCGTTCGCCGACCACGGAAATAGCATTGGGGCCAAAGAAGTTCACATTTGGCACCAGGTAATCAAACATACGATAGCTCATAATATACCTTCTTAGATTTAAATTATAATTCAGAGAAACAATTCAATGCGGTTTCTGCTAATAACCTGTCTTGTTCGACGGTACCGCCACTTACGCCAACGGCACCGATTACTTTGCCGTTTAATATGACAGGTAAACCGCCGCCAAAAATAACAATTCGTTGTTGATTGGTGAGCTGCAAGCCATATAGAGAGGCACCTGGTTGTACCGCATCGGTAATTTCATGGGTACCCTGTCGCAGGCAGCAGGCGGTATAAGCTTTATTAAGAGAGATATCACAGCTGGTGACAAACGCGTCGTCCATACGTTGCATTAGCAGCGTGTTCCCGCCGTGATCCACCACGGAAAATACCACCGGAACGTTGATTTCAAGCGCTTTAGCCTCGACGGCCTGCGCCATTTTCTTTGCAGCCGCCAGCGTAATGGTGGCGATTTGTTGGCTCTTATTCACATTCTCTCCTGAAAAGGTTGTAGGGCTGAGGTCACGAAAATATCGCGCAACAGCTATTTTTATCATTGGCTTTATCTTATTTTCTCGCCCCGCGTTATTAAGTCAATAGGGTGGGGATTTCAAAAATATTACGTTCAGTTTCCTGTTGTGGCGTTTATTGATAATGATCATTTAACCTCGTCACAATTCACGGCGAATATTCCTGAGCAGCGTTTCAATATGAAACGATGGGTTTTTATTACGTACCAAATTGGAACGAAATTAATTTTATTTTTTTATTGTCCTGCTCATTTAGAGTTCGGCTATTGCTGATGAAAGGCGAATGCCGGGTGTTGTGTCCCCGGCAATACGGCCCGGCGTCCCTATTTTTTATCTTTTGAGTCCATAAACTATGAGAAGATCAAAACGATTCGAAGTGCTTGCCCAGCGGCCTGTAAATCAGGATGGGCTAATTGGCGAATGGCCTGAAGAGGGGCTGATCGCAATGGAAAGCCCTTACGATCCGGCTTCGTCGGTGAAGGTGGAAAATGGTCGTATTGTTGAGCTGGACGGCAAGAGCCGCGCCGAGTTCGACATGATTGACCGGTTCATTGCCGATTACGCGATTAACGTGCCCGAGGCCGAGCGCGCCATGCAGCTCGACGCGCTGGAGATCGCCAGAATGCTGGTGGATATCCACGTCAGTCGGGAAGAGATCATTGCCATTACGACTGCCATCACCCCGGCGAAAGCGGTGGAGGTGATGGCGCAAATGAACGTGGTGGAGATGATGATGGCGCTGCAAAAAATGCGCGCCAGACGCACCCCCTCCAATCAGTGCCACGTGACCAACCTGAAAGATAACCCGGTACAGATTGCTGCCGACGCTGCTGAAGCGGGGATCCGTGGCTTTTCCGAACAGGAAACAACGGTCGGGATCGCCCGCTATGCGCCGTTTAACGCCCTGGCGCTGCTGGTGGGGGCCCAATGCGGTCGCCCCGGCGTGCTGACGCAATGCTCCGTTGAAGAGGCCACGGAGCTGGAGCTGGGAATGCGCGGGCTAACCAGCTACGCCGAAACGGTGTCGGTATATGGCACGGAATCGGTGTTTACCGATGGCGATGATACGCCGTGGTCAAAAGCGTTTCTTGCCTCGGCGTATGCTTCTCGTGGCCTGAAGATGCGCTACACCTCCGGCACCGGCTCGGAAGCGCTGATGGGCTATTCCGAAAGTAAATCGATGCTTTATCTGGAGTCGCGTTGCATTTTTATCACCAAAGGCGCGGGCGTACAGGGGTTACAAAACGGCGCGGTCAGCTGTATCGGCATGACCGGCGCTGTGCCGTCGGGGATTCGCGCGGTGCTGGCGGAAAACCTGATTGCCTCGATGCTCGACCTTGAAGTGGCCTCCGCCAATGACCAGACCTTTTCCCACTCCGATATTCGTCGTACTGCCCGCACCCTGATGCAGATGCTGCCGGGCACCGACTTTATCTTCTCCGGCTATAGCGCGGTACCGAACTACGACAACATGTTTGCCGGGTCGAACTTCGACGCTGAAGACTTCGATGATTACAACATTCTGCAACGCGATCTGATGGTTGATGGGGGCCTGCGTCCGGTCACGGAAGAGGAGACAATCGCCATCCGCAATAAGGCCGCGCGCGCCATTCAGGCGGTGTTCCGCGAACTGGGCCTGCCGCTGATTAGCGATGAAGAGGTGGAGGCCGCCACTTACGCTCACGGCAGCAAAGATATGCCCGCGCGCAATGTGGTGGAAGATTTGGCTGCCGTGGAAGAGATGATGAAACGCAATATCACCGGGCTGGATATCGTCGGCGCGTTGAGTTCCAGCGGCTTCGAAGACATCGCCAGCAATATCCTCAACATGCTGAGGCAGCGTGTTACTGGTGATTACCTGCAAACGTCGGCCATTCTGGATCGTCAGTTCGACGTCGTCAGCGCCGTTAATGACATCAACGACTATCAGGGACCCGGCACCGGCTATCGCATCTCTGCTGAACGTTGGGCTGAAATTAAAAATATTGCGGGCGTGGTTCAGCCCGGCTCGATCGAATAAGGCGGTACACAGTGGAATGCACAACTGAACGTAAGCCGGTTTTCACCTTGCAGGTGAGTGAAGGCGAGGCGGCTAAAGCGGACGAACGCGTGGATGAAGTCGTGATAGGCGTCGGCCCCGCCTTTGATAAGTATCAGCACAAAACATTGATTGATATGCCGCACAAAGCGATTTTGAAAGAGCTGGTTGCCGGCATTGAAGAAGAGGGGCTGCATGCACGGGTGGTGAGGATTCTGCGCACCTCGGATGTTTCATTTATGGCATGGGATGCGGCAAATCTCAGCGGTTCTGGCATCGGGATTGGTATCCAGTCGAAAGGAACCACGGTGATTCATCAGCGCGATCTGCTGCCTCTGAGCAACCTTGAGCTGTTCTCTCAGGCTCCGCTGCTGACGCTGGAAACCTATCGCCAGATTGGTAAAAACGCCGCGCGCTATGCACGTAAAGAGTCGCCTTCGCCAGTGCCAGTGGTTAATGACCAGATGGTACGACCCAAATTTATGGCCAAGGCCGCGCTGTTTCATATCAAAGAGACCAAACACGTGGTGCAGGATGCTGCGCCTGTCACGCTGCATATTGCACTCGTAAGGGAATGACCATGAACGACAACATCATGACCGCGCAGGATTATCCATTAGCGACCCGCTGCCCGGAGAAAATCCAGACTCCTACCGGCAAACCGCTAACCGAGATTACCCTTGAGAATGTGCTGGCGGGCCGCGTAGGTCCGCAGGATGTGCGTATTTCTCAGCAAACCCTGGAGTACCAGGCGCAGATTGCCGAACAGATGCAGCGTCACGCCGTGGCGCGTAATTTCCGTCGTGCGGCGGAGCTTATAGCAATCCCGGATGCCCGTATTCTTGAAATTTACAACGCGCTGCGGCCGTTTCGTTCTTCGTTCGCCGAGCTTCAGGCCATTGCCGATGAACTGGAACATACCTGGCATGCCACGGTGAACGCCGGGTTTGTCCGCGAGTCGGCAGAGGTGTATCAGCAGAGAAACAAGCTGCGTAAAGGCAGCCAGTGACGGAGGTTGTATGCCGTTAATTGCTGGGATTGATATCGGCAACGCCACCACCGAAGTGGCGTTGGCGCAGCATGGCCGGTTTATCGCCAGCGGGATTGTCGCCACGACCGGTATGAAAGGCACACGGGACAATATTGCCGGGGTGGTGGCCTCCCTGCAGCAGGCGCTGAATAACACCCCGTGGTCGCTTCAGGACGTGGCGAAAATCTGCATCAACGAGGCGGCACCGGTGATTGGCGATGTGGCGATGGAAACCATCACTGAAACCATCATTACCGAATCAACAATGATTGGGCATAACCCGCAAACGCCCGGCGGCGTTGGCGTGGGAATGGGAACCACCATCGCCGTGGAGAAGCTGGCGGCGTTGAGCGAAGATCGGTTTGCCCAGGGCTGGATCCCACTGGTCGGTGAGGAGAGGGATTTCCTCGAGGCGGTTTGGTTTATCAATGAGGCGCTGGATCGCGGGGTCAACGTGGTAGCGGCGATCCTGAAAAAAGATGATGGCGTGCTGGTGAACAATCGTCTGCGTCGAACAATGCCGGTGGTAGATGAAGTCACCCTGCTGGAGAAGGTGCCGGAAGGTGTGCTGGCGGCGGTGGAAGTGGCGGCCCCAGGACAGGTGGTGCGAGTGCTGTCGAATCCTTATGGCATCGCGACCTTCTTTACCCTGACGCCCGAGGAAACGCAAACTATCGTCCCCATCGCCAGAGCGCTAATTGGCAACCGTTCCGCCGTGGTGCTGAAAACCCCGCAGGGTGATGTGCGCTCAAGGGTGATCCCGGCGGGTAAGATCTTTATCCGCGGCGAAAAGCGCGGCGGTGAAGCCGACGTAGCGCAAGGCGCACAGGCCATTATGCAGGCGATGAGCACCTGTGCGCCCGTGTGCGATATTCGTGGTGAAGCAGGTACGCATGCAGGCGGTATGCTGGAGCGGGTGCGTAAAGTGATGGCCTCGCTGACCGGTCACGACATGAACGCGGTGTATATTCAGGATCTGTTGGCGGTGGATACGTTTATTCCCCGCAAGGTGCAGGGCGGTATTGCCGGGGAGTGCTCAATGGAGAACGCCGTTGGCATTGCGGCGATGGTGAAATCCGATCGCTTACAGATGCAGGCCATCGCCAGTGAGCTGAGCGCCCGGTTAAATATCCCGGTTGAAGTCGGCGGAGTGGAGGCCAACATGGCTGTCGCCGGTGCGTTAACAACGCCCGGATGTGCTGCACCGCTGGCGATCCTCGATTTAGGCGCAGGCTCCACCGATGCCGCCATTATCAATAGCGATGGCGTAGTGAAAGCGGTCCATCTGGCTGGCGCGGGGAATATGGTCAGCCTGTTGATTCAAACCGAGCTGGGCTTAAGCGATCCGTATCTGGCGGAGGAAATTAAAAAATACCCGCTGGCAAAAGTGGAGAGCCTGTTCAGCATTCGCCACGAGAACGGCGCGGTGGAGTTTTTTCGCGAACCGCTCAGTCCGTCAGTGTTTGCCAAAGTCGTTTATCTGAAAAACGGCGAGCTGATCCCGGTAGATAACCAGACCTCGCTGGAAAAAATTCGGTTGGTGCGCCGACAGGCCAAAGAGAAAGTTTTTGTGACCAACTGCCTGCGCGCTTTACGCCAGGTGTCACCCGGCGGCTCTATTCGCGATATGACTTTTGTGGTGCTGGTGGGCGGCTCCTCGCTGGATTTCGAAATCCCGCAGATGATCACCGACGCGCTGGCGCATTACGGCGTGGTTGCCGGACAGGGCAACATCCGTGGTACCGAAGGGCCGCGTAATGCGGTAGCGACCGGGCTGGTTTTGGCCGGGATAGCGAATTAATCGTGCAGAAAACAGCCGCCGCAAGCGTTTAGCTGCGGGGTAAATCAAATAAAGGTGATGTTCTCTTTGATATCCCGGCGGAGTTGGGTACATAGTATAAATGTGTCTCTCACGTGGTTAATTTTAAGGATAAGAGCATGCCAACAGCAATTGAGAAAGCATTGGATTTTATTGGTGGTATGAACACTTCGGCGTCAGTACCCCATTCAATGGATGAAAGTACCGCTAAGGGAATCTTAAAGTATTTGCATGACTTAGGTGTGCCAGCGAGTCCGGAAGCTGTGATGGCACGGGGTGAGCAGGAGGGATGGAATCCCGAGTTCACGAAAAAAGTGGCCGGATGGGCAGAAAAAGTGGCCTCCGGTAACCGCATCCTTATCAAGAACCCAGAGTATTTTTCAACCTATATGCAGGAGCAGCTCAAAGAGCTAGTTTGAGCTGACTATCGAATCAAACTCTAACGGACGTTTCCATCCCTGGATGGCAACGTCCAGAGGGGGGACAGTGACCAGCTTGTTGCTGGACAGAGGCATCCCGTAATATATCTTCACGCCCCGCCTGCCGTATTCTTCCCGGCTCTTATTTCACATTTTGGTGCGAACAGATATTGATTTGTTCCAGCAGGAATCCTTTTGGCTCGCGCCAACAGCTACGGAAGAACCCCCAAAAAAAAGGACCTGCGATTTCTCGCAAGTCCTTGAATCTTGGTGGCCCCTGCTGGACTTGAACCAGCGACCAAGCGATTATGAGTCGCCTGCTCTAACCACTGAGCTAAGGGGCCGTGGCGGTGGATTATAAAGTAACTCCGCGTTGCAATCCAGACATAAGCGTACGGATGCTGTTTTTATAAACAATGTATTTTCAGTCCGTTATACTTGTTCCTCTGATGTATTGATGGGAGTAATTATGGTTAAGGACATACTGGCGCCGGGGCTGCGGGTGGTGTTTTGCGGCATCAATCCGGGGTTGTCTTCCGCAGGTACAGGATTCCCCTTTGCACATCCCGCTAATCGCTTCTGGAAGGTCATCCATCAGGCGGGATTCACCGATCGCCAGCTCAAACCCGAAGAGGCACAACACCTGCTGGACTTCCGTTGCGGGGTGACTAAATTTGTCGACAGACCGACGGTGCAAGCCAATGAAGTGAAGCTACAGGAGATGCGCAACGGCGGTCGTAAGCTCATTGATAAAATAGAGGAGTATCAGCCTGCCGCACTCGCAATCCTTGGGAAGCAGGCATTTGAGCAGGGCCTCAGCCAGCGTGGGGCGCAGTGGGGAAAACAAACGCTGACTATTGGCGCGACGCAAATATGGGTTTTGCCGAATCCCAGCGGGTTAAGCCGGATTACGCTGGATAAACTGGTGGAGGCGTATCGGGAAGTGAATGACGTCCTGGCCAGGCGGGGACTATAAAGAAAAACGCCACCTTGCGGTGGCGTTTATGCTTATGCGGCGAGATTAATCGTCGAGGAAGCTACGCAGCACTTCAGAGCGGCTCGGGTGGCGCAGTTTACGCAGCGCTTTCGCTTCGATCTGACGGATACGTTCGCGGGTAACGTCGAACTGTTTACCGACTTCTTCCAGCGTGTGGTCGGTATTCATATCGATACCGAAACGCATACGCAGAACTTTCGCTTCACGGGCGGTCAGGCCAGCCAGAACGTCGTGCGTTGCGGCACGCAGGCTCTCGGTGGTAGCAGAATCCAGCGGCAGCTCGAGGGTGGTATCCTCGATGAAATCACCCAGATGCGAATCTTCATCGTCGCCGATCGGCGTTTCCATTGAGATAGGCTCTTTAGCGATCTTCAGCACTTTACGGATCTTGTCTTCCGGCATCAGCATGCGTTCAGCCAGCTCTTCCGGCGTCGGCTCGCGGCCCATCTCTTGCAGCATCTGACGGGAGATACGGTTGAGCTTGTTGATGGTCTCAATCATATGTACCGGGATACGGATGGTACGTGCCTGATCCGCGATCGAGCGGGTGATCGCCTGACGGATCCACCAGGTTGCATAGGTAGAGAACTTGTAACCACGACGGTATTCAAACTTATCAACCGCTTTCATCAGACCGATGTTACCTTCCTGAATCAAATCCAGGAACTGCAGACCACGGTTGGTGTATTTCTTGGCGATAGAGATAACCAGACGCAAGTTCGCTTCAACCATCTCTTTTTTCGCACGGCGGGCTTTCGCTTCACCGATGGACATGCGACGGTTGATGTCTTTAACCTGCTCGATGGTCAGGCCGGTTTCTTCTTCAATCTGCTGCAGTTTCTGCAGTCCGCGGTGAACGTCATCTGCCACGTCGTGCAGTTTTTCAGACCACGGTTTGTTCATCGCGATTGCCGCGTTGAACCAGGTTTCGCTGGTTTCGTTGCCAGTGAACAGGGTGATGAAGTTTTTCTTCGGCATTTTGCACTGCTCAACGCAGAGCTTCATGATCAGACGTTCCTGAGTACGCACGCGGTCCATCATGACGCGCATGCTGTTTACCAGGTAGTCGAACTGCTTCGGCACCAGGCGGAACTGTTTGAACACTTCAGACAGCTTCTGAATTTCTTCCTGCGCGGCAGCATGGCTGCGGCCTTTCGCTTTGATGGTGTCGCGAGTGATTTCGTACTGAGTACGCAGTTCACCGAATTTTTCACGCGCTAATTCAGGGTCGATGCTGTTGTCGTCATCGCTGCTGTCGTCGTCATCTTCTTCATCTTCGTCTGCATCGTCATCCATCTCTTCCTGAGAGAGTTCAGAACCGACGTGTGTCGCCGTTGGCGCCATGTCTTCTTCCGCGTTCGGATCGACAAAGCCGGTGATCAGATCGGAAAGACGCGCTTCTTCAGCTTCTACACGATCGTATTGCTCAAGCAGATAGGTGATGGCTTCCGGGTATTCGGCAACGGAGCATTGAACCTGGTTAATCCCGTCTTCGATGCGTTTAGCGATGTCGATTTCGCCTTCACGGGTTAACAGTTCAACGGTACCCATTTCACGCATGTACATGCGGACCGGGTCAGTTGTACGACCGATTTCGGACTCAACGCTGGACAGAACCTGGGCAGCCGCTTCTTCCGCGTCTTCATCGGTGCTGTTGGAGGTTTCAGCAAGCAGCAGATCATCGGCATCAGGTGCTTCTTCCATCACCTGAATACCCATGTCATTGATCATTTGGATGATGTCTTCGATTTGATCTGAATCGACGATATCTTCCGGCAGATGGTCATTGACCTCGGCATAGGTCAGATAGCCTTGCTCCTTACCACGTTGGACAAGTAGCTTCAGCTGTGACTGCGGGTTTTGCTCCATAAGACGGTATCCACACTTAATTCGTTTGATTGGTGTTGGGCGGTAAAACCGCCAACGGCAAAACGAGGGCATACTTATATTTTGCCGCTGCCTCTCCGTGCGGCTGTCGGGGGCTTCCCGAGCGATATTCGGCAGTTAAGCCGTTAAATACTTTTGTCTTTCTGTTATTTCTTGGCCAGTTCCTGGTTCAGCGTCCAGAGTTCCCGGCGTTCTTCGCTGCTTAAACCGTGTGTGCGCTCACGAGCTATCAACTCTTCCTGGCGCAGCTCAAGCATCGAATCAAACATATGGTTGAGTGAGTCGGTGAAGGTTTTTTCTGCGATATCTTTATCTGCTATATCGTCCCACATCGACAGTTTTTCAAGGGTCGCAGCATCATTTGTGCCACGATAGTGTTCTAAAAGTTGTCCGGTGGTCAGACCTGGCTGAGCCAGACAAGTGTTGACCAGTTCTCTGAATAAGCCAAGTCCAGGCAGTTTATTGCTATCCAGTGCGCCTAACGGCGGAACCAGCGGGGCGAGACCCGGGTTCTGTACCAGCAACCCTATAAGTATACGCATGGTCGTACGTTTTAGCTGTGGAACAGGGCGGGAAGCCCCATTTTCTGCCAGTTTTGGCATTAAACGTTCAAGCTGGCTGTCATCCAGAATGCCGAGCTTGTTTCCCAACTCCTGTCGCAGATAAATGCGTAACGTTTCGCCTGGTACCTGAGTAATCAGCGGTAATGCCAGCGTGCTGAGCTGTGCGCGTCCGTCCGGGGTACTCAAATCCACCTGCGGCAACAGGCTGTTAAATAAAAACGCGGAGAGCGGCAGCGCCTGCTCCATCCGGGCTTCAAAGGCCTCTTTCCCTTCTTTACGCACCAGCGTATCGGGGTCTTCGCCGTCAGGTAAAAACATAAAGCGTAGCTGGCGTCCGTCTGTCATATAGGGCAGTGCGGTTTCCAGCGCGCGCCATGCTGCGTCGCGTCCGGCACGGTCACCGTCGTAACAGCAAATTACGTTGTTCGTCGCGCGGAACAACAACTGGATGTGATCGGCGGTGGTAGACGTCCCAAGAGATGCTACAGCGTAGTTAATGCCGTATTGCGCCAGCGCCACCACATCCATATAGCCTTCTACCACTAACAGGCGCTGCGGATCGGCGTTATCCTGCTGGGCTTCATAAAGGCCATACAGCTGGCGACCTTTATGGAAAATATCGGTTTCCGGGGAGTTGAGATACTTCGGCAGGGCATCGCCCAGCACGCGTCCACCAAAACCAATGACTCGACCACGTTTGTCGCGGATGGGGAACATCACCCGTTCGCGGAAGCGATCGTAACTGCGTCCCTGATCGTTGGTGACCAACATTCCCGCATCGACCAGCGATTTACGATTCTCAGCATTGCCGCCAAACCGTTTCAGGACGTTGTCCCAGCCGGGGGGCGCAAAACCAATAGCAAAACGGGTGATAACGTCGCTACTTAATCCTCGCTTTTCCAGGTACTGGCGCGCGGGGGTAGCGGCGGGTTGCATCAAAGACTGTTGATAAAAAGTGTTCAGGCCGTCCATCAATTGATAAAGGCTTTGCCGTTGATGGCGCTCTATCTGACTAGGGCCACTGCCTGCTTCATAGGGCACTTCAAGGTTGTGCATTGCGGCCAGTTCTTCGACGGTTTCCACAAACTCGAGCTTGTCGTAGTTCATGAGAAAGTCGACGGCGTTGCCATGTGCGCCACACCCAAAGCAGTGATAAAACTGTTTCTCACCGTTTACGGTGAAAGAGGGGGTTTTTTCGTTATGGAACGGACAGCACGCGTGATAATTTTTGCCCTGCTTCTTCAGCTTTACCCGCGCGTCGATGAGATCGACAATGTCGGTTCTTGCCAGCAGGTCATTTATAAATACGCGTGGAATTCGTCCAGCCATATGCCCCGTTTATTTTTTTATGACTTATATACACAAAATCATTCAAGATGCTTCAAGACGGCAAGGGAGCGAATCCTCAGGAGCGTACATCAGTACGTGACTGGAGGGAACGACTGCAGCCAACGCAGAGGCAGCTTGAATGATGACGCGTATAAACGAAAACAAGCCGCGCATTCCTTCCGGAAGCACGGCCTTACAACTACAACTCTGTCTGAATTGAGAGCCTTGGCTCTCAATGGATTAGTACAGACGAGTACGGCGTGCGTTTTCGCGAGCCAGTTTCTTCGCGTGACGTTTCACAGCAGAAGCTTTAGCGCGCTTACGTTCAGTAGTCGGTTTTTCATAGAACTCACGACGACGAACTTCCGCCAGAACACCTGCTTTTTCGCATGAACGCTTGAAGCGACGCAGTGCTACGTCGAACGGCTCGTTTTCACGTACTTTAATTACCGGCATGTAACTCTCACCTTTATAAATTCGGTTTGCCGCTGGCATCAACGCCAGCTTATTTCAAAATGGTGCGGAATTTTACTGCAATTGCTGCTGCTTTGTAAAGCACCGACGCGATTTTGAAAGGGACTTTTATAAGGATAAGGAGTATACACGAGCGGAACTCCTGGGGCGAACAAAGTTTTACATCAACCCGCATTGGTCCTACACTGCGCGGTAATAGAGCGAGGTAAAACAAGTCATGCGTGTACTGGGTATTGAAACATCCTGCGATGAAACCGGCATCGCCATTTACGACGATGAAAAAGGTCTTTTAGCCAACCAATTGTATAGTCAGGTGAAATTACACGCTGACTACGGCGGCGTAGTGCCAGAACTGGCCTCGCGCGATCACGTACGTAAAACCGTACCGCTGATCCAGGCCGCGCTGAAAGAAGCGGGACTGACGGCAAAAGAGATTGATGCGGTGGCGTATACCGCAGGTCCTGGTCTGGTTGGCGCGCTGCTGGTCGGCGCAACCGTAGGACGTTCGCTGGCGTTCGCCTGGGGCGTACCGGCAATTCCTGTACACCATATGGAAGGGCATCTGCTGGCGCCGATGCTGGAAGATAATCCCCCTGCTTTCCCGTTCGTTGCGCTGCTGGTTTCCGGCGGTCACACGCAACTGATCAGCGTCACCGGTATTGGGCAGTATGAATTGCTGGGTGAATCGATAGATGATGCTGCTGGTGAAGCGTTCGATAAAACGGCCAAGCTGCTGGGGCTGGATTATCCTGGCGGCCCAATGCTGTCAAAGCTTGCATCGCAAGGCGTTGAAAAACGTTTTGTCTTCCCGCGCCCGATGACCGACCGTCCGGGTCTGGATTTCAGCTTCTCCGGCCTGAAAACTTTCGCCGCGAATACCATTCGTAATAACGAAAATGACGATCAGACGCGTGCAGATATCGCCCGTGCGTTTGAAGATGCTGTGGTTGATACGCTGATGATCAAGTGTAAACGCGCGCTGGATCAAACCGGTTTTAAACGTCTGGTGATGGCGGGGGGCGTGAGCGCTAACCGTACGCTGCGTGCAAAACTGGCCGAGATGATGCAAAAGCGTCGTGGCGAAGTGTTTTACGCGCGTCCGGAATTTTGCACCGATAACGGGGCGATGATCGCCTACGCGGGCATGGTGCGTTTTAAAGCGGGTGCAACGGCGGATCTTGGCGTGACCGTGCGTCCTCGCTGGCCGCTGGCGGAATTACCGGCGGCATAAGTACATAATATTGTAGGCCCGGTAAGCGTAGCGCCACCGGGCAATACTCTACTCCCGCAGCATCCCTTTCTCTTCCAGAAACGCGATAATTTTTTCCAGACCCTCTCCGGATTTTAAATTACTAAACGTCCACGGACGCTCGCCGCGCATGCGTAGGGTATCGCGCTCCATCACCTCCAGCGAGGCGCCCACGTAAGGGGCCAGATCGGTTTTATTGATCACCAGAAAATCAGATTTGGTGATCCCCGGGCCACCCTTACGCGGGATCTTCTCACCTTCGGCAACGTCGATCACATAGATTGTCAGATCCGCTAATTCCGGGCTGAAGGTGGCGCTCAGGTTATCGCCGCCGCTTTCCACAAAAATCAGATCCAGATTTCCGAATTTCTCGCTCAGCGCCTCAACGGCGGCCAGATTCATCGACGCATCTTCACGGATAGCGGTGTGCGGGCAACCGCCGGTTTCCACGCCGACGATCCTGTCTGGCTCCAGTGCGCCTGCTTCGGTGAGAATGCGCTGATCTTCTTTGGTATAGATATCGTTGGTTACCACCGCCAGTTGATAGCTGCTGCGCATGGATTTGCATAACGCTTCCAGCAGCGCCGTTTTGCCGGAGCCAACCGGGCCGCCAACGCCCACGCGCAGGGGATGCTTGTTGTTACTCATTTTTTCTCCTCAGGAGCGGAATAATCGGGAATATTGGGTTTCATGCCGGGCAGATGCGATGGCCGCCAACGGGGTTGCGGAGCCGAGGCTGGCGTCAGGACACGCCAGCGCCTGTGCCAGACCTTGCGCATACCGATTGCAGAGCGCAATGATCAAACGCTGGGCCGCCTGCTGCCCAAATGGAACCAGTTTGACGCCAGCCATCACTGCGCTCTCAATCCAGCTGTAGCCGAGGCTTAATGCCAGCTCCGTCAGGGGGATTTTCCAGCGCACGCCCAGCCAGGCCATACCGCAGAGTTGGCTGTCGACAAAGAGCGCGCGCCACTCCCGCGAGCAATCTGCTTCCCAGTCGGTGACCAGCCGAGTAAACGCCGCGCCCCGACTGTGTTCTTCATCCCGTAGTTCGCGGGTTTCCCGACAGGCCAACAGGTAAGCGCTCCAGCGGCGTGCTGCAGCGAGATCGTCCTGCTCGCAGGCGCGATACAGTCTCGCCAGTAGCGGTAGGTCGACGGTAAAGAAGTTCTGCTCCATCTGCTGGATTTGCCAGTCAGAGAAGTCATCGGCGCTTTTCACCCAGCCGATTTCAACCGCCCACTCCAGACCCTGGGACCAGGTAAACGACCCCACCGGGAGAGCGCTGCTGGCGAGCTGCATCAGACGCAGCTGTTGGATGTTATGCATCAGTGCGCATGGGCGTGATGATGCCCGTGTGATTCACTGGCATAAGCGCCTGCTTCCGGTTCAAACGGTAGTTGAGCAAACGTCACCTCCAGGCTGAACTGGCGCAACATGGCGTCCAGCACATGATCGTGATGGTAGCGCAACTCATCCGGCAGAATTTGCAGCGGAACGTGGCGATTGCCGAGGTGATAACAGGCTTTGGCGAGCAGGAAAGGATCGGCGCAGCGCACCACGGAAACCGACTCCGGCGCGGCGATCACTTCGATCACCTCGCTGCCATCTTCGGTGGTCAGCAGATCACCACTGCGTAACAGCAAACCGCGCGGAAGCATTAGCCCGGCTTCGCGACCGTCGTTCAGCGTCACTCTGGCACGGCTTTTTACTCGCATATCAATGGGTAGCGTGACGCTTGCGGTGACGCGGTGGGCGTGGTCAAGGCGTAGGGTCAGGTAGATCATTGTCACTCCTCAAAACAGGAAATAGCGTTGCGCCATCGGCAAAACGTCTGCCGGTTCGCTGGTGATTAGTTCGCCATCAATGCGCACCTCATAAGTCTGAGCATCGACGGTAATATTGGGTTGCAGGCCGTTGTGGATCATGTCGGCCTTTTTCACCGTCCGACAGCCTTTGACGACGGCGATGGCGCTTTGCAAATTGAGCTGCTGCGGGATGTTTTGCGCGTTAGCGGCCTGCGAAATAAAGGTCAGCCGAGTACGATGCCGCGCCGCGCCAAGTGCGCCGAACATCATGCGGTAATGCACCGGCTGCGGGGTGGGGATCGAGGCGTTGATATCGCCCATCGGCGCACAGGCGATCATCCCGCCCTTTACGATCGTCGCTGGTTTTACGCCAAAAAAGGCTGGGGACCACAGCACCAGATCGGCCAGCTTGCCAGGCTCAACGGAGCCAACTTCGTGGGCGATGCCGTGGGTTAGCGCCGGGTTGATGGTGTATTTGGCGACGTAGCGTTTAACGCGCTGGTTGTCGTTGTCGCCTGTTTCTTCTGCCAGCGGACCACGCTGAACCTTCATGCGGTGCGCCACCTGCCAGGTGCGCAGGATCACTTCGCCCACGCGCCCCATCGCCTGTGAATCGGACGAGGTCAGGGAAAACGCGCCAATGTCATGCAGCACATCTTCGGCAGCGATCGTTTCCCGGCGAATGCGTGATTCGGCAAAGGCCACGTCTTCGGCGATATCCGGATCGAGGTGGTGGCAAACCATCAGCATGTCGAGATGCTCGTCGATGGTGTTGACGGTATAGGGCAGCGTCGGGTTAGTGGAGGAGGGCAGAATATTTGGATGCGCGCAGGCGGTGATGATATCCGGCGCATGGCCGCCGCCCGCGCCTTCGGTGTGGAAAGTATGAATGGTGCGATCGCCAATCGCCGCCAGCGTATCTTCAACGAAACCGGACTCATTGAGCGTATCGCTGTGCAGCGCCACCTGGATATCCATCTCCTCTGCCACTTCCAGGGAACAGTTGATGGCGGCTGGCGTAGCGCCCCAATCTTCATGGATTTTCAGGCCAATGGCGCCCGCGGTGATTTGCTCGCGAAGGGCGTCAGGATTTGAGCCGTTGCCTTTACCCAGCAAACCGATGTTAACCGGCAAGGCGTCTGCCGCCTGCAGCATGCGCGCGATGTACCACGGACCCGGCGTGCAGGTGGTGGCGTTCGTTCCTGCTGCCGGGCCGGTGCCGCCGCCGATCATCGTCGTTACGCCGGAAACCAGCGCCTCCTGTGCCTGCTGTGGACAGATCCAGTGAATATGCGTATCCACGCCGCCCGCGGTGACGATCTTGCCTTCCCCGGCGATGACTTCAGTTCCCACGCCTATCGGGATCGTGACGTCGGGCTGAATATCAGGATTACCGGCTTTGCCGATGGCGAAGATCCTGGCGTCCTTGATGCCGATATCCGCTTTCACGATCCCCCAATGATCGACGATCAGGGCGTTGGTTATCACCAGATCCACACACGCTTGCGCGCGCATTTGTCCCTGACCCATGCCGTCGCGGATCACTTTCCCGCCGCCGAATTTGACCTCTTCGCCGTAGGTGGTGAAGTCTTTTTCCACCTCAATCCACAGGTCGGTATCCGCCAGACGTACCTTATCGCCGGTGGTTGGGCCAAACATGTCGGCGTACGCCTGCCGTGAAATTTCACTCATCATTTGCCTCCAGCGCGCCCATCACTTCGCTGCGAAAACCCACGATCCTTTGTGCGCCAGCGACGCGCACCAGTTCGACTTCGCGTTTTTGTCCCGGCTCAAAACGTACCGCTGTGCCCGCAGGAATGTTTAGACGAAAGCCGCGTGCAGCCCGCCTGTCAAAGCGCAGCGCCGGGTTCACCTCGGAAAAGTGATAGTGCGATCCCACCTGGATGGGTCTGTCGCCATGATTTTCCACCACGATCGTACAGGTTTCCCGCCCCTGATTGAGCGCGATATTGCCTTTGGCTATCTGATATTCACCTGGGATCATTGCCGCTCCTTAAACGATCGGGTTGTGGACGGTGACCAGCTTTGATCCGTCCGGAAACGTCGCTTCAACCTGAATATCTGGGATCATCTCCGGAACGCCTTCCATCACTTGATCGCGGCGCAGGACGTGACGCCCGTCTTCCATCAGCGAGGCCACAGTTTGACCATCGCGTGCCCCTTCCATGATGAAAGCGCTAATTAGCGCCACCGATTCCGGATAGTTCAGCTTCAGCCCGCGGGCCAGGCGACGTTCTGCCACCAGCGCGGCGGTAAACAGCAACAGCTTGTCTTTTTCTCTGGGGGTCAGTTCCATACGGGGTCTCTTAGGTTTGCCAGATTCGCGGTAGTACGGGCGGTTTGTGTGTCAAAAGCGGGCGCAGAAATTGCCAGATGTTACGCATAACGCGCTGAACAATCAGGTTGTCGTCGGCAAGAAAGCGGATCGTCAGCAGTGAGTCGTTAAGCGTTGCCCCGGCGTAATCGCCAAGCGGCGTCAGCCGCTCGCGCGTGCCTTCCAGCATGTTTTCAGTGGCCGGATAACACAGCAACGTGCCGACCCAGGGATGGTGCGCGACGCCGCTCAGCTCCCCCTTCTGCAACTGCAAGCGCTCTATCAGCAGCGGCTGCCCATTTCGCCACACTTCCAGACGGTTTTGCAGCGTGCCGTGGCTGAAGGACTCCTGCATAACCGGTCGCCCGAGGCACAGCAGATCCCAGGCCAGCAGTCGACTCTCCGACGCGATGTGAAAGACGGACTGGATAGTGGCGTTGGCGCCAGGAAAGAGGATCGTATCCTGGGGGAGCCACTCCAGCGTGGCGTGCGGCGCGAGCGTGAAATGTTGGCGCAGCAACGCCTGCGGCCCACCGCTGCGATAAAACTTTCCCGCGCCGGGCTGGGTGATTAACGCATGACTGTTTTCGTTGAGAGTTACGGCAATGTGTAGTTCATCCCCGCCGACGATCCCCGCGGGTGGATGAAGCAAATAGAGGTGGCAGACGTCCTCTTCCGGGTAAAACGGACGCTGAACCGTCAATGGACCATGATGACGCGCCGAGGCGAGCACCGTGTTGTGCCCAGTGCGGGTGAAATGCAAATCCAGTTCGGCCTGCCAGCCCCGTGTGAGTGTCTCGTGCGCAACCGTGTCCAGAGCGTTTCCCTTATCAGCATGAGGGTGTTTGCATACAAAAAAGTATGCCTCAGCACATCGGGAAATCGATCATATGAGAAGCTTATGGATGAAGGGGCGACAATATGCCGCCCCAATGGGGTTTTACAGTAAAACGAGGGGCATCCAGACCAGACCGGTAATCACCAGCAGCACAAGGAAAATCAGGCCAAAAATAGCACCGAGTCGCCAGTAATCTACCGTCGGCAAATAGCCGCTGCCGTAGTAGATAGGGCTAGGACCGGTGGCATACGGGGTCAGAATGCTGCCGAGACCAATGGCTGCGCCGACCATCAGGCAGAAGACCGGGAGTGGGATTTCCGGCATCGCCAGCGCGGCGGCAATCATCATCGGTGCCAGGGCGGAGGTATACGCCGTGGCGCTGGCAAAGAAGTAGCGCAGCAGATAGAACACCACAATGAGCGCCACCATCACCATCATCGGTGAATAGCCGCTCAACCCGTTTGCCAGCAGCTTGCCGAACCAGGTAATAAAACCGGTGTTATTGAGCCCGGTCGCCAGCGTTATCAGCGAGGCCAGCCAGAAAAAGACGTTCCACGCGGCTTTATTACTGACGATGTCATCCCAGCTAATGATGCGCAGTACCAGCATCAACGCCACTACGCTGTATCCGACCATCGCGGCGTCAATGTAATCGCCGCCGAAGATCCACAGCACCAGTGCGCCGACCATCAGCACCAACATCTTTTTCTCGCGTGTGCAGAGCGGTCCCATTGCTTTTAGCTCTGTATCCGCCCAGCGCGGAACCTGATCGCCGGATTTCAGCACCGGTGGATACAACACGTACGCCAGCCAGGGCACAATCAGCACCAGTAAAATACTCAGCGGCAGCATGCCTAAGAACCAGTCGCCCCAGCTCAGCGCCGTGTGGGACGCGCCTTTCATCAGGCCGATTAACAGCAGGTTCGGCGCCATCGCCGTTAAGAAAATGGCGCTGGTGACGCAGTTGGCGACAATGCCCATCCACATAATGTACGAGCCAATGGAGCGAGAACTGGCGCTATTGGGCTGCGAGTTATACAGCGGCGGCAGGTTGCGGATAATCGGGTAGATTATTCCGGCCCCGCGCGCGGAGTTGGACGGCGTGACGGGAGCGAGGATAAGTTCAGAGAACATCACCGCATAGCCGAGAAACAGCGTCCGGTGCCCCATCTTTTTCACCAGCATCAGCGCGATACGTCGACCGAGCCCGGTTTTCTCATAGCCGGTACCAAACATAAAGGCCGCGAAGATAAGCCAGATTACCGAGTTTGAAAAACCTGATACCGCCCATGACAGCGATTTGGCGGTAAATTTAAAACCGTCCTGCGCGAGTTGCTCCGGGCTGAACAGCAGCCACGGTGAAAGGACGGCGATGATCGAAATGCCAATCATCGCTACCACCGCGCCCGGTACAGGTTCCAGAATAAGCCCCACAATCACACCGGTAAAAACGGCAAAATAGAGCCAGGTGTGGCTCTCAAGGCCGTTGGGGACGGGCAGTACAGCAATAATGGCGATGACCACCAGCGGAGCCAGGTATCGCCACCAACCAGCTAAAGGTGCCATTGTTGTATCCCTACGAAAGGGGAGAGGCGTAGCGCCTCTCCGGGAGGGTTATTTGATGTAGTGCACGTGCTCGCAGATTTCATCGACGATAGGATCGCGACGTTCAGCGAACAGCTTTTTGTTTTCGGCGATCAGGTTATTGCCGTGGGTATCGATGGAAACGATCAGCGGGCCGAACTCTTTAACCCGACATACCCACAGGGATTCCGGCATGCCAAGTTCGGTCCAGTGTACCTCTTCGATCTCTTCGACCTGGGTTGCCGCCACGACCGCACAGCCTGCCGGGAAGATTACGTGCAGCGCTTTAAACTGCTTGCAGCCTGCTTCCGTTAGCGGTCCCATGCCGCCCTTGCCGACCACCAGTTTGACGCCCGTCTGCTCGATAAAGTCTTTCTCAAACGCTTCCATACGCATGCTGGTGGTTGGGCCAACGGAGACCATCTCCCATTTTTCACTGTTCTTACGTACGATGGGCCCCGCGTGGAAAATGGCTTTGCCGTTCAGGTCATAAGGAATCGGGCGCTTCAGTTCGATCAGGCGGCGGTGACACACGTCACGGCAGGTCACCAGCGTACCGGTCAGGTAGATGACATCGCCAACGCGAATGTCGGCCAGATCTTCGGCTTTGATCGGGGTTGTGAGGATCTTTTTCATAACGCGCTCCGGGTGTGAGACAGGTTTTCGAAGGAGAGGTCAGCATGAACCAACAGCGTGCCGCGACGGTGTGCCCAGCAGCCGGTAGAAACGGCAACGCCGATAGTCGACGGATGGCGTGCGGCGGATTCGATATGCACGCCCATCACCGAGCTATTCCCGGTCAACCCTTGCGGGCCAATGCCCAGACGGTTCAGCCCTTCTTCCAGACGCAGTTCCAGTTCGGCCGCTTTTGGATTCGGATGACGTGATCCGATAGGACGTAGTACTGCTTTACGAGAAAGGACGGCGGCGGTTTCCACGGAGGTGGCAATACCTACGCCCACCAGCACCGGCGGGCAAGCGTTGACTGCCAACGTGGAGATATTTTCGAAGACAAATTTCACCACGCCCTCGTAGCCTTCAGAAGGCATTAACACTTTCGAACGTCCCGGCAGCGTACAACCGCCGCCTGCCATGTAGACTTCGATTTCCGCGTCGTCGTTATCAGGGATGATGTCCCAGGTGACCCACGGCACACCGGTACCGGTATTTTTGCCGGTATTCACTTCGTCAAAAATCTCGACCGCGTTATGGCGCAGCGGCGCTTTTACCGTGGCGTCTTCAACGGCCTGTTTCAGGATGCTTTGCAGTTCGCCCAGCAGCGGAAAACGGGAGCCGACCTTCACAAAGAACATAATCTCGCCGGTGTCCTGACAGGCCGGACGGTTCAGGTCGATAGCTTTCTGCATGTTGTCAAACATGGTGTGGTAGATGATTTTACCCATCGGCGAAGTTTCGCCTTCACGCAGCTGTTTTAATTTATCTACGACGTCGTCAGGCATGCGGGTAGAAATCATGGCGGTAAAATCGGCGACAATGTTTGTCAGCGTAGTTATCGCATTTTGGTTATTTTGATTGCTCATCTTGTTAACTCCAGTTCTTTTATTTATCTGGAAATAAATTCTCCTCCACAAACTACCACTAAAAATGTGGGTTTATATTATTTGCCACTGTGAATATCCAATTAACAGATCGTGAATGATGTTCAGATAAGCAATAAAAATTGCGCAAAGGCAGGGTTTAATACGCATGAGGGAATTACACTGCGGTTAACAACTTTACGGATATACCGATCATGCTGAACACGTATCCCCTCGCGAAAGACCTGCAGGTCCTGGTTGAAATTGTTCATAGCGGCAGTTTCAGTGCCGCCGCCGCGGCGCTGGGCCAAACGCCCGCGTTTGTGACGAAACGCATTCAGATCCTTGAGTCCACGCTGGGGACGACGCTGCTAAGCCGCTCCGCGCGCGGCGTGACACTCACGGAGAGTGGTCAACGTTGTTATGAGCATGCGCAGGCTATTCTTGCGGGCTATCAGCATCTGGTCGATGACGTCACGCAACTCAAAACACGCCCGGCAGGGATGATTCGTATCGGCTGTAGCTTTGGCTTTGGGCGCAGTTATATTGCACCGGCTATTACCGAACTGATGCATAGCTATCCTGAATTACAGGTGCATTTTGAACTTTATGATCGGCAAATTGATTTGGCGCAGGATAATATCGATTTGGATATTCGTATTAATGACGAGATTCCGGATTATTATATTGCGCATTTGTTAACGAAAAATAGAAGAATATTATGTGCAGCGCCGACGTATTTACAAAAATATGGTGAGCCGACAACGCTGCAGGAATTAAGTCGTCATGATTGCCTGGTCACTAAAGAACGCGATATGACCCACGGGGTGTGGGAGCTGGATAACGGTCAGGAGAAAAAGTCGGTCAAGGTGGCGGGACATCTCTCCTCTAACAGCGGCGAGATTGTGTTGCAGTGGGCGCTACAGGGAAAAGGGATTATGCTGCGTTCCGAATGGGACCTGCAGCCGTTTCTGGCAAGCGGTGAACTGGTGCGCGTGCTGCCGGACTATGCGCAAAGCGCCAATATCTGGGCGGTTTATCAGGAGCCGCTGTATCGCAGCGTGAAGCTTCGGGTGTGCGTGGAGTTTCTGGCGACGTGGTGCCAGCACCGATTAGGCAAACCGGTAGAGGGGTATCACATTCCCCACGCCGGATAAGACGCTGTTGCGTCGCTATCCGACATTAAAATCACTCTGGGTCTCTTTCGCGTTTTTTCTTCAGCTTGGTCCAGATCTTTGGCTCCTGACGACGCCACAGACGCTGAATGTTGTCATGGTGGCGTAACAGAATTAAGCACGACAGCATGGACACCGGGAAAGTGAACTGGGGATTGAACCACCAGACGTAAAAGGGGGCGATCAGCGCGCTGACGATAGCGCCTAATGATGAATAGCCGCTTAATAAGACGGTCAGCAGCCAGGTTCCGGCCATCACGCCGGTTAAATCCCAACCAATCGGCGCAATTGCGCCAAAGGCGGTGGCAACGCCTTTCCCACCTTTAAAGCCGAAGAAGACCGGCCAAATGTGACCCAGACAGGCGGCGATCGCGATCAATCCCAGCCAGAAGGGGCTAATGCCTAGCGCATAGGCACCCCAGACGGGTAACATACCTTTCAGGACGTCGAAAATCAGCACCGCGACGGCGGCTCCTTTGCCACCGATGCGCAATACGTTTGTCGCGCCCGGATTCCCAGATCCGCTGTCACGCGGGTCCGGTAATCCAGCAAGGCGGCATACCAGAATAGCACTGGAAATTGAGCCACAGAGGTACGCGAAGATAATCATTCCAGGCGCGATTGCACTCATAAGCTGTTCCGTTTTGAAAATGTCGTGTAAAACGCTACTTCTGTGGATAATACGCATATTTCGCCGGAAGTGGTATCCGGGTTAGCCAAAAAGCAGGCAGGTCGTGATGGATATTGTATTTATAGAGCAACTTTCTGTAATCACCACTATTGGTGTTTACGACTGGGAACAAACGATCGAACAACAGTTGGTGTTCGATATCGAAATGGCGTGGGACAACCGTAAATCGGCTAAAAGCGATGATGTGGCTGATTGCCTGAGCTATGCTGATATTGCTCAAACGGTTGTTAATCATGTGGAAGGCGGGCGCTTTGCGCTGGTCGAACGCGTGGCGGAAGAAGTGGCGGATCTGCTGCTTAGCCGTTTTAATTCTCCATGGGTGCGGATCAAACTCAGTAAACCTGGCGCGGTTGCCCGTGCGGCGAACGTCGGGGTTATCATTGAGCGTGGCAATAATCTGAAAGAAAATAATTAAATTAATAATATCTAAACCAAACGGGTATAAAAGGGTCTTTATGTCGGCTCGTTTTCGCCGTGGTTTATCTATCTAGAGGTTCATTAATGAGTGATATGCACTCGCTGCTGGTGGCGGCAATTTTGGGTGTGGTCGAAGGATTGACGGAGTTTTTACCCGTTTCCAGTACCGGCCATATGATTATTGTTGGCCACTTGTTGGGTTTTGAGGGTGACACCGCAAAAACATTTGAGGTGGTTATCCAGTTGGGCTCTATCCTGGCGGTCGTGGTGATGTTCTGGCGACGCCTGTTTGGCCTGATTGGCATTCACTTCGGTAAGGTCCCACATGAAGGCACTGGCAAAGGTCGGCTGACGCTGGGCCATATCCTGTTGGGGATGGTTCCTGCCGTCGTACTGGGACTGATTTTCCACGACATCATCAAATCGCTGTTTAACCCGATCAACGTCATGTATGCGCTGGTGGTAGGGGGCGTGCTGTTGATTGCCGCAGAATGCCTGAAGCCGAAAGAGCCGCGTGCGCCGGGTCTGGATGATATGACTTATCGCCAGGCGTTTATGATTGGCTGTTTCCAGTGTCTGGCGCTGTGGCCGGGTTTTTCTCGTTCCGGGGCGACGATTTCTGGCGGTATGCTGATGGGAGTAAGCCGTTACGCGGCCTCCGAATTCTCCTTCCTGCTGGCCGTGCCGATGATGATGGGCGCAACGGCGCTGGATCTCTACAAAAGCTGGACGTTCCTCAGCGCATCAGATATTCCGATGTTTGCAGTTGGTTTCGTGACGGCGTTTATCGTGGCATTGGTGGCGATCAAAACCTTCCTGCAGCTGATTAAGCGCATCTCGTTTATTCCGTTTGCGATTTACCGCTTTATTGTGGCGGCAGCCGTTTACGTCGTGTTCTTCTGATTTTGCTAGCTTGCCGGATAGCGGCGTTAACGCTTATCCGGCAATGCACTGTCTATGCTTTCGGGCAACGTTGTTCTTTCCAGGCGGCCACCGCCGCGATCCGACGCCGGGTCAGTTCCTCGCGAATAGCCTGACCTTTGAATCCCGCCTCAACGACGTCTTTCGTTGGTACCGCCTGCGCAACCTGCCAGGCTTCACGCAACAGCCTGCCTTGTGGATAATCCGCCGCTTCAAAACCGGTTCGCCCACGCACGTCGGCCTCGCTGGTCAGGGCGATTTGCTCCACGCGCTGCGGTTTGCGCCAGGCATCGATGGAATCAAACAGCTTAACGATGGTTTTCGGCTGCAGGATCGGGAAGGTATGAATGAGGTCGTGGAACTCGGCTACCAGTTTGGCTAAATCACGGATGTCATTCGGCACGCGCAGGCGTTGGCACAGTTGCTCGACCAGCTTAACGCCAGCCGGACCGTGACCGTGGTGGCGTGGCCACAGCGCTTTTGGCGTCAATGCCTTGCCAAGATCGTGGCACAGCGTGGCGAAACGCACGTCGACCTCCGGACTTAACATGGCCGCCATCGACAGCGTCATCAGCGTGTGAATACCGGTATCAATTTCCGGGTGCCATTGCGCGGGCGCGGGAACGCCAAACAGGGCATCTACTTCCGGAAACAGGACGTGCAGTGCGCCGCAGTCGCGCAGGACCTGAAAAAATACCTGTGGGTTACGGGTGGTTAAAGCACCTTCTGTTTCTTTCCACACCCGCTCTGGCGTCAGGTGCTCCAGTTCCCCTGCGGCGTTCATATCGCGCATCAGCGTCATGGTTTCTTCAGCGATACGAAAACCGAGGTGCGCATAGCGGGCAGCAAAGCGCGCCACGCGCAGCACGCGCAATGGATCTTCGCTAAAGGCGGGGGACACATGGCGTAGCAGACGGTTTTCCAGATCGTCGCGTCCGTTATACGGATCGATAATCTCGCCGTCGTCATCGCGGGCCATTGCGTTGATGGTCAGATCGCGACGCTGAAGATCAGCCTCCAGCGTCACATCCGGCGCGGCGTAACAGGTGAATCCGGTATACCCCGAGCCTGATTTGCGTTCGGTACGCGCCAGCGCATACTCTTCCCGGGTTTGCGGATGCAGAAACACGGGAAAATCGCGGCCTACCTGCTGGTAGCCCGCGTCGAGCATCTCTTGCGGCGTGGCGCCGACAACAACCCAATCTTTATCTTTAATCGGTAGCCCTAATAACGCATCCCGAACAGCACCACCGACCAGATAAATCTTCACGCCACTTTCCTTTTGAAATTATGATCCCTTAATCATATGTCAGTGCGGCGGAGAAGGCGATTCAGTTCATCCAGCGATCTTTGCGTTTACGGCTGGGGATCATGTGTGGCAGAACCAGGCCGAGCAACAAACCAAGACCTAGCACGCCGCCGCCGTACATAAACCACTGCATGATGATGGTGCGCTGTTTGTCATCAAGCTGAAGGTTGGCTGCGCTGACCTTCTTTTGCGCCACGATAAGCTCGTTCCTCAGCTTCTGGTTTTCTTGTTTCAGCCCGTCGATTACGCTGTCGCTTTGCGACACTTTTTGCTGCATATCGGCGGTGCGCTGATTCCATGTGGTGTCGATATTATTGAGCTTATCGGTCAAGGTCTTGACCTGGTTTTCCAGATCGGGAACGCGGGTACGCAGGCTCGGCGTACTGTTCAGCTCTTTCAGTGGGATCCAGGCGGTACGTCCGGTGCTGTCTTTCACCTGGGCGTAGTTAGTGTTGGCATCGGTCTGTAATAGCGTGACTTCCTCGCCGGCGTTAACCGTACCCACGAGGCGATAATTATCTCCCGGACCGCTGCGGACCCAGGTGTTCAGTTCGTCAGAAACATAGCGCTTTTCTTCGGCATGAGAGACTGCAGTGGCGCTAAGTGCGAGTAAAGTTAATCCAATCAGGCGTAATTTTGGCATCAGGCTGTCGTTATTGTCATAGAAAGTGGAACGATAGTAGTGGCATCAGTGTCTCTACGCAAAGCATTCGACATCAATCGGAATCATCTGTGTCCTTTTTGCCACCACTCAAAACTTTTACGCCCGTCAAATTGCTCGTTGCATGGCAATTTGGCGCAAAATACTATCTACTGACCATAAAGAACGAGCTTAGTTCGCAGTCAGTTTTCTCAACTGTGACATAACCCATAAGTACAAGACCATGGCCCAGGAAATCGAATTAAAATTTATCGTCAATAGTGACGCTGTAGATGCGCTACGTGAACGTCTGAATACGCTGGGTGGAGAGCATCATGCGCCCAGCCAGTTGCTGAATATCTACTACGAAACGCCGGATGCGTGGCTGCGTGGTCACGATATGGGGCTGCGTATTCGCGGTGAAAACGGTCATTACGAAATGACCATGAAAATTGCCGGACGAGTGACGGGCGGCCTGCATCAGCGGCCGGAGTTTAACGTTGCGCTGAACGCGCCAGAGTTGGATCTCACCCTGTTCCCAACGGAAGTCTGGCCTGATGGCAAACTGCCCGCTGAACTTGCCTCTCAGGTACAGCCGCTCTTCAGCACCGATTTTTACCGTGAGAAATGGCACCTTGATATCGACGGTAGCCGCATTGAAATGGCCCTCGATCTCGGGGAAGTGAAAGCGGGCGAGTTGGCTGAACCTATCTGTGAGCTTGAACTGGAGCTGTTAAGCGGCGATACCCGTGCAGTATTGAAGCTGGCAAACCAGCTGGTATCGCAAACCGGTTTACGCCAGGGCAGCCTGAGTAAAGCGGCGCGCGGCTATCATCTGGCTCAGGGGAATGCACCGCGTGAACTCAAACCGACGCGCATTTTGAAGGTTCCGGCAAAAGCGAGTATTGAGCAAGGGTTGGAAGCGGCGCTGGAGCTGGCATTATCACAGTGGCAGTACCATGAAGAGCTGTGGGTGCGCGGCGTCAAAGGGGCGAAAGCCGAGGTGCTGGCTGCGATGGCCCTGGTGCGTCACATTCTGATGCTGTTTGGCGGTAATGTGCCGCGAAAAGCGAGTGCTCACTTACGTGATTTGCTGACCCAGTCGGAAGCGATCATTGCGTCTGACGTTTCTGCCGTTTCCGCGGTTTACAGCACGCAAACGGCGATGGCCAAGCTGGCGCTGACCGAATGGCTGGTGACCAAAGGGTGGCAGCCGTTCCTTGATGCGAAGGCGCAGGGTAAAATAGCCGACTCCTTTAAGCGTTTCTCAGATACCCATCTCTCGCGCCATGCTGCTGAACTGAAAACAGCTTTTGCTCAGCCGCTGGGCGATCAGTACGCCGATCAACTTCCGCGCCTGACGCGCAATATTGATAGCATGCTGATGCTGGCGGGATACTACGACGAAAATGTCGCATCGGAATGGATCGCCACCTGGCAGGGTTTACGTCACGCCATTGCGGCTAACCAATACATTGAAATTGAACACTTCCGCAACGAGGCGATTGCTTTGGAACCGTTCTGGCTGCACAGCGGAAAACGATAATCAGGGTGAGGCCGGGATGCCTGATGGCGCTGCGCTTATCAGGCCTACGCGATGGGCGGAAGCGTCATGCAGGCTGGATAAGGCAACATGCCGCTGCCCGGTACTATTCAAAGGATAATCCATAAATGAAGCAGCTCTCTTCACCGTTACAGCAGTACTGGCCGACCGTTGTTGAGCGGCTGCCAGCAGCAATATCTGAGTCCTCGCTTAGCATTCAGGCGAAGTCAGTGCTTACATTCAGTGATTTTTTTCGCGACAGCATTATTGCCCATCCCGAATGGCTGGTCGAACTGGAAAGCACGCCACCCGAGGCGGATGAATGGCAACACTATGCTGATTGGTTACAGCAAGCATTGGTCGACGTTAGCGATGAAAACACGCTGATGCGTGAGCTGCGCCTGTTTCGCCGTCGCATCATGGTGCGTATCGCCTGGGCGCAGACGCTGTCGCTGGTGACGGAAGAGAGTATCTTGCAGCAGCTAAGCCATTTGGCTGAAACGTTGATCGTCGCCGCGCGTGACTGGTTATACGCCGCCTGCTGTCGTGAATGGGGTACGCCCTGTAATCCACAAGGTGTTGCGCAACCGCTGCTGATTTTAGGCATGGGGAAACTGGGTGGCGGCGAACTGAATTTTTCCTCTGATATCGATCTGATTTTTGCCTGGCCGGAGCACGGCAGTACGCAGGGTGGACGTCGCGAGCTGGATAACGCGCAGTTCTTTACCCGTATGGGCCAGCGGCTCATCAAAGTGCTGGATCAGCCCACAATGGATGGATTTGTCTATCGGGTGGATATGCGTTTACGCCCGTTTGGCGACAGCGGCCCGCTGGTGCTGAGCTTTTCCGCGCTGGAGGATTATTACCAGGAACAAGGGCGCGACTGGGAACGCTATGCGATGGTCAAGGCCCGCATTATGGGCGATTGCGACGGTACTTACGTCAGTGAGCTTCGCGCTATGCTGCGGCCTTTTGTCTTCCGCCGCTATATTGATTTCAGCGTGATCCAGTCTCTGCGTAACATGAAAGGAATGATTGCCCGCGAAGTGCGCCGCCGTGGCCTGAAAGACAACATTAAGTTGGGTGCGGGCGGTATTCGTGAAATCGAATTTATCGTGCAGGTATTCCAGCTTATTCGCGGTGGGCGCGAGCCGTCATTGCAATCCCGCTCGCTGTTACCCACGCTCAGCGCCATCAATGCGTTGCACCTGCTGTCAGATACCGACGCGGAACAACTGCGCGCAGCCTATCTCTATTTACGTCGTCTGGAGAACCTGCTGCAAAGTATCAATGATGAGCAGACCCAGACGTTGCCAGGCGATGAACTGAACCGCGCGCGGCTGGCGTGGGGGATGAACGTCGATGACTGGCAGCAGCTAACCGATGTGCTGGCCAGTCATATGGACAACGTGCGCCGGGTGTTTAACGAGTTGATTGGCGATGACGAAGCAGAAACCCAGGAAGAGTCGCTCTCAGAACAGTGGCGTGAACTGTGGCAGGACGCATTACAGGAAGATGACACCACGCCGGTGCTGACGCATCTGGCGGATGACGATCGCCGGCGCGTGCTGTCTCTGATTGCCGATTTTCGCAAAGAGCTGGATAAACGCACCATTGGCCCACGCGGACGCCAGGTGCTGGATCACTTAATGCCACATCTGCTGAGCGATGTCTGTTCGCGTGACGACGCCTCAGTCCCGCTGTCACGCATCACACCGCTGCTGGTAGGCATTGTGACCCGTACGACCTATCTGGAGCTGCTGAGCGAATTCCCCGGAGCGCTTAAGCATCTGATTTCGTTATGTGCCGCCTCGCCGATGATCGCCAGCCAGCTGGCGCGGTATCCGCTGTTGCTCGATGAACTGCTGGATCCGAACACCTTGTATCAACCCACTGCGACGGATGCCTACCGTGATGAACTGCGCCAGTATTTGCTGCGCGTGCCGGAAGATGACGAAGAGCAGCAGTTGGAAGCGCTGCGTCAGTTTAAGCAAACGCAGTTGCTGCGCATTGCCGCGGCAGATATCGCTGGTACGCTGCCGGTGATGAAGGTGAGCGACCACTTAACCTGGCTGGCGGAAGCTATTATTGATGCGGTAGTCCAGCAGGCGTGGATGCAGATGGTCGCTCGCTACGGGCAACCCACTCATCTTAACGAGCGCGAGGGGCGCGGTTTTGCCGTCGTCGGGTATGGCAAACTGGGCGGCTGGGAGCTGGGCTACAGTTCGGATCTTGATTTGATCTTCCTGCATGACTGTCCTATGGACGTGATGACGGATGGTGAGCGTGAGATTGACGGGCGACAGTTCTATTTGCGTCTGTCGCAGCGCATTATGCACCTTTTCAGCACCCGCACCTCATCCGGTATTTTGTATGAAGTGGATGCGCGGCTGCGTCCTTCCGGCGCGGCGGGAATGCTGGTGACATCAACCGAGGCTTTCGCTGATTACCAGCGCAACGAAGCCTGGACGTGGGAGCATCAAGCGCTGGTGCGCGCTCGAGTGGTGTACGGCGACCCACGGTTGACCTCTCAGTTTGATGCGATTCGTCGCGATATCATGACCCTCGTCCGCGATGCGAAAACCTTGCAGACCGATGTGCGCGAAATGCGTGAGAAAATGCGTGCCCATTTGGGCAATAAGCATCGCGATCGTTTTGATATCAAAGCGGATGAAGGCGGCATCACCGACATTGAGTTTATTACGCAATACCTGGTGCTGCGCTATGCGCATGAAAAACCGAAGCTGACGCGCTGGTCGGATAACGTGCGCATTCTGGAGTTACTGGCGCAAAACGACATTATGGATGAGCAGGAAGCGCTGGCGCTTACCCGTGCTTATACGACGTTGCGCGATGAACTTCATCATCTTGCATTGCAGGAACTTCCGGGCCATGTGGCGCCGGAGCACTTCGACGCTGAACGTACGCTGGTGCGTGACAGCTGGCAGAAGTGGCTGGTTGCCGAGTGAAGTGTGCTATTATCGCGCGCAAATTTTAAGACCCTCAGAGAATCTCTCAGGAGACAGGAATGAAAGTAACGCTGCCAGAGTTTGAACGTGCAGGAGTCATGGTTGTCGGTGATGTGATGCTAGATCGCTACTGGTACGGTCCTACCAGCCGTATTTCACCTGAAGCGCCGGTTCCGGTGGTGAAGGTTGATACCATTGAAGAACGTCCCGGTGGCGCAGCAAACGTGGCGATGAACATTGCCTCTCTGGGAGCGAATTCGCGTCTGGTCGGCCTGACTGGGATTGACGACGCGGCGCGTGCGCTGAGCAAAACGCTGGCGGATGTGAACGTAAAATGTGACTTCGTTTCTGTGCCAACTCATCCGACGATCACCAAACTGCGCGTGCTTTCCCGCAACCAGCAACTGATTCGCCTGGATTTCGAAGAAGGTTTTGAAGGCGTGGATCCGCAGCCACTGCATGAGCGTATTAACCAGGCTCTGGGCTCCATTGGCGCTTTGGTGCTCTCCGATTACGCCAAAGGCGCGCTGGCAAGCGTGCAGCAGATGATTGCTCTGGCGCGTAAGGCTGGGGTGCCGGTGCTTATCGATCCGAAAGGGACCGATTTTGAACGCTATCGTGGCGCAACGCTGCTGACGCCGAATTTGTCTGAATTTGAAGCGGTGGCCGGTAAGTGCAAAAGCGAAGATGAACTGGTTGAGCGCGGCATGAAAGTGATTGCAGATTTCGACCTTTCCGCGCTGCTGATCACGCGTTCCGAACAGGGTATGACGCTGCTGCAACCGGGCAAATCGCCACTGCATATGCCGACGCAGGCGCAGGAAGTGTATGACGTGACGGGGGCGGGCGATACGGTGATCGGCGTGCTGGCAGCGACGCTGGCGGCGGGGAACACTCTGGAAGAGGCGTGCTATTTTGCTAATGCCGCAGCGGGTGTTGTCGTCGGTAAACTGGGGACTTCCACCGTTTCCCCGATTGAACTGGAAAACGCCGTGCGCGGTCGGGCCGACACTGGCTTTGGCGTGATGAGCGAGTCTGAGCTGAAACAGGCCGTAGCCAGCGCCCGCAAGCGCGGTGAGAAAGTGGTGATGACCAACGGCGTGTTCGACATCCTGCATGCGGGCCACGTTTCCTATCTGGCGAATGCGCGCAAGCTGGGCGATCGTCTGATCGTGGCGGTAAACAGCGATGCTTCGACCAAACGTCTGAAAGGCGAAACGCGCCCGGTCAACCCGCTGGAACAGCGCATGATCGTGCTGGGCGCGCTGGAAGCCGTCGACTGGGTGGTCTCTTTTGAAGAAGACACACCACAGCGTCTGATTGCCGGCATCCTGCCGGATCTGCTGGTAAAAGGCGGCGACTATAAGCCGGAAGATATTGCGGGCAGCAAAGAAGTGTGGGCGAACGGCGGTGAAGTGCTGGTGCTGAACTTTGAAGATGGCTGCTCAACGACCAATATCATCAAGAAGATCCAAAAAGACAGCGATAAATAACAAATGCTGGAAACGTATCGAACTTTTGGATTCGATACGTTTCTTGCTATTGATGCTGCTGTTTTCTTCAACCCAGAGTAAAGGAATAAGGGGAGAGGGGATTTCTCCCCCCGATTTACTTTTACATGACGTCACAATAAGCGTGCGTCACGCTGACCTTAAATCCGACCCCTCTTAGATTTCGTGGGAAACTGTGAACCAGCGCAGTGGGTTTGCGCACAATATGTACAGAATAACTTCGCATCCAGGGAAATACTGAAATTAGAAAAAGCATATGGCCTTAACAGATATTCAATAACTGGAGGGTATGCTCATGAACAGCAATATGTATTCAATGAACAATTTCGATTTCCTGGCCCGTAGTTTTGCCAGGATGCAAGCTGAGGGCCATCCCGTAGATATCCAGGCGATAACTGGGAATATGGATGAAGAACATCGTAGCTGGTTTTGCAAACGCTATGCGCTGTACTGCCAGCAGGCGACGGAGGCCAGGAAGCTAGAACTGGAACACTAACAGAAAAAACGGGCCTTGCGGCCCGTTGTCGTTTTTACTCTTGCGGATCGACTGACGGGATCGCGGGAGCAGGTTTAACTTCTGCCGTTTTTTCACGCGATTCCAGCTCAGTCAGACGTTGCTCAAGCAGCGCCAGCTTTTCACGGGTACGCAGCAAAACCTGAGTCTGTACATCAAACTCTTCACGGCTTACCAGATCCAGACGGGTCAGCTGTGACTGCAGCGTTTGACGAATTTTCTTCTCGACGTCTTCACCAAACTCGCGGATCCCTTTCGGCATCGACTCGTGAACCTGACGAGCAATCTGCTCAATTTTTTTCGGGTCAATCATTGTGGTTTCCCTGAACTGGTACGTGTTGTTGCCTATTGTAGTGCGAACTGGCACAGGCATAAACCAGAATTGTGTGAAGCTAAGACGAGTAAAGGCGTTGATGAAGGTAATCAATAGCGTTATAGTTAACCCGCTTATTCTCAGGGCGGGGCGAAATTCCCCACCGGCGGTAAATCAACTCAGGTTGAAAGCCCGCGAGCGCTTTGGGTGCAAACTCAAAGGTCAGCAGATCCGGTGTAATTCCGGGGCCGACGGTTAGAGTCCGGATGGGAGAGAGTAACGATCCAGTCGGGCATGGACCCGCTCACGTTATTTTTTTGCCGCTTAGACGGTACTCCTAAGACTGCCCTGATTCTGGTAACCATAATTTTAGTGAGGTTTTTTTACCATGAATCAGACGCTACTTTCCTCTTTTGGTACGCCTTTCGAACGTGTTGAACTTGCGCTGTCTGCGCTGCGTGAAGGACGCGGTGTGATGGTGCTTGACGACGAAGATCGTGAAAACGAAGGCGATATGATTTTCCCGGCAGAAACCATGACCGTTGAACAGATGGCTCTGACCATTCGTCACGGCAGCGGTATTGTATGCCTGTGCATCACTGAAGACCGACGCAAACAGCTCGATCTGCCAATGATGGTGGAAAATAACACCAGCGCTTACGGTACCGGTTTTACCGTGACCATTGAAGCCGCAGAAGGCGTGACCACCGGCGTTTCCGCTGCGGACCGTGTTACTACGGTGCGTGCGGCAATTCAGGATGGCGCTAAACCTTCCGATCTTAACCGTCCGGGGCACGTTTTCCCGCTGCGTGCTCAGGCAGGTGGCGTGTTGACCCGCGGTGGTCACACTGAAGCAACCATCGACCTGATGACGCTGGCAGGATTTAAACCGGCAGGCGTGCTGTGCGAACTGACCAATGACGATGGCACCATGGCGCGTGCGCCAGAATGTATCGAATTTGCCGGCAAGCATAATATGGCGGTAGTTACTATCGAAGACCTGGTGGCTTACCGTCAGGCGCATGAGCGCAAAGCCAGCTAATCGCAAATTACCACGTTAGTCGCGGTAAGTATAAAAAACCGAAGCCATCTTCCAGGCTTCGGTTTTTTTGTTTCTTGCTCCGATTATTTGGTTCTCACCCGCTTTAATGCCCATGCGCCGCTCATAATGACGAGCAACAGTAAGCACAAACTAAAGGCCAACAAACAGGCCTGCGCCATGTTCATAAAATGCCAAGGCGGGATCAGATACCAGCCTTCTGACTGCTGGTACAGATCGACAAACCACTTTTGCGTACTGCTGAGCGCCACGCCGTCGGGAACGATGGGAGCGTCATAGCCGCAATCTCCTGTGGGTTTAAACCACTCCGGAGCCCAGTTTGCCAGAGGCAAATTAAAAGGGAATGTCGGATCGGTGGAACATCCCTGTACGCCAAACAGCGAATCCGGGTCCGGGTTATGTACAGCATAATGAATGCCGTTAAGTTTGATGGAGAACTTAATGCCCATGATGCTGCCGTAAAATGCCGCGATACAACCGATGAGCTTCAGAACAACATTTTTGGGGTTGATTGCCGCAATCAATCCGCCAAAAACCATCACCAGCATGGCAAAGCGAATGTAGACACATTGCTCGCAGGGGGCCATGTAGAGATAGATTTGGAAGAACGAGTGCGCCAGAATAATCAATCCACCCATTGCGCAAGCCATCAACAGCCACAGAAAGCGCTGTTCCTGCCATCTCACCAGGGTATCAACCGGTGTATTGCGTAAGTCTCGCCACGATCCTTTTTTGAAAGCCATAGCCGGGTCCCTGTTTATTTTTTCGCGAGCTCTCTGACAAGCTCAGCCATGGAATCAATAGATTTGATATTTTTGGTGTAGATCAGGTATTTACCATTGACGACGTAAGCCGGAACGCCCTGGATTTTGGCGACATCATATGCTGCTTTCCATTTCTCCAGCGTTTGCTGGACGGCAGGATCCTTCAATGCCGCGTCAAAATCAGCCTGGCTCATGCCCGCTGCATCCAACCCTGTTTTGATGAATGAGGCGGGATCTTTACCCTCTGACCAGCGCTCTTTCTTATCGTGGTAGGCGGCGTAATAAGCAAACTTGGCTTTTTTAAACTGTGATTTGGCGTCAAACAATGAAATACCTGCAGCCATGTCCCTGGCAATCATTACGGCAAAGATTTCACTGGCCTGCTTACCGTATTCCCCTTTGGTTTCCAGATGAAACGGAGTGAAAGTAACGACATCGGAGACTTTGTCTGACACGGGCCCTGTCACGGCTTTATCATATTTGTAGCAAAATGGGCAGGCGTAACTGAATACTTTGATTAACGTCTTATCAGCATTGGGAATTGGTTTTTCCAGAACCATATAGTCAGTGCCTTCAGTAAACGCTGATGCTGCAAACGGTGAGGCCAGCGCGGCGGTTAATACCACACTTTTAAATAATGAAGTGATCCATTTAGATGACATAATTAATCCTTAATCTAATGTAATTATTTAAACATTTGGCGTGGATGAACCAGCAATGCACGGTAGTGAGTTTGATTTGGCTTATCGGACAGGACATTAATTTCGACTTTGACTTCTTTTGTTTTGTAGTCAATTTCGTTGATTTTTCCGATGGTTGGCTGTCCAACGTCAAATAAATTAATCGAACCACCAAAGCCAAACATGGTGTCGCGATCTTTTTGATATTCGATAACCGAGGTGATAGGGCTATAAAAATCATAACCGCGCTCTTTTCCGTACTCCCAAATTTGCTGGACGGTCCCTTTTTTCTCGTCAATTTTATATTCGACGAAACGGGAGTATTTCATTGTTGGTAACGCCGGTTGTTCGAGTCCGCGGCCATCGCCGTTGTCAAAAATGGTAAGCGTTCCTTTGCTGGAGAGCCATGCGGTGTGTTGAGTGTAGGTAAAATCGAAATCGGTATTCTCGCACTTGCCATTTTCATCACATTTCAGTGCGTTGCCTTTATCATCAACCGGTTTTAACAGCTTGCTTGCCAGCGCCTTATTCCAGCCTTTAGACGGTGCAAGGATCCACTTAACCTGTTTATCGCGACCGATTTTGACAACCCCCTGATGGCGGGAAGAGATAATGATGGCGTCGTCTTTGGCGTCAAAGGCGATGGAGTTAACGTGCGCCCAGTTACGACCAGCACCCACGCCGAGGGCGTCACCGTAGGGGGTATCTGGCTCCAGTTTTGCCTGCTGGCCGGCATGAGCGAGGTCCACGTTGACGCATACCGCGCCCGCATCCAACGCACCCAGCAGTGCATCACGCATCGGATCGAGAATTTTTGTCAGATCCCACACGTCAACAACACGACCGGATTTGTCGACTTCAATAATCTGGTCGCGGATAGTTTGTACGTGAATGCCATCTTCCTTGCGATAGTCCCGTTTACCCACGCGAAGCAGTACGGTGCCGTTCACCGTTTCGACGGACTCATGCGATGCGTCGAGGAATCCGCGCGGCAGCTTATGGTCGGCCAGAATCTGGCCCATCATATCGAACTCATACCAATGCTGGCCCTGTACGGCGGTGAAGGTGCCGCGCGGTGTCTCCCGTATGCCCATCAGGTAACCGCGCTTGTTGATATCCATGTCATGACCGTCATAGAAAGTGTCCTGATCCAGCCACCAACGATATTCGCCTTCCGTATCAACGACAAAGGTAAAGGGTGCGATATCAAAGGGTAATGCGCCACCGGCCGGACCAGCATCCAGGATACCGGCATTTTTATCTTTTTCACCATGCCAGTGGAATTCTGCGCCCTGCGCGGTAAAGGTGTGGGTATTCACCAGATAGAGACGGTCTTCAAAGCCAGGTGCGACCTTAATAACGTTTGTTTGCTGTAAATCGGAAATAGAACGGTTATCCATGTAGTGATTAACGATGGCAGATGTTTGCACCACGTAATCTTCCTTGATGGCCTTGCCATTTTCTTTATATTCAACAGTGACCTTATTAGCGAACTTTTGATAAAGGCCAAAAATAGGAACCCCATCGTAGGTGGCGAGGGATTCTTTGCCGACAGTATAGGTAATTGGGACTCCTTTTTCACCTTTACCATGAACGGTAACTTTAACATCCGAAATAACGTGACTATCTAATTCAACCAGTGCGGTAAGAGGGGCGTTTCCGTATGGGTCAACGACTATCGCACCCAATTTTCCTGCGGGCTGGGCTGGTTGGAAACCTGCGGCAAATGAATTCCCTGCGGCAAAGCCAAACGTCAGTGCAAGCGTTCCGGCTAGAAGTGTTTTTCGGTACTGTGTAAACATGGATATATCTCCTTATATTATCTTTAAATATAACAGTGCTGAATATATTATGTTTTTACGATGTGAATATAATAAAAAATGGTATTGCTGATGCTACTTTTATGGTGAATATATTAATATTGATGAAATGTATTATTTTGCAGGTGCTAATTTTTATTATTTTTTGGATGGTATGAGTGCATTATTTTAAGGGCAATATTTATTATTGCGCAGTGTGATCTTGTCGACATTGTTTTATTTTTTATAACGGTGTTAACTATTTGCATAGCTGCTGGTTTATATGATCGAAATCATATATTTGTTTCTGGAATATGCCACTATAGGAGTATGTCAGAATAAGGTTGTGTAAAATTTTAACGTTAAATGTTTAATGATGTTAAATTTTAAGGGTAAAAGAATGTTTATCGCCTGGTACTGGATTGTATTAATTGCACTCGTTGCAGTTGGTTATTATTGCCATATGAAGCGTTATTGTCGGGCATTTCGGCAAGACCGGGATGCATTACTCGAGGCGCGAAACAAACTCTTTCGTCATTCTGGCGAAGATAACAGCGCGGTTAAGGAACAGGAATAGTCCTTCACGTTCTGCTATGGATGAGCGGATGCTGTAAATTAGCAGGGTGGCATCCGCCCTCTGAATTAGCCGATCCCCATGGACTGGAGGATGACAAGACTTAACCCCATCACCGACATTCCACAAAGTACCCCATAGCTGGGATTATTATTCGGGTCGATCTCTTTTGCCAACGGCATTAGCTCATCGACGGACAGCGCCACCATAATTCCTGCGACTGCTGCCATTATTGCCGCCATCACCACCGGCGAGATCAGGCTCCCCAGAATTAACCACGCCAGTACGCCACCCAGGATTTCCGCCATGCCCGAGATCCCGGCCCAGAATATCGCCGTACGTTTGGAGCCCGTGGCTGCATAAACTGGACCCGCAACGGCTAATCCTTCAGGAATATTGTGTAATGCGACGGCAAGGGCAATACCAAAGCCCAGCTCGAGGTTGCTGCTGGCGGTAACAAACGTCGCTATCCCTTCAGGGAAGTTGTGCAGGCTAATGCCGAGCGTTAATAAAATCGCAGTACGTTTAATGGAGCCGGGCAGAGGCCGCGTGGTTTTCTGTACCAGATCCTGAGGGTGCGCATGCGGCAATAGGCGGTCCAGGCCAAAGTATCCCAGTAAGCCAACGATAAACATTCCGTAGCCCAATATCGGCGACATACCTTCAGCAGCCAGTGCGGCTGGGAGCATCTCCATCAGTGAGATCAGTAACATAATCCCTGCGGCGAAGCCTAACGAAAAGGCGAGCACGCGGTTGGAGGGTTTTTGCCCTAACACGCCGAGAAATGCGCCGATAAACGTGGCGGCGCCTGCCAGTAAAGTCAGAAGTAAAGGTACTGACATCGACAAATAAAACTCCTTATCAATCTGCTGTCCGGGTTGGATCGTCAAAATAACTGATGATCTTCATCATGGTTATCTGAGTTCTTCATCAGCCGAATAAGCGTATTGTGGTGGTATCAAAATGACTCCCTCAGTAAGGATATCATCATGTCTTCAACTCGTATGCCAGCATTGTTTTTGGGCCACGGTAGCCCGATGAATGTTCTGGAAGATAACGTTTATACCCGCGCCTGGCAGCAACTGGGGGAAACGTTGCCGCGCCCGAAAGCTATTGTGGTGGTCTCGGCGCATTGGTTCACTCGTGGCACGGGCGTGACGGCGATGGAAGCGCCTAAAACAATCCACGATTTTGGCGGTTTTCCACAGGCGCTGTATGACACCCATTACCCGGCTCCTGGATCACCGGAACTGGCGCAGCATCTGGTTGACTTGCTGGCCCCGGCGCCCGTTACCTTAGACAAAGAGGCGTGGGGTTTTGACCACGGTTCATGGGGCGTGCTGATCAAGATGTACCCGCATGCGGATATTCCGATGGTGCAGCTGAGCATTGACAGTACCAAACCTGCAGCCTGGCATTTTGAAATTGGCCGCAAGCTGGCGGCACTGCGTGATGAGGGCATTATGCTGGTAGCCAGCGGTAACGTGGTGCATAACCTGCGCACTGCGCGTTGGCACGGTGAGAACACGCCATATCCGTGGGCGACCTCATTCAACGAATATGTTAAAGCAAACCTGACATGGCAGGGACCGGTTGAACAGCACCCGCTGGTGAACTATCTCGATCATGAAGGGGGATCGTTATCGAACCCGACACCGGATCACTATCTGCCGCTGCTGTATGTATTAGGTGCCTGGGATGGCAAAGAGCCGGTGACTATTCCTGTTGACGGTATTGAGATGGGAAGTTTGAGTATGTTGTCGGTGCAGGTCGGATGATAAATGCGCCCGATGGCGCTGCGCTTATCGAGCCTACAGTTCGTGCTGTAGGCCGGGTAAGACGCAGCCACCACCCGGCACTCTCAGTCATTCGACAAAAATATGCGGATAGAAACGCGAGAGATCCTGCGTGATCAACGCGCGGTCTTCGCGAATGCCGATGCCAGCTGGTTGATCGTTGATTAGCCAGCTGCCGATCAACATATAGCTGTCGCCAAACTTCGGTAGCTGATGGAATTGCTGCACGATCATACCTTCTTCGCCGTACGGCCCTTCCACTGCTTCGATCGTTTTACCGTTTTCGATAATGGAAACGTTCGCGCCTTCACGTGAGAAGATCGGCTTTACGACGAATTTATCCATCTGAGGATAGTCATCTTCGGCGAAATACGCAGGCAGCAGATTCGGATGATCCGGGAACATTTCCCACAACAGCGGTAATAACGCTTTGTTGGAGATGATGCTCTTCCAGGCTGGTTCCAGCCAGCGAACGCCAGCGTCTTCCAGCTTAGTGGAGAACATTTCACGCAGCATGAATTCCCACGGATAGAGCTTGAACAGGTTAGCAATGACCTGATCCTGCATATCCGTGAACTGACCTTTTTCACCAAGACCAATATCTTCGACATAGAGGAATTCAGTGGCGATTTCAGCTTCGGCAGCGCAATCCTGTAGATACTGGATCGTTCCGCGGTCTTCCACCGTATCGCGACAACAGGTCAGATGTAGCAACTGAAAACCATACTGCTCACGCAGCTCGGCGAAACGCTCGATCAGCTTTTCCTGCAGACTGTTGAATTGATCGCTGCCTTCCGGCAGGTTGCCTGCATTGAGTTGGTCTTCCAGCCAGATCCACTGGAAAAACGCAGCTTCGTACAGAGAGGTTGGCGTATCGGCGTTGTTTTCTAACAGCTTAGGCTCGCCCGTGCCGTCCCACGCCAGATCGAGACGCGAATAGAGCGACGGTTGCTGTGTCTGCCAGGACTGGCGGACAAAGCCCCAGGTATGCTTCGGAATGCGAAACTTGGTCATCAGCTCATCGCTGGCGATGACCCTTTCCACCACTTTGAGGCACATTTGATGCAGCTCTGCGGTGACCTCTTCCAGCTTTTCTACCTGAGCAAGCGTGAGCTTATAATACGCATCCTCACACCAGTACGGCTCGCCGTACATAGTGTGAAAGTTGAAACCGTATTCGGTGGCTTTATCGCGCCAGTCCGGGCGCTCAACAATACTGACTCTTTCCATGACGATCAGCCGCCCATTGAACGAGTGGTAGTACCGCTTGCGTTACGCTGCATGGTGCTCTGTTTAGCCACAGATTCGCCAAATCCACCGCGGGTTACGGTAGAGGTGGTAGCCGGTTTCGGCGCCATGGCGGTTTTCGGTACGGTCATGGTGCGACCCGGCGTTGCGGCGCCGTAGTTTTTGCCGCCGGCATCCGTATATTTGCCGTATGCCGGGCTGGCCGGATTTTTCGAGCTGAACAGCGGCTGCTGAGCGCCCATACCGCCACCCATCATGCGGCCCATCATATAGCCTGCCATCAGCGGCATCCAGAAGCTGCCGCTGCTTTGATTCTGCGCCTGAGCCTGGCCTTCACCGGTCGGCGCCATGCCCGCTTGTGCAGGTGCCTGTTGGCACTGGCCTTCGCCGAATTCAGCGATACAGTCTTCGCGAGTGGCGTATTTTGGCGCGGTGCGTTCAGCTTCTTTCAGCGCATTGTTAAACGCGGTGGTACATTCGGCGCTTTTACCCGGATTAGCTGCAGAGCAGTCGTCCGCGTTCTGATAAAGCGAAACCGTTTCGTCACTCTTTTCACAGCCCGCGAGCATAAAAACAGCGGTAACTGCCAGAGCGACAGGAGTCAGGTGGCGCGCGCTCCAGCTTTTGCGGAACGAGGCGTGATGTATAGATTTTGTCCGTTTCATTTATGTCTTCCAGGACCCAGTGGTAACTCTGCTCAGAATAGAGGATGACTGGTCGAAATTGAAGCGGGAAGAGGCGAGAATGCGGAAGAAGGGGCGGATCTTTACGTTGCCTTACGTTCAGACGGGGCCGAAGCCCCGTCATCAGCATCAGTTACGGAACGGGTTGTTACCGTTGCTGCTGGTTGAACGTGCAGCCGTTGGTTGAGCCGCAGGCATATTGCCGTTGCTGTTAAAGTCATTCACAGCGGCATCTTGCTGCGGATTTTGCGGCGCAACGTTATCCGGAGAAGTCGGGATCGGTTTACCCAGCGTATTGTTCAGCGCCACCAGATCCTGCTCGTTCAGCGTACCGAGCGCAGATTTGACGTTAAGCTGGTTGATAAGATAGGTATAACGCGCATTCGCCAGTTGCTGCTTGGCGTTGTACAGCGTGGTGGTGGCATCCAACACATCCACGATGGTACGGGTACCTACGGAATAGCCTGCTTCCATCGCATCTAAAGAGCTTTGGGCAGAGACAACCGCTTGTTTGTACGCGTTAATGCTACTGATAGAAGCATTAATGTTGTTGAACGAAGAACGCACGGTTTGCACCACGCTGCGGTGCGCGCTTTCCAGTTGTTCGCTCGCGCCAACAAAGTTGTACTGCGCTTGTTTCACCTGCGAGTTAACCATCCCGCCCTGGTACAGCGGCAGCGAGAAGTTCAGACCAATTTTGTTCTGGCCCATGTTGCTGTCGTCGTACTGGGAGGTGTTGGTTTTCGACCCACTGTAGGAGGTGTCAGAAACGCCGGTAGAGGCGGTCAAACCCAGCGTCGGTAAGTGACCATCCTGCGCCAGACGAATCTGTTCACGCGCCAGATCCTGGCTCAAACGCGCCTGCAATAATGAGAGGTTGCGGTTTTCTGCTTCTTTCAGCAGCGCGTTCACCGCCTGCGGTTTGTTGGTTTTAAAGCCATCAACGTTCAGCGAAGCCAGTTCCGGGTAGTAGTTACCGGTCACCTGGCGCAGCTGTTCTACCGCGTTGTCCAGATTGTTACGCGCGGTAACTTCGTTCGCCAGTACGGTATCGTATTGTGAACGGGCGTTCTGTACGTCAGTGATGGCGACCAGGCCCACGTTAAAACGCTGTGTGGTCTGATCTAACTGACGATAGACCGCATCTTTCTGTGCCTGAGTGTAAGACAGCACGTCAATCGCGTTCAGTACGTTAAAATAAGCGGTAGCGGTATTCAGGATCAGCGTTTGCTGATCGGTCTGATACGTTACGTCCTGGATGCCTGCTGATTTTTCTTGCAGCGTCAGGGCACGCCATTTAGACATGTCGAACAACGTCTGAGTCAATTGTAATGACGCGCTGGTTGCGTTGGAGTTGACGCCATTTGCATCACGGTAGCCATTGCTGTAGGTGTAATCGGCACCTAAACCTAGTTGCGGCAGTAATGGGCTACGCGCTTCGTTAATTTTTTCGAATGCAGCATCGCGATCGGCGGCGGATTTACGCAATTCCGGGTTGCTCAGGCGTGCTTGCTGATAAACCTGCATCAGGTTTTCTGCCTGGCTCAAAGTAGTGAACCCCGACAGGCTCAGGCCGATAAGGATGGGGAGCAATTTCTTCATTTGCATTCCTTGTTGTGAAGCAGTATTTAGCGCTGATCAAATTGTAAAAATATTTGCTGATTCTAGCAGAATCCGCCACTTCAAAAAGTTGGCGTTACGTGCCATACGGCGTTAATTTGCATCAATTTAACACAAGGGCGTTCAAACATCAGTCAAACGACCTTGAAATTCACATTTTAATCACTATTGGTTTCAGGACAGCACAATGCGTAAACCAGACAACTTGCCAATGACTTTCACTAAAAATGATGTAGAAATTATTGCACGAGAAACGCTATACCGCGGTTTTTTTTCACTGGATCTTTATCGGTTCCGCCATCGCCTGTTTAACGGTGGTATGAGCGGTGAGGTAAAGCGCGAAATTTTTGAGCGCGGACACGCGGCAGTCTTGCTACCCTTTGACCCTGAGCGGGACGAAGTTGTTCTGGTCGAGCAGATCCGTATCGCAGCGTTTGATACCAGCGAAAGTCCGTGGCTCCTGGAAATGGTGGCCGGAATGATTGAAGAGGGCGAAACCGTTGAGGATGTGGCTCGTCGTGAAGCGATGGAAGAGGCCGGGCTGGAAGTTAAACGTACCAAGCCCGTTCTGAGCTATCTGGCAAGCCCTGGCGGCACCAGTGAGCGCCTGTCTATTTTAGTTGGCGAAGTGGACGCCACGACCGCGAGCGGGATCCACGGTCTGGCTGATGAAAACGAAGATATTCGTGTTCATGTGGTGAGCCGGGAGCAGGCTTATCAATGGGTTGAAGAGGGGAAAATCGACAACGCGGCTTCTGTCATCGCCTTGCAATGGTTACAGCTGCACTATCAAGAGTTAAAAACTGAGTGGAAAAAATGAAGCGTTACACACCTGACTTCCCTGAAATGATGCGCCTGTGCGAAACCAACTATTCGCAATTGCGCCGTCTGCTGCCGCGTAATGACGCAGCCGATGAAACAGTGAGCTATCAGGTCGCAAACGCACAATATCGGTTAACGATCGTTGAATCGACCCGATACACTACGCTTGTCGCGATCGAACAAACGGCACCCGCGGTCACTTACTGGAGCCTGCCGTCATTGACAGTCCGCCTGTATCATGACGCGAGGGTGGCCGAAGTGTGTTCGAGTCAGCAGATCTTTCGCTTCAAAGCGCGGTATGATTATCCAAATAAAAAGTTGCATCAACGCGACGAAAAGCATCAAATTAATCAGTTTCTGGCCGACTGGTTACGGTACTGTTTAGCACATGGAGCGATGGCGATTCCGGTTTATTAGCGTCGTGAAACCTAAGGACACCATTTGGAAAGCCTGTTAACCCTTCCTTTGGCTGGTGAGGCCAGAGTCAGGATCTTACAAATTACAGACACTCACCTGTTTGCCGAAAAGCATGAAACGCTGCTGGGTGTAAACACCTGGGACAGCTATCAATCCGTACTGGATGCAATACATGCAGAGTCGCCTGAATACGATCTGATCGTCGCGACTGGTGATTTGGCGCAGGATCAATCCGCTGCGGCCTATCAGCATTTTGCTGAGGGCATCGCAAGCTTTCGTGCGCCCTGCGTTTGGCTACCGGGCAATCACGATTTTCAGCCGGCAATGTACAGCGCGCTACAGGACGCGGGGATATCACCCGCTAAACGCGTCTTTATTGGTGAACAGTGGCAAATCCTGTTGCTGGACAGCCAGGTATTCGGCGTTCCCCACGGTGAATTAAGCGAATTTCAGCTCGAATGGCTGGAACGTAAACTTGCCGATGCGCCTGAGCGCAATACTTTGCTGCTTCTGCATCATCATCCTCTGCCTGCAGGCTGTAGCTGGCTCGATCAGCATAGCCTGCGTAATGCCGCAGAGCTGGATAACGTGCTGGTGAATTATCCTCGTGCCAAGTATTTGTTGTGTGGGCATATTCATCAGGAACTGGATTTGGACTGGAACGGACGCCGCCTGCTGGCGACGCCGTCGACCTGTGTGCAGTTTAAGCCACACTGTTCCAACTTCACGTTAGATACCATCAGCCCCGGCTGGCGGACGCTGGAGCTTTTTGCTGACGGGACGTTGCAGACTCAGGTACGCCGTCTGCAGGGTAATCGGTTCCACCCTGATACCGCTTCAGAAGGCTACTGATGTCTACGCTTCTTTATCTTCACGGATTTAATAGTTCTCCTCGTTCGGCGAAGGCATGTTTGCTGAAAAACTGGCTGGCGGAGCATCATCCGCACGTTGAGATGATCGTACCCCAGTTGCCACCGTATCCGGCCCAGGCCGCAGAGATGCTGGAATCGATCATTCTCGAACATGGCGGAGAGTCGCTGGGAATTGTCGGTTCCTCGTTGGGAGGCTATTACGCCACCTGGCTGTCGCAATGTTTTATGCTGCCCGCGGTGGTGGTGAACCCTGCTGTCCGACCTTATGAACTGCTGGTCGACTATCTCGGTCAAAACGAGAACCCCTACACGGGGCAGCAATATGTGCTAGAGTCACGCCATATTTACGATCTTAAAGTCATGCAGATTGACCCGCTGGAAGCGCCGGATTTGATCTGGCTGCTTCAACAAACGGGCGATGAAGTGTTGGACTACCGCCAGGCGGTGGCGTATTACGCCTCCTGCCGCCAGACAGTTATTGAGGGCGGAAACCACGCATTCACGGGCTTCGAAGATTATTTCAACCCGATTGTCGATTTCCTTGGACTGCACAGTTTCTGACGATCAATTCGAATTGCTTATTTAAACCATGACGCAAACTTATAACGCTGATGCCATTGAGGTACTCACTGGGCTTGAGCCGGTACGCCGTCGCCCGGGGATGTACACCGATACAACCCGTCCGAACCATCTTGGACAGGAAGTGATTGATAACAGTGTGGATGAAGCACTGGCGGGCCACGCAAAACGCGTGGACGTGATTTTACATGCCGACCAGTCTCTGGAAGTTATTGATGATGGCCGCGGCATGCCGGTAGACATTCACCCTGAAGAGGGCGTTCCGGCGGTAGAGCTGATCCTCTGTCGTCTGCACGCAGGCGGTAAGTTCTCCAACAAAAACTATCAGTTCTCTGGTGGTTTACATGGGGTAGGGATCTCCGTGGTCAACGCCCTGTCGAAGCGTGTGGAAGTGAACGTGCGCCGCGACGGGCAGGTGTACAACATCGCGTTTGAGAACGGCGATAAGGTGCAAGATTTACAGGTTGTCGGTACCTGCGGTAAACGCAATACCGGAACCAGCGTGCACTTCTGGCCGGATGAAAGCTTCTTTGACAGCCCGCGTTTTTCCGTTTCGCGCTTAACGCACGTACTGAAAGCCAAAGCGGTGCTGTGCCCTGGTGTTGAGATCACCTTTAAGGATGAGGTCAATAACAGTGAACAGCGCTGGTGCTACCAGGATGGCCTGAATGACTATCTGAGCGAAGCGGTGAATGGCTTGCCGACGCTGCCGGAAAAACCGTTTATCGGTAATTTCAGCGGTGAAACAGAAACCGTGGACTGGGCGCTGCTCTGGCTGCCGGAAGGCGGCGAGCTGCTGACTGAAAGCTATGTGAACCTGATCCCAACCATGCAGGGCGGTACGCACGTTAACGGCCTGCGTCAGGGTCTGCTGGATGCAATGCGCGAGTTCTGTGAATACCGCAATATTCTGCCGCGCGGCGTGAAGCTGTCGGCGGAAGATATCTGGGATCGCTGTGCTTACGTGCTGTCAGTAAAAATGCAGGATCCGCAGTTTGCCGGACAAACCAAAGAGCGCCTCTCTTCGCGGCAGTGCGCGGCATTCGTCTCTGGCGTGGTGAAAGATGCTTTCAGCCTGTGGCTGAACCAGAACGTGCAATCAGCCGAACTGCTGGCTGAGATGGCGATTTCCAGCGCCCAGCGTCGTCTGCGGGCGGCGAAAAAAGTGGTGCGTAAAAAGTTGACCAGCGGTCCGGCGTTGCCGGGGAAACTGGCGGACTGTACCGCACAGGATCTTAATCGCACCGAACTGTTCCTCGTCGAAGGTGACTCGGCGGGCGGATCGGCTAAACAGGCGCGCGATCGTGAATATCAGGCGATCATGCCGCTGAAAGGTAAGATCCTCAACACCTGGGAAGTTTCTTCCGATGAAGTGTTGGCCTCGCAGGAAGTTCACGATATTTCGGTGGCGATCGGCATCGATCCGGACAGTGATGATCTGAGCCAGCTGCGCTACGGTAAGATCTGTATTCTGGCGGATGCGGACTCCGATGGTTTGCATATCGCCACGCTGCTTTGCGCGCTGTTTGTGAAACACTTCCGTACGCTGGTGAAACACGGTCACGTCTATGTGGCGCTGCCGCCGTTATACCGTATCGACCTCGGTAAAGAGGTGTATTACGCGCTGACGGAAGAAGAGAAAGCGGGCGTGCTGGAGCAGTTAAAACGCAAGAAAGGCAAGCCGAACGTGCAGCGCTTTAAAGGTCTGGGTGAAATGAACCCGATGCAGCTGCGTGAAACCACGCTGGATCCGAATACCCGCCGCCTGGTGCAGCTCATCATCGATGACGAAGACGATCAGCGTACCAACGCAATGATGGATATGCTGCTGGCCAAGAAGCGTTCTGAAGATCGCCGTAACTGGTTGCAGGAGAAAGGCGACCTGGCGGATCTCGAAGGGTAATTGACCGTGAATGCCTGGTGGCGCTGGGCTTACCAGTCCTGAGGATTGCAGTATAAGCCGGATACGTCTGTTTATGGCGTTATCCGGCAAATCGACAATCTTAAATGCCAGACTCCAGAATACGAATACTCATGTCCAGCACGTCGCCTTTCACGGCTTCGCTATAGGCTTTCATATGCGGTGTCTGCAAATGCGCTTCAAGATGCGCAATGCTTTCCCACTGTTCAACCATCACGATTGAGTCCGGGGCTGTGGTCTGAAAACTGACGCCAGCAGCATGATCGACCATCGGCGCGTAGCCGTGGCAGCCTTCTTCTTTCAATACGGTTGGAACGATTTTAGCGAATTGATCCAGTACCGCCTGGCGGTGATGTTGACCTGGACGTGTACGGATTTCTGCAATAACGGTAAGCATGGTTAACTCCTTCTAATTCCAGGTTACCAGTTAACCAAAAATTTCGCTCAGATGCTTGCGATATTCTGCGATATAACGCGGGACGTCCGGCATTTTAATCACGTCATTGGTGATAAAGGTCGGCAGCGCTTCCATTCCCAGGAACTGGTTTGCTTTATGGAACGGGAGATAAACGCCATCAACGCCAACGCCATGGAAGAACTGATCTTTTTCAGTGAAAGCTTCCATCGGTGCGTTCCAGGTCAGTGACAGCATGTATTTTTTGCCCTGAATCAGCCCACCGGAGCCGTATTTTTTAGACGCATCTGAACGCGTGCGACCATCGCTGGCGTACAGCGTACCGTGACCTTCGGTAAACACGTCATCAATGTATTTTTTCACGGTCCACGGCGCACCCATCCACCAGCCAGGCATTTGCCAGATAACCACATCGGCCCAGACGAAGTTCTGTACTTCATCAGAAATGTCATAGTCGCTGTCGGCGCGCACGATTTTAACATCATGCCCGAGGTCGCGCAGAAGGCCATCCGCGACCTCGGTCAGGGTGTCGTTTAACTGACCGTTGGAGTGGGCGAATTTTTTCGCACCATTGATAATCAGAATGTTGCTCATTTTGTGTCCTCAGGGAAATACCTTTGAAGACGATTTTACCCCTACCAGCGACGCGGTGAAATTAGCAAAATGTGCAAAGTCTTTTGCTATTTGAGCAATAATAACGCAATTACCAACTGACCTTCGCTTCAAAGCCACCTTGCGGAGCGTTGCCAAACGAGGCTGACATTCCATGCAATATTGCGATACGGCGGACAATCGATAGGCCGAGACCGCTGCCGGTCACGCTTTGTCCCGGTGGACGATAAAAGCGTTCCCCGATGTGCATAAGGACCTCTGGCGCAACGCCAGGACCATTATCCTTGACGCTAAAATTCCGGGCGTTGAGCGTCACTTCCACAATGCTACCCCGGGGGCTGTAGCGGATCGCATTATCCAGTAGATTTCGTACCATCAGGCTCAGCAACAGCGGCTGTCCTGTGCGCATGATGTTGTGCGCGTTAATCTGCAAACGCACGTCGATGTGCGCCTGCTGGGCTGGATGGTAGATATCCATCACCGCGGATTGCAAAAGCTCCTCCAGCGAGATTTTCGCCACATCCTGAAGATTGTCGAGGGAGTCGAGGCGTGAAAGCGTCAGTAACTGATCGACCAGTCGGGTGGCGCGTTCAATTCCCGCATGCAACTGTACCAGCGCTTTTTCCCGCGTTTGCGGGTCGTCGTCTGACAGTTGCACCACTTCAGTTTGTACTTTCAGCGCGGTCAACGGGCTGCGCAGCTCGTGGGCAGCATCAGAAGTGAAGCGCCGTTCGCGGACCATCATGGAATGGGTGCGGGTAAACAACTGATTGAGCGATTCAACCAACGGGCGTACTTCGCTTGGCACACCTTTCGGGTCGAGCGGCTCCTCCGATTCCGGTGAGCGCCAGCGCAGAGCCTGCGCCAGTTTTTTTAGCGGCCTGAGTTCACGGCTAATCATGACCACCAGGATTAGCAACATCAGCGGCAGCGCAATCAGCCACGGTGTTAACTGGGCGGTGACGATCGACAGCGCCATATCCTCTCGATACTCCCACTCCTGGCCTACCACAATGCGGTATTTGCCGTCAGCGGAATTCAGCCACAGAAAACGCCATGCGTCGTTGTCCCCCTTGAGTTGGCCATCGGTAAAGCCTTCGCGGGTGTAGCTGTAGGGAATGTCCTGGCCGTTGTCGCCATCGTGCAATACCATTTTGCCGTCGATGGTGAAGATGGCAAACGTCAGCGCGTCGTCATCAATATGGCCGTGCTTGAGCTTCTTCGGCGTGCGAGCCATATTGCTTGAGGTGGTGACGTCGCTGATATCCAAGGTGCTAAGCCGCTTGGCGAACAACATCAGTTGGGTATCAAACAGCTCATCGACATTGTCGGTGGTCTGCTTCCAGGCTACAAAGCTCGAAACGGCCCAGGTTGCTGATGCCAGAATCAGAAAAATAAGCGTTAGCCTGACGCGCAGGCTGAGGCGTTGTGTGAGTTTCATGCGTCACCCAGGGTGTAGCCAATGCCATGCACGGTACGGATAAAGTCGCTGCCGAGCTTACGGCGTAAGTGATGGACGTGTACCTCAATCGCATTGCTGGAGACGGTTTCGTCCCAGGTATACAGTTTTTCTTCAATCAGTTTGCGGGGCAGGACGCGACCCTTATTGCGCATCAGCAGCTCCAGTAGAGCGAACTCTTTGGGTTTGAGAGACAAAGGCTCATCTGCCGACGTGGCAACCAGCGCGCCGGGATCGAGCGTCACCTGACCATGGCGCAATATGTTGCTCGCCTGGCCGCTGGCACGGCGCACCAGCGCCTCCAGCCTGGCGGCAACTTCGATCAGCGCAAAGGGTTTGCACAGATAGTCATCCGCGCCGAGACGCAGACCCTCAACGCGTTCCGCCAGCGCGTCGCGAGCGGTCAGAATCAGCACTGGCTCCTGCTTCCCGTTGGCTCGCCATTCGCGCAAGATGTCCCGTCCGTCGATGCCTGGCAGCGTCAGGTCGAGGATCACCGCATCATAAGGGGCGCTGTAGAGCGCTTCTTTCCCCTGGCGACCCTCGGTAAACCAGTCGATGCTGAAACCCATTTTACTCAGACCTGTTTTCAGGCCGTCGCCGATCAACGTGTCATCTTCGATCAGTAAAATACGCATATGTTCTTCCCTGCAGCCGCTCTCATTAGCGTCAGTAAACCTTGTGACTACAGCCTCTGTACAGCAAAAAAAGTATCTTTTTTTGCCTTAAGAACTTGTTAAGGATTAACTTATTTAATAGTCGTAAACCAAAATGAAAGGGAGACATGACGATGAAAAAATTAGCTGCAATGGTTGCCGTAATGGCACTGTGTTCCGCACCTGTTCTGGCAGCGCAGCAGGGCGGTTTCTCTGGACCGACAACCACCACGCAAAGCCAAAATGGCGGATTTGTCGGCCCGAATGGTAGCAGCGCGACGGTAGAAAGCGCCAAATCACTGCGTGATGACACTTGGGTTACCCTGCGCGGGAACATCGTTGAGCGTATTTCCGACGACCTGTATGTGTTTAAAGATGCGACCGGCACAGTGAATGTGGATATCGACCACAAGCGCTGGAACGGCGTAACCGTCACACCGCAGGATGTGGTTGAAATCCAGGGGGAAGTGGATAAAGACTGGAACTCCGTTGAAATCGACGTGAAACAGATTACCAAAGTTGCCAAATAATCCCCATCAGGGCCGCACTCGTGGCCCTTTTCTTTGTGACTCAACACGCCAGATAGGGTAGTATCTGCGGCAATATTGCCCTTCAATAGAGGGGTACAAAGTTGAGGAACCACGATTAATGAGCGATATGGCAGAGCGCCTGGCGCTGCATGAATTCACGGAAACCGCCTATCTGAACTACTCCATGTACGTCATCATGGACAGGGCGTTGCCGTTTATTGGCGATGGTTTGAAACCCGTTCAGCGTCGCATCGTGTACGCGATGTCCGAACTAGGGCTGAATGCCAGCGCCAAATTTAAAAAATCCGCCCGTACCGTCGGTGACGTACTGGGTAAATACCACCCACACGGCGACAGCGCTTGTTATGAAGCGATGGTGCTGATGGCGCAGCCGTTCTCTTACCGCTATCCGCTGGTTGACGGGCAGGGGAACTGGGGGGCGCCGGACGATCCGAAATCCTTCGCGGCGATGCGTTATACCGAATCCCGCCTGTCTAAATATGCGGAAGTTCTGCTGGGTGAACTTGGCCAGGGAACGTCGGACTGGGTGCCAAACTTCGACGGCACCATGCAGGAGCCGAAGATGCTGCCTGCGCGTCTGCCAAATATTCTGTTGAACGGCACGACCGGTATTGCCGTTGGTATGGCGACGGACATTCCGCCGCATAACCTGCGTGAAGTGGCGAAAGCGGCGATTACCCTGATTGAGCAACCGAAAACAACGCTGGATCAGTTGCTGGACATCGTGCAGGGGCCGGATTACCCGACCGAAGCGGAGATCATTACCTCGCGGTCGGAGATTCGTAAGATTTACGAAAACGGACGCGGCTCCGTACGTATGCGCGCGGTATGGACGAAAGAAGACGGCGCGGTGGTGATTTCCGCGCTGCCGCATCAGGTTTCCGGGGCAAAAGTGCTGGAGCAGATCGCCGCTCAAATGCGCAATAAAAAGCTGCCGATGGTAGACGACCTGCGCGACGAATCGGATCACGAAAACCCGACCCGTCTGGTGATTGTCCCGCGCTCCAATCGTGTGGATATGGAGCAGGTGATGAACCACCTGTTTGCCACCACCGATCTGGAAAAAAGCTACCGCATCAATCTGAATATGATCGGTCTTGATGGTCGTCCGGCGGTGAAAAATCTGCTGGAGATCCTCACCGAATGGCTGGCGTTCCGCCGCGATACCGTACGTCGTCGCCTGAACTATCGTCTGGAAAAAGTGCTTAAACGCCTGCATATCCTTGAAGGTTTGCTGGTGGCGTTCCTCAACATTGACGAAGTGATCGAAATTATTCGTCATGAGGATGAACCTAAGCCCGAGCTGATGTCGCGGTTTGGCATTTCTGAAACCCAGGCTGAAGCCATTCTTGAGCTGAAATTACGCCACCTTGCCAAACTCGAAGAGATGAAAATCCGCGGCGAGCAGGATGAGCTGGCGAAAGAGCGCGATCAGCTGCAAGGCATTCTGGCTTCCGAGCGTAAAATGAGCAACCTGCTGAAGAAAGAGCTGCAGGCTGATGCCGAGGCCTATGGCGACGAACGCCGCTCTCCGCTGCAGGAACGTGAAGAAGCGAAGGCGATGAGCGAGCACGACATGCTGCCGTCAGAGCCAGTGACCATTGTGCTGTCCCAGAGTGGTTGGGTGCGTAGCGCGAAAGGCCACGACATTGATGCGCCGGGATTAAGCTATAAAGCGGGCGACAGCTTTAAGTCTGCGGTGAAGGGTAAGAGCAACCAGCCGGTGGTGTTCGTGGACTCGACCGGACGCAGCTACGCCATCGACCCGATTACGCTGCCGTCGGCGCGTGGACAGGGTGAACCGCTGACCGGGAAGCTCACGCTGCCGCCGGGCGCGACGGTTGAGCACATGCTGATGGAAGGCGACGATCAGAAACTGCTGATGGCATCCGATGCGGGTTACGGTTTTGTCTGCACCTTTAACGACCTGGTAGCTCGTAACCGTGCTGGTAAGGCATTGATTACGCTGCCAGAAAATGCGCGCGTTATGCCGCCGGTTGTGATTGAAGATGAAACCGATATGCTGCTGGCAATCACCCAGGCCGGTCGCATGTTGATGTTCCCGGTAAGCGATTTGCCGCAATTGTCAAAAGGCAAAGGGAACAAGATTATCAATATCCCTTCGGCGGAAGCGGCGAAAGGCGAAGATGGCCTGGCGCAGCTCTACGTGCTGCCGCCACAAAGCACGCTGACTATCCACGTCGGTAAGCGCAAAATTAAACTGCGTCCTGAAGAGTTGCAGAAAGTGACCGGCGAGCGTGGCCGTCGCGGTACGCTAATGCGTGGTCTGCAGCGTATCGATCGCATTGACATTGACTCGCCTCGACGCGCCAGTCACGGCGACAGCGAAGAATAACGCTACCGTCCGGCTCTCCCTGTTTTAGCCCGGGGAGAGCCAACGTTAAAAATTCCCGTGAAACCGTTGTTTATTCGTGCGTTGCGATTAACAATACGCTTTTCCAGAGAGCCGCCCTTAACAAAGCCCTAACCTGATACTGCGTGATGAATCAGGTGACGTAAAATGCCAGGCTCTTAGGCCTCAGAGGTTGTTATGCTATATATTTTTCGTTTAATCATTACTGTTATTTACTGCGTTCTGGTCTGTATTTTCGGTTGCATATACTGTCTGTTCAGCCCACGAAATCCAAAACACGTCGCAACGTTCGGTCATATGTTTGGCCGCCTGGCTCCCCTTTATGGCCTGAAGGTTGAGTGCCGCATGCCGGCAGACGCGCAGAACTATGGTAATGCTATCTATATTTGTAATCATCAGAACAACTATGACATGGTTACCGCTGCGAATATTGTTCAGCCGCCGACGGTGACGGTAGGTAAAAAAAGCCTGTTGTGGATCCCATTCTTCGGGCTGCTGTACTGGTTAACCGGCAACCTGCTGATTGACAGAAACAACCGTACCAAAGCGCACAGCACCATTGCGGCGGTGGTGAATCATTTCAAAAAACGTCGTATTTCTATCTGGATGTTCCCGGAAGGAACGCGCAGCCGTGGTCGCGGTCTGCTACCGTTTAAAACCGGCGCGTTTCATGCGGCGATTGCGGCGGGTGTCCCGGTTATTCCGGTGTGCGTTTCAACTACCTCGAACAAGATAAAACTCAACCGACTCAATAATGGTCTGGCGATTGTAGAGATGTTGCCACCGGTAGATATTAGCCATTTTGGGAAAGATCAGGTTCGTGAACTGGCAGCGCATTGCCGTACGCTGATGGAACAAAAAATCGCAGAACTCGATAAAGAAGTTGCTGAGCGGGAAGCCGCCGGTAAGGTTTAATCCGCGCAATTCGGGTTTGTTACAGGAAAAGATTTCCTGCGTGTTAATCGCCAGTTTTTCATGGAGTTTATATGTCATTCAGTCGGCGTCAGTTCATTCAGGCATCGGGGATCGCACTGTGTGCAGGTGCTGTTCCGCTGAAGGCTAATGCTGCCGGTCAGCAACAACCGTTACCCGTACCTCCGCTGCTGGAGTCCCGTCGGGGGCAGCCGTTATTTATGACGCTGCAACGCGCCCACTGGTCCTTCACGCAAGGCACGCGCGCACCTGTCTGGGGGATTAACGGTCGCTACCTGGGACCGACGATCCGCGTCTGGAAAGGGGATGACGTCAAGCTTATCTACAGCAACCGTCTGACTGAAAATGTCTCGATGACTGTCGCTGGATTACAGGTGCCAGGCCCGCTGATGGGCGGCCCGGCGCGCATGATGTCCCCTAATGCAGACTGGGCACCAGTGCTGCCGATTCGTCAGAATGCCGCTACGCTGTGGTATCACGCCAATACGCCAAATCGTACTGCCCAGCAGGTTTATAACGGTCTTGCCGGGATGTGGCTGATTGAAGATGAAGTGAGTAAATCACTGTCTATTCCCAACCACTACGGCGTGGATGATTTTCCGATCATTATCCAGGACAAGCGTCTGGACAACTTTGGTACGCCGGAGTACAGCGAACCCGGCAGCGGTGGTTTTGTCGGTGATACCCTGCTGGTCAACGGGGCGCAAAGCCCGTATGTCGAAGTCTCTCGCGGCTGGGTGCGTTTGCGTTTGCTGAACGCTTCAAACTCGCGTCGTTACCAGTTGCAAATGAGCGATGGCCGCGCGCTGCATGTGATTTCCAGCGATCAGGGCTTTTTACCTGCGCCCGTTTCGGTGAAGCAGCTCTCGCTGGCGCCTGGCGAGCGCCGTGAGATCCTGGTGGATATGACTAACGGAAATGAGGTCTCTATCACCTGTGGTGAGGCGGCCAGCATTGTCGACAGGATCCGCGGATTCTTTGAGCCTTCCAGTATTCTCATCTCCACGCTGGTATTGACGCTGCGCCCGACCGGTCTCCTGCCGCTGGTGACCGACAGTCTGCCAATGCGCCTGCTGCCAACGGAAATCCTCAGTGGTTCACCGATTCGCAGCCGTGATATCAGTCTGGATGACGATCCCGGCATCAACGGTCAGCTGTGGGACGTCAACCGCATGGATATTACCGCTCAGCAGGGCTCCTGGGAGCGCTGGACGGTACGAGCGGATATGCCTCAGTCTTTCCATATCGAAGGCGTCTCGTTCCTGATCCGTAATGTGAATGGCGCAATGCCGTTCCCGGAAGACCGGGGCTGGAAAGATACCGTCTGGGTCGACGGCCAGGTTGAATTACTGGTCTACTACGGACAACCTTCCTGGGCTCATTTCCCGTTCTACTTTAACAGTCAGACGCTGGAAATGGCGGATCGTGGCTCGATCGGACAGATGTTGGTGAACCCGGCGCCGTAATGCGCCGGAGTTTCCGTTACGCCCGCCAGAACATGCGCGAGAACAGGATCAGAATGGGGTAAATCTCCAGACGCCCCATGATCATGGCCGCGCACATCAGAAGTTTTGCCTCCTCGTTTAAGGTGCCAAACGTCGTTGCGGTGATGCCAAACCCCAGCCCCATGTTATTGATGCAGGCGGCTACGGTGGCGAAAGAGGAGAAGAGATCGTAGCCCATCAGATTGAGCGCCCAGATAAAAAAGCTGGTAAATAAAACGTAGAGAAAGAAAAAGCTCCATACCGAACGCACTACTCGGTCGCTTACCACGTTATTGCCCACTTTGATATTCAGCAGGGCGCGAGGATGCGCGAGCTGATGTAACTCCTGACGGCATTGCTTGAACATAATCAAAAAACGCAGCACCTTAATCCCCCCGCAGGTCGAGCCGACACAACCGCCGAAGAAACTGGCGCTGAGCAGCATGAAGATCGTGTGCGAAGGCCACTGCGCATAATCCGCCGTCGACAGGCCATTATCTGTCAGCATGGAGCTGGCCAGAAAAAAGGCATGCACCAGGCTGTCCGTGATCCCGTACATACCCGCCCGCCAGACCTGCCAGGTGGCGATCAGGGTGACAACCAGCGCAATAAGCAGAAAGAAACGCAGCTCGGCATTACGACGAAAGGGCTTAAAGGTACGTTTCACAATAGCTACGTACCAGAGGGTGAAGTTAAACGCAGACAGCAGTGAAAACAGTCCGGCGACTAACTCAATAGCGTGGCTGTTATAAAAGCCGATGCTCTCGCTACGGGTGGAAAATCCGCCGAGAGAGACCGTCGACAGCCCGTGGCATAAGGCATCGAAAAACGACATCCCGGCAATCCAGTAGGCCAGAGTACAAATAAGGCCGAGAATGACGTAGGTCAGCCACAGCGTACGTGCGGTATCAGCAAGCCTTGGCGTGAGGCGTTCTTCTTTAAAGGGACCTGGCATTTCAGACTGATACAGCTTCATACCACCAATACCCAGCAGGGGTAATACCGCCACGGCAAGGACAATAACCCCCAGGCCGCCAATAAAATTGAGCTGAGCCCGATAGTACAGATACGATTTTGGCAAGGCGCTGACGTCGTCAATCACCGTAGCGCCAGTGGTGGTTATCCCGGAAACCCCTTCGAACAGGGCATCGGCAAAGGAGAGATTTAAGCCATCGTCCATCCACATCGGCATGGCGCTGATAAACGAAAACAGCAGCCAGAATAGGACGATAATGACGAAGCCATCCCGGGTTCGTAGTTGAATTCCTGCATGTTTGGTTGCCAGCCACGCTCCACCGCCGAGGGTAAAGAACGTCATAAATGTGCTGAAAAAGGCGAAAAAGCTCCGCTCTTTATTTAACAGAGCAATGGCCATCGGCGGCAGCATGGAGAAGCTGTAGAGAAGAACCAGAAATCCGCACAGGTGAACAACTACCCGTAACTGGGAAATATGCAGTGAATCGTTGAGTCGCAATGAAAAATCCCCCGCCGAAAAAGAGTTATCTCAGCTGGCCGGCATGGTGTTAATTATGAATGATAAAAATGGGCGTCGTAAAATTTAACAATTTAAATCACTTTCTACTTGTCTGACTCAGACTCCACTTCATTTCTTGCCGACATACAGCGTATAATCCCCGGCCTTTGATTATTTTTTTACCATTTTTGGAAGCACTATGAGCGCAATATCCCTGATCCAGCCGGACAGAGACCTTTTCTCCTGGCCGCAGTACTGGGCTGCCTGTTTTGGCCCGGCACCATTTTTGCCGATGTCACGCGACGAAATGGACCAACTTGGCTGGGATAGCTGCGACATCATTCTGGTTACCGGCGATGCATACGTCGATCATCCCAGCTTTGGCATGGCAATTTGCGGCCGTATGCTGGAAGCGCAGGGCTTTCGTGTTGGGATTATCGCCCAGCCGGAGTGGAACAACAAAGACGATTTTATGTGTTTGGGTAAACCGAACCTGTTCTTTGGTGTTACCGCGGGCAACATGGATTCGATGATCAACCGTTATACCGCCGATCGCCGACTGCGCCATGACGATGCTTATACGCCAGACAACGTGGCGGGCAAACGCCCGGACCGCGCGACGCTGGTCTATACCCAGCGCTGTAAGGAAGCATGGAAAGATGTGCCGGTTATTCTCGGCGGTATTGAGGCCAGCCTGCGCCGTACCGCGCACTACGACTACTGGTCTGATACCGTTCGTCGCTCCGTGCTGGTGGATTCAAAAGCCGACATGCTGATGTTCGGTAACGGCGAACGTCCGCTGGTGGAAGTGGCGCATCGTCTGGCGATGGGTGAAACTATCGATCAGATCCGCGACGTGCGTAACACCGCGATTATGGTTAAAGAAGCGCTGCCGGGCTGGAGTGGGGTGGATTCCACGCGTCTCGACACGCCGGGCAAAATTGACCCGATCCCGCATCCGTACGGCGAGGATTTGCCGTGTGCCGACAACAAACCTGTCGCACCGAAAAAGCAGGAAGCGAAAGCGGTAACCGTACAGCCGCCGCGCCCGAAACCGTGGGAAAAAACCTACGTGCTGCTGCCGTCCTTCGAAAAAGTGAAGGGCGATAAAGTGCTGTATGCACATGCGTCGCGTATCCTGCACCACGAAACCAACCCAGGCTGTGCGCGCGCGCTGATGCAAAAGCATGGCGATCGCTACATCTGGATCAACCCGCCAGCCATTCCGCTCTCTACCGAAGAAATGGACAGCGTCTTTGCGCTGCCGTACAAGCGCGTGCCGCATCCGGCGTATGGCGACAGCCGCATTCCGGCCTACGAGATGATCCGTTTCTCGATCAACATTATGCGTGGCTGTTTTGGCGGCTGCTCGTTCTGTTCGATCACCGAGCACGAAGGCCGCATTATCCAGAGCCGCTCTGAAGACTCGATCATCAATGAAATCGAAGCTATTCGCGACACCGTTCCGGGCTTTACCGGCGTGATTTCCGATCTCGGCGGCCCAACGGCGAACATGTATATGCTGCGCTGTAAGTCACCGCGTGCGGAGCAAACCTGCCGTCGTTTGTCATGCGTCTACCCGGATATCTGTCCGCATATGGATACCAACCACGAGCCGACGATTAACCTCTATCGCCGTGCGCGTGATTTGAAAGGCATTAAAAAGATCCTTATCGCTTCAGGTGTGCGCTATGACATCGCGGTTGAAGATCCGCGCTATATCAAAGAGCTGGCGACCCACCACGTGGGCGGCTATCTGAAGATTGCGCCAGAGCATACTGAAGAAGGCCCGCTGTCGAAGATGATGAAGCCGGGGATGGGCAGCTACGATCGCTTTAAGGAATTGTTCGACACCTACTCTAAACAGGCCGGTAAAGAGCAGTACCTGATCCCGTACTTTATTTCTGCGCATCCTGGGACGCGTGACGAGGATATGGTGAATCTGGCGCTGTGGCTGAAGCAACGTCGTTTCCGTCTGGATCAGGTGCAGAACTTCTATCCATCACCATTGGCGAACTCCACAACCATGTATTACACCGGGAAAAACCCGCTGGGTAAAATTGGTTACAAGAGTGAAGACGTGGTGGTGCCGAAAGGTGATAAACAGCGTCGTCTGCATAAAGCGCTGCTGCGTTACCACGACCCAGCCAACTGGCCGTTAATCCGCCAGGCGCTGGAAGATATGGGGAAAAAGCATCTGATCGGTGGTCGTCGCGAATGTCTGGTTCCGGCGCCTACGCTGGAAGAGATGCGCGAAGCGCGTCGCCAGAACCGTCATACCCGTCCGGCGTTGACCAAGCACACGCCTGTGGCGCATCAGCGCCAGACGCCTGCCGCGAACAAAAAACGTGGGAAAGTAGCAGGGCGCTAATCTGTCTTGCCCGGGAGTGAAATGTTTACCGGGCCTGAAAGACCGTCGGCCGGATAAGGTGCCATCTGGCAGAAGTGCTCAGTATTTATGCCTCACGAATTCTGGCCGCTAATGCGGCCAGTTTTGCATCATCTGCCCGTTCATGATCGTGTGACGACAGATATCCTTCATACTGCTCGAAAAATTGGTTCTGCTGCGATTCAATCGGCTTCCAGTGGGGCAGAGCGCATGGGACTCAATTAGCTGTGCACGTGGTCTACGCCGAAATTCAAATCAGTAAAGGCCCGACAAGAGGTCGGGCAGGAGAGAAGGGGTTAACCGCCGAACTGGTCCGGGTCTGGTCCCAGACGTTTGCCCTGATCGAGCTTTGCGATTTCGCCTAATTCATCTTTATCCAGGCGGAAGTCCCAGACGTTAAAGTTTTCTGCGATACGCGCAGGGGTGACTGATTTCGGAATAACCACCAGGCCGCTATCCAGATGCCAGCGGATGACAATCTGCGCCGGTGATTTGCCATATTTCTCCGCGAGATCGCGGATGATCTTTTGATCAAAGACGTCTTTGCCGCCCTGCGCCAGCGGGCTCCAGGATTCGGTCTGGATTTTATGCGTTGCGTTCCAGGCGTGCAGTTGGCGCTGTTGCATAAGCGGATGAAGTTCTATCTGGTTAATCATTGGTGGTACGCCGGTTTCATCCATCAGTCGCTGGAGATGATTGATCTGAAAGTTACACACGCCGATGCTCTTAATCAGCCCTTCTTTTTGCAGATCGATCATGCTTTCCCACGCTTCAACGTAGTGGTCGATCGCCGGAACCGGCCAGTGCATCAGATAAAGATCGAGGTAATCGAGCCGGAGTTTCTCCATGCTTTCGAGCAAGGCTTCCCGAGGGCGTTTCTGGTCATCATTCCATAGCTTGGTGGTGATGAATAACTCTTCCCGCGGTACGCCCGCATCGCGTATTGCTTTGCCGACACCTTCTTCGTTTTTGTACGCCGCAGCGGTATCAATTGAGCGATACCCCACTTCCAGCGCTTTATGAATGGCAGTGATGACCTCTTCGTTACTTGCCTTCCAGACCCCCAGGCCCAGCTGCGGCATGACGTTACCATCCTGTAGTTTAATAATGGTTGGACCGGTCATAATTCCTCCCCTGAATTGAGTTTACCGAGGCAAGCCCCGGTAAGTTAGGTGTGACTTAAGTCTGGCCTATCCTCGTCATACTTCAAGCTGCATATGCGTTGGCTTTATTACGTGGCCCATCCATGGGCCTCGCCCTTTCAGGGCCGCTGCAAGCAGCGTTCAAATCTGCTCCCGGCAGGTTTGTCGTTTCACCCCCAGTCACTGACTTATGTAAGCTCCTGGGGATTATCTCCTTTGCCGCCTTTATGCAACTCGAAATATTTAGAATATAAATACCCAAAAATGAAAGGCGGAGGTGAAAAAAACTTAGCGGGCAGCTTCGTAAATCCGACGGCTGACCTCGAGCGTAATGTCCTGATGTTCGCCCAGTTTCGTACCGCCGTGCGCTTGCAGTTTTTCCAGTAGCGCCGGGATGGAGCTACCGTCCAGGCCGTAGTCAGACAGACGAGTCGGTACGCCCATTTGTTCGAAGAAAGCGCGGGTTGCGGCAATAGCGGCGTCGATGCGTTGGTCATCGGAACCTTCAGTGATATTCCAGATACGCTCTGCGTATTGCAACAGTTTGGCACGTTTGGTATCGCGTTTTTCATTCCACAGCGCTGGCAGAACGATAGCCAATGTTTGAGCATGATCCAGACCGTGCATTGCGGTCAGTTCGTGGCCCAGCATATGCGTTGCCCAGTCCTGTGGTACGCCTGCGCCAATCAGGCCGTTCAGCGCCTGGGTTGCCGCCCACATAACGTTCGCACGCACGTTGTAATTTTCCGGCTCCTGCAATGCTTTCGGGCCTTCTTCTACCAGCGTAAGCAGAATACCTTCAGCAAAGCGATCCTGAATTTTCCCGTCTACCGGATAAGTCACATACTGCTCAACGGTATGTACGAACGCATCTACGACGCCGTTCGCAACCTGACGCGGCGGCAGGGTATAGGTGTAAACCGGATCCAGTACGGCAAATACCGGCTGCACAAATGGGGTCATAAAGGCCAGCTTATCGCCGGTGGTTTTACGCGAAATGACCGCGCCGGAGTTAGATTCAGAGCCGGTTGCTGGCAGGGTTAATACGGAGCCCATCGGGATAGCGCTTGTTACGTCGTTGCCGTGGGTTTCCAGAATGCGCCATGGATCGATGCCGTCAGCGTATTGTGCTGCAGCCGCGATGAATTTGGTGCCATCCAGCACCGAACCGCCGCCTACCGCCAGCAGGAACGTCACTTTCTCATCACGCACGATTTTTACCGCGTTCATCAGCGTTTCATAAGACGGGTTCGGCTCAATACCGCCAAACTCCAGCACGTCCAGGCCTTTCAGCGCATCCTGAACTTGTGCCAGGACACCGGTTTTTTTCACGCTACCGCCGCCATAGGTAACCAATACGCGAGCATCCTGAGGGATTTGATCGCGCAGCTCAGCAATCGCACCTTTACCAAACAGAATGCGGGTTGGGGTATGGAGATTAAAGTTGTTCATTGCTCGTTCCCTTATGTGGGTAAAAAAAGAGGGCAGGAGAGTGTCTGCCGGATGATGAACATTGTGGTCGTCAGCCGCGCTGCTCTCAATGCTCATTTCTGCCGATGTCTTGCCCATTTCTACAGACTGCTGGAGAAAACGGATAAATCTGCGCATTATGTCAGGGTTGCAAACCGATGATGAAATGGTGCTCTATGAACCGTGATGAGATCTGCCTCCTGCTGACAGATAAAATTAAGCAGCTGAAAAACAATGAAAATAAACTCAGCGAACTGCTGCCAGATGTCCGCCTGCTGCATGGAACTGAGCCGGCAGCGCGTACACCGGTAATGTATCAGCCAGGAATCATATTTCTCTTTTCGGGACATAAAATTGGTTATATCAATGAACGTGTATTTCGTTATGACGCCAACGAATACCTGTTGCTAACCGTACCGTTACCCTTTGAATGTGAAACGTATGCAACGCCGGAGGTTCCCCTGGCCGGTATCTACCTGAATGTCGATATTCTGCAATTGCAGGAGCTGTTGATGGACATTGGGGAAGATGAGCTGTTCCAGCCCGCCATGGCGGCCAGCGGGATCAACTCCGCGACGCTTTCTGACGAAATTCTTTGCGCCGCTGAGCGCCTGCTGGATGTGATGGAGCGACCGCTGGATGCGCGTATTCTGGGGAAACAGATTATTCGCGAGATCCTCTACCATGTGCTGACCGGGCCGCGCGGCGGCGCATTACTGGCGCTGGTTAGCCGCCAGACGCATTTCAGTTTGATAAGCCGTGTGCTAAAGCGCATTGAAACCAAATACACCGAAAATCTCAATGTCGAACAGCTGGCGGCAGAAGCGAACATGAGCGTGTCGGCGTTTCATCATAATTTTAAAGCGGTGACCAGCACGTCGCCGCTGCAATACCTGAAGAGCTATCGTCTGCATAAAGCACGGATGATGATGATCCACGACGGGATGAAGGCCAGTGCGGCTGCCATGCGCGTCGGCTATGAGAGCGCATCGCAATTCAGTCGGGAATTCAAACGTTTCTTTGGCGTAACGCCAGGGGAGGATGCGGCCAGAATTCGAATGATGCAGGGGAGTTAAACTTGCTCAGCGCTGGCCTGATAAGCGAAACGTCATCAGGCGAAAATGCCGGGGGAACCCCGGCCTACGGTTAATACTCAGGCGCTACAGTATTTTTTTTTAATCACGACAAACAGGGTACCCAACAGACCCGCGGTTAACAGGGCAATCGGCAGGATCATTAAAAAGGTCATCACCTGATCTTCATGGCGTTTGACGAACGGGATCATGCTCAGCGCATAGCCAAAGCCGGTGACGACGGTGACCCACAGCAGACCGCTCAGCCAGTTAAAAAACTGGAACCGACGGTTTGGCAGGCCCGAAATTCCCGCCATTGTTGGCAGCAAGGTACGAACGAATGCCAGGAAACGCCCAGCCAGCAGTGCCATCAGCCCGTGTTGGTCAAACATGCAGGTAGCGCGCTGATGATATTTATCAGGTAATTGCGCCAGCCAGCCTTTTACCGTCCGCGTGTTGCCCAGCCAGCGTCCCTGAATGTAGCTCAGCCAGCAACCCAGACTGGCTGCGGCAGTCAGAATAGCTATGGTAGGTATAAAACTCATCACGTCCTGAGCGATCAGCGCCCCTGCCAGCAATAACAGGCTGTCTCCGGGTAAAAAGGAGGCAGGCAGCAGGCCATTTTCTAAAAACAGTGTGGCGAACATTACGAAGTACACCACGCTCACAACGTGCGGATCCGCCAACGCGGCAAAATCGTGTTGCCAAAGCGCGGAGACAATATCTTGAATGACTACCATGGACTTTCCTGTGGAACAGCGTTTATGTGTGGATTGTACTCCTGAATTGTCCGGGATGCCTTGATCCCGGACGCAACAATTGCAGACTTTTCCACCAGAAGTGTCTGCATATATGTCCATCTATGGCAATTTTACTCGATTCGGGCAAATCCTGCGGCCAAATCGGCAATCAGATCGTCAACATTCTCTAAACCGATATGCAAACGGATGAGCGTTCCACTGAAGTCCACCTCGCCTTGGGGACGGATTGCGACAATGTGTTCCGGCTGATTAGCGAGAATCAGCGACTCAAAACCGCCCCAGGAGTAGGCCATGCTGAACAGGCTGAAGTGGTCGAGATACGCGGCCAGCTCTTCATGATTTAGTTTCTTATTCAATACAAATGAGAACAGTCCGCTGCTGCCGGTGAAATCACGCTTCCAGAATTCGTGGCCTTTACTGCCGGGCAGCGCGGGGTGGTTCACGCGGGCGACCTGCGGATGACTGGCCAGCCACTCTGCGACCTTTAAGCTGCTTTCATGATGTTGGCGCAGGCGAACACTTAGCGTACGCAGTCCGCGGCTGGTCATATAGGCGGTATCGGCGTCCAGCATTTGCCCCATCAGATAGGCATTTTCGCGCAGTTGATCCCAGCAACGGGCATTAGCTACCGCAGTGCCGACCATGGCGTCGGAATGGCCAATCAGATATTTGGTACCAGCCTGAATAGAAATATCGATGCCAAAATCCAGCGCTTTGAACAGCACCCCGGCAGCCCAGGTGTTATCAATTATGATGATCGCATCCGGCGCGACGCTTCTGACGGCGGCAACAATAGCAGGGACATCATGTACTTCCATGGTGACAGAGCCGGGAGATTCCAGAAATACGACTTTAGTGTTCGGCTGTATGTGCTTCACAATATCGGCACCAACCAGCGGATCGAACCATCCGGTGGATACGCCGAGTTTGCCGAGAATTTTGGTGCAGAAATCCTGGCTGGGTTCATAGGCGGTATTGGTCATCAGCACATTATCCCCTTGTTCCACAAAGGCGAGGATGGTGTTGGCAACGGCCGCCGCGCCGCAGGGGAACAACGCGCAACCCGCGCCGCCTTCCAGTTCACACATTGCCTCCTGCAGGGAAAAATGCGTCAGGGTTCCGCGACGTCCATAGAAAAGCGCACCGTTAGCACGGTTGTGCGTAGCCTGCTTTTTGGCCTCTACGGTGTCAAACACTAGCGAAGAAGCGCGCTGGATCACGCTATTTACCGCGCCCAGCGTGTACTTTTTACTGCGTCCTGCGTGAACGAGTTTGGTTTCAAGTTGCTTATCTGCCATGTCGTCTTACCTGTTTTTATACGTCTGGATGTCTAAACTACCATGAATCAAAGATGACGCATCCTGCAGAACGGTCATACAGTAGAAAATAATCTCAAAATGCTTCTGGTGACTTTTTTACTGCGTAAGCGCAAGGAAAAGAAACCAAAGGTGCGGCAATATGTAAATAGTAATGAGAACGACTATCAATTCGACGTCGTTTTGATATCATTACGCTCAGATTTTGTGATTTGCGTCCTGGAGATACAGAGTGGGTAATAATTTGATGCAGACGGATCTTTCCGTCTGGGGTATGTATCAGCACGCCGATATCGTGGTTAAGTGCGTGATGATTGGGCTGATTTTGGCATCAGTGGTCACCTGGGCTATCTTCTTTAGTAAGAGCCTTGAGTTCTTTACTCAGAAACGCCGCCTTAAGCGTGAACAGCAACTGCTGGCGGACGCCCGCTCTTTAGACCAGGCAAATGAGATTGCTGCAGGATTTGATGGCAAAAGCTTGGGCGCACAGTTGATTTACGAAGCGCAGAACGAACTGGAATTGTCAGAAGGCAGCGACGACAACGAAGGTATTAAAGAGCGTACCGGCTTTCGTCTGGAGCGTCGTGTGGCGGCGGTAGGTCGTCATATGGGACGTGGTAACGGCTACCTGGCCACCATCGGGGCTATCTCTCCATTTGTGGGTCTGTTCGGTACCGTATGGGGCATCATGAATAGCTTCATCGGGATTGCACAAACCCAAACGACCAACCTGGCCGTTGTTGCGCCGGGTATCGCAGAAGCACTGTTAGCGACGGCGATCGGTCTGGTCGCGGCAATTCCTGCGGTCGTTATCTACAACATTTTCGCACGTCAGATTGGCAGCTATAAAGCGATGCTGGGCGATGTCGCGGCACAGGTATTGTTGCTGCAAAGTCGCGATCTGGACCTGAACGCTAGCGCTTCTGCCCATCCGGTACGTGCTGCGCAGAAATTACGTGTAGGATAATGTTCCATGGCAATGAGCTTTAATGAAAACCTGGACGATAACGGTGAAATGCATGAAATCAACGTGACACCGTTTATCGATGTTATGTTGGTTTTATTGATCATCTTTATGGTGGCCGCACCGTTGGCAACGGTGGATGTGAAGGTGAATCTCCCGGCTTCCACCAGCACGCCGCAGCCGCGTCCGGAAAAACCGGTTTACCTGTCTGTTAAAGCCGATAAGAGTATGTTTATTGGCAACAATCAGGTGACGGATGACACCATGATTAGCGAATTAAATACGCTGACCGATGGGAAGAAAGACACCACGATTTTCTTCCGTGCGGATAAAACCGTCGATTATGAAACCATGATGAAAGTTATGGATACGCTGCATCAGGCGGGTTTCCTGAAGATTGGTCTGGTCGGTGAAGAGACCGTGAAAGCGAAGTAATCCTGATTGCCGGGTAATGGTTGTTGCCTTACCCGGCCTTCCTCTCCTGATTTAACTCTCCCCACACGCCCTTATCTGTCCTCATCCAGTGCGACTGCCGTTATCCTGGTGGGTTCGTAGTTCCCTTCAGACAGTTTACGCGTCAGGCGTAAGGTGGCTGTTTCTCGCTTGAGTATATGCTGGTATGTGCTCTCCAGCCGGGCCATGATTTTGTCCCGTAGTTCTGGTTGCTGCTCCATAATGGCTTCAATCGCGGCGCCATAGATCTCTTCTTTAGCCTGTAGCGCATAAATTTCGCGACGATTTTGCCATTTCATCCGCACCAGCGCGGCGGGAATAGAGACCATCTCCTGGGCAACGCTTTCCAACGTCGCATTTTTATTGGCAATCAATACGGCCAAATTTTGCTTTAAGACAAACTCATCGCTTTTATGGTCATCTAAAGCCAAATAAACATTATTATCCTCAACATCTTTCATTTTATTTCTCTTCCAGAGAATAAAAAATAGGATCGCTGGTCTCACGCGTAATTAAATTAAGCCAAATTTTATTGCCCTGTTCATTTACGCTGGCTGTTTTTGTAGATAAAATTTTACTTAATTCTTGAGCGTTAATGTCGCCTTCCGCTTGTAGTGAATTGAGCAGGCGAGTGAAGGACTCAATTTTTGCGGCACGAAACAGGCGCTCTTTTAAATGGCGATCGCACTCTTCAAATAACATATTGCGCGCCTGGCCGTTAGCTGTAGAGCTAATCAAAATATCGGGTTCGTAATCGCTTAATGTTCTCTTTCCCTGAGTCAAATTTTCACTATTATCTGTGGGACTGGTATTAGTAGATGAGCTGGATAAGTGAAAACGCGAGGGAACAAGATGCTCGGGAAGCATGTTGAAATATCCTTTGATGCCAATGATATGTTGTTCTAAATAAACCAGGCTGCGTTGACAATAGCATGGCGTAATTTTAAAATCAAAAAAAATGGAGCCAGTATATGAACAGTATATTTTATTCTGTTATTACCCTGCTATTGCTTACCTGCGGGGTACTTTTGTTGATGCGCAGTGCAAATAAAAACCGATATGCAGAAAATGGGCACTCTGAAAACCAGCCGGAAATGCTGAGTAAAGAAGAGGGGGAAGATCATTTTTCGGTACTGATGAATTCGATTACCCCAGTATGGTATTGGCGCGTTAATCACGAATATATCGATTTTATCCACTCAACGATCAAGCGGATGACAATGGTAGAGCTAAATGAGACGCCAGGGCTATTTGATGCACAGCGGCGTTGTAGCGATCTCAACTCTGCGGTGTATAAATATTACGACAATATAAAAAAGCGCTGTCTGAGCGGTGAGAAAGTCCCGCATGCCGATCTGGATGTGCTTAACTTACGCCAGTGCTTCAGGGAGTTCAGTCTGGAGGCTTATCCTGCGCTTGTCGCGCTGGTGTGGCCGGAATTTCAACGTCCAGAGATCAAAGCGGAAGAGGTGTGAAGGGATTGGCTGGCCCTGTTACGTGCCGGGGAGGCTAACGCCGCTTCCCGGCACAGAGTTACAAACGGCTATTTGTCAGATGAGGCCTGCCACAGGTTCAGCTTACCGTCCGCGACGTGCTTATCGATCTGCGCCAGTTCTTCGGCGCTGAACGTCAGGTTAGCCAATGCCTGAACGTTCTCCTCCAGTTGCTCCGGTCGGCTGGCGCCAATTAATACCGACGTCACCCGGTTGTCTTTCAGCAGCCAGCTTAAGGCCATTTGCGCCATTGACTGTCCGCGCTGTTGCGCCATCTCATTGAGCAAACGCAGGCTGTTAAGGTTTTCTTCCGTCAGCATATTTTCCGTCAGCCCACGAACTTTTTTCCCTTCACGCTGCATGCGTGAACCTTCCGGAATGCCGTTGAGGTATTTCCCCGTCAGCAGCCCCTGGGCCAGCGGCGTAAATGCGATGCAGCCCATGCCGTTGGATTCCAGCGTATCCAGCAGACCGCTGCTGTCTACCCAACGGTTAAGCAGGTTGTAAGAAGGCTGGTGGATCAGCAGCGGAATTTTCCATTCCCGCATCAGCTCGGCCATTTTCTGCGTACGCTCCGGGGAATAGGATGAGATGCCGACATACAGCGCTTTACCGCTTTGCACCGCATGGGCCAGCGCTGAGGCGGTCTCTTCCATTGGCGTATTTTCGTCAACGCGGTGCGAGTAGAAGATATCGACATAGTCGAGGCCCATGCGTTTCAGGCTCTGGTCGAGGCTGGCGAGCAGGTATTTGCGCGAACCGCCAGAACCGTATGGCCCTGGCCACATGTCATAGCCTGCCTTGGTGGAGATGATCAGTTCATCACGATAGTGTGCAAAATCCTCGCGCAATAATCGGCCAAAATTCTCTTCTGCGCTGCCCGGAGGCGGCCCGTAGTTATTGGCTAAATCAAAATGCGTGATGCCTAAATCAAATGCTTTACGCAGCAGAGCGCGCTGTGAATCCAGCGCCTGAACGTGCCCAAAACTGTGCCACAAACCCAGTGATAGCGCAGGTAAACGTAAACCGCTGCGCCCACAGTAGCGATAGAGCATCTGCTCGTAACGTTCAGGATTGGCAAACCAGTCCATGAGATCTCCTTAGTGCAGGTGAATTTCGAAACAACGTTTCTATTCTAGCGGGTTCATGATGAATATCCCGTTCACCAGGTCACACTGGAATGAAAAACTGGGCAAAAACAGACCACTGTGCTTTGCTTAAAAAAACATCGATCTGGAGTGCTGCCATGCCGCGTCTAACTGCCAAAGACTTTCCGCAAGAATTGCTCGACTACTATGACTATTACGCTCATGGCAAAATAACGAAACGCGAGTTTCTCAATCTTGCTGCGAAATATGCAGTCGGTGGTATGACGGCGCTGGCATTATTCAATGTATTGAAACCCAATTATGCCCTCGCAACGCAGGTGGAGTTCACCGATCCTGATATCCTGGCGGAATACATGACTTATCCTTCACCTGAAGGGCATGGTGATGTGCGTGGGTATCTGGTTAAACCTGCGAAAGCGACGGGGAAAGTTCCGGCGGTAGTGGTGGTGCATGAGAATCGTGGGCTGAATCCGTATATTGAGGATGTGGCACGGCGGGTGGCGAAGGCGGGCTATATTGCACTCGCGCCTGATGGATTAAGTTCAGTGGGGGGCTATCCTGGCAATGATGATAAGGGTCGGGAGTTGCAGCAGCAGGTTGACCCCGTAAAGCTGATGAACGACTTCTTTGCCGCCATTGAATTTATGCAGCGTTATTCAGGCGCGACGGGAAAGGTGGGTATCACCGGATTTTGCTACGGTGGTGGCGTATCGAATGCCGCAGCCGTTGCTTTTCCTGAACTGGCCTGCGCAGTGCCTTTTTATGGGCGTCAGGTTCCTGCATCAGATGTCCCTAAAATCAAAGCGCCTTTATTACTGCACTATGCGCAATTAGATACCCGAATTAATGAGGGATGGCCTGCCTATGAAGCGGCGCTCAAAGCCAATAAGAAAGTCTATGAGGCATATATCTATCCCGGCGTTAATCATGGTTTTCATAATGACTCGACACCGCGTTATGATAATGCTGCCGCTGATTTGGCCTGGGAGCGTACTCTTGCATGGTTTAACAAATATTTACGATAGAAAACAAGGGGTTATTTAATGCTTCAGGTTAATTATCTGAATAATAATGCTAGCTAATTTCATTAGCATTCATGTTGATATAGTGTAAATAATATTGGATGCACTTAAGAAAGTAAAAAAATAAAGAATGCATTATATCTTCTCTGTTGCCTGCCGATAACAAGGATAAGTATCGCCTGATGGCGAATTCCTCATCAACGGCAAGGAAATTATTATGCGTTTGCTGAAAAACTTCACTATTCGTATTGTCATGTTGGCAATACTGGGACTTTTTTGCCTGCTCTGGTCGGGCGTGGGTTTATTCAGTCTTCATTCTTTATCAAAAATATCTGAAGGCAATGATATTGACCGTCATCTTGTCCATCAGATGACGGTGCTCAGTCAGGGGAACGATCAGTATTTTCGCTTCGTAACGCGCTTAAGTCGTGCCATGGATGTCAAAATGAGCGGCGGAACGCCTGATTTTGCACCAGCGCAGCAGTCCCTGGAGAATATGAGCAAAAAACTCCAGGAGATGAAAACGTTGTCTCCGGGGCCTATGGATCCGGACGTTGCCGCGGCGGTACTGACGAAGTGGCAGGCGCTGCTGGATAACGGGGTGATTCCGCAAATGCAACTGGCGCAGCAGGGCACGCTTACGGCCTTTGCGGAGCATGCCAGCACCGTTACGCCAGCGCTGAGCCGTGAATTTGGCGCCAGTGCCGAACGTTTTAACGCCACGGCAGGTGAGCGGCTTGATACCACCCGCGTCATGGTTGATGGCAAAACGTCTATCATCCGGACGCTAATTATTACCGCCGTGATCCTCGGTATTGCCCTCCTGTTCTTCACAGACCGTTACCTCGTCGCCATGATGGTGAAACCCCTGGGACGTATCCGCCAGCAGTTCCAGCAGATTGCTCAGGGCGATCTCAGCCATCCAATCGAAGATTTTGGCCGTAACTGCGTGGGCCAACTGGTGCCGTTATTGTGCGCGATGCAGGACAGCCTGCGCGAAGCCGTCAGTACAATTCGCTCAGGTAGTGACAACATCTGGCGAGGGGCTACGGAAATTTCCACCGGCAATAACGATCTCTCATCGCGTACTGAGGAGCAGGCTGCGGCGCTGGAAGAGACCGCTGCCAGCATGGAGCAACTGACCGCAACGGTAAAACTGAACGCCGAAAACGCGCGTGAAGCCAGCCAGCTTGCCGATACGGCGACAGAGACGGCAGGTAAAGGGAGCAGCCTGGTTTCAGAAGTGGTTGAGACGATGGACGGCATTGCCGCCAGCTCTAAACAGATCGCGGAAATTACGTCTGTTATTAATAGCATTGCCTTCCAGACCAATATTCTGGCGCTGAACGCGGCAGTTGAAGCTGCCAGAGCAGGCGAGCAGGGGCGTGGTTTTGCCGTTGTTGCCGGTGAGGTGCGTAACCTTGCCAGCCGTAGCGCCGGGGCGGCGAAAGAGATTGAGACGCTGATTGGCGAATCGTCGCGTCGCGTCGATCAGGGCGCTCGACTGGTTAAAGAGACGGGATTAACCATGGAGGCGATTCTGCGCGGAGCCACCGAAGTGACCGTTATCATGAAGCAAATTGCTTCTGCCTCAGAAGAACAGAATAAGGGCATTTCGCAGGTGAGCGTGGCGATCACGCAGATGGACAGCGTAACGCAACAGAACGCCGCGCTGGTAGAGCAAGTTTCCGCCGCGGCTGTGGCGCTTGAACGGCAAACGGAAGAGCTGCAACGCTCGGTACAACAGTTCCGCCTTTCAGCAAACGATGTGCAGTACGCCGCCGCCAGCACCGCTTCCCCTTCAGCAGACAGCAAAACGTCTGCAGCCGCTAAAAAGGATGAATGGGTGTCCTTTTAAGCGGGCATAAAAAAGTACGTGATACCTCTGGTCTTTGCTTAAAAAATCGCTATATAATTTATTATATAGCGATTGGAGGTTATGCATGGACAACCATTTTGGAAAAGGCTTGATGGCCGGATTAAACGCGTCAAGTGCGGATAGCGCACGCACGGCGGCCAATTTTTGTGCTGATTATAAACGCGGTTTTGTGCTGGGATTTTCTCATCGAATGTTTGAAAAAACGGGCGATCGACAGCTCAGCGCGTGGGAAGCGGGGATCCTCACGCGTCGCTATGGGCTGGATAAAGAGATGGTTATGGATTTCTTTAAAGAGAACCAGTCCAGTACAACAATTCGTTTTTTCATGGCTGGCTATCGTCTCGAAGCTTGATCCGAAAGGGGTATTATCTTGCTTTAATTAATTACACTATTGACCTACGCCTTCGTTTTGTTGCTCCGCCGAAGTATTATAATGCACATAACCATATAAAAAGTGTGGTAAATGGCGCGCCGATCGCAATATGCAACATGCGAAAGGTGCAAAATAAAAGCCAGGTCTTCGCAACGGAATAACTATAAAATGACTGGAGATAACTCTCTCATCAATTCGAACGGCATCAATCGCCGTGATTTCATGAAGCTTTGTGCAGCACTGGCCGCTACCATGGGGCTCAGTAGCAAAGCCGCCGCAGAAATGGCCGAATCAGTTTCTCGTCCTCAGCGTCCACCGGTTATCTGGATTGGTGCGCAGGAGTGTACGGGTTGTACTGAATCGCTACTTCGCGCGACACACCCTACAGTGGAAAACCTCGTTCTGGAGACAATCTCTCTGGAATACCATGAGGTACTCTCTGCCGCTTTCGGCCACCAGGTCGAAGAGAATAAACATAACGCTCTGGAGAAGTACAAAGGGCAATATGTTTTGGTTGTAGATGGTTCTATCCCACTGAAAGACAATGGTATTTACTGCATGGTTGCCGGTGAGCCGATCGTAGATCACATCCGCCGGGCCGCAGAAGGCGCTGCCGCTATCATTGCCATCGGCTCTTGTGCCGCGTGGGGGGGGGTTGCTGCTGCTGGCGTTAACCCAACGGGTGCCGTCGGCTTGCAGGAAGTTCTGCCAGGCAAAACCATCATCAACATCCCCGGCTGTCCTCCGAACCCGCACAACTTCCTTGCAACGGTCGCGCATATCATCACTTACGGTAAGCCGCCGAAGCTGGATACCAAAAACCGTCCGACATTTGCCTATGGTCGTTTGATTCACGAACACTGCGAACGTCGCCCGCACTTCGATGCAGGTCGTTTTGCTAAAGAGTTTGGCGATGAAGGTCACCGTGAAGGCTGGTGCCTCTACCATCTGGGCTGTAAAGGACCAGAAACCTACGGCAACTGCTCAACGCTGCAATTCTGCGATGTTGGCGGCGTGTGGCCGGTGGCTATCGGTCACCCTTGCTACGGCTGTAACGAAGAAGGTGTCGGTTTCCATAAAGGTATTCACCAGCTTGCTCATGTGGAAAACCAAACACCGCGTTCCGAGAAACCTGACGTCAATATGAAAGAAGGCGGCAATATTTCTGCCGGGGCGATTGGGCTGCTTGGTGGCGTAGTAGGACTGGTTGCCGGTGTCAGCGTGATGGCGGTTCGTGAACTGGGGCGTCAGCAGAAGAAAGATAACGCTGACTCACGGGGAGAATAACCGTGAACAGACGTAACTTTATTAAAGCAGCTTCCAGCGGGGCATTGCTGTTGGGCGCTGCGCCGTCCATCAGCCATGCGGCTGCAGAAAACCGTCCGCCGATCCCTGGTTCTCTTGGGATGCTCTATGACTCGACGCTGTGCGTAGGCTGCCAGGCCTGTGTCACCAAGTGTCAGGATATCAACTTCCCGGCGCGTAACCCGGAAGGCGAGCAGACCTGGTCGAACAACGACAAACTGTCACCGTATACCAATAACATCATCCAGGTGTGGCGTAGCGGAACAGGCGTTAACAAAGACCAGGAAGAAAACGGCTACGCATACATTAAGAAGCAGTGCATGCACTGTGTCGATCCGAACTGCGTCTCCGTTTGCCCGGTCTCCGCGCTGAAGAAAGATCCGAAAACTGGCATCGTCCACTATGACAAAGATGTCTGCACGGGCTGTCGTTACTGCATGGTCGCCTGCCCGTACAATGTGCCTAAGTATGACTACAACAACCCGTTTGGTGCGCTTCACAAATGTGAACTGTGTAACCAGAAAGGTGTTGAGCGTCTGGACAAAGGCGGTTTACCGGGTTGTGTTGAAGTGTGCCCTGCCGGTGCGGTGATTTTTGGTACGCGTGAAGAGCTGATGGCTGAGGCGAAAAAACGTCTCGCGCTGAAGCCTGGCAGCGAATACCACTATCCGCGTCAGACGGTGAAAGCAGGCGATACCTATCTGCATACGGTACCGAAGTATTACCCCCATCTGTACGGCGAGAAAGAGGGGGGTGGTACACAGGTTATGGTACTGACGGGCGTTCCTTACGAGGATTTGGATCTGCCGAAACTGGATGATCTTTCAACCGGTGCGCGTTCCGAACATGTTCAACATTCCTTGTACAAGGGCATGATATTACCCCTGGCTGCGCTGGCGGGCTTAACCGTGCTGGTTCGTCGTAACACGAAAAACGACCATCACGATGGAGGAGACGATCATGAGTCATGATCCTAAACCGCTGGGCGGAAAAATAATCAGCAAACCGGTCATTATTTTTGGGCCGCTTATCGTCCTGTGTATGCTCCTGATCGTGAAACGTCTGGTCTTCGGATTAGGCTCAGTCTCCGATCTGAACGGCGGTTTCCCATGGGGTGTATGGATCGCGTTTGACCTGCTGATTGGTACCGGCTTCGCGTGCGGTGGCTGGGCTCTGGCGTGGGCGGTGTATGTTTTCAACAGAGGACAATACCATCCGCTGGTACGTCCGGCGCTGCTGGCGAGCCTGTTTGGCTACTCGCTGGGTGGTCTGTCGATCACCATTGACGTCGGTCGTTACTGGAACCTGCCGTATTTCTACATTCCGGGCCACTTCAACGTGAACTCGGTACTGTTCGAAACGGCGGTCTGTATGACCATCTATATCGGCATCATGGCGCTGGAATTTGCTCCGGCTTTGTTTGAACGTCTGGGGTGGAAAGTCTCTCTCAAACGTTTGAATAAAGTGATGTTCTTTATCATTGCCCTTGGCGCGCTGCTGCCAACTATGCACCAGTCTTCAATGGGTTCATTGATGATATCTGCGGGCTATAAGGTGCATCCGCTATGGCAAGCTTATGAAATGTTGCCGCTTTTCTCCGTATTAACCGCTTTTATTATGGGCTTCTCGATCGTCATCTTCGAAGGCTCGTTGGTACAAGCCGGGCTGAAAGGTAATGGTCCGGACGAGAAAAGTTTGTTCATCAAGCTGACGAATACCATCAGCGTGCTGTTGGCGATTTTCGTGGTTCTGCGCTTTGGCGAACTGATCTATCGCGACAAGCTGTCCTATGCGTTCTCAGGCGATCTTTACTCCCTGATGTTCTGGATTGAAGTCGTGCTGATGGTCTTCCCGCTGGTGGTGCTGCGCGTCACTAAGCTGCGTAACGACTCACGCATGCTGTATCTGTCTGCGCTGAGCGCATTGCTGGGTTGTGCGACATGGCGTCTGTCCTATTCGCTGGTGGCGTTCAATCCTGGTGGTGGCTACCACTACTTCCCGACCTGGGAAGAACTGTTGATTTCTATTGGTTTTGTGGCTATTGAGATTTGTGCATACATCGTACTCATTCGTCTACTGCCGATACTTCCTCCTTTAAAACAAAACGATCAAAATCGTCATGAGGCGAGCAAAGCATGAGCCAGAGAATTACTATTGATCCAGTAACCCGTATTGAGGGTCATTTACGCATCGACTGCGAAATCGAAAATGGCGTGGTATCTAAAGCATGGGCTTCCGGTACCATGTGGCGCGGCATGGAAGAGATCGTGAAAAACCGCGATCCGCGCGATGCCTGGATGATTGTGCAGCGTATCTGTGGCGTTTGTACTACCACTCACGCTATCTCTTCCGTTCGTGCAGCAGAAAGCGCGCTGAATATTGATGTTCCGGTGAACGCACAGTATATCCGTAACATCATTCTGGCCGCGCACACTACGCATGACCACATTGTTCACTTCTATCAGCTCTCTGCGCTGGACTGGGTGGATATCACCTCTGCACTGAAAGCAGATCCAGCGAAAGCGTCTGCCATGCTGAACGGCGTGTCCTCCTGGCACCTGAACAGCGCAGAAGAGTTCACTAAGGTTCAGAACAAGATCAAAGACCTTGTTGCCAGCGGTCAGTTAGGCATTTTTGCCAACGGTTGCTGGGGTCACCCGGCAATGCAGCTGCCGCCAGAAGTGAACCTGATTGCGGTCGCTCACTACCTGCAGGCGCTGGAATGCCAGCGTGATGCTAACCGTGTTGTGGCGCTGTTAGGCGGTAAAACGCCGCACATTCAGAACCTGGCGGTAGGCGGGGTTGCTAACCCAATTAACCTCGACGGCCTTGGCGTGCTGAACCTTGAGCGCCTGATGTATATCAAGTCCTTTATCGATAAGCTGAGCGACTTCGTTGAGCAGGTTTACAAGGTTGATACCGCAGTTATTGCTGCGTTCTACCCTGAGTGGCTGGAACGTGGTCAAGGTGCGGTTAACTATCTGAGCGCACCGGAATTCCCGACTGACGGTAAAAACGGCAGCTTCCTGTTCCCGGGTGGTTACATCACCAATGAAGATCTGTCGACCTATCGTCCGATCACCTCTCACTCCGATGAGTACCTGATCAAAGGGATTCAGGAGAGTGCGAAACACGCGTGGTACAAAGACGAAGCGCCGCAGGCTCCGTGGGAAGGCACAACGGTTCCTGATTACACCGGTTGGTCAGATGACGGCAAGTACTCCTGGGTTAAAGCACCGACCTTCTACGGTAAAACGGTTGAAGTGGGTCCGCTGGCCAACATGCTGTGTAAACTGGCGGCCAAACGCGAGTCTACCCATGCCAAGCTGAATGAAATCATCGCGATTTACACCAAACTGACGGGTAAAACTATCGAAGTGTCACAGCTGCACTCTACGTTGGGCCGTATTATTGGCCGTACCGTTCACTGCTGTGAACTGCAGAACGTTCTGCAGGATCAGTACAATGCGCTGATTGTGAACATCGGCAAAGGCGACCACACCACCTTCGTGAAACCGGATATCCCGGCAACGGGTGAATTTAAAGGTGTCGGTTTCCTCGAAGCGCCGCGCGGTATGCTGTCTCACTGGATGGTGATCAAAGATGGCATTATCAGCAACTACCAGGCGGTAGTACCGTCAACCTGGAACTCTGGCCCACGTAACTTTAATGATGAAGTGGGACCGTATGAGCGTTCGCTGGTAGGTACGCCGATTGCCGATCCAAACAAACCGCTGGAAGTGGTTCGTACCATTCACTCCTTCGACCCTTGTATGTCATGTGCGGTGCATGTGGTGGACGTTGATGGGAACGAAGTGGTCTCAGTTAAGGTTCTGTAATGCGGATATTAGTCTTAGGGGTCGGCAATATTTTGCTGACCGACGAAGCCATCGGGGTACGTATCGTTGAAACATTAGAACAACGGTACGTCCTGCCAGACTTTGTTGATGTTCTGGACGGTGGTACGGCTGGGATGGAGCTTCTCGGTGATATGGCGAACAGAGATCATCTGATCATTGCTGACGCCATTGTGTCGAAGAAAAACACGCCAGGAACGATGATGGTCCTGCGGGATGAAGAGATCCCGGCGCTGTTTACCAACAAAATCTCACCGCACCAGCTTGGTCTGGCCGACGTATTGTCGGCCCTGCGTTTCACCGGCGAGTTTCCGAAAAAGCTGACGTTAGTCGGTGTTATTCCGGAATCGCTGGAGCCGCATATCGGACTAACGCCAACGGTTGAAGCGATGATTGAACCTGCGCTTGAGCAGGTTCTTGCCGCGCTTCGCGAATCAGGTGTTGAAGCGATCCCGCGGGAGGCGGCTCATGTCTGAGGAGTTTGTCGGTTTTCAGACGGCCCCGAAGATGCAAATTCAGGCAGCGTTTGAAGAGGTTGCCCGGCGTTCAATGCACGATCTCTCTTTCCTGCATCCGAACATGCCGGTATATGTCTCTGAATTTACGCTGTTTGAAGGACAGTGGACGGGGTGTGTTATCACGCCCTGGATGCTCAGCGCACTGATTTTCCCCGGACCGGACCAGATCTGGCCGGTGCGTAAAGTCAGCGAAAAAATCGGACTGCGTCTGCCGTATGGCGAGATGACCTTTACCGTTGGTGAACTGGAGGGCGTATCGCAATACCTTTCCTGCTCACTGATGTCGCCGCTTTCGCACAGTATGTCGGCGCAAGAAGGCATGCGTCTGACTGACGATTGCGCGCGAATGCTGTTATCGCTGCCGGTTAGCGATCCGAATGCGCCGCAGCTTAATCGCCGCGCGTTGCTGCTGGGTCGTCGGAACTGCGAAAATGCATGAGCTGTCCCTTTGTCAGAGCGCGGTTGAGATTGTTCAACAGCAGGCAGAGCAGCACGGTGTCAAACGTGTAACCGGTGTTTGGCTGGAAATTGGGGCGCTCTCCTGCGTTGAAGAGAGCGCCGTTCGTTTCAGTTTCGACATCGTCTGTCAGGGGACGCTGGCTCAGGGTTGTGAGCTGCATATTGATTACAAGCCAGCCCAGGCATGGTGCTGGGATTGCAGTCAGGTTGTGGAAATCACCCAGCATGATGCGCAGTGTCCACAATGTCAGGGCGATCGCCTGCGGGTTGATGCTGGCGATTCACTGAAAGTGAAAAGTATTGAAGTCGAATAACCCATAGGTTGCTATGGGGCGGAGTCAGATATGTGTATTGGAGTCCCTGGTCAGGTTCTGGCCGTTGGTGAAGATATTCACCAGCTTGCGCAGGTTGAAGTGTGCGGCATCAAACGTGATGTCAATATTGCCCTGATTTGTGAAGGTGATACAGCTGAGCTGGTCGGGCAATGGGTGCTGGTGCACGTAGGGTTCGCCATGAGCATCATTGATGAAGATGAAGCTAAAGCCACGTTAGACGCACTTCGCCGCATGGAGTACGACGTCACCAGCGCGTGACAAATCCTGAATGAAATTGCCGGATAGCGGTTGCCATCCGGCAATTTATTTTAGTTCTGGCGCTTATCTTCGGTTTGGGTATCGAAGTCGCTGGCGTCATGGCGTTCATGAAGCTGCTCGTTCAGCGGTCCGTTAGTGCGGTTTACAATACGACCACGCTTAACCGCCGGACGCGCTGCAATCTCTTTTGCCCAGCGTTGTACGTGCTTGTAGCTTCCTGCGTCAAGGAACTCTGCTGCGTCGTAGACGTTGCCCAGAACCACATTGCCAAACCATGGCCAGACCGCCATATCGGCAATGGTGTATTCATCTCCGGCCACAAACTGATGTTGTGCCAATTGTTTATCCAGCACGTCGAGTAAGCGCTTGGCTTCCATGGTGAAGCGATTGATAGCGTACTCAATTTTAACCGGAGCATAGTTATAGAAGTGGCCAAAGCCTCCGCCGAGGAACGGCGCTGCGCCTTGTAACCAGAACAACCAGTTCAGCGCTTCGGTGCGTTTTGCCAAATCCTGCGGCAGGAAGTAACCATATTTTTCCGCCAGATAGAGTAGGATTGCGCCAGATTCGAATACGCGAACTGGTGGGTTTTGCGAGTGATCGCGTAGCGCCGGGATCTTCGAGTTCGGATTCACCTCAACAAAGCCGCTGGAAAACTGATCGCCATCGCCAATGCGGATAATCCAGGCATCGTATTCCGCGCCCTTCACCCCCTGCGCCAGCAACTCCTCCAGCATGATCGTCACTTTCTGCCCGTTTGGCGTACCCAGCGAATAGAGCTGCAGCGGATGTTTGCCAACCGGCAGCGTTTTCTCGTGGGTGGCTCCGGAAACCGGGCGGTTGATATTGGCGAATGCGCCCCCGTTCGATTTTTCCCACGTCCAGACTTTCGCGGGCTGATAGGTATTGTCTGACATATTGACCTGCCTTCTGAGTGGTTGTGTTGATGCAGTGTAGCAGTTAGGTAGAACTCAATTTAACAGATTGGAACTTTATGTCGCTTTGTGCTGAAAGGGGAAGATAAATCTAACCCGTTCATTGTACTCGCTCCGTACTCCATGAAGAGGAAATCAATGTTGGACGGAAATTGCTACCGTATTCACCATTAAAAATTGGCGGTGAATAAGCAGTAATAATGAAAAATGGTGTTCCAGGAGTAAGCGGTTATCAGGGCCCGGCGGGTGGGTGGGGCGCGGTAAAAGCCGTCACTGCTTCGGTGTTTTCGCAAAAGGCTGTCGCCCGCGACATTATCGCGATGTTCAAAATGAACCAGGTGAAAGGGTTCGACTGTCCGGGCTGTGCGTGGCCGGACCCAGGGCATCGTGCGCCAATGGAGCTGTGCGAAAATGGCGTTAAGGCGGTCTCCTGGGAGACAACCAGTAAAAAAGCGTCACCGGAATTTTTCAGCCGTCACCCGGTTTCCACACTCTGGCACTACAGCGATTATGAGCTGGAAAATATCGGTCGTTTGACGCATCCGATGAAATACGATGCAGCATCAGATACCTGGCAGGCGGTGGATTGGGATATCGCCTTCCAGGAGATAGGCGAGCGTCTGCGCAGCTATGATTCACCCCAGCAGGTTGAGTTTTACACCTCCGGCAGAACGTCAAATGAAGCGGCGTTCCTGTATCAGCTTTTTGCCCGCGAATATGGCAGCAGCAACTTTCCTGATTGCTCAAACATGTGCCACGGACCGACCAGCGCAGGACTAACGCCGGCCATTGGGCTTGGAAAAGGGACCGTTGAACTTGACGATTTTGACCATTGCGATCTGGTGATTTGTATCGGGCATAACCCTGGCACTAATCATCCACGTATGCTGACCACCTTACGCGACGTTGCCAAACGCGGGGCTAAAATTATCTCTATCAATCCGCTGAACGAAAGGGGGCTTGAGCGCTTTAGTTTCCCGCAAAGCCCGAAAGAGATGTTCACCGGTCAGTCGACGCAGCTGAGCAACGACTACTACCAGGTAAAAATGGGCGGTGACGCCTCGCTGCTCAAAGGCATCATGAAGGCGCTGATCGAAATGGATGAAGCGCGGATCTTACTGGATCAGCAACCGACACTCGATCATGCGTTTATCGATGAGCATACTGCTGGATATGCAGCGTTGTATGATGACTTACGTCAGCATAACTGGGCGGAGCTGGAACAGGACTCGGGCCTGACGCGCAGTCAGATGGAAGACCTGGCACACAGCTACAGTAAATCTCGTGCCACTATTATTTGTTATGGTCTGGGCATCACCCAGCATAAAAACGGTACTGAGAACGTCCAGCAACTGGTAAACCTGCTGCTGCTGAAAGGCAATATGGGTAAGCCGGGGGCGGGGATCTGCCCGTTGCGCGGTCATTCTAACGTGCAGGGCGACCGTTCCGTGGGGATCAACGAAGCGGCATCCGAAGACTTCCTGCAACGCCTTGAGACGCATTTTTCTATCCGTGTGCCGCGTACACATGGCCGCTCCAGCGTGGAGAGTATTCGGGCCATCGAACGGGGAGAGGCAAAAGCGCTCATTTGCATGGGTGGCAATCTGGCGGTGGCGATGCCGCAGCCGCAGCGTACCTTTGCGGCGATGAAAAATTTGGATCTGCAGGTCCATGTTGCGACCAAGCTGAACAGATCGCATTTGCTGCTGGCAAAGCATAATTATCTGCTGCCTGCATTAGGTCGAACGGAGCGCGACATTCAGGCGACGGGGATCCAGTCGGTGACCGTCGAAGACTCGATGTCGATGGTCCACGCTTCCTGCGGCGCGCTGAAGCCAGCTTCCCGCTGGTTAAAATCGGAACCCGCGATTGTGGCGGGCATGGCACACGCCACTCTGCCGCTTTCGCCGATCAACTGGGAAGCGTTAACCGGGGACTACGCGCTGATCCGTGACGCCATTGAAGCCGTGATCCCGGCGTTCCACGATTACAATGCCCGTATTGCCGAGCCGGGCGGATTTCGTATGGATACGCCCGCTTCGCGCCGTGAATGGCGAACGGCGAATGGTAAAGCCAACTTTATCGTCAGCCATCAGCGGGCGGTAGAGCGAGAAAATCAGCCTGCCGATGCACTGGTTCTGGCGACGCTGCGCAGCCACGATCAATACAACACCACTATTTATGGTATGAACGATCGCTACCGTGGCATTACCGGTCGTCGGGATGTGGTGTTTTTAAGCGCTGAAGAAGCGGCGACTCGCGGTCTGAACCAGGGAGATGTGGTCAACGTTCAGGCGCTGGACGACAGCGGCCAGCCCTGTGCGGATCGCATTATGTGCGGCTTGACGGTGGTGATTTACAACATGGCGGTGGGCTCAATAGGCGCTTATCTGCCAGAAGCGAATGTCCTGCTTTCGCTGGATGCGGTGGACACACAAAGTTTGACTCCGGCGTATAAAAGCGTACCGGTCACCGTGACAAAAGCGTAGTTCCTGCTGCGAATTTTTCGCCTCTGAGCGCCAGCCGCTGCGTTGAGGTGTATGATGATGTCGACCTCTGTCCGGTTAGTGTCGCAGAGCAGGCAATCAGAGCGAAAAATTCACGCCAACCTGCTCAGGCTGTATTGTTTTGAGGTAAGGTGCATGAGCAAAGGAACGACCAGTCAGGATGCCCCATTCGGGACATTATTGGGCTACGCCCCAGGCGGCGTAGCAATCTACTCTTCAGATTACAGCTCCCTCGACCCACGGGACTACGACGATGATGCGGCATTTCGCAGCTATATCGACGACGAATACATGGGCCACAAATGGCAGTGCGTAGAGTTCGCACGCCGCTTTCTCTTCCTTAATTATGGCGTGGTCTTCACCGATGTAGGCATGGCCTGGGAGATCTTTTCCTTACGCTTTCTACGCGAAGTGGTGAATGACAATATCCTGCCGTTACAGGCATTTCCGAATGGTTCACCCCGCGCGCCGGTAGCCGGTGCTCTGCTTATCTGGCAAAAAGGCGGTGAGTTTAACGATACCGGCCATGTGGCGGTCGTCACCCAGTTGCTGGAAAACAAAATCCGTATTGCCGAACAGAACGTGCTCCATACGCCGTTGCCTCCCGGACAGCAGTGGACCCGCGAACTGGAGATGGTGGTTGAAAACGGTTGTTACACCTTGCGTGATACCTTTGACGACACCACCATCCTTGGCTGGATGATCCAGACCGATGATACCCGTGACAGCCTGCCGCAGCCGGAGATCGCCAATGACTCGCTGAAAATTGGCGGCGCGCGACTGGAAGATAACGGGCAGTTTGACGGTAAATGGCTTGATGAACAGGATCCGCTGCAGAAAGCCTACGTGCTGGCGAACGGTCACGTGATTAATCAGGATCCGCATCAGTACTTCACCATTACCGAGAGTGCAGAGCAGGAGCTGATCAAAGCCACCAACGAGCTGCACCTGATGTATCTGCACGCGACCGACAAAGTGCTGAAAGATGACAACCTGTTGGCGCTGTTCGATATCCCGAAAATCCTCTGGCCGCGTCTGCGCCTTTCCTGGCAGCGTCGTCGGCATCATATGATTACAGGACGTATGGATTTCTGTATGGATGAACGCGGACTGAAGGTGTATGAGTACAACGCCGATTCCGCATCGTGCCATACCGAAGCTGGTTTGATCCTCGAAAGATGGGCCGAGCAGGGCTATACAGGACAGGGACACAACCCAGCTGAAGGATTGATCAACGAACTGGCGGGGGCCTGGAAGCACAGCCGCGCGCGTCCTTTTGTCCACATCATGCAGGATAAAGATATAGAGGAAAACTACCACGCTCAGTTTATGCAGCAGGCGCTACGTCAGGCCGGGTTTGACAGTAAAATTCTGCGTGGCCTCGATGAGCTACGTTGGGATGACGCTGGTCAGCTGATTGACGGGGACGGTCGTCTGGTGAACTGCGTCTGGAAAACCTGGGCGTGGGAAACCGCAATTGAGCAGGTGCGAGAGGTCAGTGAAACGGAGTACGCTGCGGTACCAATTCGTACCGGGCATACGAATCAGGAAGTGCGTTTAATCGACGTGTTGCTGCGCCCGGAAGTGCTGGTCTTTGAACCTCTGTGGACGGTGATCCCTGGTAATAAAGCGATTCTGCCGATCCTGTGGCAACTGTTCCCACACCACCGCTATCTGCTTGATACTGATTTCACTGTTAATGAAGAGCTGGCGCAAACCGGTTATGCAGTGAAACCTATTGCAGGACGTTGTGGCAGCAACATCGATCTGGTGAGCCATCAGGAAGAGTTACTGGATAAAACCAGCGGTAAGTTTGCCGAGCAGAAGAACATTTATCAGCAGCTTTGGTGTCTGCCAAAAATTGCCGGTAAATATATTCAGGTTTGTACCTTCACCGTAGGCGGTAACTATGGGGGGACCTGCCTGCGCGGCGATGAGTCGCTGGTGATTAAAAAAGAGAGCGATATCGAGCCGCTGATTGTAGTGAAGGAAGAGTAATCTTTTTGCGAGTTCTTGATTGAAATGCGAAAAGCCGGGGTATATCTCCGGCTTTTTTCTGTTTGTAGTTAAATTGACGCTGATTATATATCTAAATAAGTTACATGGAATATGGATATAATGACAATTATTACTTTAATTAATATTTTATAGCTCAAAAACATTCTTTTTATGAATGTTTTCAACGTTAATCAATTTCCTCCGTTTGTATTAGATAATATACTTTCTTGATTTTGTTTTTAGATGAGTAATACTAATGTATTATTTGGTGTATTAGTGATATTGATCATATTTTATCTCAGGTAATATGTCGGATTACGTTAGCGTATTAATTATAATCGTTAATTGTCATTAACAGTTGTTGTTGACTGCCCGCAGAAATGACGTTGTAAGAAACACGTTGAGCGATTGGAAAATGCTCCGTTAGGAAATGTAAAATATCGGCAGGAACCGCCGGTCTGAGAGGGACGTATGGGTGACAGTTTTCAGAATGAAGTGCCGACGGCACGCGTTAATATTAAGTTAGATTTACATACCGGAGGCGTTCAGAAAAAGGTTGAATTGCCGTTAAAACTTTTGGCTGTAGGTGATTTCAGTAATGGTAGAGAACAACGACCATTATCCGAGCGCGAAAAGGTTGATATTAATAAAAATAATTTCAATGATGTGTTAGCTAAGTTCGCACCAGTAGTAAATATGAGTGTTAAAAATACGTTAGCTGGTGATGACAGAACTGACGATATTAACCTTACCTTTAAAAATATCCGCGATTTTGAACCTGAACAGGTCGCACGAAATATCCCACAATTACGCGTTCTGTTGGCTATGCGTAACTTACTGCGCGACCTGAAATCTAACTTACTCGATAACGCTGCTTTTCGTCGCGAGCTGGAAATCATCCTCAAAAATCCAGCCCTGAGTCAGGAACTGCGTGATGAACTGGCAACCATGATGCCAGAAGAGATTTAACGTTATACAGGGTTTCCTCCGCTTAATTGGCAGGAATAGTAAAGGATCATAAAAGGAATATGTTGATGTCTGTTCAGGAACATACCTCTTCAGTCGCGACCACCACGACCAGTGAACGCAGCGTTTATCAATCCCTCTTTGACAAAATTAATCTTTCCCCGGTTTCGACATTAAAAAATGTAGATGCATGGCAGAGCGATGAAGCGCTTTCTGATGCCGCTCCGGCTGAACGCGTGACCGCCGCTATTCAGGTTCTGGTCTCTTGCCTCGCGGATGCTGCGCAGCCAGTAGAGCGCCTGGATAAAACGCTGCTGGATGAGCAGATTGCTCGTCTGGATAAGCAGATTAGCGACCAGGTTAATGAAGTTATGCACCATGCTGAATTTCAAAAACAAGAATCGCTCTGGCGTGGTGTGCATTCGATGATCACCGGTATCGATTTTCGCCAAAATGTCCGTGTAGAAATGATGGATATCAGCAAGGATGCGCTGCGTGATGATTTTGACGACGCGCCGGAACTTATCCAAAGCGGGTTGTATCGCCATGTTTATATTGAAGAATATGATCAGCCTGGCGGCGAACCCATTGCGGCAATGATTTCAGCATACGAATTTGATAACAGCCCACAGGATATTGCACTGCTGCGCAATATTTCGGGTGTGTCGGCTGCCTGTCATATGCCGTTCATTGGTTCCGTTGGGCCGAAATTCTTCCTGAAGGAAAATATGGAAGAAGTCGCGGCCATAAAAGATATCAATGATTATTTCGAACGAGCTGAATACATCAAGTGGAAAGCATTCCGTGATAGCGACGATTCACGCTATATCGGATTAACTATGCCGCGTGTTCTGGGTCGCCTGCCGTATGGTCCTGATACCGTGCCGGTACGTAGTTTTAACTATGTTGAAGAAGTTAAGGGCCCGGATCATGAAAAATATCTGTGGACCAGCGCCTCTTTCTCTTTCGCTGTGAACATGGTGAAAAGTTTTATCAAGAATGGCTGGTGCGTCCAGATCCGTGGACCACAGGCGGGTGGTGCGGTTAAAGACTTGCCTATCCATCTGTACGATCTGGGGACAGGTAATCAGGTGAAGATCCCGTCTGAGGTGATGATTCCAGAAACCCGGGAGTTTGAATTCGCCAACCTCGGCTTTATTCCGCTTTCTTATTATAAGAATCGTGATTACGCCTGCTTCTTTTCTGCTAACTCGGCTCAAAAACCTGCGCTGTTTGATACAGCGGAAGCGACGGCTAACAGCCGGATTAACTCACGTCTACCGTATATCTTCCTGCTTTCTCGTATCGCTCACTACCTGAAAATCCTGCAGCGAGAAAATATAGGTACGACCAAAGATCGCCGTCTGCTTGAACTTGAACTGAACAACTGGCTGCGCAGTCTGGTAACCGAAATGACCGATCCTGGCGATGACTTGCAGGCTTCACACCCGCTTCGTGACGGGCGTGTTGTGGTGGAGGATATTGAGGATAACCCAGGCTTCTTCCGCGTGCGCCTGTATGCCATTCCGCATTTTCAGGTTGAAGGTATGGACGTCAGTTTGTCGTTAGTTTCACAAATGCCTAAGTCGAAATCTTAACGACACAATGCACAGGAGGTGCGATGAAGATCTATCGCCCGTTATGGAGCGAGGGGGCCTTTCTGGCTCCCCAGCAGTTTCAGCAACAGACACGTTGGGATGCCTATGTAGCCGACGTTGTGGCTCATATGTCACTTTCATCACCGTGGGGCGTTATCAGCGCGGAGTTTGATGAAAGTGCGCTAACGGTTTCCCGTTTGAATCCCGTTAATCTGGTTGTGCGTTTTCCTGACGGTACGTTAGTGGATACAGGTATTTCAGATAACCTGCCTCCGGCGTGTGATTTATCGCATCTTACTGGTTACAGCAGCGTTGATATCGTCCTGGCGTTGCCGCTGCTTTCGGCTAATGGCGGCAATCTTTCGTCAGGCAACGGCGTTAGCCGTCCGTGTCGCTGGCAGCAGGAATGGCTGCCAGTGCAGGATCTCTCTGGTCAGGAACGGACTGATATGGCAGTGCTGCGGCATGCTATCACCCTCCGGTATGCCCACGATGATAACAGCGCTTATCTGACCTGTCCGGTAGCTTGCCTGACTCGTAATGCTCAGGGGCAATGGGAGCTGGGACGCGATTTTTTACCGCCATCGCTTTCACTCTCAGCCAGCCCCTTATTAATCAATTCTCTCAGTGATTTGGTGCATCGCATCCAGGCCCGTTGTCGCCGTCTGATGGCCTTGCGTCGTGAAAGTAACGAACGAATGGCAGATTTTGCGGTAGCAGATGTTTCGTTGTTTTGGCTGCTAAATGCGCTTAATAGCTCAGAGCCTGTACTGAGAGAAATGCTGCAAAACCCAGGCCGTCATCCCGAACTTTTGTGGCGTGAACTGGCGCGGTTAGCGGGCAGCCTGCTGACCTTTTCATTAGAAAATGATGTCAGCGTTGTGCCGCCATACCAGCACGCAAATCCGCAGCAAGTATTCCCTCCATTGTTTGCATTGCTGGTGGAACTGCTGGAAGCCAGCCTGCCATCTCGTGTTGTCGCTATTGAGCTGACACAGGAGAGACAGTTCTGGAATGGTGCACTGTCGGATGCTCGACTGCGTGAAGGCGCTGATTTTTACCTGTCCGTTCGTTCAGATCTCCCTGCGCATGTCCTACTGACGCAATTTCCACAGCTCTGTAAAGCGGGGAGCAGGGCAGACGTGTCTGATGTAGTCAATGTAGCACTCAGCGGAATTCCGTTAAAACCGCTGACGCATGTACCCGCAGCCATCCCGTTACGACTGGAAAATCAATACTTTGCTCTTGAGATTAATCATCCAGCAGCTCAGGCCATGCTGGACGCTGGTAATTGCGCCTTCTATGTGCCGGGAACGCTGGGAGAGATTCAACTCGAGTTATTCGCCGTATTAAGGGATTGAAATAAATGAATAAGGATATTGATCAGGTGTTCTGGCCAACCTGGCTTGCTGTAAGCCAGCTACGTGGCGGGTTGGAAGTCGACGATGGGGCTGCTTTTTATCGCCGGGCCTGCCAATGGGTGGATTCTGCGCGTAATGCATTGCGTGATCTGGGGTACAGCGAGCACAGCGTTGAACACATGCTCTACACCCAATGTGCGTTACTGGATGAAAGCGTGTTAAACCGTAACCGGCAGGATAGCGGTTATATCACCTGGCTTGCGACACCCTTACAGGCCCACTATTTCAATACCACCAATGCCGGGGAAGAGCTCTGGGAGCGCATTCGTACCGTACTGCGCGAGCCCGTTCCTGATACCGCCGTATTAACCTGCTTTTATCGCGCAATCACGCTTGGTTTTGTGGGTCGCTATCGTGAGCAGGGTGATGAACGTCGTGAAGATGTTCTCGAAGCGCTGTCAACTCAGGCGATGCCTTTTAAGTTAAAACACGATTCACCAGTAATCATGCGTGCGTCCGGCTTCTCTGGCGGTAAGCGCCGCTGGTGGCTGGCATGGATTGTTGGCGCGCTGGCGTTGGGGGCTTTGTGGCTAACATTTTCTCATGTCTTACAAGGGCAGATTGCTCAGCTGATTGGGCAGGGTTAAGACATGGCCCAGTTGCGAGGGATCGTTAACTATGTGCTGGCGGCCGTACTGGCTTTGCTGTTGGTCTGGGGATTCAGCCCAGTAAGTGCGGGTATCCGGGGCGGCCTTACCGTCATTGTTTTATTGCTTTCCATTCCAGGGATCGTTTATGGCTGGCGTCAGTATGGTCGGTTGAAGCCTGAGCATTCTGCTCGTGAAGTTGCGCTCCCTCCGGAGAGTTTCAGTGGGCCTGTCGTGCTGGTGTGTGGCGACAATGAGCCATTGTTTGCCGGACGTAGCGATTCTTGCGAGAGTTCGCAGGGCTGGTATTTATCTGTCCAGTCCCCGGAACATTTTATTGCTCTGGTTCGTCAGATAGCTGTGCAGCGCCCGGGGCTTCTAATGCGCGTGTCCGTGATGCTGGCATTGACCCCAGAACGGCATAAAGATGAAGATGCGCTTAAGCATATGCTACTCAGTTGGCGGCGTGTGGTAACCCAGAGTCGGCGTTGGTTATCAGGTATACCGCCGTTTTGGTTGTGCTGTTGGCTGAATTCTCCTCAATGTAATGAGACTGTACGTTGGTTTATTCGAACCCCTCAGGATGCAGAGGTGCAGTCAGCTACGGGATTAGACGACTTTGCACCTTTCTCTTCGGAAGAGCGCCCGGCTCGCCACTCTCATCTAACACATGCAGTGTGGTTAGATAATTTACTGGGCTGGCTGAAGAAGGTGCAAGGCGATACCGAACGCAATGCTCCGCCTCTTTTCTCTGCTTTACGGGTTGTGTGTTTCACCTCATTAGCGGTTTACGAAAATAATCTGTGGCAACGGCATATCGCTGCTCAAACAACGCTTTCTCCTGCGGCATCAGCAGCGCCCGTACTGCTGCCTTTTCCTGATTTAGCATTGCCTTTTTTATCCCGCCGCCGGGCACTGACAGCATTTCAACGAACGCTGGGCGTAAGCGGTCTGCTATGCGGCATTTTTGTCGGGCTGGCGATGACGTGCAGCTTTATCAATAACCAACATCTCATCAGGATCACAAACGATCATCTGATGTTATACCGCCATCTTACTGGCAATCCTGCCGAGCCAAAGATTCAGGCCCAGGAACAGCTTCGTCGTGATGCACAGCGGCTTGATCGCTGGTATCAGCGTGGTGAGCCCCTTTCTCTTTCAATGGGATTGTATCAGGGGATGAGATTGATCCCGCCTTTGCAGGCCGCCATCAGCGACTGGCTGCCAACTGAAAAACCGAAAGTGGCCTCCCCGCATACCGTTCGACTGGACAGTATGTCGCTGTTTGATACGGGCGAATGGGCGTTAAAAGCGGGTTCAACAAAAGTACTCATTCGAGCTTTGGTCAATATCAAAGCCAAGCCCGGTTGGCTGATAGTCATCGCCGGGCATACCGATGATGTGGGTGACGATAAATCTAATCAGCAGCTCTCTCTCAAACGCGCGGAATCTGTTCGCGACTGGATGCGTGATACCGGTGACGTCGCGGAGAGCTGTTTTGCTGTTCAGGGTTACGGCGAATTACGTCCCTACAAAACCAACGATACGCCGGAGGGGAGGGCTGCCAACCGCCGTGTAGAGATCAGTCTGGTACCGCAGGCTGATGCCTGTCGGGTGTCGGGCATGAAGGAACCGTCACCGCAAGGCGGTGACGCATTAACGAAGTAAAAATGGAGAAAGAGTTATGGCAATTCCAGTCTACCTTTGGCTGAAAGACGACGGCGGTGCGGATATTAAGGGCTCTGTTGATGTGAAAGACCGTGTGGGCAGTATCGAAGTAGTGGCTCAGGAACATAACCTGTACATCCCTACCGATAACAACACCGGTAAGTTGACCGGGACGCGCATCCATACCCCGTTTCTTTTCACTAAGGAAATCGATGCTTCCAGCCCGTATCTGTACAAGGCTGTAACCACTGGTCAGACCCTGCGTCAGGCAGAGTTCAAATGGTATCGCATCAATGATGCTGGTCAGGAAGTGGAATACTTCAACACCACTCTGCATAACGTGAAAGTGGTGAAAGTAAATCCTGTGATGTACGACATCAAAGATCCGGCTAAAGAGAAGCATAACCACCTGGAACAGATTGAACTGCGCTACGAGAAGATCGTCTGGACATATAAGGATGGCAACATTATCCATTCTGACGCCTGGAACGAGCGTACCACCGCGTAACGCACTAACGGATGAGGATTTCCTCATCCGTTTTTTTATGCCCTCTGCTGAGTATCCGGCGCGGGGATTTAGCAGAGAGTATCAACGTCACTATTACCTTATGGGCATTGGGTTACGGCCACGGGCGGTAGCGTGCCTGAATACAGGGAGTCAGGAAGCAAATGGAACACCAGTCAGCAGTGTTATTACGACGTCTCAACCCCTATTGTGCTCAGGCGCTTGAAGCGGCGGCATCGTTATGCCAAACGCGTGCGCATGCAGAAATCACACCTGAACACTGGTTACTGAAGCTATTGGAACAGGGAGAGGGCGATATTACTGTCATTGCACGTCGTTATGAATGGGATATCGACAATCTCTGGCAGTCGCTGCTGGCGCATCTGGATGTTCAGCCTCGTTCCGTAAAAAGCCGCCCGCAGTTGTCTGATGTACTCCTCTCTTTAATGCAACAAGCGTGGCTGTGTGCAGCAACGGATGAAAATTCGCAGATACGTGGTGTGCATCTGCTGATGGCGCTGGTGGGAAAGCCTTCGCTACTGAAGTGTGACGGCATGTGGCCTCTTCTGAGCGCAGGACATACTCAACTGGAACGGCTCCTGCCGCTATTAAATGTTCAGTCGGATGAACGTCCTGAAAGACAGCAAGAGGCCGCTCTGGCACAGTTTACCTCTGATGATGAACCGGGGCGAAATCTGGCCCAGTCGACTTTGTCGCCCGCATTACAAGGTGTGCTCGATAAATTTACATTAGACGTGACCGCGAAAGCGCGTGCCGGTGATATCGATCCGGTATTTGGTCGTGATAATGAAATTCGGCAAATGGTGGATGTGCTATCTCGTCGTCGAAAAAACAATCCAATTCTGGTTGGGGAACCCGGCGTCGGCAAGACCGCTTTGGTGGAGGGGTTGGCGCTGCGTATTGCTGAAGGTAACGTGCCGGATAGCCTGAAAACAGTAACCTTACGTACGCTGGATCTTGGGCTGTTGCAGGCAGGTGCTGGAGTGAAAGGTGAGTTTGAGCAGCGATTAAAAAATATCATTGATGCCGTTCAGCAATCGCCAACTCCTGTTCTGCTCTTTATCGATGAAGCACACACCATCATTGGGGCCGGTAATCAGGCGGGGGGAGCTGATGCAGCCAACCTGCTAAAACCCGCTCTGGCCAGAGGTGAATTGCGAACCATCGCAGCGACCACATGGAGCGAATATAAACAGTATTTTGAGCGTGATGCTGCGCTGGAGCGGCGTTTTCAGATGGTTAAAGTGGATGAACCGGATGATGACACTGCCTGTTTAATGCTGCGTGGTCTGAAATCACGCTACGCGGAACACCATGGCGTTCATATCACCGACGAAGCAGTTAAAGCCGCTGTTATGCTCTCTCGCCGCTATCTTACAGGGCGGCAATTACCCGACAAAGCCGTCGACCTGCTGGATACCGCAGGTGCAAGAGTACGGATGTGCCTTGATACCGTTCCTGAACCACTTACGCGCTTGAAGTCGGAGATCACCGCGCTTGAAATTGAAAAACAGGCGTTGCTTGCAGACCTCGCAGTAGGAAATGGTCAGCATGATGAAAGGCTGGCCAGCATTGAACAGCATGAAAATCGCCTGCTTGTCGAGCTTGATGAACTGGAAACCCAGTATGGCCAGGAAATAGCGCTCACTGAGCAACTGCTGACCTGCCGCCGTGATATTTCTCGTCAGGCGGAAACGATTGAATTGCAGCAACAGCTTAGTGTGCTTCAGCAGGGCCATCCTTTACTGTTTCCGGATGTAGACGCGCGCACAGTTGCTACGGTGATCGCCGACTGGACCGGTGTACCGTTGTCTTCACTAATGAAGGACTCCCAGACAGACTTGCTGACGCTTGAAACCCAGATGGGAAACCGCGTTGTCGGGCAGGATTACGCGCTAAATACTATCGCACAGCGGTTGCGGGCATCAAAAACAGGACTTACGCCGGAAAACGGCCCACAGGGTGTTTTTCTGCTAACTGGACCAAGCGGAACCGGGAAAACGGAGACGGCGCTGGCCCTGGCTGACATTCTCTTTGGCGGTGAAAAATCGCTGATCACGATTAATCTGTCTGAGTATCAGGAGTCGCACACCGTGAGCCAACTCAAGGGCTCACCTCCGGGGTATGTGGGTTATGGTCAGGGAGGGATCCTGACTGAAGCAGTGCGAAAACGCCCTTATAGCGTGGTATTGCTGGATGAAGTAGAAAAAGCGCATCGCGACGTCATAAACCTGTTTTACCAGGTATTTGACCGCGGTTTCATGCGAGATGGTGAAGGCCGAGAAATTGATTTTCGCAACACCGTTATTTTGATGACTTCCAATCTTGGCGGCGACGCTGTGATGCAGATGCTGGAAGAACAGCCGGAAACCACGGAGTCCGATCTGCACGAGTTGCTGCGCCCCCTCTTGCGTGATCATTTCCAGCCGGCGCTACTGGCCCGCTTCCAGACTATTATCTACCATCCGCTCAGTGAACCTGCGTTACGTACGATTGTACAAATGAAACTGGATCAAGTTAGACAGCGATTACTGCGTCACTACGGCATCACTACGACGATATCTGAGAACCTTTTTGATGCCCTGACAGCCGCTTGTCTGCTACCGGATACGGGGGCGAGGAATATTGATAGCCTGCTGAATCAACAAATCTTGCCAGTGCTCAGCCAGCAGTTGTTAACGTATCTTTCCCGGCAGCAAAAACCTCAGCAGCTCACTTTGAGTTGGAGTGATGAAGAGGGAATTGAATTGATAATTGATAATTGATAACGAGTGAAAAATAAAACCCAGAGATAAGACTAATGCTGGGTTTTATATTGTACTGGGATGTGCGTTGCGCAACAGGACTAAATATGGATGGTGCTAAAGAGCTTGCCAAAGATATGCTCGAAGCTATTAACATTGATGATTCTGGATTTATAGCTGCTTTGACAAAAGGGCTTATATCATTTCCGGTGAGTATGGGATATCTGGCTTATGATTTTATGGATACAGAACATCACAGAGCGAATGCAGATGACAAATACAGGTTTGCCAGACTTATTAATAAAGTGGGGTTTAATAAGGAGTTGATAGGTCAGGTTGTTGGGGTTTTTATTAATGATTTTTCTTCTCGACTGGATTTTTCTTTAATGGTGGAAAAAATAGTTGGGGATAGTGCCGGAAGGATGATTTTCTCAGAGCTAACTGGCGTTAAAATTGGGTATGTTATTTCTAATCGGTTGGTCACGGCATTTTTTTCAGGTGCTTGTATAGGCTCGCTTCTTTCGTTGGGAGCGGAGGTATCCAGGGCAATCTATACATCTCGCTATCTGGCTGCAAGGAGTCCTGGCCATTACCAAAAATTGAAAGATATGGGAGACCTGGATCTGCTTTATTTTCTGATAGAAGATCTTGTTTCACCTTTTGAAAAAGCAATTGAGCTTCACAATACAAATGAGGTTTTTTTTAATGAGGTTTGCCAATGTTTTCTGGAAGGTCTGGGAAGTTTAGAGAAATAGTAATATATTTAATGTATTATTTTTCATATCTGATGGGTAATATATTATGCATGTTTGGCATTGCCTTTTTTATTTGGTTTTTTTGTTTCTAACGATGCGTTTCGATATTTATGGGGCGCGGGAAATATTTTATTGATTGTTTTAGGGTATTTTATGATGAGATTTGGCTGGCCTCATGTGCGTAGTAATTGGGATGATTATCTGTGATTTTTTAGTTAATGGGAAATTGTGTTGGTCAGTATTATGATGGTTTTATAAGTACGTAAATATATTTAATTAAATGGAGTTAACTCTATGAATATGGAACTAACAACATCACGGCCCACGCTTAACCGCTACAGCTTAACGATTCCTTCATGCCCGCATGCACTGGATGTGGTGCGTTTTGAGGGGCTGGAGCAGTTAAGCGTTCTTTACCGTTATTCTGTCCGATCTACTTGTAGTATTGAGTTTGAGTTAAGGGCTAATAATGAGTAAACGTAACGATATTATTGAACCTTCTGAGTGGACATCGACTCGTAAAACAGGGCTTGTTTATAGCGAAATATTGGGATGGATAGATATAGGCCATGCACAGGGAAGTGATATCAAAAACCTGATGATAGATATAAAACGAGGTGAATCAGGCTGTGATGGTTATTATGAAGTCACTTATAGCCAAAAAATGTTTGTATACCATCGCCAGTTTGGTACAGGAAAGTTTGTTAAGTGGCGTATCAAACAAGGTTTATCTGCATGTGAGAAAAACAGCGTTGCGTTGGCCATGATGATGACGACGGCGCGCTTGTTTGAAAGTTTGCAAGCTAATTGGTGCTTTAGTTGGTATACCGACAGTGGTTTTAGCGGAGAGGATCTTACCTCTGATCTTTTAGGCTTCTACAGGGCAATTCTTCCCTCAGACTACCAGTCAAGACTAAGGTTAGTCAGTAAAGAGCGAGCACTGAATCGATGGGATTTTTATGGGCCGATAGGCAATTATAAGAATAAAGGATTTTTACCATTACTGTTTCCAGACCCGTCGGATAATTGTGCTGTTCATAAACCCTATAAAGGGAGTTTGCCTTCGTTTATGACATGGGTGCAACCGTGGAGTGATTTCACTTCTGGTCGGGTACAAGTGATCAGCGGGGATGGCGGTTATTATTCATTTTTGTCGAGGTGAATGGTAATGAGCTACTATAAAATATTACTGGTGACTATTGCTTTGATTTCCTTGTCACCTCTTTTAATACCCTGGCCAGATAAATTAGAATATCGGGAAAGTGATTTTTTTGATTACTATTTCTACACAGATGTTGATATCAAGCAGGCCCCAAGGATCTCAAATAATTATTATTTCGAATATATTTCTCCTGAGGGAAGTACTCGGGAAACAAATCTTATTATTTTTCACGGTGGTGATGCAGAAGTTATTCGTAATTATCTAACAGGTCTTGGTTTTCATCTTTATGATTATAGTGATAATGGTAGGGAAGAGCTTTGGATATCTAGCGATAATCTTCGATTTACTTTTTCCATTGTCACAAATAAGAAAGCGGATATAGTTGTTTTAATAAAGACAATGCGTTGAGAGTAGCTTTTACTTTCTGAAAATAGCTCTTTATAAAATTACAGGGTTAAATATATGGGAATGTCTGAATCACTGGGTGGTGGGATGTTATTTATATCTGAAAATACGTTAAACCGTTATCAATTGTATATCCCTTCATGCAAGTCTGTACTGGATGTTATTAATTTTAGTGGTACGGAGGAAATGAGTTCGCTGTATCGATATGTAGTTCATTTTTCCAGCAATGATAAAGACATTGCAGCAGAGTCGATACTTAGAAAATCGACTACATTGACCATGGGAATAGGGAAGTTAAGTGAGTTAACTGCCCGAAAAGTGGTACATGGTATTGTGACATCTTTCCATCGTATAAGTGGTTCAAAAGACCAGGCAACCTATCAGTTAATCATTGAACCTTTTGTCGCGTTGTTGAAAAATCAATTTCGCACGCACCGTTTTTTTATAAATATGTCAGTTCCGGACGTTGTTAGTAAAATTTTACAGGAGCATGGTTTAAAAGACTGGGAATATAATTTTGATTTGGCAATGGAATATCCAAAACGAGAGCAAATTAATCAGTATCACGAAAGCGATCTGGTCTTTATTGAACGTTTGCTCTCTGAAGTGGGAATATTCTTCTTCTTCAGGCTTCAGCCTGATGCTGGTACTGAAGTGATCTATTTTGCTGACAAACAAAGCGCATGGGAGTTTGGCAAAACATTACCGCTGAATAGTCCCTCCGGAATGAATGACAATGGTATCGACTCAGTCTGGGATATTCAGTTCCACCAGTCTGCAGTGCAGGCATCGGTTACTGCTGGGGACTATAACCATCGTCAGGCACAGAAAATATTATTTTCTGCACAAGCCGATATGACTTACGGTGACGGTGACGGGGTGACTTACGGGGATGTTTACCACTATCGCCCGCGCCATCTTGAAACGGGTGATAAGGTATCTCCATCGCCTGAGACAGGGAATTTTTGGGCTCGTCTGGAACATGAGCGTTATCTCTCCTCACAAGCCACAATCACTGGATTATCAACCGATGTAAGCCTCAGCCCGGCTCAGGTCCTGAATATTACGGAATCCACACCTGTCCCAACGCTTCCTGCCAGTGTGTGTAACAGCTTGCTGGTTACGGCGGTTTCATTCAGCGCAAGCCGAAAGGAAGCACTACAAGTGGTGTTGATGGCGACCGTTTACAGTGAAACGCGCTGTTGGAGACCTCCACTAAAACCGCGGCCAGTGATTAGCGGCACGCTAATGGCACGTGTTTCAAGCCCGAAAAAGAATGATGAATATGCTCATTTGAATCAGAGCGGGCTTTATTGGGTTAAGTTTGATGCGGATCGTGATGATAAACAACAGGGCTACGAAAGTATGCCAGTGCGCCTTGCCAAACCCTATGGCGGCGACACCTACGGTATTCACTTCCCGCTGATACAGGGCACAGAAGTGGCGGTGGCGTTCCATGAAGGGGATCCGGACCGGCCTTATATCGCCCATGCGCTGCATGACTCCCGACATCCTGACCACGTGACGGAGGCAAACCACACCCGTAACGTCATCCGCACGCCCGCCAATAACAAATTGCGCATGGAGGACAAACGGGGCGAGGAGCACATCAAGCTCAGCACCGAGTACGGCGGGAAGACGCAACTGAACCTGGGGCATAACGTGGATGCGCAGCGCGCGATGCGGGGAGAGGGCGCGGAGCTGCGCACCGACGACTGGGTGGCGGTACGCGGTGGTAAAGGGGTTTTAATTAGTGCTTATAATCAGCCGCAGGCCCAAGGAGAGATGTTGGATATGCGTGCTGCAATTGCTGAGCTGCAAAATGCACTTGAGCTGGTTACAGCGTTAGCGAGTAGTGCCAAAGTATCCGGTTCACTTGATGCTGATATCGCTTCACAGCAAGAATTGACGAAAACGCTGGCGCAATTAAAAGGCGCGGGTTTGTTACTGAATGCTCCTGCTGGCATAGGCGTGGCCACACCCAAAAATATACAGCTCACCACGGGTCATTCTTTAACTGTCACAACGGGAGAAAATGCAGATCTGACGTTGTTTAAACGTCTGACCGTTGCCGCTGGAGAAGCAATTAGTCTGTTTGCCCAAAAAATGGGTATGAAAATTTTTGCTGCCAGAGGAATGATAGATATTCAGGCGCAAACTGATGCCATGCGATTGCAGTCAGATAAAACGATGAATATTAATAGCGTTAATGGTGAAGTTGTTTTAAACGCCCAACAGGGGATTACGCTAACCAGTACTGGCGGGGCGTATATAAAAATCAAAGATGGATCCATCGAGCTTGGAGCACCTGGAAGTCTTAAGCTAAAAAGCCCTGATATTCAGTGGGGCGGAGTAGGTATCATGGAAAAAGCACTTAAGCCGATGAATGTTTCTGACCCGCAATATAAATACCCTATGAATGGTTCTTTTCAGATTGTTGATAAAGGGGATGGTAAGCCTAAACCTTACATTAAATATCGTATTGAAACTGAAAGTGGTGAAACTATTCGTGGTGTAACTGATGAGAATGGATATACCCAATCTCATTACGGCCTTGAACCGCAGACGATGAAGTTATTCTTTGAATAAAACCAGGTTGGTATCATGAGCGATACATCCACATTACCCGTAGCAGAGAATCAGTTAAGTAAAAAAGAAAATAACACCGTGCAGATATCACATGAATCATGTGATATCTATTATTGCACCGAAAGTCAGGAATTACTATTCTTAACGACGACTGCAGCAAAAAATATTGATGAGCATGCCAGTGAAATAATGACGGTAGTTGATGAATTTCATCAGGCTAACGAAGAATACTCTAAAGCTGTTGAGGAGTTTGGACTATTAAATTCAAACATAGAGGAAAGCGCCGCCCTTACAGAAAAAGAAAGCAATATTACTAATCAAGAAGCTAATTTAACTGACAAACGAAATGCTTTACAAAAGGTAATTGGTAAGTTTGAATCTGAAGGCGCTGGTTATGATGATGTTGTTGAACTCATCCCCATCTCTCGAAAAAATGGTGGCGCTGGCACTAAGAAACGATATGCTTTTGCAAAAAAAGGATATTTTGATAATTTGGGGAAGGGAGTCAAACATAAAGTAAAGTTTAAACAATCGGATGCAGATAATATCCTAAAAAGAGAAAATGGCAATATAACTGGGATTTCAGTTACCAAATTAAAAAAGCAAATTAAAGATCTCGAGTTCGAAAATAAGGGAGTAAACCTTTTTGATCCAATCGACAAAAAATTAATAGATGAGACGTTAACAGGCTGGGCAGAAAGCTGGAATAACAGTCTGGTTTCGCATAAAGAAATTGGCCACTTTATCGATTTTTCAGCTGGTGCGCAGTTCATGCGCTGCACGTCTAATTTGGCGGCTTCTGCCGAATGGGATCCATCAACGGGCGAGTTGGCCATTAAAGGTGAGTTCAAGGCCACGCTTTCTCTGGCTTCTGGCATTGTTGAAACGACATTTTATCTTCCAGATCGCGTCGGCTGGAGCCTGACATTCCAACCTGAAAATCGAACTGAACCATTAAAAATGGGAATGCTCAGAGTCTATCTGAAAACCTCACTGATTGGTTTTGTGGGGGCTTCCGCCCAGGCGGAAGCTCAATTGCAGGTTACCACCTATGGCGGTAAGCAAATGATTATGGGTAACAGCGCCGGGCGTCTACCGCGATTTAGTGAGAGGCATGTGAGCGGTGCAACCTTCCATAAGGCCAGAGAGGAAAACGAAGATGGCACCAAAGTTAGCGCAGAAGCTTTTGGCGGCGCGCGCGCAGAACTAAAGCTAGCTGGTGGAGTACAGTGGTTGCAGCCGCCGGAACTTACCGTGCGCCAGGGCAAGACCGGAGACGATGCTAAAGAAGCTAACGTGTTCGCTGATTTTTGTACGTTTACTGAAAGCCTGGTAGGAATGGCCGGTGCCGGAATTGGTGGTACTTTTCAGTGTGATTTTGTGAACGGTAAGTTTTGTTTCAAAATCGCGGCCAGCCTCTGTGTTGGGATTGGGGCAAAAGGCAGTTTTGAAGCAGAGGTCGATTTTGACAAGTTCTATGAATTTTCAAAATGGCTCATTTATCAACTGTATGGATTAGACTACGCTTTTTTCGAAATAGTGGCACAGAAAGCTTTTGAGGCATTTACCCTGGTCAGTGTTTTGTTACTTTCAGATATGGAAGATTCAATAGCTAAAGGACTAAAGAGTTCACAAGAAACGTTAAATACAATAAAAGTAAAATATAATAGCCTAGTAGAAAGTATTGAATCAGTCTTTGATGACTCTGAAAGAAGAAATCAGTTAGCAGCAAATATTATTAATAGCCCTGATTTACTTCTTATGCGTACCCCGGAGGCCAAAGGAATATTACTCTACCTGCTTACCCGTCATGGAATCTCAGATCATTTTGATTTTGATAATCGCGGTGATTATTTTATCGATATTTATCAGGAGCGCAAGCAGGCCATTATTGTTGTTTTACAATCCATTCAGACGCAGCGGGAGTGGTTCCAGATATTTAGCCGATTTAATGCCAGTGGGAGTGACATGGCAGAGGGTAACTCTGCCCTAAAATATATGGTGGCGCAAAATTCAATGAACGCGGTAAGGCGTTTTCTGCAGGAAGGTTTAGATAAAGTCAATGAAATGGATCTTATCTATAAAAGATTAAGAACGACGCCTGCCTGGGGATATGCCCTGACGATGAACAATACGACTGCGTATCGTTTAACGACGGCGGATAACCCTTTCTATCCGCGTATGGGAACATTTTCACCTCTGTCTGGAGCTAATTCCAAGGAATGGTCATGAAGATAAAATATCCGTTATTACTCCTGAGTCTGGCAGTCAGCGTGGTAGCCGGCTGCGATCAAAACCCCACCTCAGTCAAACCCCGGCACAGTACGGAAGACCAGGCCCGGCTGCAGGAATTTGTGACGCAAATAAAGTCAGAGCTGGTATTTGTGGAAGGCGGTGAATACCTGATGGGCGATTTTGGCGAAGAATATGGCGTGGAAAGGCTGCAGTATGACGGGCGTAAAGACAGTAAACCTTTACACAGGGTGGAGTTAAGCAGCTATTCGCTGAGTAAGTTTAAAGCCAGCAACCAGCAGTATCAGTTTTATCTGGCCTGGAATGGCCTCTCCGGGAGAAAAGTGGATAAACGACTACTAAAACGATGGAGAGAAAAAGGACGAATCCCGGATGCACCTGCGCATGTGGACTGGCACGAAGCGGAGCGGTACTGCGCGTGGCTGGGTGAGGTGACAGGCCTGCCGTTCTCGCTACCGACGGAAGCGCAGTGGGAATACGCGGCGCGTAACCGGGGTAAATTTGTGGTGGCACCCACCGACGATGGGACTATCCGTATTGAAGGTCAGAAAGGCATCAATGTAGCCACCGCCACGGACCGGGAAATTTATGCCCGTAAAAGCGAAAGCTCGTTAGATATTGATTCTCCCCTTCCCCGGGAATTCCGTCCTCCTAATCCTCTGGGGATTTACGACATGGCCGGTAACGGCTGGGAGTGGATGAAGGACTGGTATGACCCGGAATACTACAGCCATTCGCCGGTAAAAGACCCGCAGGGCCCGGAACAGCCGGTATTCAAAGACCCGGACGGGTACTACACGCGGGTTCTGCGCAGCCAGGACTTTTCGGGACCGGGGCGTGGGCTGACCATGGTGCGTTATAAGGCGGACCCGGAAAGCAGACCATACCTGCCAACCGACAAAACCGCGCGCTGCGCCGTTAACCATCCAGGTCCGGTGAAGTGATTATTTATTAATTTATACATCTGAATAATCAGGGAAAAGATTATGAGCGGATCAGATACGCCAGCAGCAGATCATCAAACGAGTAAGGTTGAATCAAATGTTAAGATTGTGATTGTTAAGTCCTGTCAATGCTATTTCAGGATTGACAAATTACAATTAATTTTTATTGATGAAGCGGATGCCAGCGCGTTTGAGGATGCAATGAGTAAGCTGAGCAATCTGGTAAACGCACATCATATTGCAAAGAGTAAATATTCCAACGCTATTGAAAAGTATGGTGTGCAGTTAAAGGATACTGCCAATAAGGATCGGTTGCCTGAACTGGAAAAGGAAATTTCAAAGGCTGAAGGTGAGTTACAAACAGCGACTAAAAATCTACAACAGGAGTTAGGAGAGTTCAATGAAGAGAGCGGATACAAACCCATAGTTGAGCTAATACCAATTGAAAATGTTAAAAAAAAGGCATTCGGACGATTTTATTCATATATCAAAGAAGAGGACTATAAAGAGTTTGAAAGTAAACTTACTGTAATTTCAGTAGATGACTTTAACGGAAATAGTATTTTTACCAAAGATAAAGATAATAATATCATTGGTATCGATATAAAAGAATTGTCAGGGAAATTTAAATCAGCCAAGGAGAAAATAAAACAAATGATGGATCGCACAATGACTGTTGATGCGAACATCAAATATGAGCAGACATTAACTGAATGGGCTGAGGCATGGAACGAGAAAAAATATAATCATACGGGTGAGTATATTGATGTGTCCGCGGGTGCTCAATTTATGCGCCTGACAGCGAATGCCTCCACGCTTAATAGTTGGAATCCTGATACTGGACAAGCAAAAATAAAAGGTGAAGCTCAGGCCGAACTCACGGTTTTTTCCGGGAAAGTAACGTCTACGATTTATGTTCCAGACCGAACAGGTTGGCCTCTTAAATTTATGATTAATGATACGGATGAAGCCAATATTGGTGTGCTAAGGGCAAAAGTAGACGGGGAATTAACAGGGTATGTTGGCGCATCCGCTAAGGTAGAAGCTAACCTACAGTTTGTGACCCATAATAATAAACAGTTATTAATGGGTAATCGTACCAAAAGTTCGACGTTTGCAGAACGAAAAGAAGGTGTAAAAGTTAAGGGTAATAAAGACAAAGCAAAAAAAGGACTTGAAGTAAAAGCTGAAGCCTTTGGCGGCGCTAAAGTTGGAGCAAGTTTAGGGGGAACATTACAGTGGCTGAAACCCTTCACTTCACTGGTCGCGGAAATCCCGGCCATGTTAAGGAAGTTAAATATTGATCCTGAATTAATGCTTGGCGCTTCAGCGATGGATAAATTAATTCAACTGCAAAATCAAAAAGGAAATGATAAAAAGAAAGAAGAGCATTTAGGAGAATTTCAGGATTTGGGTTCACTTAAAGTCGGTGGCGAGGTTCAGTTAGGTGCTGGGGCTAGCGGTGAATTTAGGGTCCGCTTTGTTAAAGGAAAATTTAGATTCCATATGCATGGTAGTTTGTGTTTGGGCCCTGGCGCGAAGGGACTCGTGGAGGGGGAGATTACACCCGATCTGTTTATGGAGTTCGCCGTATGGGTTATCTATCAACTCTATGGCATGGACTATAAGCACTGGGTTATTATTGAGGAAGATGCGTTTAAAGCCTTGTGGTATATTTTGTTAATGGACAAGGAGAAAAAATACAAAGAATATTATGATAAGATGATTGCTGATTTTGAAGATGTTTGTATTGATTTTAATAGTTTTATTAAAAAAACATTTACAGATATCATGATTGCAAGAGACCAGTCAGCAAAACGGAATAAATTTGCGTTTGAAATTAATAGCGACCCTGGCAAAGTGTATCTCTATTCGCCTGAAGCAAAAGGTACAACCCTGTATCTCCTGACCTTAGACGGCGCCTACGATCGTATTGATATTAATAACCAGGGTGATGGCATCATTCCTGATACCAACCATGAACGAAAAAAAGCGGTATTGTTTATTTTGTCCAGTATTCAGACCAAACGGGAATGGAAAAAGGTGTTGACGCGTATTACCGCTGATGGAACGGTGTATCCGGGTAATGAAGATGCGATTGTTAAAATGGCACAAAAGAATATCCGGATATTCTTGCAGACGGGCATTGATAGTGATGACGAGTTGGATAATATCATCGATAAACTAGAGTTACGCGATTTCGATGAGCTCGTGTCGCGTTTAAAGGAAAAACCAACTTACGGTTATTCTTTTGCTCCAAATTGCAGTCAACAATATAAGCTGCATTGTGATGATAATCCATTTTATAGGTCACTGTGTCATTTTGTGCCGGTTGAACCACAGTATCAGCAAAAATGGGAGAGTAACGATTAATGGAAAAGAACCCAATTTATAAATATGGCCTGGCGTTGCTGCTGCTGAGCGGTTGCGATAAACCGGAACCGGCGGTGCAGGGCACCTCACAGAATAACGCTGAATTAGCACAC
>NZ_JANYUK010000013.1:0-311104 GCF_025106035.1 Citrobacter sp. XY323
CACGTGACCACTGTGACCATACAGCAGGCCTTTGAGGCCTGTCAGACGAACAAAAACACCTGGCTGAAACGTAAAGCAGAACTGGCAGACCTTGAACGGGAATACCGTGAACAGCTCCTTGCCGGTGACGAACAAATCCCGCGCAGAATGCAGGATTTGCGCGACAATATCGACGTGAAAAAATGGGAGATTAATCAGGCCGCCGGTCGCTATATCCGCTCACATGAGGAGGTACAGCACATCAGCATCCGCAACCGGCTCCATGACTTTATGCAGCAGCACGGCGCGGAGCTGGCCGCCACGCTGGCGCCTGAGCTGATGGGATATCACGAACAAATTCCCGCAGTAAAACAGAGCGCCATGCAGCACTCGGTTGATTATCTGCGTGAAGCCCTGTCGGTGTGGCTGGCCGCAGGTGAAAAAATTAATTATTCCGCGCAGGACAGCGACATTTTAACGGCCATCGGATTCAGGCCTGATGCGGCCTCGCGGGATGATAATCGCCAGAAATTCACCCCGGCACAGAACCTGATTTACACCCGCCGACGTGCAGAACTGGCCGCACGGTAGCACGCGAAAAAATCCCCGAAAATTCCACTATTTTTCCCGAAAAAAGCCATGCATCCATAAGGTGCATGGTTTTGCATGCAAATCCCCGTATTTTATTTCCCCCCACCACGCCAGTACCGGCGCGGCCTGAGCCGGTTCATGCACCTGCATTAAAAGCGACCTCTTAAGCGGGCAGGCGTGGCGGGGAGAGCATTGCGCGCAACAGGGAGGGCTATTAAATTTTTTCTCTGGCTTGAAGAATGATAACCAAACCAGAGAGAGCATGCGCTTCATGGAGGTTGCATGAAGTAATTATTGAGATGCGCCTTCTTTTAAGGCGATGCTTTGTTCTAAAGCTTCTTTTATGCGTTTAACGCATTCTGTTAGTTCAATTATGGCTCCGCGTCGAAAAGAGCTCTTAATTCCTTTATGATGAGCACTTATGGCTGAATGTAACTTCTTAAGATGTGGTAGTTCAGCAGAAAGAAAATCTGCAAGGTTAGAGAAGTTATAGAGTGATGATAGATGGTTTGAAAACATCTGAATATCGCGAATGGACCAAGTTTTTTTTATTCCATTTATGATAAGGCTTACATCCAACGTTTCAAGTAGATTAAATTTAAATTTTGATTGGTAAATATCCATATCAATAGCACTCCAACCGCCATCATTCATTTTATTTTTCAGGTTTTTTATTTTCTCTTTCTTTATTATTTCACCGTATTTACTAAGGAAGTAATTGTGAAGATCATTTTCCTCTCTTCTTAATATATGTAGTGGGATATCATCTATATTGGGATTTGATTCTAGAAAATATGTTTTTATTTCATCGTCACTAAAGCTATTTTTGTTTTTTTCGATGATTTTGTTAGTTAATCCTTTTATTCGGGGGATGTATTTTGATTTTGAGAGTCTAAGGTAATTGTTTGTAGCAATTAGCCAAGTAGATAGTGTCGGTGATGAAGTTTTTAGTATTACCTTTTCAATTTCATCCAAATAATCATTTTCAGGTATATTATACCATTCCGGTTGTTTTAACGTGGCGTAATCACTTTTTTTTAAAGGCTCTTGTAAATTGAATGTATATGGAATGATATCTTTTTGAGATATCACATTAAAACAATATGGAATCATTAAATCATTATAAGTTCTGTAAGCTGTGATATTTAAAAGGTTACTCTCTTCTTTGCTTATTTTATCTGGATGATTCTCAGATGAAGTCGTAAGTGTTTTGAGAGAGGATGTGACATAATTATCATGGAAATCATTTTCTTGATATGAAAATTTCTCTTTTAGTATTATATGAGCACAAAGTGAAGTGACCAAATTTTTTATGTCTATATCAGAGATTTCTTGCCCAGATTCTTGTTTTTCAAAAAGAGGTATCAATTTTGAAATTACTCTATTAATAATTCGTAGATTTGTTTCTTCGAATCCCATAATAACTTGTGTGATTAAATGTCTATGTCTCTCGTCTAATGAGTCCAGCTTTTGCTCTAATATATCGGTAAGGTTGTTAATGGAGAAATATATTTCATCACTGACAACTTTTTCTTTATGACTTAATACCTCATTACTTTGCTTTGAAAAATTACCCACTAAAATAAAGTCTAATCGATTATCATTTTGATAACTTTGCAGGCAAAAAGTTGCTATTTCATCTCTCAAAGATTGAGGGATTCTTTCTAAATCGTCAATGACAAAAACCCCTGAAAGATCCTTGAGTACATAATCTCTCATCGCACCTGAAAAGGTTGATATAATTTGTTCCGTCAACTTTCCAGTGCTTTCTTCTTGGGTTAATGCTGATGCAGCACTTGAGGTTAAATCTCCAAGTTTTTTTATCTCAGAAGGATTTTTTAGATACGTTATGCTTAGCATCCTATCTTTGAAATCTTGTAAACTATTTAACCCAAGCACAGACAAATAAAAATGACTCGCATCTGAATAAAATTGTTTAAATTCAGTTTGAAGAAAATATGTTTTACCTACACCCCACTCCCCATTTATTAATATAAGACCATCACGTTTTTCTTTCAATATACGAATCAGAACAGAGGTTATGGTATCTTTGGTCATAAAACGCTCCTTTTAAAGCTCCATTATAAATTTTTTATTTTTGGATAAAGTAAGTCACTATACCACTGCAACATGTGTAATCTTCTCTCTAAATATTGAGCATGATTATAAGTACCTCTTATACTGTTTTTATCAACATGAGCTAATTGCATCTCAATCCATGCACTATCAAATCCATGTTCATGTAAGATGGTCGATAATGAATGTCTAAAACCGTGACCTGTAGCACGTCCTTTGTAACCAAGTAACTCAATCACTTGTGACACACTTTCTTTCGAGATTGGCTTACTACGGTTGTTCCTGCCAATAAAAATATAAGGGTAGTGGCCAGTAATAGGCTTGAGTTGCTTGAAGAGATCGATTACCTGAGTAGAAAGCGGCACGATGTGAGGCCTGCGCATTTTCATCCTTTCTGCTGGGATTTCCCATATACCTTTCTCAAGGTCTACCTCATCCCAAGTAGCAAAGCGCATCTCCTGCGTTCTTACACCAGTTAGCATGACTATCTTTGTAGCATTTTTAGTGATGATGCTACCGGTGTAGGCTTCGAGATCCCGAATAAAATGAGGCAATTCTTCGGCAGATAGAAATGGATGATGTTTTTGTTTAGGAACGGCCAGAGCGATGGCTAAATCAGGCGCAGGATTGTATTCAGCGCGGCCAGTTATGATTGCGTAGCGATAAACCTCACCGCACCTCTGACGCACCTTACGTGTTTTCTCTAGTGCCCCACGCTTCTCTATTCGTCGCAATACTTCAAGCAGTTCTAACGGTTTGATTTCACCGATAGGGCGTTTACCAATGAACGGGAACACATCTTGCTCAAATGTCTTAATGATTTCTTCGCGATAGGCCACTGTCCAGCGGTCAGCTTTGTTAGTGTGCCATTCTCGACATATGGTTTCGAATGAGTTCTCTGTTGAGAGTTGCTGTGCCAGTTTTTGGGCTTTACGTTCTCCCACTGGGTCTATGCCGTTTGCTACCTGCTTACGAGCGGTATCGCGTTTCTCACGTGCTTCTGCGAGGCTCACAAGGTTGTAGCTGCCAAATGACATTAGCCGTGCTTTACCGGCAAAACGAAAGCGGAAGCGCCAGCCCTTTGAGCCGTCTGGATTGATGAGTAATGACAGGCCTTGTCCATCGTTCAGTGTGTAGGGTTTGTTTTGGGGCTTTGCTCGTTTAATTTGTATATCTGTTAGTGGCATGTGTATAAGTCAAAAGTGTGTATAAAAAATCTATACACATCACTATACATATTTTTCATGGATTCAGGGAGAGCTTGTCGGACGGTTACGGATGAGTGATTTACTATATGCTTTGAAAATAAAGGATTTTTAGACTTTCTCGGATGGTGACGGAGGAATTTTGGCGGAAGATCACAGGAGTCGAACCTGCCCGGGAACGCTGGCGTCCCCAACTGGATTTGAAGTCCAGCCACCTCACCGGAGATGACGATCTTCCGCGCCTCGATTGCTACATGGAGGCGGGGCGCATTATAGCTACTTCCAAACGTTTCCACACCCCCTCACTCACTTTTTTAACTTCCGTTTCTCTATACCATGACCAGTTTCAAATAAATCCCCGCAAAATCCATTACTTACACTTAGACACATTTTTAGACGCTACGCTGATCACAGAAAACAAGAATCGTAATTTGATAACGAGATATCGGAATACCCGCGCTCACAGGGATGGTTTACAAGAACTGTAACCGGTATCAGGGCGTGTGAAAGTGCTAACAAGGATGCGTAATGAAAAGTGAAATTCTGTCTGTTAAAGAGAAGATTGGCTACGGAATGGGCGATGCGGCTAGCCACATTATCTTCGATAACGTCATGTTATATATGATGTTCTTCTATACCGATATTTTTGGTATCCCAGCCGGATTTGTCGGCACCATGTTCTTACTGGCCCGCGCGCTGGATGCCATCTCAGACCCTTGCATGGGGCTGCTGGCCGACCGTACCCGTTCGCGCTGGGGGAAATTCCGACCATGGGTGCTGTTTGGCGCACTTCCGTTTGGTCTGGTTTGCGTGCTGGCCTACAGCACGCCGGATCTCAGCCTGAACGGCAAAATGATTTATGCCGCAATCACCTACACGCTGCTGACCCTGCTTTATACCGTGGTCAATATTCCCTACTGCGCGCTGGGCGGCGTGATCACTAATGACCCAACGCAGCGTATCTCCCTGCAATCATGGCGCTTTGTGCTGGCGACGGCGGGCGGCATGCTCTCCACCGTGCTGATGATGCCGCTGGTGAATCTGATTGGTGGCGAGGATAAAGCGTTCGGCTTTCAAGGTGGGATTGCGGTGCTCTCCGTGGTGGCGTTCCTGATGCTGGCGTTCTGCTTCTTCACTACCAAAGAACGCGTGGAAGCGCCGCCGAGCACCACCTCTATGCGTGAAGACCTGCGCGACATCTGGCAAAACGACCAATGGCGCATCGTCGGCCTGCTGACCATCCTCAATATTCTGGCCGTCTGCGTTCGTGGCGGGGCGATGATGTATTACGTCACCTGGATTTTGGGTAAGCCGGAGGTGTTTGTCGCCTTTCTCACCGCCTATTGCGTCGGCAACCTGATCGGCTCTGCGCTGGCAAAACCGCTGACCGACTGGAAATGCAAAGTCAGCGTCTTCTGGTGGACCAACGCTGCGCTGGCGGTAGCGAGCCTGGCGATGTTCTTTGTGCCGATGCACGCCAGCATCACCATGTTTATCTTTATTTTTGTCATTGGTGTACTGCACCAGCTCGTTACGCCAATCCAGTGGGTAATGATGTCCGATACCGTTGATTACGGCGAATGGTGCAACGGTAAACGCCTGACGGGGATCAGCTTTGCGGGCACGTTGTTCGTGCTCAAGCTGGGTCTGGCGCTCGGCGGGGCGCTGATCGGCTGGATGCTGGCGGGCGGGGGCTACGACGCCGCCGCGAAAACCCAGAACAGCGCCACCATTAGCATCATCATCGCCCTGTTCACCATTGTCCCGGCGATTTGTTACCTGCTGAGTGCCGTGATTGCCAAACGCTTCTATACCCTGAAAACGCCGTATCTGACGGAAATTATGAGTCAGCTGGCTCAGGGCGCGCGCCGCAACCAGCAGGATTTCACGACGAAAGAATTACAGAACTAAGGAACTGACGATGAAAATTAGCGATGGAAACTGGCTGACCCAACCTGGCCTGAATTTAATACACCCAATTCAGGTGTTCGACGTTGAACAGCAGGGTAACGAGATGATTGTCTACGTTGCGCCGCGCGACGTGCGTGAACGTACCTGGCAACTGGATACCCCACTCTTCACCTTACGCTTTTTCTCGCCGCAGGAAGGTGTGGTGGGCGTACGTATGGAACACTTCCAGGGCGCGCTGGATACCGGCCCGCATTACCCGCTGAACGTGTTGCAGGACGTCAATGTTGAGATGCGAAACACCGCTGAATTTGCCGAACTGAAGAGCGGCAATCTGAGCGTTCGGGTGACCAAAGGTGAGTTCTGGTCGCTGGATTTCCTGCGTAATGGTGAACGTATTACCGGCAGTCAGCTAAAGAATAGCGGTTACGTGCAGGATACCCACAGCGGGCGTAACTATATGTTTGAGCGTCTGGATTTGGGCGTGGGGGAAACGGTGTACGGGCTGGGGGAGCGTTTTACCGCGTTGGTACGTAACGGCCAGACGGTGGAAACCTGGAACCGCGATGGCGGTACCAGTACCGAGCAGTCTTACAAGAACATCCCGTTTTATCTCACCAACCGCGGCTACGGCGTGCTGGTGAACCATCCGCAGTGCGTGTCGTTTGAAATCGGCTCTGAGAAAGTGTCGAAAGTGCAGTTCAGCGTTGAAAGCGAGTATCTGGAATATTTCGTCATCGACGGCCCAACGCCGAAGGCGGTGCTGGATCGCTATACCCGCTTTACCGGCCGTCCGGCGTTGCCGCCAGCCTGGTCGTTCGGTCTGTGGCTGACCACATCGTTCACCACCAATTATGATGAAGCGACGGTGAACAGCTTTATCGACGGTATGGCCGAGCGCAATCTGCCGCTGCACGTCTTTCACTTCGACTGTTTCTGGATGAAGGCCTTCCAGTGGTGCGACTTTGAGTGGGACCCGGTGACCTTCCCGGACCCGGAAGGTATGATCCGCCGCCTGAAAGAGAAAGGGCTAAAGGTGTGCGTATGGATAAACCCCTACATCGGTCAGAAATCCCCGCTATTCAATGAACTGAAAGCGAAAGGGTATCTGCTCAAGCGCCCGGACGGTTCCCTGTGGCAATGGGATAAATGGCAGCCGGGCCTGGCGATTTATGACTTCACTAATCCACAAGCCTGCGAGTGGTATGCCAACAAGCTGAAAGGTCTGGTGGATATCGGCGTTGACTGCTTCAAAACTGACTTTGGCGAACGCATCCCCACGGATGTGCAGTGGTTTGACGGTGCCGATCCGCAGAAAATGCACAACCATTATGCGTACATCTACAACGAACTGGTGTGGAACGTGCTGAAAGAAACCGTCGGTGAAGAAGAGGCGGTGCTGTTTGCTCGTTCGGCCTCCGTGGGCGCACAGCAGTTTCCGGTGCACTGGGGCGGCGACTGCTACGCCAACTATGAATCGATGGCGGAAAGCCTGCGCGGTGGCTTGTCTATTGGCCTGTCCGGCTTTGGCTTCTGGAGCCATGATATCGGCGGCTTTGAGAATACCGCTCCGGCGCACGTCTACAAGCGCTGGTGTGCGTTTGGGCTGCTCTCCAGCCACAGCCGCCTGCACGGCAGTAAATCCTACCGTGTGCCATGGGCGTACGATGACGAATCCTGTGATGTGGTGCGCTACTTCACCGAGCAGAAATGCCGCATGATGCCGTACCTGTATCGCGAAGCAGCGCGCGCTAATGCGCAAGGCACCCCGATGATGCGCGCGATGATGTTGGAGTTCCCGGACGATCCGGCGTGTGATTATCTCGACCGCCAGTACATGCTGGGCGATAGCGTGATGGTCGCGCCGGTGTTTAGCGAGGCGGGCGATGTGCAGTTCTATCTGCCGGAAGGACGCTGGACGCATCTGTGGCGTAATGATGAGGTGGCCGGCAGCCGCTGGCATAAGCAGCAGCATGACTTCCTGAGTCTGCCGGTTTATGTGCGTGACAATACCCTGCTGGCGCTGGGCAGCAATAACCAGAAGCCGGACTACGCCTGGCATGAAGGAACCGCGTTCCAGCTGTTCCATCTGCAAGAGGGGCGGGAAGCACTCTGTGAAGTTCCGGCTGCTGACGGCTCGGTTATCTTCACGCTGAAGGCGGTGCGCACGGGTAATACCATCACCGTGCAAGGTAGTGGAGATGCGCGTAACTGGACGCTGTGCCTGCGTAATATTCCACAGGTTAGCGGTGTGAAGGGCGGTTCATCTGCGGGCAGCGAGTGGGGAACGGTTGTCACGCCGGATGAAGATGTGCTGACGATAGCCCTGTAAGCGAATCTGTACTTGGGCCGGATGGCGATGCATTGCGTCTTATCCGGCCTACGCTGCGAGCAGCGTTCCAGATCTGAAAATCAAAAACATCCCGACTTAAATTTTTACCTCACCATATTTGCGAGCGCTATCACTCTAATTCCCGCGAAAAATGTGATCTGCGCCGTAAATATCTCACTATTTCCTCTTTTTGTCTTATTTCTGTCCGGAATACAGGACACGATTTAGTATTGTTGGCGCATCGTAGTCCTCTTATATTTATCATCACGGATTACACGTGGAGCATAAACGCTTCTTTATAACCTAAATAATTCGAGTTGCAGGAAGGCGGCGACGCAGCGAATCCCCTGAGCGTACATAAGTACGTGACAGGGGTGAGCGAGGAAAGCCAACGCACATGCAGCTTGAAGTATGACGGGTATAGATATTTAATCTGGTATGTAATAAGGGTAAATAATGCAAATGATTACCTCGCGACAAAACAGATTATTAAAGTTTCTTCTGTCCCGGAAGGAATATGTTACGCTGCTAAAAATTGCCGAATATTTATCTGTTTCAGAGAAGACCGTCCAGCGCGATCTGCGGTTACTGGAACAATGGTTATCGGAATGGAAAATATCCATCGATAAACGTGCCGGTGCGGGCGTGATATTAAGTGCCGATAACATTACTGACCTTTTATATCTGGATCAGTTATTAGGGTCGGAGGGTGATGATGCTGACGGCATGATGAATAATTCACGGCGGGTTAAGATAGCCTCGCAATTATTAAGTGAAACGCCGCATGAAACATCGATCAATAAATTATCCGAACGTTATTTTATTAGTAGTGCATCGATTGTTAACGATCTGAAAGTAATTGAATCGTGGATTACCCCGCTGGGCCTGTCGCTGATTCGCAGCCAGAGCGGCACACACATTGAAGGCAGCGAGAGCGGCGTGCGCCAGGCGATGGCGTCGCTGATTAACGGTGTGATTAACCATAATGAACCTGGAAGCGTGATTTATTCACGACTTGATCCGGGCAGTTATAAAGCGTTAGTGCATTACTTTGGCGAAGAAGACGTTTTATTTGTCCAGACGCTGTTGCAGGAAATGGAGAACGATCTGTGCTGGTCGCTGGGAGAGCCTTATTACGTCAATATCTTTACCCATATTCTGATCATGATGTACCGCATTACGCGGGGCAATGCGCTACCGAGAAAAGAAGAAAGCATCAAGTCATGTGATGAGAACATCTTTTCCATTGCCAGTCGCATGATTCAGCATATCGAAAAACGCATTGCCCACCCGCTGCCGGAAGACGAAGTCTGGTTTATTTATCAATATATTATCTCCTCCGGTATGGTGATTGAAGAGCATAACGATGTGAGCGTGATTGGCCATATGCACTCCAGCGACGAAGCACGCTTGATTACCCATCGGCTGATTGCCACCTTCGCCGAAATGGTTGACTGCGATCTTAGCCAGGACACTGCGCTGTATGACGGATTGCTGATCCATATTAAGCCGCTGATTAACCGCCTGAACTACCAGATCCGCATTCGTAATCCGCTGCTGGAGGACATTAAAGGCGAGTTGCAGGACGTCTGGCGTCTGACTCAGTGCGCGGTGAATCGGGTGTTTAGCGGCTGGGGCGAGCGGGCCGTGTCGGATGATGAGGTGGGATATTTAACCGTGCATTTTCAGGCCGCGATGGAGCGTCAGATAGCGCGTAAACGTGTGCTGCTGGTTTGCTCAACCGGTATCGGCACCTCTCACTTACTCAAAAGCCGCATTCTGCGCGCCTTTCCGGACTGGACCATCGTCGGCGTGGTGTCGGCAGGCAGCTTGCCCTCCGTCCTGACGGACGATATTGAACTGGTGGTATCGACGATCAATTTACCTGCCGTTGCCATGCCGGTCGTGTATGTCACCGCCTTCTTCAATGATGCGGATATTAAGCGGGTAACAGAAACGGTTATTACGGAAAAATTACATCGGGCGACGTCGCTGGTCGTTGAAAATTAATGTCATGAACTCCATGAGGTATGATTTATGGACATCACGAAAATACTCAATACAAATCGCGTTATTTTGGACATGAAGGCCACAAACAAAACGGAGGTTATTGAGGAACTGACGGATATTCTGCAAAAAGATGGGGCAATTAGCTGTCGGGAAACGTTTATTCAGGATGTCTGGCAGCGTGAATCAGAAGGCTCGACCGGATTCGAAAATCATATTGCGATTCCGCACGGGAAATCCTCGGCGGTGGTCAATACCACGCTGGCGATTGGGCGTACCCGCCAGGATATTCCCTGGGAAACCCTGGACGGCAGCAACGTGCGCTGCATCATTCTGTTTGCCGTACGCCTTGAAGATCAAAACACTACCCATATTCGTCTGCTTTCGCAGGTTGCTGGCGCGTTGGCGGATGACGACATTATTGAACAACTGTTAGTCGAAAGCAGTCCACAGAAAATTATTGAGCTTTTTAGCCAATATGCTGAATCCAATGTCTGCTAAATAAAACGTGGAGCATGTTATGAATATTGTTTGTGTTGCCGCCTGTACGGCGGGTATTGCGCACACCTATATTGCCCGTGAGAAGTTAATTAAAGGTGCTAAAGCGCTTGGTCATAATATAAGAGTAGAAACCCAGGGGACTATCGGCACGGAAAACGAACTGCTGACAGAGGACATTTCTGCTGCTGATGTCGTGATTCTCGCTGTGGATGTAAAAATAAAAGGGGAGGAACGATTTTTAAATAAACGTATTGTGCGAGTAAAAACTGAAATCGTCATAAAATCGCCCATTCAGTTTCTTGAAAAGGTCGAAAAATCATTAGTTAATAATAACCAGTAGCGATCCCCATTCTGGAGGGATTTCACATGAGTGAAAATAAAATTCCGCTATCTCAGGAAATAAAAAGACATTTATTAACGGGGATTTCGTGGATGATCCCGTTAATTGTTGCCGCCGGGATCTGTATTGCTCTCGGGCAAATACTTGGCGGCACTGACGTGGGTGAAAAAACAGGAACCATACCCTGGATGCTCAACCAGATTGGCGGCTGGGGGATGGGGTTAATCGTACCGCTGATTAGTGCGGCGATTGCGTACTCCATTGCTGACCGCCCCGGATTCGCACCGGGTCTGATTGTCGGCTTTGTCTGCGGTGAAATTCATACCGGTTTTATCGGCGGGATGCTGGGCGGTTTTCTGGTCGGTTATACCGTCCTGCTGCTCAAGCGCTATATCCGTTTGCCGCAGTCGATGCAGGGGTTGATGCCCATCATGGTGCTGCCGGTACTGAGTACCGTCATTGGCGGCCTGTTGATGATGACGCTCATTGGCAAACCGATAGCCTGGCTGCAGGACGCGTTGATTCATCTGCTGGAGTCCATGCAGGGCGGGTCACGCTTTTTAATGGGGGCCATCCTTGGCGCAATGGCGACGTTCGACTTTGGCGGGCCGGTGAATAAAACCATGTCGCTATTTGCTGACGGCATGTTGGTCAGCGGCGTGTACGGTCCGGAAGCGGTGAAGTTTGTCGGTTCGATAATCCCTCCGTTCGGCATTACGCTCTCCTTTTTGCTGACGCGTCACAAGTACACCCGTGCGGAGCGCGAGGCGCTGAAAGCGGCATTCCCGATGGGGATCTGCATGATTACCGAAGGGGTCATTCCCATTGCGGCGCGCGACCTGCTGCGCGTGGTGGGGTCCTGCGTAGTGGCCTCGGCGATAGCGGGCGGTCTGATTATGGTGTGGGGCGTCGAAAGCCCGGTACCGCACGGCGGCATGTTCGTGGTCCCGCTCTTTACGCATCCGCTACTGTTTTGCCTGGCGCTGGGGATCGGCACGGTGATTTGCGGCGTCATGCTGTCGTTGTGGAAGAAGCCGGTGACCGAACGTGACGAAGAGTTTGATGAACTTAGCGATCAAAAGCTGAAAGACGAAGAGATCACCTTCACCCTGGAATAACCGGAGGCCGTATGTTTGCCGATATGAAAAGCATGGTGACGAAAGCCTGGCGCGAGCAGTACGCGCTGCTGGCCATCAACTGTATGAATCTGGAAAGCGCCCGTGCGGCGGTGCGGGTGGCTGAGAAACACCGTGCGCCCATCATTCTGAATCTGTATCAGGGGCATCTGGGCCATTTTCCTGCACCGATAGCGGTGGCGGTCATCAAAACGCTGGCAGAGGAAGTGTCGGTACCGGTCGCGCTGGCGCTGGATCATGGAAAGGACCCAGTACGCATTCGCCAGGCTTTTCGCGCCGGATTCAGCGGGTTAATGATCGACGCCTCTGCCTTTGCGCTGGAGGAGAACATTCGCCAGACCCGGGCGGTGGTTGAGCTCGCGACCAGCGTTTCTCTGTGCGTGGAAGGTGAGCTGGGGCATCTGGCCGACGCCCCGCGCTATGATCACGCAGCTAACGCTGATTTGATGACCCAGGCCGCCGATGTGGAGCCCTTTATCCAACAGACCGGTATCGATTTACTGGCGGTCTCGGTCGGCACGGCACATGGCATGTACGCGCCCGGTGTCATACCCGCCATTGATTTCCAGCGACTGGAGGAAATTGCCCGTTTATCAACGGTGCCGCTGGCGCTGCATGGCGGCAGCGGGACGCCGTTTGACCAGCTACAGCGCTGCCCGACGTTTGGCGTCGCCAAGATAAACGTTGGCGCGGCGGTTTTCGAAGCCGGAAAGGCTGCGCTGCTGCATACCCTGTGTCGCGACACATCCGGTGAACTCGTTGATGCCCTGGCCCTGATGGAGCAGGCCTGCGAGGAAGCCATTATTCCGTACCTGCAGGCCAGCGGCGCTATCGACAAAGCCTGATTCATTTTCTGTAACGCCTTCTATGCCTCTGCGACGACGCACTGGCAGGGCTTTCTACACCCTGAAACTGGAGAATTAACATGTTAGTTTCGATGAAAGAATTACTGCAACCTACCCGTCAGCACGGTTTCGCCATCGGCGCATTCAACGTGGCGGACAGCTGCTTTGTACGTGCAGTAGTGGAAGAAGCGGAAGCAACCAATACCCCGGCGATTATCTCCATTCACCCCAGCGAACATGATTTTGTAGGCGATGCGTTTTTTAGCTACGTCCGTGATATCACTCTGCGCAGCCCGGTTCCCTTTGCTCTGCATCTGGACCACGGCGCTTCGGTCGAGCATGTCCTGCGGGCGATTCAGTGTGGGTTTACCTCGGTGATGATTGATGGCTCGCTGTTGCCGTATGAAGAGAACGTGGCGCTGACCCGCGAAGTGGTCAAGCTGGCGCATGCGGTAGGCGTTTCGGTGGAAGGGGAACTGGGTACGATTGGTCAAACCGGGACGTCAGTGGAAGGCGGCGTATCGAAGGTCACTTATACCGATCCTGATCAGGCACAGGATTTTATCGCCCGTACTGGCGCGGATACGCTGGCGGTGGCGATTGGAACTGCACACGGTATCTACCCGAAAGGGATGCAGCCAGAGCTGCAAATGAACATCCTGCGCGACATCGCCGGGCGAGTGGACATTCCGCTGGTGCTGCACGGAGGTTCCGCGAACCCGGATGCGGAAATTGCCGAATCCGTTACGCTGGGCGTTGGCAAAATCAACATTTCCAGCGATATGAAATACGCTTACTTCCAGAAAGTCCGCGAAATCCTGGCGAAAGAAACCTGGTGGGACCCGAACATTATTTACCCGGAAGCCATTAGCGCCGCGCGGGATGTGATCCGTCACAAAATGAAACTGTTCGGCTCAACCGGCAAAGCGTCACTTTACTAACCGCATACAGGCGGGGTGACCCGCCTTTTTCGCAACAAGGAAAAGTGGAATGAAGCGTTCACACATTAATTATGCCGTCGATAAAGCGCATGCCATCGCCGAGACTTTTCGGGTTTGCCTGCCTGACTTTGCGTATTTTACGGCTGACGCCTGGCGGCAACAGGATCACACTCTGTGGCGTGAAGTGCTCGATCTCCAACTGGGCTGGGATATAACCGACTTTGGGCGCGGAGATTTTGCGCAAACGGGGCTGACGTTACTGACGTTGCGCAATGGTCAGTTAGGGTCAGCCAGCTACCCCAAACCGTACGCCGAAAAGATGCTGCAGATTCAGCAGGATCAGCAGACGCCATGGCATTTTCATCGCCATAAAATGGAAGATATCGTTAACCGCGGCGGCGGTGATTTATGTATGCAGTTGGCGTGGGCTACGCCTGATGACGGGTATGATGCCCGGCGTATTGTTGAGGTTAGCGTCGATGGTCAGCGGCGTTCCGTTGACGCTGGCGAGACGCTGGTATTGAAACCGGGGCAGGGGGTATGCCTGCCGCCGCGGTTGTATCATCGCTTTTGGGCGGAGAAAGCGTTCGTGCTGGGCTGGGAGATCTCGATGGTCAATGACGACCTGCATGACAATCACTTCCTTGAGCCAGGCGGTCGCTTCCCGGCGATAGAAGAGGACGAGCCGGTGAAGTGGCTGTTGTGCAGTGAATATGCGCGCTTACAGCGATAAACGGCGACCCGGCAGGCAAAGCGCCGCCGGGCCGTCAGATTTTACTGCGCAGCGGGTGGGGCGGTAACTTCACTACCGGATACCACGCCCGCCTGCATGGTTTGCGTTACCTGCTGTTTCTCCACGTTCACCGCATGCAACTGGCCGCTGACCGTTGGCTTGAGTGGCGCATCGGCTTGAATATTGCCGCTGGCGGTAAGCTGGATGTTACCGTCGCCGGAAAGCGGCAGTGCGGGCCATCCCCACTGCTGCAGAATCGTCATTGGCACGCCGCGCCCGTTCAGGCTGACCTGAGTTTGACGCTGAGGCAACTGTGAAATACTGGCAGTGGCCTCCAGCAACCCTTTTTCCGTATAGGCGCTTAGTTCGCTGATATTGATGGTGCTGCTGTTCGCCGTCAGCGCCAGCGAAGGACGACGCACGTCGGTGCGGTTAAAGGTGCCGGCAGCGGCGTTGAGGTTAGCGCTCCCGCTCCAGATCCCCCACTGATTGTTCTGCACCAGCCCGAGGTTAGCACCGTAGCCGTCCAGCGCGGTGAGCTGCCATGGGAAGCTCGGGTCGATATCAATCACCAGATTACGGCTGGCGCTGAATTTCTTCAGCGTCAGGCTGGCTAGCCAGGCTGGTAGAGGTTTCATCCACAGCAGTTTCCAGTTTTCCGGCAGCGTGTACTCCAGACCGGCAATGGCGGCATCATCGAGGACCAGCGCTTTGTTGTTGCGCTGCCAGTTTCCGGATGTTCTGACCATTCCCCCTTCCCAGCGGGTGGTGAACTGACGCAGCGCTATGCCCTGCGGCGAGAACTCGGCATTCATAATCGGATCGAAAAAGTGCAGAGAGCCGTAGATAAACTCGCTGGCGTTCATCGACAGTTTTCCTTCCTGAGTTTGCCAGTCGTCCTTGCTGAAGGTCATGTTGCGCAAGCTCAGATCGAGATCCGTCACCGCCCAGTCAGGGCCTTGCAGACGGGCATCTGTTACTTCCAGACGACCAATTTGCAGGGAAGGAATAGTGCTTAACGGAGCAAAAAACTCGGCCAGCGATTTATCGCTTTGCAGCCGAATATCGTTCAGGCGCAGATTCTCCACTACCCAACTACCGTCGGCATTGCGTTGTGCCACGCCGGTTAATGCGCCACGCGCCACGTCTGCGCCAATATTGCTCAGCGTCACACGGTCGTGGTCAATACTGCCTTCAATCAATACGTTGGTCGTGGGGACGTCGTTCAGCGTTAACGAACTGGCGCTGAGCTGAATTTGCGCTTTACTCCCGAGAATTTTACCCGCCTCAGGACTCCAGGGAATGACTCCGCCGTTAACGCGCTGCGCGCTCAGGGTCCACTCGCTACCGGGACTGTTAAGCGCCATATCTTGCAATTGCAGGCGATCGGCCTGGAACGGCAGCGGCGCAGTTTGCTGGGAAAGATTCAGCGTGCCGTTTTGCAAAAGAATGGTGTCTACGTGCAGCGGGTCGGTGATTTGGCGGCTGCTCAGTCCAATATCGACCGTTTTGGCGACCAGCGTTGCGGGCTGACCATCCCGGCCAAAGGTGACGTTTTCCAGCAGAATATGGGAAGGAGAAGAAAACCGGTGATCGATGGCATCAAATGCCAGATGGTAGCTGCTGTTCTGCGAAACCCAGGCGCTGACGTGCTCTGCGCCCCAGCGGGTTTGCAGTAGAAAATATAAGCCGAGGATCGCCACTGCAAGGGCGATCAGCACGTAAAGAAGCAGCTTTCCAATAAATTTCATGGTCTTCCATCCCGCGAAGTGCACATAGTCAAGTTATGCACGATTTAGGCGCAATGCTCAAGGCGGGAATGGTGAAAGAGCGTTACAGCGGCGTTGATTCAGAATCAACGCCGCATTTTGCTTATTGCTTCTCTGGTGGGAACACCAGATTCAGAACGATAGCGGTAATACCGCCTGCGGCAATGCCGGAAGAGAGCAGGTTTTTCACCCAGTCCGGAGCGAACTGAAGGATCAGCGGCTGCTGGGAAACGCCGAGGCCGACGGCCAGAGACAGCGCGATAATCAGAATTGCGCGGCGGTTCAGCGGTTCGCGGGATACGATACGCACGCCGGATGCCGCGATAGTACCGAACATCACCAGCGTTGCGCCGCCGAGTACCGGCTCAGGAATATGCTGTACAAAACCGCTGACCGCCGGGAACAGGCCCAACGCGATCAGCATCAGCGCAACCACAAAACCAACGTAGCGGCTGGCAACACCTGTTAACTGAATAACCCCGTTGTTTTGTCCAAAACAGGAGTTCGGGAAGGTGTTGAATACGGCTGAAACAAACGAGTTCAGACCGTTCGCCAGTACGCCGCCTTTCAGGCGTTTCATATACAGCGGACCAGAAACGGGCTGCTCGGAGACATCGGAGGTGGCCGTAATATCACCGATGGTTTCCAGCGAGGTAATCATAAACACCAGCATTAGCGGCAGCAGTAAGCTCCAGTCGATACCCAGGCCATAATACAACGGCGTTGGCACCATCAGCAGGTCCTGACTTACCGGCGCGGTATTTTGCGGCAGCATATCCATAAACCACGCCAACAGGTAACCTGCCGCCATCGCAATCACCAGTGACGCAACGCGCAGGTACGGGTTGCGCTGGCGGTTAAGCAGGATAATCAGCGCCAGCACGACGCCAGCCAGCAGTAAATTCTTTGGTGCGCCAAAGGTGTTGTCGCTCATTGCCGCATAGCCGCCGCCAATCGACGTCAGCCCCACCTGAATCAGCGACAGGCCGATAATCATCACCACCACGCCTGAGACCAGCGGGGTAATGATACGACGCGCCAGATGCAGTACGCGTGAGATAACCATCTCAGTGCAGCTTGCCAGCATCAGTGTACCGAACAGCGCCGCCATCATGGTTGGGACATCTGCACCACCGGTTTTTAGCGCTGTACCGCCCATAATCAGTGGCGCAACAAAGTTAAAGCTGGTGCCCTGAATGGATAATAGCCCTGAGCCGACCGGCCCCCAGGCTTTGATCTGAATGATAGAAGCCACGCCGGAAGCGAACAGCGACATACTGATTATGTGTTGAGTATCCTGAGCCGGTAACCCGAGCGCCTGGCAAATTAACAGCGCTGGGGTGATTACCGCGACGAACATGGCCAGCAGGTGCTGACAGGCGGCAAACAGGGTCTGGGCTAGTGGGGGGCGATCTTCAAGACGGTAAATCAGTTCACTGTTGTGAGTCTGCGCAACCGGTTGCGCATTTGTTGACTCTACGGCGTTAACGGACATCAGAGGCAATCCCATGGTGGAAAAGCGGTGATTTTATCTGACCATGGCGGAAATGCAAACGTTTGCTACCAGGTGTTCTTAATATTTAAAACGGATAAACAAACATTTTCATATAACTTTTCATGATTTTCTGCTTAAAATCCACACCGAAAACTCAATAAGAGCTAAAAATCGGTCTGGAATGCATCGTGCGTGATTGTGCTAAACGCACTAATGGAGTTGTAAATGTTTTATCTCGATACGTTATCAACGCTGGTTGCGGCAACCCTTGTGTTGCTGCTGGGTCGTAAGCTCGTCCAGTCTGTTTCCTTCCTGAAAAAATACACCATTCCCGAACCTGTAGCTGGCGGATTGCTGGTGGCGATTGCGCTGCTGGTACTGAAAAAAAGCATGGGTTGGGAAGTGAACTTCGATATGACCCTACGCGATCCGCTGATGCTGGCATTCTTCGCCACTATCGGCCTGAACGCCAATATCGCCAGCCTGCGCGCGGGTGGCCGCGTGGTGGGTATCTTTCTGATTGTGGTTGTTGGCCTGCTGCTGATGCAAAACGCCATCGGTATTGGTATGGCGACTCTGCTGGGTCTGGATCCGCTGATGGGGCTGATCGCCGGTTCGATAACCCTCTCTGGCGGGCATGGAACCGGGGCCGCATGGAGCAAACTGTTTATTGAGCGCTATGGTTTCGCTAATGCGACGGAAGTGGCGATGGCTTGCGCAACGTTTGGCCTGGTGCTGGGCGGATTGATTGGCGGCCCGGTGGCCCGCTATCTGGTCAAACACTCTACCACGCCAGACGGCATGCCGGACGATCAGGCTGTGCCTACCGCATTTGAAAAGCCGGATGTCGGACGCATAATCACTTCGCTGGTGCTGATTGAAACCATTGCGCTGATCGCTATCTGTCTGACGGTGGGTAAAATCGTTGCACAAATGCTGGTCGGAACGGTGCTGGAACTGCCGACTTTCGTCTGCGTGCTGTTTGTTGGGGTGATCCTCAGTAACGGCCTGGCGTTAATGGGTTTTTATCGGGTGTTCGAGCGTGCGGTTTCGGTATTGGGTAACGTTAGCCTGTCGCTGTTCCTGGCGATGGCGCTAATGAGTCTGAAGCTGTGGGAGCTGGCTTCTCTGGCCCTGCCGATGCTGGCAATCCTGGTTGTACAGACCATTTTCATGGCGCTGTACGCGATATTCGTCACCTGGCGCATGATGGGTAAGAACTACGATGCCGCCGTGCTGGCAGCCGGACACTGCGGTTTTGGCCTCGGTGCGACACCCACGGCGATTGCCAACATGCAGGCAATTACTGAACGTTTTGGGCCATCCCATATGGCGTTTCTGGTGGTGCCGATGGTGGGGGCGTTCTTTATCGATATCGTCAATGCGCTGGTGATTAAGCTGTATCTGCTGCTGCCGATTTTTGCGCAATAATGTCTGTGCGGCGGACTCACATCCGCCGCTGCTATGAATCGACTATGCGTTGGAGTAGCGCTCGGTTTCCGGCATCCAGCGTTCAATCAGCGCCACAGCTTGTTGCGGGTAACGTTCGTGAATATGACGGGCAATGCGCTGAACTTCCGGGATAATCGCCTGATCGCGCAGCAAATCTGCAACTTTGAATTCTGCCGTTCCGGTCTGGCGCGTACCCAACAGCTCGCCGGGCCCGCGGATCTCTAAATCTTTTTGCGCGATCACGAATCCGTCGTTGCTGTCGCGCAGAACCTGCAGACGTTTTTGCGCGGTTTTTGACAGCGGCGATTTGTAGAGCAGGACGCAGTGGGAGGCCACCGCGCCACGACCTACGCGACCACGTAGCTGGTGCAACTGCGCCAGGCCCAAGCGCTCCGGGTTTTCAATAATCATCAGGCTGGCGTTAGGTACGTCTACGCCCACTTCAATCACCGTGGTGGCAACCAGCAGCTGCAGTTCGCCCTGCTTAAACGCCGCCATTACCGACTGCTTCTCTGCGGGCTTCATACGGCCGTGTACCAGGCCAATATTCAGTTCTGGCAGCACCAGTTTAAGCTCTTCCCACGTGGCTTCAGCGGCCTGAGCTTCTAACAAATCAGACTCCTCAATCAGCGTACAGACCCAGTACGCCTGGCGCCCTTCATGGGTACAAGCGTTGCGCACGCGGTTAATAATATCGCTGCGGCGGGTATCCGGAATCGCCACCGTGGTGACCGGCGTACGCCCCGGAGGGAGTTCGTCAATGACCGACGTGTCGAGATCGGCATAGGCGGTCATCGCAAGCGTACGCGGGATTGGGGTGGCGGTCATGATTAGCTGGTGTGGATGGAAACCCTGCTGCTGACCTTTCTCCCACAGCGCCAGGCGCTGATGTACGCCAAAACGGTGCTGTTCGTCGATGATAACCAGCGCCAGTCCGTTGAACTGCACCTGTTCCTGGAAAATTGCGTGCGTGCCGACAATCATCTGCACCTCACCGCTGGCGATAGCTTCCTGCTGTGCCAGGCGCGCTTTGCCTTTCTGTTTACCTGCCAGCCAGCCAACTTCAATACCCAGTGGCGCGAACCAGTTGCGGAAGTTATTGGCGTGCTGTTCAGCCAGCAGTTCGGTAGGGGCCATCAGTGCAACTTGCTTACCATGTGCGATGGCACGTAGGGCGGCCAGCGCCGCAACCAGCGTTTTACCTGAGCCGACATCGCCCTGCACCAGACGCATCATGGGGACATCCAGTGCCATATCGCGTTCGATCTCAGCGGTAACGCGGGCCTGGGCGCCGGTGGGTTTAAACGGTAGAGCCGCCAGCAGCTTATCTTTCAGCGCGTTGTTTGCGAGCAGCGGCTGGGCGTGGAAACGTTGCGCCCCGGCGCGTAGTGCCAGCATGCTGAGGTTATGCGCCAGCAATTCTTCCAGAATCAGACGTCGCTGTGCTGGATGCTGACCGGTTTCCAGATCGCTCAACTGCAGTGACGGCGGTGGACGGTGCAATGTGCGCAGAGCTTCTGGCAGGCTCATCATACCTTGCAACAACTCTGGCGGCAGCAGTTCGGCAATGGCGCAGGTATCGAGCAGGTCCAGCGCTTGATCGGTCAGTTTGCGCAGCGTGGCCTGCTTCACGCCTTCGGTGGTTGGATACACCGGTGTGAGCGTTTCCTGCAATTCCGGCGTGCTGAGATCGCCCTGCACGCGATACTCCGGGTGGATCATCTCTGCGCCGTATTTTCCGCGTTTGGCTTCGCCATAGGCCAGCACCCGGCGACCGGTGGCGAGACTATTTTTCATTGCGGCGCTGAAGTTGAAAAAGCGCATGGTGAGAATGCCGGAGCCATCACTGATCTGACAGGTCATCATCCGGCGTCCGCCGAAGGTGATATTGCAGTTCAGCACTTCGCCTTCTACGGTGGCGTAAACGCCCGGCAGCAGTTCGCCAATCGGGTACAGGTGCGTGCGGTCTTCGTAACGCAGAGGGAGGTGGAGCAGAAGGTCCTGCACGGTGTGCAGGCCAATTTTCGCCAGTTTACTGCTTTGCGCTGCGCCAACGCCGGTCAGAGAATTGAGTGGGATGGCATCCAGTAAACGGCCTTTCATCGCGTTTATCTCGCAGATTGCATAGTGGCCCACCACGTTGCATCGGCTTCAATTTCGCCCTGCGTGTTTACGTGGGGGTAGGGAAGACCTTTGCGCTTAGCGACATTCGCCAGCACCGGATAACCGCCTTCAAACAGCAAACGCTGCTGCTCATCTTGCGCAAGCATGCTGTTTTCTCGTTGGTACATGCCGGCGTTTTGCCGCTGGCGCTGTGCTTCGTACAGAATCAGCGCGGAGGCGACCGAAACGTTCAGCGACTGCACCATGCCAGTCATGGGAATGATGATGTCCTGATCCGCCAGATCCAACGCTTCCTGAGTGATGCCGGTTTTCTCCTGGCCCATCAGGATGCAAGTGGGGCGCGTGTAATCAATCTCGCGAAAATCCACGGCTTTATCTGACAGATGTGTTGCCAGAACCTGCATACCCTGGCTTTTTAAATGTGTGACCGCATCGCCAATAGTGCGGTGAGTCTTCACCTGTACCCAACTGTTGCTGCCTGCGGCAGAAGAGGCCATGGTGCGCATACGGCTACCAGGCCAGACGGCGTGGACTTCATGCACGCCGACCGCGTCTGCAGTACGAATGATTGCAGAAACGTTATGAGGTTTGTGGACCTGCTCCATGCAGACGGTCAGATCGGGCTGACGACGTGCGAGCATCTCGCAAATACGTGCATAACGTTGAGTATTCATAAAACGTGTTCTAGTTACGGTTACGGGTGACTTTTATCACGTCCGGCATGACGCGGATTTTGCGCATGATATTCGCCAGGTGCACGCGATCGCGAGCGGTCAGGCGAATAAAGGCGCTATAGACGCGGCCATCTTTCTCTTCCGTATTCAGACTTTGAATGTTGGAGGTAGTCGTGTTGATTGCCGCCGTCAGGTTCGCCAGAGCACCCTGGTGGTTAAACATATCCACCTTAATCTCGGTGATGAACTCCTGCTCTGTCTCTTTATCCCATTCCACCGCCATAAACTTCTCTGGCTCTTTTTGATAGCCACGAATGTTACGGCAGGATTCATGGTGAATCACCAGACCTTTACCCGGGCTGACGTGGGCAATGATTGGATCGCCAGGAATCGGACGACAGCATTTCGCGAAGGTGATCAGCACGCCATCTGCGCCTTTGATCGGCAGATGACCGTGGCCAGATTGTGCTGGCACGTTTGCCGTTGCTTCGCCCTGCTGGAGGTTTTTCGCTACCACCACGCTCATGGCGTTACCCAGACCGATTTCCGCGAGCAGATCGTCAAGCGTGGCGAGCTTCATGCGCTCAAGCTCACGCTGGATGCTCTCTGGCGGGATCTCAGCCAGTTTACGGCTACCGCCTAAGGCATGGTTGAGCAGTCGACGACCCAGACTGACGGAATCATCGCGCTTGAGGTTTTTCAGCAGTTGGCGAATTTTGGCGCGAGCTTTCGAACTGACGACGAAGTTGAGCCACGCTGCATTCGGACGAGCGCCCGGAGCGGTAATAATCTCAACGGTCTGGCCACTAAAGAGCGGCTGCGAAAGCGGGTAAGGTTGTCTGTCGACGCGTGCGCCGACGCAGGCGTGACCGATATCGGTATGCACGGCGTAGGCGAAGTCGACAGGCGTTGCACCGGCAGGCAGTTCGACAATGCGCCCTTCCGGTGTGAAAACATAAATCTCATCCGGGAAGAGATCAGATTTGACGCTTTCAATAAATTCAAACGAGCTACCGGCGCTCTGCTGCAGTTCCAGCAGGCTTTGCATCCAGCGTTGAGCGCGGATTTGTGCGGTGGTGCTGCTTTCGCCGCCGTGCTCTTTGTAAGCCCAGTGCGCTGCTACACCCATTTCTGCCATCTGGTCCATGTCTTCGGTACGAATCTGTACTTCAACCGGGACGCCGTGAGGGCCGATCATTGAGGTGTGCAAAGACTGATATCCGTTCGCTTTCGGAATGGCGATATAGTCTTTCACGCGACCAGGACGAGGTTTGTACAGGCTGTGCATCTGGCCGAGTACGCGATAACAGGTATCGGAATCATGAACGATAACGCGAAAAGCGTAGATATCCATGATGGAGTGAAAACGCTGCTCTTTGAGCACCATCTTGCAGTAAATAGAGTACAGGTGCTTCTCGCGGCCACTTACACGACACGGAATACCTGCCTCCTGCAAACGCCCTTCGATTTCCGAGAGGATTTTTTGGATCATCTCTTTGCGGTTGCCACGAGCGGCTTTAACCACTTCTTTAATCACGCGATAGCGGTTCGGGTACAGCGCTTCAAAACCCAGCTCTTCCAGCTCGGTTTTAATGTGATGAATACCTAAACGGTGTGCCAGCGGACTATAGATTTCGAGGGTTTCACGGGCGATGCGGCGACGCTTGTCCGGGCGTAATGAGCCCAGCGTGCGCATGTTGTGGGTACGGTCAGCGAGTTTGATGAGAATGACGCGGATATCCTGCACCATCGCCATAATCATCTTGCGAAAGTTTTCAGCTTGCGCCTCTTTCTTATCGCGAAACTTAAGCTTATCAAGTTTCGACACCCCTTCTACCAGTTCAGCAACGCTTTTACCAAAAAGCTGTTCCATGTCCTGGTAGGTGGCTGGGGTATCTTCAATCACGTCATGCAGCAGCGCAGCCATCAGCGTTTCATAGTCGAGTTTCATCTCGGCCAGAATGCAGGCTACCGCTACCGGGTGCGTGATATAGGGTTCACCGCTTGAACGTGTCTGGCCCTCGTGAGCGTCACGTGCAACGAGATACGCCTGCCGAAGACGCTTAATCTGGTCTTCCGGCAGGTAGTTTTGAATCAGTTGATTCAGGCTTTCAAACAGATACAAGGGCGACCCGCTTTGTGATTAACGACGACCTTCAGCAATAGCGGTAACGGCTTGTAATTCAGCGGCTTCCTGCTCTTGCTGTTCCTGGCGCTCACGCACGTCGAGGATCTGGTTGTTGATCAGACCTTCTTCGATTTCGCGCAGCGCGATAACGGTAGTTTTATCGTTTTCTTCCGGTACGAGCGGATCCTTTCCGCCTACCTGCATCTGACGAGCGCGACGCGCGGCGACCAGTACCAGGTCAAAACGGTTACCAATTTTCTCTACAGCGTCCTGAACAGTTACGCGTGCCATACTTAAAATGCTCCACAGGTGAAGAAATGACTGGGCATGATACTGAATGTGGGTTCAGTCTGCCAACAGTTTGCTGATTAAAGCGTCATGACGCTGCTTTTGGCGGCTCATGCGCAGACGTTCGGCGCGAATGATGGTTTTCAAATCGCCCAGGGCGGTATCGAAATCATCATTCACAATAAGATAATCATATTCGGCGTAATGGCTCATTTCTGCAACAGCTTGCGCCATACGTTTTGCGATCACGTCTTCGCTATCCTGACCGCGGCCACGAAGACGGCGATCCAGCTCAATCTTAGATGGCGGCAAAATAAAAATACTGCGCGCATGCGGCATTTTTTGACGAATTTGCTGCGCACCTTGCCAGTCGATATCTAAAAAGACGTCTACGCCGGATGCTAATACTTGCTCAATGGTCTCACGCGAGGTGCCGTAGTAATTACCGAAAACCTCAGCGTGTTCCAGGAACGCGTCTCTGCCAATCATGGTTCTGAATTCGTCATGGTTCACAAAAAAATAGTGTTCACCGTGCACTTCCCCCGGGCGCGGTGCGCGCGTGGTGTGCGAAACAGAAACCTGGGTGTCATACAACGGTTGGGTCTTTAATAAAGCCTGAATCAGGCTGGATTTACCCGCGCCACTGGGGGCAGAAACAATATAAAGCGTGCCTTGAGCCATGAGTATCTTAATGTATGTGATTGTCGAAAGAGAGCCTACATACGGGCTTATTATACACGTAGCCGCTATGTGACGTAGCCCTTGTCACACTTTTTGCGCATGTTTATTGCGTTTTGCGTACCAGTTTCCTGTTTTATCCGCGATTTGCAGCAATTCGTGCAAATGTCAGGAACGTTGCTCGCAGGATGATTTTTTGCCTCTCTGTTTCCATTTCAATTCGCGTTATATCTGCCGGGAAACGTACTGTTCAGCGGAGATAGCATGGGATTATGGAAATGCATAGGTCTGGTTTTGCTAATGTGGTATCTACCCTCATGGGCGGTATGCCCCGTCTGGTCGCCTGCCAGGGCACAAGAGGAAATTTCACGACTACAGCAGCAGATAACACAGTGGAATGACAGTTACTGGAAACAAGGGGAAAGTGTCGTAGACGACGCCGTTTATGACCAGCTCAATGCGCAGCTCATCCAGTGGCAGCGCTGTTTTGGCGATGAAGCCCCACCAGATCTATCTGCGCCCCCAATAAGTGGAACCGTCTCGCACACCGTTCCCCACACGGGAGTTCGAAAACTTGCCGATAAGCAAGCGCTACAGCAATGGATGCATGCTCGTAGCGATCTCTGGGTGCAGCCGAAGGTGGATGGCGTGGCGGTCACGCTGGTTTATCGCAATGGAAATCTGATACGGGCGATTAGCCGTGGTAACGGTCTGAAAGGCGAAGACTGGACGCAAAAGGTTCTTCAGATCCCTTCCGTTCCACGTACTACCAGCGGGCCGCTCTCTAACAGTACGTTGCAGGGGGAGATATTTTTGCAGCAACAAGGGCATATTCAGCAGCAGAGAGGGGGAATGAACGCCCGCTCAAAGGTTGCTGGAATGATGATGCGCCAGAGCAACCCGGAAATGTTACGTTCGCTGGCTATTTTTATCTGGGCCTGGCCTGATGGTCCAGTTGCCATGTCGGAAAGACTTGAGCAACTCACTGCTGCCGGGTTCAGTTTCACGCAACGATATACTCAGGCCGTGAAGAGTGTGGATGACGTCGAGCAGGCGCGTGCCAGGTGGTGGACTTCAGCGTTACCTTTTGTGACAGATGGTGTGGTGGTGCGAACGGGAAAAGAACCGCGGGCGCAATACTGGCTACCCGGACAGGGAGACTGGCTGGCAGCGTGGAAATATCCTCCCGTGGCCAGGGTATCTGAGGTGACGGGTATTCAGTTCTCCGTTGGCAAAAGCGGGAAAATTGCGGTGGTTGCATTGCTGGTCCCCGTCATGCTGGATGATAAGCGGGTGCGGCGCGTCAATATTGGCTCAGTCCGGCGCTGGAATGAATGGGATATTGCGCCTGGCGATCAGATTCTGATAAGTCTGGCCGGACAGGGGATCCCCCGTATAGATGAGGTGGTCTGGCGCAGCACCCAGCGTAATAAGCCAGCACCACCTGAGGGGCGCTTCAATTCACTAACTTGTTTTTATGCCACAGCGGAGTGTCAGGAACAGTTTGTTGCCAGGCTCGTCTGGCTGGGGGCCAAAGATGTGTTAGGGCTGGAGGGTATGGGCGAGGCGGGATGGCGGGAGCTACATCAGACGTATCGCTTTGAACATATCTTTTCCTGGCTTGGATTAACGCAGGAGCAGCTACAGTCCACATTTGGCGTGAACAAAGGGGGGAAGCTGTGGCATCAGTTCAATCTGTCACGCCATCTTCCATTTACGCGCTGGGTGATTGCCATGGGAATACCGTTAACACAGGCAACGTTGAATGCCAGTCGGGATGGTTCGTGGCAGCAGTTACGGGATCGCAGTGAACAAAGCTGGCGGCAATTTCCTTTCATGGGAGAGCGACGGGCACGACAGGTTATTCAGTGGCTGGAGGATAAAGAGATCACAGCGCTGAGCAACTGGTTAGCTGCTCAGCGGATCACGGGCTTTATGCCTTAATGGCCTTCATGGCGATAGTAAAATACCGGCAGCCCCAACTTCAGGCGCAGGGCCAGTAGTCGGGCGGTAAAGCCGAAGAGCAGGGTAGAGATCACCACCACATCGTGGCTGGAGACATAATGTTGTAGCACGATATACAGCACAGCAGCGGCAAATGAAACGCCGGCATAAAGTTCTTTCTGGAATACTAACGGGATGCGTTTGCAGAACATGTCACGTAATACACCACCAAAGACCCCGGTAGTGACCGCAGCGACCACGGCAATAATCGGTCCATGACCCATATCCAGTGCCACCTGGGCACCAATAATAGAAAAGACCACCAGGCCCAGCGCATCCAGGACGAGGAATATTTTACGCAGATAGGGCATTACGGGGGCAATAATGGTGGTGAGTACCGCAGCGGTCGCCACGATAATGACGTATTCAGGGTGCTTTACCCAGCCGAGTGGATAGTGGCCGAGAAGGATGTCGCGTACCGAGCCGCCGCCAATGGCCGTCGCGGTGGCAATGATAATGACGCCAAATGTATCCATACGGCGACGCCCAGCCGCAAGCGCACCGGTCATGGCTTCGGCAGTAATACCAATTAAATATAAAACGTGTAACAGCATGTATTCCCCCTGATTTGCTGGGGCTAAGGTTAACGATTTGTGCGCATTGTCACGATTGAGATTTTCTAAGGTGAAGTGATTTTAATAACTACAGCTAATGTGAGTTTTCTGTAAATGCGTTATGGCATGGGCTTTGCTTTGTGCATGGTGACAATAAATGATGAGAAAATATAATTCGAACTGGATGGGTCACAACCGAAGTGTTGGGAAAAACACGTAGCCCCGTCGTTTATGGGTGGGCTACGTATCATATTTCACCCAAACTATCACCCTCGACCATTGGACAAATTGACACTCCGGTTCGTATTTCAGCCATACCTTGAATGTTGCAGCGAGAGATTAGTAGGTGTGGTATGTACTTTGGTGCGCTGCAAAAATGGTATTTCTTACAACGACTACACATCCAGATGTCATTGGGGAAGTTATTCTGAGTAAAGTCTGATATTCAGCGGCTTCTATTCTGAAAAATGACTTCCTCAGCTATCGCTTCTATGTGGATGGGTGCATTTACAGCAAAATCTTCAGCATTTTGTGAGTCGGAGTGCCAGGTATGAGCGTAAGAGAAGAAATTCAGGATGGCAGAGAGGCTGGAAATTTAAGAAGCGGGATAATATACACCGAAGTTTTGGGGTGGATAGATATGGGACATGCCCGAGGAGATGATGTCAGAAAGTTACTCTCGGATATGCACCAAGGCGAGCATTCATGAGAACAGTGATACCTTACAGCGATTTTAGTTCTGGTAACGTTAAAATAGTTTCCAGAGATGGAACGGTCGTTAACTCGTAAAACAGGGAAACATATGAAACAGGCAGTCATAATAGTGCTGATGGTAATAGCTATATGCAGCTCTTATTTCTGGCCTAATATTAAAATGAGACTTGCAGGTAACGCACAATATACAGAGTTTAATAAAGCCAAATATGATTTTTACACTCCCCAAGTTTTAAAAAAAATGCCGAGAATATCCCAAGTGTATGACTTTAATTATACGAATATTTCTGGTCCTAAGGCTGATGTATGGAGTGTGACGTTCCATGATACCAGGGATACGGGGAGGATTAGTAAATATCTCTCAATGGCGGGCTATGAAAAACAGGTAAAATGCGATGTTGAGGCAGAGTGCTGGCGTCTCAGGGGATCCGATGAAGTACTGACAGTCGTGAATATGAACAGCAGTAATGCTGTTCGGGTTGATATTCTGAAGAGTATTTATAACGACAAATATATGCCAGATAAATAAGTATTCAATTTTATATCAATCAGCACTTACTGGCGGTACGGATAGCCTGCATTGAGCAGGCTATCTAGTACGTTACGATAGCATAGGCATGGTACGCAAAATTACTCGATATTCTGAATTTGCTCGCGCATTTGCTCGATCAATACCTTCAGTTCAATTGCGGAATTAGTCACCTCGGCATTGATAGACTTGGATGCAAGAGTGTTCGACTCACGGTTGAATTCCTGCATCATGAAGTCCAGACGACGGCCAACAGCCTCTTTTTTCTTCAGAATGTTGTAGGTTTCTTTGACGTGGGCTTCCAGACGATCTAACTCTTCTGCTACATCGATGCGCTGCGCCATCAGCACCAGTTCTTGCTCAAGGCGGTTATTCTCCAGTTGCACCTGGGCGTCTTCCAGTTTGGCTACCAGACGCTCACGCTGCCATTGCAGAATTTCCGGCATATGTGCACGCACTTTAGCGACTTCAGTGCTGACGCCTTCCAGACGCTGCTCGATCAGCGCTTTCAGCGCCTGACCTTCGGTTTCACGCGCGACGATGAAGTCATCCAGCGTACCGTCAAGCGCGGCGAGGATTTCAGCGGCAATGGCGTCCAGATCTTGCTCCTGGGCAGCCATTACGCCTGGCCAGCGCAGGATATCAACTGGGTTAATTTCACCTTCATCACTCTGCATTTTGACCCAGTTAGCAGCGCTAACGAGCTGTTTAGCGAGCTTTTCATTTAGAATCAGCTCGCCCTGGGCGCTGGCATCAGGCTCAAAACGCAGCGTACACTCGACTTTACCGCGCGTCAGACGCGTGCGTATGCGTTCGCGGACAACGGGTTCAAGACTACGGAACTGTTCCGGCAGGCGAAAATAAGTTTCCAGATAACGCTGGTTTACCGAGCGCATTTCCCAGGTAGCGCTACCCCATTCACCCTTGATTTCACGCCGGGCGTAGGCGGTCATGCTGCGGATCATAGACGTTCCTGTTTTTAAAGATGAGATGGGAGGATTATAGCCATCCACGTCTTGTCAGGATAGGAATAACAGTCGGAAGTCCGTATAATGCGCAGCCACATTCGTTTCAAGCCGGAGATTTTATCATGCGTCCAGCAGGTCGTAGTGCCAACCAGGTGCGTCCCGTCACCCTGACCCGTAATTATACAAAACACGCTGAAGGCTCCGTGCTGGTCGAATTTGGTGATACCAAAGTGCTGTGTACCGCCTCTATTGATGAAGGTGTACCGCGTTTTCTGAAAGGTCAGGGCCAGGGCTGGATCACCGCAGAATATGGCATGCTGCCACGCGCCACGCACACCCGTAACGCCCGTGAAGCGGCGAAAGGTAAGCAGGGCGGTCGTACCATGGAAATCCAGCGTCTGATCGCTCGTGCGCTGCGCGCCGCCGTTGATCTGAAGACGCTCGGTGAATTCACTATTACGCTGGACTGCGATGTTATTCAGGCAGATGGCGGTACGCGCACTGCATCAATTACCGGCGCATGTGTGGCGTTGGCTGATGCGCTGAACAAGCTGGTTGCGAGCGGTAAACTGAAAACTAACCCGATGAAGGGGATGGTTGCCGCGGTTTCCGTGGGCATTGTGAACGGTGAAGCGCTCTGTGACCTCGAATACGTTGAGGACTCTGCCGCAGAAACCGACATGAACGTGGTGATGACTGAAGACGGCCGCATTATAGAGGTGCAGGGCACGGCAGAAGGCGAGCCGTTCAGCCATGAAGAACTTCTCACCCTACTGGCGTTAGCCCGAGGGGGAATCGAATCCATTGTAACGACGCAGAAGGCGGCGTTAGAAAATTGATTTTAAAGGCGACTGATGAGTCGCCTTTTTTTTGTCTGTAATAAAGTGAGATGAGGAGCGAATCCATGAAACCGTATCAGCGCCAGTTTATTGAGTTTGCGCTTAGCAAGCAGGTACTAAAGTTTGGCGAGTTTACGCTGAAATCCGGGCGTAAAAGCCCCTATTTCTTCAACGCCGGGCTGTTTAATACCGGGCGCTGCCTGGCACTGTTAGGCCGTTTTTATGCCGAAGCGCTGATGGATTCCGGTATTGAGTTCGATTTGCTGTTTGGTCCGGCCTACAAAGGTATCCCGATTGCGACCACCACGGCTGTTGCGCTGGCGGAACACCACGATAAAGATTTGCCGTACTGCTTCAACCGTAAAGAGGCGAAGACCCACGGTGAAGGCGGTAATCTGGTAGGTAGCGCACTTGAGGGGCGTGTAATGCTGGTGGATGATGTTATCACTGCAGGTACGGCTATTCGTGAGTCGATGGAAATTATTCAGGCTAACGGCGCTACGCTGGCGGGGGTACTGATTTCTCTCGATCGTCAGGAACGCGGTCGCGGCGAGATTTCAGCGATTCAGGAAGTGGAACGCGATTATGGCTGCAAGGTGATTTCTATCATTACCCTGAAAGATCTGATTGCGTATCTGGAAGAAAAACCAGAAATGGCAGAACACCTGGCCGCAGTACGGGCGTATCGCGAAGCATACGGCGTATAAGAACTGCCGGATGGCGCTGCGCTTATCCAGCCTACGCACCGCGGAGTTCGTAGGCAAAATAGGCGAGGTCGCCATCCAACAACGGTGTTACTGCAATTGAGCGGCAACCAACGGCCAGCGGATGTCGAAATCATCCGTTGGGCGGTATTTAAATTCGCTACGTACAAACCGGGACAGCATACCTTCGCAGAAAGCCAGTAGCTGGCTGGCCAGCAGCGTTTCATCCACGGTGTAGCCTTCACCTTCACGCATTCTTTTTTCTCGCAGAACCTGGCGTAACTGCGCCTCAATTCGCTCAAAAAGCTGGTTAATACGGCCTTGCAGACGGTCTTGCTCGAACATCAATGCGTGTCCGGTCAGAATTCGCGTCAGGCCAGGATTACGTTCACCGAACCCTAAAATCAGCAGTACGATCAGACGCAATCGCGCGTTAGTGTCTTTTTCATCTTTCAAAATCAGATTGATACGGGTAATCAGACTATCTTCGATAAACTCAATCAGGCTATCGAACATGCGGGTCTTGCTGGGAAAATGGCGATACAAGGCCGCTTCGGAAACGCCCACAGAGGCCGCCAGTTTAGCTGTCGTGATGCGTTGGCTACCATCGCTGGACTCAAGCATCAGTGCCAGAGACTGAAGTATTTCTTCGCGACGATTCCTTTTCGCAGTTTGCTTTTCTACCATGTTACAAAATACCCCTGAAAATAAGCTCTTGCCAGGCAGGCATCCACACAGCGACCGCAAACGGGTGTTTGCGGTGTGTTATTGCGTTATTACGCTGTGAGATACTTTTCTGCGGGTTACTTGCGCCCGGAATGGCCGAAGCCACCTTCGCCACGATCGGTGGCTTCAAACTCTTCCACCAAATTAAATTCAGCCTGGACGACCGGTACAAATACCATCTGCGCGATACGTTCGCCCGGTTCAATAGTAAAGTTGTCCTGACCACGGTTCCAGATTGAAACCATCAGCTGGCCCTGGTAGTCGGAATCAATCAAACCGACCAGATTGCCCAGTACGATCCCGTGCTTATGGCCCAGCCCGGAGCGCGGGAGCATCACCGCCGCAAGAGAAGGATCGGCAATGTGGATAGCTAACCCGGTTGGCACCAGCGTTGTTGCGCCAGGCGCCAGTTCTACGGCGTCATCAAGACAGGCACGCAGGTCAAGTCCGGCAGAACCAGAAGTGGCGTACGTCGGGAGCGGAAATTGTTGCCCTACGCGCGGGTCCAGAATCTTAACGTCGATTTTTTTCATCATAACGGGTCACGATCTCGTCGAGTAATAATTGGCCCAGGAGTTCTTTGCGCTCAAGCGGTAAGACTTTATCTCCATCCTGCCAAAAAAGGTGTAATGCGTTGCTGTCGCTGTTAAATCCTTGAGTGGACAGCGAAACGTCGTTCGCACAGATCACATCAAGGTTTTTGCGGATGCGTTTTTGCCGGGCATATTCTTCCACATTATTTGTTTCGGCAGCAAACCCAACGACAAAAGGACGGTTAGCATCCAGTGCGGCAACACCAGCGATGATGTCCGGGTTTTTGACCATTTTTACTGTTAATTCATCACCCTGCGTGGCCTGTTTTTTGATTTTTTCACTGGCGACAGTTTCAGCGCGATAATCAGCGACTGCGGCGCAGCCGATAAAAATATGCTGTTGTTGCACCGCAGATTGCACGGCGGCTTCCATTTCCAGCGCGGTCATCACATCAATGCGCTGGACAAAAGGCGGTGTGGGTAACGAAACCGGACCTGATACCAGCGTGACGTTTGCCCCGCGTTTTGCGGCAGCGGCCGCGATAGCAAATCCCATTTTCCCGGAGCTGTGGTTGGAAATATAACGCACGGGATCAAGCGGTTCACGCGTCGGGCCTGCTGTAATCATGATGTTGAGATGTTGCAGATCTTTGACAGGTGAAAAATGTTCTGCCGCCATATCTACAATTGTTAACGGATCCAGCATACGTCCAGGACCGACATCACCACATGCCTGACTACCGCTGTCAGGGCCCCAAATGAGCAAACCGCGCGAGGCAAGAATGCCCAAATTGTGTTGGGTAGCGGCGGCGCGGTACATCTGCTGGTTCATAGCCGGCAGCACGGCAACAGGCGCTGGCGTTGCCAGACAGATCGTAGACACCAGATCGTTGGCCATACCTGCGGCAACGCGGGCAATCAGGTCTGCCGTCGCAGGGGCCAGTATAACCAAATCGGCCCATTTCCCCAGCTCAATGTGGCCCATCGCGGCTTCGGCTGCGGGGTCAAGCAGGCTGTCGGAAACGGGATAGCCCGAAACCGCCTGTAAGCTCAGAGGAGTAATAAACGCTTTTGCTGCTTCGGTCATCGCCACGCGGACGTCTGCGCCGCGTTCCCGTAAACGACGCACCAGCTCAGGGGTTTTGTACGCAGCAATCCCGCCACTGACGCCAAGTACGATTTTTTTACCGGCCAGGCTCATCATGATCTTTCCTGTTGGGTTTCACCAGAAGACGGATATTTTATCACAATCCGCAATGTGTCGTGCTTTTGCCCGCGCTCCAGTTTGCGAGGCTCTACGAAGAAGTGAAAACAGAGCGTCGATTCGCCGCTGGCGTTATGCCACTATGCGGACGCGAAAGGAGGGGAAAAGCATGGAAAATACAGGACGTATAATGCCTCGGGAAAAGCTGTTGGCGCAGGGGGCCAGTTCGCTGACCGACGTAGAGCTACTCGCTCTTTTTCTACGCACCGGGATACTGGGTAAAGATGTGCTTACGCTGGCGAAAGAGATGCTTCAGCATTTTGATTCATTGTATGGCCTGTTGTCTGCTGATTACATGGATTTCAGCTATGTTCAGGGCATCGGTATCGCGAAGTACGCACAGTTGAAGGGAATAGTGGAGCTGGCAAGGCGCTACTACAACGTACAGGTGATAGAGGAGCGTGCGATACTTAGCCCGGAAATGGCGCGTGAATTTCTGCAAAGCCAGCTTTCGCAAGAGGAACGCGAGATCTTCTATGTGATCTTTATGGATTCTCAACATCGCGTGATTAAACACCGTAAACTTTTTTCCGGAACGCTAAGCCACGTTGAAGTGCATCCGCGAGAAATTGTCCGCGAAGCGATAAAAATGAATGCTTCTGCGGTGATCCTTGCACATAATCACCCTTCGGGGTGTGCAGAGCCGAGCAAAGCAGATAAACTCATCACCGAGCGTGTTGTGAAATGCTGTCAGTTCATGGATATCCGGGTGCTTGATCATCTGGTCATTGGGCGCGGAGAGTACGTTTCTTTTGCGGAACGCGGTTGGATTTAACGCACTTTACGCGATCCATCGGGATCTTTGTCTGTTCGGGACTTGAGCACATCGCTGACTCAGCGTATACTACGCCACCTTTGAGAATCTCGGGTTTGGCATTTGGGCCTGGCAATCGAGAGTTCGCAAATACGCAAAATCATTCTTGTTGCGTCCAATGACGAGGCAACGATGAAAGATTTAGTGTATTGAACTGCGATAACCGGGCTGAGAAGCCTGACGAGGCGCCAATACCCCATACGAAGCTCGAGCTAATTTGATTTTTGGAGAATAGACATGTCCCGAGTCTGCCAAGTTACTGGCAAGCGTCCGGTGACCGGTAACAACCGTTCCCACGCACTGAACGCGACTAAACGCCGTTTCCTGCCTAACCTGCACTCTCACCGTTTTTGGGTTGAGAGCGAGAAGCGTTTTGTCACCCTGCGTGTATCTGCTAAAGGTATGCGTGTTATTGATAAGAAAGGCATCGAAACAGTTCTGTCTGAACTGCGTGCCCGTGGCGAAAAGTACTAAGTACTAAGAGGAAATAAATCATGGCTAAAGGTATTCGTGAGAAAATCAAGCTGGTTTCTTCTGCTGGTACTGGTCACTTCTATACCACCACGAAGAACAAACGTACTAAGCCGGAAAAACTGGAGCTGAAAAAGTTCGATCCAGTTGTTCGTCAGCACGTTTTATACAAAGAAGCGAAAATCAAATAATTTCCGCTTTGATGTAAAGAAAAACCCTGCCTCGGCGGGGTTTTTTGTTTTCTGGCCGTCCCCATATTAATGAGACCTGATACATCGCCGGAGATACTATGCCTGAATTACCTGAAGTCGAAACCAGCCGCCGCGGTATTGAGCCGCATCTGGTGGGGGCAACGATTATGCACGCGACTGTGCGTAACGGTCGTTTGCGTTGGCCTGTATCAGAGGAAATCTATCGTCTGAGTGATAAACCTGTCCTGAGCGTACAGCGGCGCGCGAAATACCTGCTGCTGGAGCTATCAGATGGCTGGGTAATCATTCACCTGGGGATGTCGGGTAGTTTGCGTATCCTTTCTGAAGAGCTTCCGGCAGAAAAACATGACCACGTCGACTTAGTGATGAGTAACGGCAAAGTCCTGCGCTATACCGATCCGCGTCGTTTTGGCGCCTGGCTGTGGACTAAAGAGCTGGATGGGCATAATGTCCTCGCCCATCTTGGCCCTGAGCCGCTGAGCGACGATTTCAATGCTGGTTATCTGCAGCAGAAATGTGCGAAGAAGAAAACTGCGATTAAACCCTGGCTGATGGATAACAAGCTGGTCGTGGGGGTGGGAAACATCTATGCCAGCGAGTCGCTGTTTGCGGCTGGTATCCATCCTGACCGTCTGGCGTCATCTTTGTCGCAGGATGAGTGCGAACTGCTGGTGCGCGTTATCAAGGCGGTTTTGCTGCGTTCTATCGAGCAGGGCGGGACCACGCTGAAGGACTTTCTGCAAAGTGACGGTAAGCCGGGTTATTTTGCCCAGGAGCTGCAGGTCTATGGGAGAGAAGGTGAACCCTGTCGCGTATGCGGCGCGCCAATCATTGCGACAAAACACGCTCAGCGCACAACGTTTTATTGCCGTCGCTGTCAGAAATAACACCATTATCGGCCGGACGTAGCGTATGCCTCATCCGGCCAGACGCATTACTTCAGTTTACTCAATAATGCCTGATGAACGTTTTCCGGCAGAAAGTGCGCTACGTCACCCTGGTGGCGGGCAACTTCTTTCACCAGTGACGATGAGATAAATGACCACTCTTTAGACGGCATCAGAAAGACGCTTTCCAGTTGTGGCATCAGATGACGGTTCATATGGGCCAGCTGCATTTCATACTCAAAATCGGCTACCGCACGCAGGCCACGGATCAGAATGTTAGCCTGATTATCGCGGGCAAAGTTTGCCATCAGATCGCTGAATCCCAGAACCTCCACATTACCGAGATGCGCCGTTGCCTGCTGTGCCAGCTCAACGCGCTCTTCCAGAGTAAACATCGGTTTTTTACTGGGACTTGCGGCAATTGCCAGGATTACGTGATCGAACATGCTTGTCGCTCGTGTCACGATATCGAGGTGGCCGTTAGTAATGGGATCAAAGGTTCCTGGATAAATCGCCCGTTTTTGCATGACTTGCCTCAATGCGTTTTGGGTGGCAGATAAGGTTCCAGCAGTTGCAGCAGACGCTGAAGCGCGCCCTGATTTTGATACAGAACTTCAACTGCGTGACGGCCATAAAAATTACGATAATCTGCATCGGTCAGTAAAGAAGAGACCTCTTTCACCAGCGTAGTTGCGTCGGTGACGGTGATCAATCCGCTTGCCTGTTCGAGGCGGGCGCAAATATCTTTAAAATTAAAAGTATGTGGCCCCATCAGTACCGGAATGGCGTGCGCCGCGGCTTCCAGTGGGTTGTGTCCACCGCGTTCAACCAGCGAACCGCCAACAAAAGCAAGGTCAGCAATGCCGTAAAGCAACATCAACTCGCCCATGGTGTCGCCGATTACGACCTGGGTTCCTGATGACGGAACTTCGCCCGAAGAACGTGTCGTATAGCTTAGCCCAGCCTGGCGTACGAGGTTAATTGCATCCGGGAACCGTTCAGGATGTCTGGGTACCAGAATCAGTAAAAGATTAGGGAACTGGTTTAATAACGCCTGATGGGCGGCAATGATAATGCTTTCTTCGCCGTCGTGCGTGCTGGTTGCAATCCATACCGGGCGGTGAGGTGCCCATTGACGACGCAATGTAATCGCTTTTGCGGCCAGCTGCGGCGTGACGGAAATATCAAACTTCAGGCTACCGGTAACGGTGACCTGATTGCTTCTGGCACCAAGCGTGATAAAACGAGCGCCATCTTCTTCGTTCTGGGCGGCAATCAACGTAATTCGGCGCAGTAGCCTGCCAACAAATTTACCTAATTTAGCGTAGCCAGCAGCTGAGCGAGCGGAAAGACGTGCATTGGCAATGACCAGCGGAATATGGCGCTTATGCAGTGCCGCGATCAGATTCGGCCACAGCTCGGTTTCCATAATTAACACCAGCTTGGGGTCAACTTTATTCAGGAAACGGTTTAGGGCATCCGGTAAGTCGTACGGCAGATAAATATGCTGAACGTCAGGGCCAAAAGCGGATTGTACGCGCTCGGAACCGGTTGGTGTCATGGTGGTGACCGTGATCGGCAAGTCGGGGTAACGATGTCGCAGAGCGCGGACTAATGGGATAGCTGCCAGCGTTTCGCCCACGGAAACCGAATGAAGCATGATGCCGCCTGGTTTTAGCGGACTGCGGTAAAAGCCGTAGCGTTCACCCCAGCGTTTACGGTAGGCCGGAGCCTTACGTCCGCGCACCCAAAGCCGTACCCAGATCAAAGGCTGAATAAGGTAGAAAAGGGCGGTGTAAAGCAATTCGAGCATAATGGTAGCTGACTTATGAATGTGCTGGGGATTCTATGTATTTAGCTGTGGCTTTACCAATACTTTTCCTATTTTTAAATTAAATAGCGTCCCTCGCGGGGGATGTCCAGGGTACCAGCATCTTTTGCATCTTTACGTTTTCTGTTGATATTTTCCGGTTTAGTCGAGATAGAGGGCTAAAAATCAAAAGGTCTGAACATCTTAATTCATTGATTTACATGTTTTAAAACCATTGGCTGTGCAAGAATTATTCGAGTCGGAACATGGCGAAAGAAGTGATACACTAGCGCGTAAAAATCAGTGCGATATCAGTAATCAGGTAGCTGTTGAGCCTGGGGCGGTAGCGTGCTTTTTTCTGCTTAACTTTACCGGACACTCACGATAAAAGAGCCGCTTGTGGATAAGCCAATTAATAGAATTCTGGTCATAAAAATGCGTTTTCACGGAGATATGTTGTTAACAACTCCGGTCATTAGTACGCTAAAGCAGAACTATCCTGATGCGAAAATCGACGTGCTTCTCTATCAGGATACCATCCCAATTTTGTCGGAAAACCCAGAAATTAATGCCCTTTATGGTATTAAAAATAAAAAGACAAAAGTAACTGATAAAATTACTAATTTTCTGCACCTGATCGGAACGTTGCGCGCAAATGGGTATGATTTAGTTGTAAACCTTACCGATCAGTGGATGGTTGCGATACTGATGCGGCTACTGAACGCGCCAATCAAAATCTCTCAAGATTATGCACATCGGCAATCTTCTTTTTGGAAAAAAAGTTTTACATGTCTGGCTCCGCTTAGCGGTGAAAATGTGGTGGAAAGCAATCTGTCTGTGCTGGCCCCGTTGAAACTTAAATCGACTGTTACACATACAACAATGAGCTATCCGGAGGATAGCTGGGAACGTATGCGCACAGAATTAAATCGGGCTGGAGTTGGTGATGAATACGTTGTAATTCAACCAACGGCACGCCAACGCTTCAAATGCTGGAATAACGAAAAGTTTTCACAGGTAATTGACGCCTTACACCAGCGTGGTTTGGAGGTAGTTATGACCTCTGGCCCAGGCGAAGACGATCTGGCTTGCGTGAATGAAATTGCACAAGGTTGCAAAGAAAGGCCCGTTACTGCGCTGGCGGGAAAGATGAGCTTCCCCGAGCTAGGAGCGGTCATCGATCATGCACAGTTGTTTATTGGGGTGGACTCTGCTCCGGGACACATTGCTGCTGCGGTTGATACACCATTGATATGCCTGTTTGGCGCAACGGATCATAATTTTTGGCGACCATGGTCAAAGCAGATGATTCAATTTTGGGCTGGTGATTATCGTCCGATGCCTCCACGCGAGCAGCGCGATCGCAATGAAATGTATCTTTCGGTGATACCCGCTGACGATGTTATTGCTGCTATCGATAAATTATTACCGGGTAGACTTGTGCCGCCACAAGCGGGGAGTCCCGTATGATTGTTGCTTTCTGTTTGTATAAATACTTCCCATTCGGTGGGTTACAGCGTGATTTTATGCGCATTGCGCAAACTGTAGCGGCACGTGGTCACCATGTTCGTGTCTATACGCAGTCCTGGGAAGGTGAGTGTCCTGACGTTTTTGAATTGGTTCTTGTACCGGTCAAGTCCCGGACAAACCATGGTCGCAATGCGGAGTATTATTCCTGGGTCCAGGCACATTTACTTCAGCACCCTGTCGATCGGGTTGTTGGTTTTAATAAAATGCCAGGGCTGGATCTCTACTATGCTGCTGACGTTTGCTATGCCGAGAAAGTGGCACAAGAAAAAGGTTTCCTCTATCGGTTAACTTCACGATATCGGCACTATGCAGCGTTTGAACGCGCGACGTTTGAGCAGGGTAAACCGACGCAGCTATTGATGCTAACTGATAAGCAGATTGCTGATTTTCAGAAGCACTATCAGACAGAAGCTCAACGATTTCATATTCTTCCTCCAGGGATTTATCCGGACAGGAAGTATAGCCAGCAGATTCCGAATAGCCGTGAAGTTTATCGCCAGAAAAACGGTATAACAGAGCAACAAAATCTATTATTGCAGGTAGGCTCTGATTTCACTCGTAAAGGTGTGGATCGTTCAATACGTGCAGTGGCCTCGTTACCAGAAACGCTTCGGACTAATACGCTACTGTATGTTGTTGGACAAGACAGACCGAGAAAATTTGAGGCGCTGGCGGAAAAACTTGGCGTACGCAGTAATGTCCATTTCTACTCTGGCCGTAATGATGTTGCAGAATTAATGGCTGCGGCTGATATATTGATGCATCCAGCTTATCAGGAGGCGGCAGGTATTGTTTTACTAGAAGCAATCACTGCCGGGCTGCCGGTGTTGACCACAGCCGTATGCGGTTACGCGCATTATATTGTTGATGCTAATTGTGGTATGGCAATTACAGAACCATTCCGGCAAGAAACGCTGAATGAAGCCTTACGTAAAGCGCTGGTAGAGCCTTCATTGTGTTCGGAATGGAGGGCAAATGCACGACACTATGCGGATACGCAAGATTTATACAGCCTACCGGAGAAAGCTGCGGATATGATTACGGGTGGTTTAGATGGTTGAATTAAAAGAACCGTTAGCCACACTATGGCGCGGGAAAGATGCATTTGATGAAGTTAAAAATTTACAAGGTGAAGTATTCAGAGAACTGGAGACTCGCCGTACTCTACGATTTGAACTAACGGGTAAAAGCTATTTTTTAAAATGGCACAGAGGCACTTCTCTGAAAGAGATTGTTAAAAACCTACTTTCATTACGCATGCCAGTATTAGGTGCTGATAGAGAATGGAATGCTATTCATCGCCTGAGTCAGTTAGGTGTGGATACAATGACAGGCGTGGGATTTGGTGAGAAAGGGTTGAATCCACTGACTAAAACCTCGTTTATTATTACTGAGGATCTCACACCAACTATCAGCTTAGAAGATTACTGTGCTGATTGGGCCACAAATTCTCCCGATGTGAAAGTGAAGCGTATAATTATTGATCGTGTTGCCACCATGGTGCGTAAGATGCATGCTGGAGGTATCAATCATCGCGATTGCTATATTTGCCACTTTTTATTACATCTGCCTTTTTCAGGGCGTGAGGACGATCTCAAGATTTCAGTGATTGATTTGCACCGTGCTCAGATTCGGTCGACTGTTCCCCGACGCTGGCGCGATAAGGACTTGATCGGTCTCTATTTTTCTTCCATGAACATTGGATTAACCCAGCGTGATATTTATAGATTTCTACGCATCTATTGCGAGTTGCCGTTGAAAAGCATCCTAAGTCAGGAGGCTGATTTGTTCAAGGAAGCTCAGGTTAAAGCTAATAAAATACGCGAAAGAACAATCCGTAAATCTCTATGATTAATTTATCCTGAACTATTTGAAATGCATCATGTGAGAACATGGTCTATTTCTCAAAAATTGGTAAGAGTCAAATGTCTCAATTTAGCGATAAAGAAGTTATCCTTTCTGTTTTTGAGTACGATTTTCGGGAAAATGCTTCTGCAGACTGTTTTAATATCGGTTATGGTATTGACAGGAATTTTTTATTTGGCTGCGGTGTATCAATAGCCTCTGTATTATTGTCGAATAAAAAAATCGATTTCACATTTCATATATTTACTGATTATTTCGATGAGAGTGATAAAGCCAGATTCGCCGATCTTGCTAAACAATATCAATCCTGTATCAAAGTTTACCTAATTGATTGCAATAAATTAAAAGACTTACCTAGTACAAAAAACTGGACTTATGCAACATACTTCCGTTTTGTTATTGCAGATTATTTCTATAATAAAATAGATAAATTATTATACCTGGATGCCGATATTGCTTGCCAGGGTAGTGTACGAGAACTGGTCGATTATAAGTTTTCCGCAGATGAGATCGCTGTCGTTGTAACGGAAAGAGATTCCGAATGGTGGCATAATCGTTCTGTAACGCTGGCCACTCCAGAATTAATCGCCGGATACTTTAATGCTGGATTCTTACTTATCAACATCAACGCATGGCACAGTAATAATATCTCTTCCCGAGCCATCGAAATGTTGCGAGTTCCAGAATGGGTGGAAAGAATAACTCATCTTGATCAAGATGTCCTTAATGTGTTGTTAGCCGGAAAAGTAACTTTTATCAATGGTAAATACAATACACGCTTTAGCATTAATTATGAACTGAAAGATGAAGTAGTCAATCCTGTGAATAATGAAACTGTCTTCATTCATTATGTGGGACCGACAAAACCCTGGCATGAGTGGTCCAACTATCCGGTATCGAAGAGTTTTTTAGTTGCGAAAGAGGCCTCGCCCTGGCATTCAGTAGCGCTTCTCAAACCGACCAATAGCAATCAATTCAGATATTGTGCAAAGCATAAATTTAAACAAGGGTTATACGTTCAGGGACTGTGTAACTACTTTAATTATTATCTGACCAAGTTGAAAGGTTAACTGCTGGCTAAGTACATTGTTAAAATAATCAACAGCAATGCATATCTTAGCCGCTGGAAAATATAGCTGAAATAATTAAAGGTAATTAAATTGGACTTCAAAAGATTAACTAACTTCAAAGATATTATTGAGTTAGACAGACGTGTTACACCATGTGATGATCGTGACACTTTTAATATCTCATGGGGAATCGATAAAAATTACCAAACTGGCGCGGCAATTTCTATTGCATCAATCCTTGAAAATAATAAACAGAATAATATTAATTTTACTTTTCATATTATTGCGGATTATTTAGACCAAGAATATATTGTACTATTGACACAATTAGCAGAACAGTATAAAACAGTTATTAAGCTATATCATATTGATTCTGAACCGTTGGTGTCACTACCTAAAACAAATATATGGCCAGTGTCAATATACTATCGCTTGCTTTCATTTGATTATTTTTCTGAACGATTAGATCGACTGCTATATCTTGATGCTGATATTACGTGTAAAGGCTCTTTAGAGGATCTTGCCGCACTGAAATTTGATGGGGAATATGGTGCGGTTGTAGTAGATGTTGATTCAATGCAGGATAAAAGTGCAGAGCGTCTACATAATCCTGAGTTTAAAGGCAACTACTTTAACTCGGGTGTCATGTATATAAACTTGCAGCAATGGCTTAACTCTAATTTAACGAAAAAATTCTTCGAACTATTGTCAGATGAAAGTATAGTTTCCAGAGTAAAATATCCTGACCAGGATATTTTAAATATCATGTTTTTGCATCATGCGGTATTACTACCGAGGAAATATAACTCAATTTATTCATTGAAGTCTGAGTTTGAGATTAAAAATAAAAATTACTATAAATCAGTGATTAATGAAGAGACAGTATTTATTCATTATACTGGTGTAACAAAACCATGGCACGAGTGGGCTGACTATTCCTCAGCACAATTTTTCCGCACAGTATATGAGAATTCACCATGGAAGAATCAGCCTTATCAAGTTGCAAAACAAAAGCACGAATATAGAGAAGAATATAAACACCTTCTTTATCAAAATAAAATAATTCCAGGCCTGATCGCAGCAATTAAATATAAAACAATGTAATGGTGATCTTTATGATTGATAAAATCATATTTACTGTAACACCTATTTATTCTATTCCACCACGTGGTGCCGCAGCAGTTGAGACCTGGATGTATCAGGTTGCCCAGAGAACTAAATTCCCTAATCGTATTGTCTGTATAAAGAACGAAGGATATTCTGATTATTCTTACGTAAACGAAAGATGCAGTATTCATCGTATTGGATTTAGCTCAGTATATAAGCGTATTTTCCAAAAGTGGACTCGGCTGGATCCGTTACCTTATTCAAAGCGCATACTGAAAGTTGCCGAAAAATTTGAGATAACCGATCAAAGTGTGATTGTTGTCCATAACAGTATGAAGCTATATCGACAAATTCGTTCGCAAGCTCCTCAGGCTAAAGTTGTGATTCATATGCATAATGCGTTTGAACCTAAGTTGCTTGATAAAAAAGTTAAGATGATCGTACCAAGTTTGTTTTTGAAGAACTATTATCAATCTTATCTTCCTGAAGCTGATATTGTTATTGTGCCTAATGGTATTGACCTGGATATCTATCAATCGTCATATGAATCAATATCAAAAAATAAATTAAATATTTCCCCTGAAAGCAAGGTGGTATTTTTTGCTGGACGCATAGTACCTGATAAAGGTGTTCTCTTGCTTCTGCAGGCTTTTGAAAAGTTGCTGCATGAGAATAAAAATCTGAAGCTTGTGGTCGTTGGTGATCACATGGAAGTAAATAAGAACGATAAAGGTGATTATCAGCGTGAAGTTCGGGAAATAGCCGAGCGCCTCAAACCACATTGTATTATGTTAGGTAGTATCTCACCCGAGAAAATGCACTATTACTATCCACTGGCAGATATAGTTGTGATTCCTTCTCAATTTCAGGAGCCATTTTGTATGGTGGCTATTGAGGCTATGGGCGCTGGAAGACCTGTATTAGTCAGTACTCGGGGCGGCATGGTTGAGTTTGTTAAAGATAAAATTACAGGCTATCACCTTACAGAGCCGATGACTGCAGAAACTATTGCTCAGGATATTACCAGGGTAATGGCGGAAAGTAGTTTAGCGGATACCGCCCAACGAGGTCAGCAATATGTCTTTGGAAACTATAGTTGGTTTGCGGTTACACAACGGTTTGAAGGGGTTATTTGTAACTGGTTCGAGTGATAAAAAGGCTACATACAGTAGCCTTTTTATACTATTTTATTTATTCTTCAGCGCTAACAGAAAACCTGCAAAAATACCCAACAGATCTAACTCAATCTGCTCAACGTTGCCACGTATAATAAAATAACCGAAAAATGAAAGTAAAATTATTATATAAGCATTGTATGGGGAATAGTAATTCTCCCTAAATGCATGCGTAACACATTCTCTCACAATGCTAGTGTACACCAGTATTAAACCCACAAGTCCAAGTAATCCTGTACCAAACCATACAAAAAGAATAAGGTTGTGTGGTCCAATTGACTCGCGGAATGTCCAGTTTGGATAATCAACAACACGCTTGTTGTATACAGTTTTATAAGCGTTATTACCAAAACCATAACCAATAACTGGATTTTCTAAGATTAGGTCAAACGCACTTCCTTGCGTACCGTTAGTATAGCGATATGAACTGTCAGTTTGCTGCAATTTAAAGGTCAGTTTTTCTGACATATCTTTGTGTGAAAATATAGCTGTCAGAGCAACAATAGCTACGAGGATTCCTAAAGTAAGCAATCGCCATTGTTTGTACATGATTATCCATGTAAGAGCAATAATAAATACAGATAACCATGCGCCACGGGACAATGTTCCAAGAATTAAAAAGGTGTATATCGCCCCTAACAACAGGAATAATATACGGTATTTCGCTGATTTAATGAGCCATAGATTCAGAAGCACTGGGAATAAAAACACCATTGCATCTGAAATTCCGCGATGTTGGTAATTAGTAAAAGGCATGATTCCTTGCTGATAGTCCTGATAATAAAGGACAAGTTCTGAAAGGCATCGCAAACTAAGAGCTGTAAGGAACGAGAAGAATATCAACTTTGAAATGGTTTCTTTGCTTTCTTCTCTTAGTAATACAGGGATCGCAATAGTGCATAATAAGACATTTTCAACAACTGAGTTGTTTATCTCTTTCAGGCTAGCTTTTAGTTCAGGAGTGAACACTAAAGAGACGAAGGTAGCGATTACAAGAAATGATACACTTGCAAAAACAAATGTTTTAAAAATAGGAATATAATGTCGAGGATTCTTACATAAATAAACTATCGTTGTGATAGTCATCAGGATGACAATCAAATGTTTATAACGAGTAATACCACCTAAGAAATAGGTGGCGACAAACAGAAATATAAGTCCTCTATTCCAGTTTATCTTCCAGTTTTTTTTCTCATCTAAAAAAAACTTTGTTAAAGCCATCATTTCTCCGATACTTACAGACAATTATTTAAAAAATTGCAATTAATTGATTCTAATACGGTCGAAGAACGCAAGTCGGAAAGATTTTCACTTCCTGAGCGACATGCCACTTGATTCTTCCCATACCCACCAATCAATCCTGGGTCCGTTGGACCGTACAACGTAATATTAGGGCGATCCAGTGCAGCGGTTAAATGACTCAGGCCTGTATCAACCGACACCACAAATTTTGCCCCCGCCAGTACGCGAGCGACCTCTCCCAAAGTCATCCGTGGAAGAACATCAACATAAGAAAAACCATTTGCCAACCTACGGGCTCGTGCTTCTTCGTGAGGAGCACCCCATGGCAGTTTAATACGTATGCCAGCGTTATTTAACAGGCCAATTAGCTCCCGCCAGTTGGCTTCTGGCCAGTGCTTATCATCACGCGTTGTGGCATGCAGAAATACGGCATATTGGCCCACATCAGCATTACGTTCTTTCAGAAAATGCTGAGCGATAGCGTAATCACCCTGCGACTGGGGCCTGGAATATCCCAGACTTTTGGCGAACAATTCACGCGTACGTTCTACCGCGTGCTGCTGTTTGGCAATGTGATGTTTGCGATTATAAAACAGGCTCGCCAATGGTTCGCGCGCCGTGCTCCAGTCCAGACCATGCTTGATGCCACGTGCCAGACGCGTAACCAACGCCGCGCTTTTAACCAGACCCTGCGCATCAATTATCGCGTCATACTGCTGTAAACGCACCGCATCGCGAAAGGCTTTACGCTCGGCTTTAATCGGCGCTGAAAACCAGGCTTTACGCCAGCGGCGGATCGCCACTGGAATAACCCGGTCAACGGCTGCATGCCAGGATGGGATCTGCGCGAAGCCTTCTTCCACTACCCAATCAAATTGAATATCCGGCATGACCTGCTGCGCATCGGTTAATGCCGGTAACGTATGCAGTACATCGCCCATAGACGATGTTTTAACGATCAGTACCCGCATCCGTCAGGCTTCCTCTTGTAACAACAGGTCGTTGAGTTCTTCCAGCACGCGCTGGGGTGTGATGTCAATCAGGCTCTGATGATAGCCTTCTGCTGCATCTCCCTTGCGTACTTTGTGATAGCCCGTAATCAAGCGAATTACGCGCGCCTTGTGTGAAAGCGGCGGAGTAAAATCCGGGCTGCTGGGGCCATACAACGCTACCAGAGGTCGATTCAACGCTGCGGCAACGTGCATTAATCCAGAGTCGTTGGTGACCACCGCTTTGCAGGCGGCGAGCAGAATGACGGCCTGCTCCAGCTGTGTTTCGCCTGCCAGATTACGGCACCAGGGCTGCTGATCAACGCTCAGCGTTGCCAGGATCTCATTTCCGGCTTCATGGTCTTTTGCAGAGCCAAAAAGCACAATCTGATGGCCTTCATCGATCAGTTGCTTCGCCAGGTCTGCGTAGTGGTAATGTGGCCAGCGTTTCGCTGGACCAAATTCCGCACCAGGGCAAAAGCCGATGATGGGGCGTTCGGCAGAAAGGGAAAACTGGCGACAGGTCAGGGACTTTTCACCTTCGCTTACCTGCAACTGCGGCCATAGCAGAGGCTGCGGTAAATCTTTAGCTGACAGCATTACGCCTTTATCATAGGCCAGGGCTACATAGCGTTCGACCATCAGCGGCCAGGCATCTTTATCCAGCACGCGCGCATCGTTTAGCAGGCCGTAGCGCATTTCACCACGCCATCCGGTACGATGGGGAATGCCAGCAAAAAACGGTACCAGCGCGGATTTAAACGAGTTAGGCAGCACATAGGCGCGGTCATAGCGTTTTTCACGCAGGCTATGACCGAGTTTACGCCGCTCGCCGATCTCCAGCGCGCCGTGTCCCAGCGGCATGGCGATAGCTTCGTTAACTTCAGGCATGCGCGACAATAACGGACGGCACCATGCAGGTGCCATCACGTCGATTATCGCCTGGGGATAGCGCGCCTTAAGCGTGCGATAGAGACTTTGCGACATCATCATGTCGCCCACCCAGGACGGGCCTACCACCAAAATTTTCATACTTACGCGTCGCGGTTCAGCCAGGCCATATATTCCGTTACACCTTCAGCAACGGTTTTAAACGGCTTGTCATAGCCCGCAGCGCGCAGATTAGTCAGATCGGCTTGGGTAAACGCCTGGTAGCGACCTTTCAGTTTTTCCGGGAATGGGATGTACTCAATGCTGCCTTTTTTGTGGTACGCAAGCGTTGCATCGGCAACGGCCTGGAAAGATTCCGCACGACCGGTACCAAGGTTAAAGATGCCGGAAACCCCGTTTTCCAGGAACCACAGGTTCACCGCAGCCACATCGCCTACGTAAACGAAATCACGCTTGAAGTTTTCACTGCCTTCGAACAGTTTTGGTGTTTCGCCATTGTTGAGCTGGGTGTTGAGGTGGAAAGCGACGCTCGCCATGCTGCCTTTATGGCCTTCACGCGGTCCGTAGACGTTGAAATAGCGGAAGCCAACAATCTGAGAATTGGCTTCTGGCAGGATCTGACGAACGTACTCGTCGAACAGGAATTTTGAGTAGCCGTAAACGTTCAGCGGTTTCTCATATTCACGGGATTCGATGAAATCAGAAGTACGACCGCCGTAGGTGGCGGCAGAGGACGCATACAGGAACGGAATTTCACGCTCCAGGCAGTAGTGCAACAGCTCTTTGGAGTATTGATAGTTGTTATCCATCATATACTTGCCGTCCCACTCGGTAGTGGAGGAGCATGCGCCTTCGTGGAAAATCGCTTCGATATCGCCGAAATCTTCTCCGGCCATAATCTGGATCAGGAAGTCTTCCTTGTCCATGTAGTCAGCAATATTCAGATCCACCAGGTTAACAAACTTGGTGCCATCTTTAAGGTTGTCCACCACCAGTATGTCGGTGATGCCTTTATCATTCAATGACTTGACGATGTTGCTGCCGATAAAGCCCGCGCCGCCGGTAACGATGATCATAAATGTAACCTTCGAATTTTGGAGTCAGAGACAATCTCAGACACTAATGTCTGTAATCATACCATCACATCGGCATCCCTTCAGCCTCTTAAGTAAGATGGTGGGTCGGTAGAAGGCCTATAAACACCAGTATAAGAATGCTTATTTAATGGTTATTAAGTCTATTAAATTAATCTTAAATGTACTTAGTTTTTTTATATCCATCTATGTATATTATATGTACAAAAACAAAAACTATGTGATATAATATTTTTTTTATTAATGGTTTGAAAATGGTTATGAAATCGTCTACCACTATTGTGACAGCATATTTTGATATCGGTAGGGGGGAGTGGACTGTTAATAAAGGCTTCCGTGAAAAACTTTCCCGATCTTCTGATGTCTATTTTGACTACTTCAAACGGTTAGCCGCTTTAGAAAATGATATGGTTATTTTTACTTCGTCTGAGTTTGAGGACAGAGTTGCGGAAATACGCAAAGGTAAGCCCACAAAAATTATAACCATAGATTTAGGTAAAAAATTTAAGCATATTAATAATAAAATAAGACAAATCCAGCAGGATGATACTTTTAAGAGTAAATTAGAGACGCGACAGCTAGGTAACCCTGAGTACTGGTCTCCAGAATATGTGTTGATCAATAATTTAAAAGCATATTTTGTAGTGAAGGCCATAAATGCAGGCTTAGTTAATACTCCGATGGTTGCCTGGGTAGACTTCGGATATTGCCGTAAACCGCAGGTTACTCGCGGATTAAAAGTATGGGACTTCCCTTTTGACCGTAATAAAATGCATCTCTTCACGATTAAAAAGGGTCTGGTTATATCATCCAGAAAACAGGTTTTTGATTTTATGATAGGAAATCATACTTATATTATCGGCGGCGCTATTGTTGGTTCACCAGAGAAATGGAAAGAGTTTTACTCATTAGTCACTGAGTGTCAAAAAGAGACTCTCAGAAATAATATTGTTGATGATGATCAGGGTATTTTTGTCATGTGTTATTACAAGCGCCCTGATCTATTAATGCTTAATTACCTTGGTCGGGGCAAATGGTTCGATCTGTTCCGTGTTTATCGGCGAACCGCTTTAGGTGCAAAACTCCAGGCATTGCGAATTTTTCTCACTCGAAAGTAGTGGCTTGAATGAGATTGAAGGGTTACCTAACCAGATAGAATGCTGCAAAGGCATTCTTCTGCTATTGCTGTTGTTTTTTTATGATTTTTTATAAAATCCAGCCAATTCAATTGGTTGTGATTCCGTGCGTCCAATGAATCCATACGACGGCATCACTGATTAGCCATGTGGGTATACGTGATTTATGCTTCATTTTGAAGAAGTGATGATGCGTCATCTCGTATCAGCGTATAGCTTTGGGTAATATGTGCTGAAATTTGCCCAGTCTGGAGAATTGAAATGCGTGGGGATTTTTACAAACAGTTAACGAACGATCTCGAAACCGCACGTGCGGAAGGATTGTTTAAAGAAGAGCGCATTATTACGTCTGCCCAGCAGGCGGACATCACAGTGGCCGATGGAAGCCACGTTATTAACTTTTGTGCGAACAACTATCTGGGGCTGGCTAACCACCCGGAACTGATTGCAGCTGCAAAAGCAGGTATGGATTCTCACGGATTTGGTATGGCTTCGGTCCGCTTTATTTGCGGTACCCAGGACAGCCATAAGCAACTGGAGCAAAAACTGGCGGCATTCCTCGGTATGGAAGATGCCATCCTTTACTCTTCCTGCTTTGACGCCAACGGCGGCCTGTTTGAAACGCTGCTGGGCGCAGAAGATGCGATTATCTCAGATGCGCTCAACCACGCTTCTATCATTGACGGTGTTCGCTTGTGTAAAGCAAAGCGTTTCCGTTACGCCAACAACGACATGGTCGAACTGGAAGCTCGTTTGAAAGAAGCGCGTGAAGCGGGAGCCCGTCATATCCTGATCGCCACCGATGGCGTGTTCTCTATGGATGGTGTGATTGCTAACCTGAAAGGCGTTTGTGACCTGGCGGATAAATACGACGCGCTGGTCATGGTTGATGATTCCCATGCTGTCGGCTTTGTCGGCGAAAATGGTCGTGGCTCACATGAATACTGTGACGTGATGGGGCGTGTGGACATCATCACTGGTACGCTGGGTAAAGCGCTCGGCGGCGCATCTGGCGGTTATACCGCAGCGCGCAAAGAGGTTGTTGAGTGGCTGCGTCAGCGTTCCCGTCCGTATCTGTTCTCCAACTCATTGGCTCCTGCCATTGTTTCTGCCTCCATTAAAGTGCTGGAGATGGTCGAAGCAGGCAGCGAGCTGCGCGATCGCCTGTGGGCGAACGCACGTCAGTTCCGCGAGCAAATGTCTGCCGCAGGCTTTACGTTAGCGGGAGCGGATCACGCAATTATCCCGGTCATGTTGGGGGATGCAGTAGTGGCGCAAGAGTTCGCCCGCGAGCTGCAAAAAGAGGGGATTTACGTTACTGGATTCTTCTATCCGGTGGTTCCAAAAGGTCAGGCGCGTATTCGTACCCAGATGTCTGCGGCGCATACCCCTGAGCAGATTACGCGTGCTGTTGAGGCGTTCACACGCATTGGTAAACAACTGGGCGTTATTGCCTGAGGATGTGAAATGAAAGCGTTATCCAAACTGAAAGCGGAAGAGGGCATTTGGATGACCGACGTTCCTGAACCGGAAGTCGGCCATAACGATTTGCTGATTAAAATCCGTAAAACAGCCATCTGCGGGACTGACGTTCACATTTATAACTGGGATGAATGGTCGCAAAAAACCATCCCGGTACCGATGGTCGTTGGACATGAATATGTCGGCGAAGTTGTTGGCATCGGCCAGGAAGTTAAAGGCTTTAAAATCGGCGATCGCGTTTCAGGCGAAGGTCATATCACCTGCGGGCATTGCCGTAACTGCCGCGGTGGACGTACTCACCTGTGCCGCAATACGACCGGTGTTGGCGTAAACCGTCCTGGCTGCTTTGCAGAGTACCTAGTGATCCCGGCATTTAACGCGTTTAAAATTCCGGACAACATCTCTGACGACCTGGCGTCTATCTTCGATCCGTTCGGTAATGCGGTGCATACGGCGCTGTCGTTCGATCTGGTTGGGGAAGATGTGCTGGTTTCCGGCGCCGGTCCAATCGGTATTATGGCGGCAGCGGTTGCCAGGCACGTTGGCGCACGCCACGTGGTGATTACCGATGTTAATGAGTATCGCCTTGAACTGGCGCGTAAAATGGGCATCACTCGCGCGGTCAACGTGTCGAAAGAGAGTCTGACCGACGTGATGGCTGAACTGGGCATGACCGAAGGGTTTGATGTCGGTCTGGAGATGTCCGGCGCGCCGCCAGCGTTTCGCGCCATGCTGGACACCATGAACCACGGTGGCCGTATTGCTATGCTGGGTATTCCACCATCAGACATGTCCATCGACTGGACTAAAGTTATCTTTAAGGGATTGTTTATTAAAGGTATCTACGGTCGAGAGATGTTTGAGACCTGGTACAAGATGGCCGCATTGATTCAGTCTGGTCTGGATTTGTCGCCGATCATCACCCATCGATTCTCCATCGATGAATTCCAGCAGGGCTTTGACGCGATGCGCTCGGGCCAGTCAGGGAAAGTGATCCTGAGCTGGGATTGAATGCTCGACTTGTATTAAATGCTACCAACGGCCAGATTCTTTATTCTGGCCGTATAAATAATAAATACTATTTGCCTCGAAGCTTTCTGGATAAAGATCTTATCGCTTCTTTGAGCCAGATGAGCTTATAGATTAACCCTTTTCCTTTGATGTTAATATGATATTTTCGCTGCAATGCTAAAATGTCATTAGCCTGGCAAATCTTCATATTTCCCTTACAGGATAAGTCAATTATTCTTAATTCACCGCCTGGCGTACGAATGAAATTTCCAGGGTGGATATCATTAGATGCCAACCCGGCTTTGTGAAGGCGCAGAACGCACTGTTTCACTTCATCGGCATTCTTATGGTTAATTTCTTTTAAAGGAGTGCCTTCAACATATTCATGAATAATATAAACATCATGACACTGACGAAGGCGTACTTTTTCAGCGGCATAGTAGAGATCGGCTGTACAGGCGCGCATTTCCGGGGAGAGTGTGTCCAGCTTCTTGATGAGCCAGGAATAAAAGGGGCCGGAGATAAAATTCTGCATTTTTTTCTCAAATCGAGGATCAACTTCACGGTCGTTTTTGATGATAAATTTTTGTGAGTTGTACTCGACCAGTTCTACACTGCGCATGGCGTTACCACTGCTCAACGGTTTGCCACTGATTTCTTTGTTTATATACTTATTCATCAGTGACTTAAGGTCTGTTTTGGTCTCTTTGCAATAGACCGTATAACCTTTTTCATGTGTCTTACTGATGGCCATCACTTTCCTCAATATCAGTGTACATCGCGCGTTAATTTACAGGGGTATAGTATACAGGTTGTGTCCCTCAATATGTAGACGATCTGAGCTATCACGGCCGCTGAACTCAGGCGCCGCATGGCATTTTCCCATACTGGTTGCTTTCGCTGCGCCGCTTCTGAAAATTAAATGTTCTAACCTTAATAATTCCTTAATGAAACTGTAGTAAAAGTCATCAGTGTACTGACAAACTTGGGTTATCTGATGAGAAACCGCACAAATATGTTGAGTGTTATTATTCCGTTGTATAACGCGGGTGATAGTTTTCGGGATTGCATGGAATCTTTGATCGCACAGACATGGGCTGCGATAGAGATCATTATTGTGGATGACGGTTCAACGGATAACTCTGTTGATATTGCAAGACATTATGCTGATAACTATTCCCATGTCCGGTTGTTACATCAGGCTAACGCCGGGGCATCTGTCGCGCGTAATAGTGGGCTGGCAGTGGCCAAAGGGGATTATGTTGCATTTGTCGATGCCGATGACCTGGTTTATCCCAATATGTATGAAACCCTGATGACCATGGCGCTTCAGGATGATCTCGATCTGGCACAGTGCAATTCTGATTGGTGCATTTTCGAAACGGGGGACACCTGGCAATCAATACCGACGGACCGTCTGCGGTCTACGGGTGTATTGACCGGTCCCGACTGGTTACGTATGGCATTGGCTTCACGCCGTTGGACGCATGTGGTCTGGATGGGGGTTTATCGCAGAGATGTTATCGAGAAAAACAAGATAGCGTTTATTCCAGGGTTGCATCATCAGGATATTGTATGGACGACGGAGTTTATGTTTAACGCCAAACGTGTGCGATATACCGAGCAATCATTGTATAAATACTTCTTACACGATCAATCAGTTAGCCGTCTTAAAAGGCAAGGCTTAAAGAATCTCAATTACCAACGCCACTATATTAAAATTACACGGTTATTGGATAAGTTGAATCGTGAATATGCGGGTCGGATTACTATTTATCCGGAATTTCATCAGCAAATAACCTATGAAGCATTACGCGTTTGCCACGCAGTACGCAAAGAGCCGGATGTCCATATTCGTCAACGCATGATTGCAGAGATTTTTGTCTCTGGTATGTATAAACGCATGATTACTAACGTACGCAGCGCCAAAGTTTTGTACCAGGCGCTGCTATGGTCATTCCGTCTCTGGAAATGGCGCGATAAAACATCCTCGCCCTCTCGTATTGCCCGTAAAACGCTTAATTTACGTTAGCGTTCATAGCGCTGGGTGAGGATGTATTCCCCCAGCCCTGCCATTGCAGGCGCATATACTGCACCAGCGTGCTTTGGGTGATGCTTTCACCGAGCACGCTGAAGAAGCGGCTGGCGTAAACCGGCTCTAACGGCTGCTTCGGTTTGCATAATCTCACCCCGCGGAAAGGATTACGTGGCGCATCAGGTTTACCATTCTTCGGCGGTGTAAGGTTTGGTCTGGAGGTGTCTACCTGTGGTTCATTGAGCAGGCTGCTTGGGCGAACCAGCGTAATGTCCGCAGGCAGGTTATAAAGCATCTGCTGCAGGACGCGAACCGTCGAAGGGTGAGGATGCCCAATGGCAATTGCTGAACCGTTGCGGCGCGCAAGCTCAACGGCCCGATTAAACTGACGGCGAATATCGGCTTCGTTTTGCGTGTCATCCAGGAAGACTTTGCGTTTGATAACCTTCACGCCGGTTCCTGATGCTGCGCGCATTGCCTGACTGTTGCCGATGGTCATACTGTCCAGGAAGTAGAGATCGTAGCGTTCCAGCGCCTGCATCACCTTCTGCATGCCGAACAGGCTGGAGGTCATCGCGCTGCCCATATGGTTGTTCAGCCCGACCGCATTCGGTACTTTGCTTACCGCGTCGCGAATAATCCGCTCAATCTCTTCGCTGCTCATTTCCGGGCGCAAAGTATCTTTCTCTAACGGCTGTTTGCTCAGCGGCGCCATCGGCAGATGGATTAACACTTCATGCCCGCTGTTATGCGCTTTAATCGCCATTTCACGCGCGTGTGGGGCATTAGGCAGAACGGCAACGGAGACGGTGGAAGGCATCGCCAGAACCTGATTTTCGGTGTGTGGACGATAGCCGAAATCATCAATAACGATGGCAAGTTTGCCAGCAAAAACAGGTGTTGCGAAGGCCAGCACGCTGGCGAGAGAGAATAATAGACGACGAAATTGAGGCAAAACTTATCTTCCCAACCACGGCTGTGGATTGACCGCCTGACCCTGGCGACGGATTTCGAAATAGAGTGCCGGCCTGCCCTGTCCGCCGCTGCTACCCACAAGAGCAATAGGCTGCCCGGCGCGAACCTGCGTACCGACGCTGACCAGCGCGCTCTGGTTATAACCGTACAGGCTCATATCGCCTTTACCGTGCTCAACGACGACCACCAGACCGTAGCCCTGCAACCAGTCCGCCAGAATGACGCGACCATCGGCAATGGCTTTAACTTCGGTGCCTTCGGATGCGCCAATAACCATCCCCTTCCAACGTAGCTCACCTTGCAACTGTTCGCCATAACGATGTAGCGTTGGGCCACGAACGGGCCAGAATGCCTGGCCGCGTGGGGAACCTAAACCGCCGGTACGGGACATCAGTGATTTTTCGCTTTCGGTTGGCTTGTAGGTTGAGCCTTTCCGTGACGCATCCTTCTGTTTGTCACGTACGGCCTGCGCCTCGCGAGCTTCACGTTCCGCGCGTGCTTTGGCTGCGGCTTCGGCGCGAGCGATGCTGTTGCGCAGGCGTGATTCGTTGGCGCGCATTTCGCCCAGTTGCTGCTGACCCTGCTGAATCGATGACTCCAGACCCGAGAGCGTCTTCTTGCGTTCATTACGCGCCTGCTCCAGCTTAGCCTGCTGAGCGCGCTGTTCGTACAGCAACGTCTGCTGTTCGCTCTGCTTATCTTCCAGCTCGGCTTTTTGCGAGTCGACTTCTTCGCGGGTTTGTTTCAACTGCGCGATGGTTTCCTGCCGCGCCTGGTTCAGATAGCCGAAATAGGCCTGCAGGCGTTGCCCGCGCTGGCTCTCTTCCCCGCTCAGAATGAGCTGAATACCGGTGTGTTCGCCCTGGCGAAACGCTGCGTCAAGTTGGGCTGCCAGGCTACGCTCTTGCGCAGCCCGCTGTTTTTCCAGCTTCGCGAGGGCGGCATTCATCTCTGTGATTTGTGCATTCAGCTGCGCCAGCGAGTTTTGCGTTTCGCGTAGTTGCCTGGCGGCAACGGCGATGGCCTGTTCCTGAGCTTTAAGTTGAGCGAGGAGAGTGGAGCGTTGTTGTTGTTGTTGGCGTACCGCGCGTTCTTTTGCCGCGATATCAGCCTGAATAGATTTGAGCTGATCGCGCTCGTCCGCGTGGGCGGAAAAGGCGCACAGCAATACGCCAGCGCTAAGCGCGCTGGCGTAGAACAAGGGCCTGACTGAAAGCTTTTGCAGTTTCACGGCCCAAGTGATGGTATTAATCGCCTTTCCCCTCATGGGGAGGGATTATTCCACGATGAACAGCGGCTTACCAGTCATCTCTTGCGGGATTTCCATACCCATCAGCGTCAGCATCGTCGGGGCGATATCAGAAAGTTTGCCGCCTTCAACTGCTTTGACGTTTTTACCACCGACATAAATCAGCGGAACGGGCAGGTTGGTGTGTGCTGTATGCGCCTGACCGGTGGACGGATCGCGCATTTGCTCTGCGTTACCGTGGTCCGCGGTGATCAGCAGTTGGCCGCCAACGGATTCAACCGCTTTAGTCACCTGCTCAACGCAGTGATCCAGCGCTTCAACCGCTTTAACCGCAGCTTCCATCACCCCGGTGTGACCAACCATGTCGCCGTTCGGGTAGTTACAAATGATGGTGTCGTATTTTCCACTCTGAATCGCAGCAACCAGCTTCTCGGTCAGCTCAGCAGAGCTCATTTCCGGCTGCAGATCGTAGGTCGCGACTTTCGGCGAATTGATCAGGATGCGATCTTCGCCTTTGAACGGCTCTTCTACGCCGCCGTTAAAGAAGAAGGTCACGTGGGCATATTTTTCAGTTTCGGAAATACGCAACTGCGTTTTGTCATTCTTCGCCATCCACTCGCCAAGGGTGTTGGCCAGAGACGCTGGTGGGTAAGCAACAGCAGTTTTGATGTCGGCTGCGTATTCGGTCAGCATCACAAAGTTGAGGTTAACGATTTTCTTACGGGCGAAGCCGTCGAAGTCAGCGTTAACAAACGCACGGGTGATTTCACGCGCACGGTCAGCACGGAAGTTCATGAAAATCAGCGTATCGCCGTCTTCCATGGCGGCTTCAGCCTGGCCTTCAGCACGGATCACGGTCGCTTTCACGAATTCGTCGTTTTCGTCGCGGGCATAAGCAGCCTGCAGGCCTTCAACAGCCGTAGAGAACTGGAACTCGCCTTTTGCCAGCGTCATCAGGTCATAAGCCTGTTCAACGCGATCCCAACGGTTGTCGCGGTCCATGGCGTAGTAACGACCGATGATGGACGCTACGCGGCCTTTGCCCAGCGCGGCAAATTTCTCTTCGAATTTCTGCAGCGAATGTTCAGCGCTGCGCGGCGGGGTATCACGGCCATCAAGGAAAGCGTGCAGATAGATTTTCTCAGCACCGCGTTCAACTGCCATTTCTACCATCGCCATGATGTGATCTTCGTGGCTGTGAACGCCGCCAGCAGAGAGCAGGCCCATGATGTGAACCGCTTTGCCGCTATTTTTTGCCTGGTCGACCGCATCGGTCAGCACTGGGTTAGCGAAGAAAGTCCGTTCTTTAATTTCAACATCCAGACGGGTCAGGTCCTGATACACGATGCGGCCCGCGCCCAGGTTGACGTGACCCACTTCGGAGTTGCCCATCTGGCGATCGGGCAGGCCGACTTCCAGGCCAGAGGCATCAATCAGGGTATGCGGACGTTTTGCCCACAGAGCATCCATTACCGGGGTTTTGGCATTAAAGATGGCGTTATCCTGGCTGTCTTCACGATAGCCATAGCCATCCAGAATCACCAGTACCATAGGTTTTTTAGAAACCGACATTGCGACAACCTCACACTCAATAGACAAAAATAATTGCGTAATTTTACTACAGCTGAATCGATAAAATAGCCCCAGAAGATCAAATAATCGACCAGAGCGTGTCGCAGAGGGCGCGGATTTACGTTTTTTTTTCCGTAGCGCCCCGCAAAAATGCAATCCAATGCACGCTCTGGCTGTATTTGCGCCAACGCGCAGGTATACTCCTTTCCTGGTTTTTTAATCACTAAGTCGGGAGTTGTTACCCCCCATGCAAGAAATTATGCAATTTGTTAGTCGCCACCCTGTATTGAGTATCGCCTGGATTGCGTTACTGGCGGCTGTATTATTTACCACGTTTAAGAGCCTGACTTCGAAAGTGAAGGTAATTACGCGCGGAGAAGCCACTCGTCTTATCAACAAAGAAGATGCGGTGATTGTGGATTTACGTCAGCGCGACGACTTCCGCAAAGGCCATATCGCGGGCTCCACTAACCTGCTGCCGAGCGAAATCAAAGCCAACAATTTTGGCGAGCTGGAAAAACACAAAAACAAACCTGTTATTGTGGTTGATGGCTCTGGTATGCAGTGCCAGGATTCAGCAACTGCGCTGATTAAAGCCGGTTTTGAGCAGGTATCTGTACTGAAAGACGGCGTAGCGGGCTGGAGTGGCGAGAATCTGCCACTGGTTCGCGGCAAGTAATTTACCCGTCTTCTTTCATGCCGCAGGGTAAAAGAACACTGGAGATAAGTCATGGCCAATATTGAGATCTATACCAAAGCGACCTGCCCGTTTTGCCATCGCGCAAAGGCGCTGTTGAACAGCAAGGGTGTGAGTTTCCAGGAACTTCCGATTGACGGCGATGCCGTGAAGCGTGAAGAGATGATCAAGCGCAGTGGCCGTACAACGGTTCCGCAGATTTTTATTGATGCACAGCACATTGGTGGTTGTGACGACTTGTATGCGTTGGATGCACGTGGTGGACTGGATCCACTGCTGCGTTAAGGCGTACCGAAGTATTTAAAGGACAACACTAAAGGGTTTTCTCAACATGTCAGAACAAAATAACACTGAAATGGCTTTCCAGATCCAACGTATTTATACCAAGGATGTGTCTTTCGAAGCGCCAAATGCACCACATGTTTTCCAGAAAGATTGGCAGCCAGAGGTTAAACTGGATCTTGATACCGCATCTACCCAACTGGCAGATGATGTGTATGAAGTAGTGCTGCGTGTCACCGTAACGGCTTCTCTGGGTGAAGAAACTGCGTTCCTGTGTGAAGTTCAGCAGGGCGGTATTTTCTCCATCAGTGGTATTGAAGGGACTCAGATGGCGCATTGCCTTGGTGCATACTGCCCGAACATTCTGTTCCCGTATGCCCGCGAATGCATCACCAGCCTGGTTTCCCGCGGTACATTCCCGCAACTGAACCTTGCGCCGGTCAACTTTGATGCGCTGTTCATGAACTATTTACAGCAGCAGGCTGGTGAAGGTACTGAAGAACATCAGGATGCCTGATGAACCAAAGTAATGCTTCAATGACTGTGATTGGTGCCGGCTCGTACGGCACCGCTCTTGCCATCACCCTGGCAAGAAATGGCCATCAGGTTGTCCTGTGGGGCCATGATCCTAAACATATCGCGACCCTCGAGCACGATCGCTGCAACGGCGCGTTCCTCCCTGATGTGCCTTTTCCCGAAACGCTGCGCCTGGAAAGTGATTTAGCCACTGCACTGGCCGCCAGTCGTAATATTCTGGTGGTGGTGCCGAGCCACGTCTTTGGCGAAGTGCTGCGCAACATCAAACCGCTGATGCGTCCTGACGCGCGTCTGGTCTGGGCGACAAAGGGTCTGGAAGCGGAAACGGGACGCCTGCTGCAGGACGTCGCGCGTGAAGCGCTGGGGAATTCTATTCCACTGGCGGTTATCTCCGGTCCGACGTTCGCCAAAGAGCTGGCGGCGGGCATGCCGACGGCGATTTCTCTGGCCTCGACGGACGACACCTTTGCTGACGATCTCCAGCAGTTGCTGCACTGTGGCAAGAGCTTCCGCGTTTACAGCAATCCGGATTTCATTGGCGTGCAGCTTGGCGGCGCGGTGAAAAACGTCATTGCGATTGGCGCGGGTATGTCTGACGGCATCGGTTTCGGCGCGAATGCGCGAACCGCATTGATCACTCGTGGACTGACCGAAATGTCTCGTCTTGGCGCGGCGCTGGGTGCCGATCCTGCCACCTTTATGGGGATGGCGGGTTTAGGCGATCTGGTGCTGACCTGTACCGACAACCAGTCGCGTAACCGTCGTTTTGGCATGATGCTCGGCCAGGGGATGGACGTGCAGGGGGCGCAGGACAAGATTGGTCAGGTGGTTGAAGGCTACCGCAATACGAAAGAAGTTCGTGAATTGGCGCACCGTTTTGGTGTTGAGATGCCAATAACCGAGGAAATTTATCAAGTATTGTATTGCGGAAAAAACGCGCGCGAGGCAGCATTGACGTTATTAGGCCGTGCACGCAGGGACGAGCTGAGTCGCCACTAGCTGTAAGGAACTGTTGAATATAACGACCCGACCCGCGAAGAACGGGTCGGTCGTTTTGCTACCTTCTGGAGTACGCAATGCCGTGTGAAGAACTGGATATCGTCTGGAAAAACATTAAAGCGGAAGCCCGGGCACTGGCGGAATGTGAGCCAATGCTGGCCAGTTTTTATCACGCAACGCTGCTCAAGCATGAAAACCTCGGTAGTGCGCTGAGCTATATGCTGGCGAATAAACTCGCTTCCCCGATCATGCCCGCCATTGCCATTCGCGAAGTCGTGGAAGAGGCCTACGCGGCCGATCCTGAAATGATTGCCTCAGCGGCCTGTGATATTCAGGCGGTACGCACGCGTGATCCGGCTGTCGATAAATATTCCACCCCACTTCTGTATCTGAAGGGCTTTCATGCGCTTCAGGCCTACCGTATCGGTCACTGGCTGTGGCATCAGGGACGTCAGGCGCTGGCGATCTTCCTGCAAAATCAGGTGTCCGTTAGCTTCCAGGTAGACATTCACCCGGCGGCAAAAATTGGCCGTGGGATTATGCTCGATCACGCCACAGGTATTGTGGTCGGTGAAACTGCCGTGATTGAAAACGACGTCTCTATTTTGCAATCCGTCACGCTGGGCGGGACCGGTAAAGCCGGCGGTGACCGTCATCCGAAAATTCGTGAAGGCGTGATGATTGGCGCGGGAGCAAAAATTCTCGGTAACATTGAAGTCGGGCGCGGCGCGAAGATTGGCGCAGGTTCCGTCGTTTTACAGCCGGTACCCCCGCATACCACTGCAGCAGGCGTTCCGGCACGCATCGTCGGTAAGCCTGACAGCGATAAGCCGTCCATGGATATGGATCAGCATTTCAACGGGATACATCATACTTTTGAGTATGGAGATGGTATCTGATTTCGAGCTATCTTACCTGGCAGATTGAACCTGAGCTGTGCTCGTCATCCTTACGGACTGCGTGTACGCTCCGGTGACTGCGCGCAGTCCGTGTTGAATCTGTCTGCGCCGATAACGCTCGAAATGAATTTCATCAAATTAATGTAGGTCGGATCAGGCGCTAGCCGCCATCCAACAATCATCAGCTACGCAGTACCGCGCCCGGATACCCTAGCTGGCGCCAGGCCTCATACACCACCACCGACACCGCATTTGACAGGTTCATGCTGCGACTGTCTGGCATCATCGGAATACGAATTTTTTGTTCGGCCGGCAGCGCGTCAAGGATGCTGGCTGGCAGACCGCGTGTTTCCGGACCAAACATCAGATAATCCCCGTCCTGATAGCATACCGCGCTATGCGCTGGCGTACCTTTGGTGGTCAGAGCAAACAGGCGCTGCGGATGTTCTGCGGCGACGAAGGCGGCGTAATCAGAGTGGCGCAGCACGGCGGTAAATTCATGGTAATCCAGCCCCGCGCGACGCAGGCGCTTGTCGTCCCAGGTAAAGCCCATTGGCTCTATAATATGCAGACGAAAGCCGGTGTTGGCGCAAAGACGGATAATATTGCCGGTATTTGGCGGGATTTCTGGTTCGAATAAAACGATGTTAAGCATACTGCCCCCTTGATAACGGGGGGCAGAATAGCAGAAAGAGCGGGTACTATGCGACGGTCAGCGCGTGCGGTTTATAGCGTTGCAGCTTGTAAATTGTCGCGGCAGCAGCGACCAGGGCCGGAAGGCTGAGGAACATTAAGATACTGTCTGCCTGCCATTGCAGGGAAAGCAACTGGGCGCTCATCATCGTTCCGGCTACGCCGCCAAAGCGACCCACGCCCTGCATCCAGGCAATGCCCGTCGCACGGCAGTGGGTTGGATAAAACGTGGCGGCCAGCGTCTGCAGCCCGGACTGCGCGCCGTTCATGGTAATCCCCATCAGGAAGATCAGTGCGCCGAATAAGATGATGTGGTTATGTTCAAACCCGAGAGCGAGGGCAAACAGCATCGTCAGAATAAAGCCAAGTGACACCACTTTATGGGCTTCCCAGCGGTCCATTAACCAACCGGCCAGCAGGATCCCCGCCGTACCGCCAAAGGTAAACAGCGATGTCAGCCAGGCGGATTCGGCCAGCGGATAGCCCATTCCCAGCATCAGCGTTGGCATCCAGCTCAGCAGCACGTAATAGATAACCAGCCCCATAAAGTAGGTCATCCAGAGCATCAGCGTACCCGGCAGCCAGGGCATACTAAATAACTGTGCCACGCTGCTTTTTTTGACCGTGATACGGTCTTCATCCAGATAAAACTGGGTAACCTGTTCCAGACTTCCCGACATAAAGCGTTGAGCAATGCGTTTGATCTGTGCAACCCCTTTACCGCGGTGAACCAGATACTTAACCGACTCCGGCAGGAACAGCACCAACAGTACGGTGAGGACCAGTGGGGCGATCGCACCAGCAAGCAGAACACTGTGCCAGCCGTAGTTGGGGATCAGCCAGGAGGAGATCACGCCGCCGCCCGCAGCCCCTAACGGAAAGCCACAGTACATGGTGTTAATCGCCATTGAACGACAGCGTTTCGGGGCGAATTCTGACACCAGGGTGATGGCATTGGGCATTGCCGCGCCAAGCCCAAGCCCGGTGAGAAAGCGCCAAAACGTGAGCATATTCAGCGTCTGGGCATAGGCGGTTCCCAGACTGGCGAGGCCAAAGAACAGACAGGAAAAGACCAGGACGCGCTTACGACCCATACGATCAGAAATCGGTCCGGCCAGCAGGGCACCAAATGAGAGGCCCAATAGCGCGGCGCTTAACACCGGTCCAAGATCTTGTTTCTTGATGCTCCAGTCGGCTGAAAGCGTGGGGGCAATATAGCCCATCGCCGCCGTATCGAAGCCGTCAATGGCTAAAACCAGAAAACCCAGGACAATAATGACCCAGTGGAAACGCGAAAAAGCACTGTCATCTATCGCCTGCTGGATATTCACTTTTCCGGAATAAGCCATGTCACCCTCGCCCGTTATGATGGTTGTTATATGTATAAAATGCTGTTGTATTAGCTTGTCTATACATTTGGCAGGTGGATAAAAAGTTGTCAAATATATTGGTTGTAAATGTTAACTAGTCGTTATTTTTGGATAAAAAATGGTCGGGCTGAAAACAGACCGACCATTCAGAAAATGGGGTTTACGGGGATGTTGTTACGCTGCGCTACCCTGGACCAGAGGTGCCAGCGCGGCAGGCAGGCTCTTACCCAGTTCCTGTACCAGCGAATCACGGCTGATTTCGCTAATCGACTTCGCACCGGTCAGGGTCATCGCCACCTTCATCTCTTTCTCGATCAGGTTCAGCAGATTCGCCACACCGGCCTGGCCATGGGTCGCCAGCGCGTACAGATAAGCACGCCCCAGCAGCACGCTATCCGCGCCCAGCGCTATCATGCGTACAACGTCCAGACCATTGCGGATCCCGCTATCAGCCAGAATGGTGATATCGCCTTTCACCGCATCGGCAATGGCGGGCAGCGCACGAGCTGAAGACAGCACGCCATCTAACTGACGGCCACCGTGGTTAGAGACAACGATGCCATCCGCGCCAAAGCGTACGGCGTCGCGGGCATCTTCAGGGTCGAGGATCCCTTTGATAACCATCGGACCATCCCAGAATTCGCGGATCCACTCGAGGTCTTTCCAGGAAATCGACGGATCGAAGTTATTCGCCAGCCAGCCGATGTAATCTTCAAGGCCGGTGGGTTTGCCCAGATAAGTCGAAATATTGCCTAAATCATGCGGGCGACCGTTCAGACCAACGTCCCATGCCCACTGTGGATGAGTGACTGCTTGCCAGTAGCGACGCAGTGCCGCATTTGGGCCGCTCATACCGGAATGGGCATCACGGTAGCGTGCGCCAGGCGTTGGCATATCGACGGTAAAGACCAGCGTGGAGCAACCCGCCGCTTTGGCGCGCTCCAGTGCGTTACGCATAAAACCGCGATCGCGCAGAACATACAGCTGGAACCACATTGGACGCTTGATGGTCGGGGCGACTTCTTCAATCGGACATACGGACACTGTGGAAAGCGTAAACGGAATGCCTTTGGCATCAGCGGCGGCGGCGGCCTGAACCTCGCCCCGGCGTGCGTACATGCCGCACAAGCCGACAGGCGCGAGGGCTACCGGCATGGAGAGCGTTTCGTTGAACAGCTTTGTTTCCAGGCTCAGGTCGGACATATTCTTCAGTACGCGCTGGCGCAGCGCCACCTCTGACAGGTCTGCCACGTTACGGCGCAAGGTGTGCTCGGCATACGCCCCGCCGTCAATATAGTGGAACAAGAAGGGGGGCAGGATGCGCTGGGCTGCGGCGCGATAGTCGCTGGCTGCTGAAATAATCATGTGTTGTTCTCCCTGCTATTCTCACCAGGATCACCGGGTAGGCGAGTAATACGCGCCAGACGGGCCTGATCTTCGTCAAATCGTTTAATTGTGGTGTGGACAAAACTGAGGTGCGCCATCATAGCCTTACGCGCCCCGTCGGCATCCCCGGCAACAATGGCGTCCAGCACGGCCTGATGCTGTGCCGTCAGTTGTGAAAATACGGGCGGTACCAGGTACATACGTTGGCGGCTCTGTTTTACCGAAGACTGCAGGACGTCGAAGAAACCGCGCATGGTCTGCAACAGCACCACGTTGTGCGAGGCTTCCGCAATGGCGAGATGAAAACGAACGTCAGCCTGCGAGGCGAGATCCGGATCTTCGCTTTGCGTGGCCTCGAAACAGAGCCTGATTTTCTCTTTATCCGCGGCGGTGGCCCGCATGGCAGCGTGCCAGGCGGTACTGGCTTCGATGGCGTGGCGGGCCTCCAGAATATCGAAACTGTAATCAGGATCGTCCGCCAGCAGGGTTTTCAGCGGCTGAACGATGTTTTGTTCAGACCAGGCCTCATGCTGCCAGCGGATAAACGTCCCGCCGCCACGACGGCTAATCAGTACGCCTTCACTGACCAGCTTTGCTAACGCCTCGCGCAGCGAGTTACGCGATACGCCGAGCTGTACGGCCAGTTGGCGCTCAGCGGGCAACTTCATGCCCGCCTCCAGCTGTTGTTCTTCAATCAGCGCCCGCACACGAGATGCGACTTCGTCTGACAGGCGTCTGGGCATCACTATCATGGAATCATCCAGGTTAAGACATAGGCCTGCAGCGTGGTAATCACACCCACCATGCAGGTGAAAATCAGGCTGTGTTTCACGGTAAAGCGGAACAGGTCAGACTCTTTCCCCACTAATCCCACTGCCGCACAGGCGATAGCGATAGATTGCGGCGAGATCATCTTGCCGGTCACGCCGCCAGTGGTATTTGCCGCAACCATCAGCACATCCGAAACGCCGATTTGCTGAGCAGCCGTAGCCTGCAGGGCGGCAAACAGTGCGTTTGATGAGGTGTCGGACCCGGTCAGAAATACCCCCAGCCAGCCGAGGAACGGTGAGAAGAAGGTAAACGCGCTGCCGGTGTGTGCCAGGGCCAACGCCAGGGTTGATGAAAGCCCGGAGTAGTTTGAGATAAACGCGAATGCCAGCACCATTCCGATGGAGTAAATAGGTAACGCCAGATCTTTCAGCGTGCTGCCAAAAGTCTGCAGCGCTGCGGACGGCTTCATCTTCAACCAGACGATAGACAGCAGGGCGGCAAACAAAATCGCGGTACCGGTTGCGGAGAACCAGTCAAATTTATACACCGCCGCGTAGGCTGTGGCTTCATGTACGACCGGCGGCATACGGGCAACCAGCTTATCGAGGTACGGAACTGGAATATTGACCACCCAGTGGTACATCGCGCCGCCTGGCGCAAACAGCGCTTTAAACGGCGGTACGCTCCACAGAGTGACGGTGGCGGTCAGGAACAGGAACGGAGACCAGGCGCGGACCACCTGTCCAGCGGTATAGTGGGTGCGAGCCAGCGTCTGATCGACCTGTGAAGCGCCCATATCGCCAAAGCGGAAGATGCGTACCGGCTGCCAGCGTTTCAGGAACAGCGTCAGGCAGACCAGCGAAACCAGAGACGAGATAATGTCTGGCAGTTCTGGCCCGATAAAGTTAGAGCTGAGGTACTGCGCGATAGCAAACGAGCCGCCAGCGACCATCACCGCAGGCCAGGTCTCTTTTACGCCGCGCCAGCCATCCATAATCGCCATAATCCAGAACAACACGATAATGGTCAGGAACGGTAACTGACGGCCCACCATCTGACCAATCTCGAAGCTATCCAGCCCGGTAACCTGACCGGCAACCAGAATCGGAATACCCATTGCGCCAAAAGCGACCGGAGCGGTGTTTACGATCAGACACAAACCTGCCGCGTACAGAGGATTAAAGCCCAGACCAACCAGCAGTGCGGCGGTAATCGCTACCGGAGCGCCAAATCCTGCCGCCCCTTCGAGGAATGCGCCAAAGGAGAAACCGACAATCAGCATTTGCAGACGTTGGTCCGGGGTAATCGAGAGTATTGAGGAGCGGATGATGTCGAACTGCCCGGTTTTCACCGAGATTTTATAGACGAATACCGCGGCGATAATGATCCAGGCAATTGGCCACAAACCATAGAAGAAGCCGTACACCACGGAAGCCAGAGCGTGATCGACCGGCATTTTGTAAAACAGCAGGGCGACCGTCAGAGCGATCACCACCGTCCATGACGCCGCAACATAGCCTTTCAGCTTGAGCTTAATCAGGGCGAAGAAAAAGAACAGGATAGGGAGCGATGCGATCAGACTGGAAAGCCAGATGTTACCGGCCGGGTCGTAGTTCTGTTGCCAGAGATTCATTGCAGGTCTCCTGGGGGCCGCCGACATAATGGAATGAGTCTGTGCTCATCTCCTGGTCACATTATGTGTAAAAGTGGCCCTGCCAATATTGTTGTGTAGGGGTAATGACAATGAATGGTTAATCAAATGTTATTTATTGGCAACGGCATTGTACGCACATTTTAATGAAATGTGAGGTGCTGGTAGGATCTGGCTGAAATTGGTAGGGCCAATTGCGAGGGGAAGGGAAGGACCGGGCAAGCGAATGTTGCCCGGTGGGAGATCAGAACTCGCTCTTCGCGAAGCCCGTCATCTCTTTCAGGCCCATTTCACGGCCAAGCTCGGTCATCGGGTGAACGACGATCAGGCCGCGCACGCTCTTCTTCAGCTTGCCCATGTCGGCCTGTTCTTTTTTGGTGATAGCACGACGGAACGGAAGTTTCGCCAGCTTTTGCGCTTCTTTGCTCAGCTTCTGACCGTGGACGTCACGCAGACGCGCGATCTCGGTTTCCAGCGTTTCTTTCTCTTGCTCCAGCTCGGCATATTTGTCGGCGGCTTCAACCAGGGACAGGTCTGCCTGCTGGTGGCGGATAGCGTCCAGACGATCGCTCAGGCGTTTAATTTCGTTTTTTTCGACTTCTTTCATAGGATAGCTTCTGATAAAAATAGGATGAATATCCTATAGTATGCGCGCAGAGCGGGATTATTCACAACTAATCGAAGATAAATAATCAAATGTTGCAAGTATTATTCAGCTAATGAAAATACTACCATTTTGATTAATAAGGAATTTTAAGTGATAAGGTCGGCCGTAGTGCTTTTTATTGACGGGTTCATAGTGAAGCACGTTTTCCTCAATATAATCGCCCAACCGATCCTAAACTTAAATGAGCAACCGCGCAGGCTGAGCGCGGTTAATACATGGAGGAGGGAAGATTATGGCGAAAATAGGTGAGAACGTTTCGGCCCTTATTGATAAGACGGTCGATTTTATGGCTTCAAGCCAGGCTTTTCGCGAATATCTGAATAAAACACCACCGCGCAACGTTGTCCCTACTGAAATACCGCAGGAGAATGCGCAGCTGTATCTGCAACGTCTGGCGTATTATCGGCAGCTGTATCGACCGCAGCAGGAAGAGAAGTAAGCCTGCAGGGTCTTATTTTTGAAAGGCTTTTTTTAAGCTGATTTTAGAAATCAGCTCGGTCAGGGAAAGTACCATCGTGGAGCGTACCATCTGCTGGTAGCGCTGAATCTGCATTGCGTGCAAACCTGAGTCTGAGGTATCAAACTGCGGTGGCGGCGGGAGTGCCGTCACGCAGTGGAGTTCGCCAAACGGGCCAAGAATTTCGTCGTCGGTGAACGCGTATTCATTACCGTCATGGTTTAACTCTTCCCGCAGCGCCATCAGAAGCTCCGCATCTTCATACTCCGGCCGGCTGAGTACGCCCAGACCGTAAATTAGCTTCAGACGAACGGAAAGATCGCCCAGCGGACCGTCGCCGTCGAGCAGGGGTTCTACGGCATATTTTACCGCATAGTCGTCTTTGCGAAATACCTGAAGCACAAGGATATTCACCGCTTCGGTGAGCAGTTCTACGGCGGTGATGAGGAAGCTGCGTACGGTTTTGCCAGCATTCAGACGCTCAAGCACACGATTTTCAAAGGCCTGCGTTTGTTCCATTATTGCCTGCATATCTGACAATCTGTCATTTGGGCGCAGGCTGACCTGCGCCACATTCTCTATCATTTGGTCGCGTTATATGCGTTAACCGCCTCCGCCACCACATCACTGTTGGCATCCAGACCGGAAACCTGTGCCAGCGCGGCCTGTGGACCTTTTTCGTCAATCAGCGCGGCCAGTTCCTGGGCCTGCGGATCTTCTTCACTGCGATAGTGCATCGCTGCAGCAATACCGGTGACCAGATTCGCGTGCGGCAGGCCATACTCCAGCGTGCCCAGCAGCGGTTTAATCAGACGGTCGCCCGCGCTCAGTTTACGCAGCGGCTGACGACCCACGCGCTCAACGTCATCTTTCAGATACGGGTTTTCAAAGCGACCGAGGATTTTCTGAATGTATGCCGCATGTTTTGCTGCATCAAAGCCATAGCGTTTGATCAGTACCGCGCCGCTCTCTTCCATCGCACCTTTTACCACTGCACGGATTTTCTCGTCGAGAATCGCGTCCCGGATGGTCTGATGACCGGTCAATTTTCCGAGGTACGCGGTTATAGCATGCCCGGTGTTCAGCGTGAAGAGTTTACGTTCGACAAATGCCATCAGGTTATCAGTTAATTCCATTCCCGGGATGTCAGGCAGTTCGCCTTTGAACTGTGTTTTGTCGACAATCCACTCACTGAAGGTTTCGACGGTGACTTCCAGCGGATCGTTGGTCGCAGAAGCCGAAGGGGGAACAATGCGGTCCACGGCGGAATCGACGAAGCCAACATGTTCTTCAACCCAAGATTTGTCTTCATCTGCCAGCGCGTTCATAACGTGGCCTTTCAACTGGGTGGTTCCGCGCACCATGTTTTCACAGGCGATAATATTCAGCGGAGTGGCGATGCCCTGCGCCTTGCGTTTAACCAGCCCTTTGGCGATGGCCGGAGCGATACGCTCAAGCACGACCGGGCCGACGGCGGTAGTGACTAAATCTACCTGGGCAATCAGATCGACAACATCATCGCCGATGCTGCTCACGGCGTTGACGCCGGAAACGGTATCAACCTGCTCGTTTTCACCCACCACATGAACCTGATAGCTATGACGGGCATTCAGGGCATCGAGCACGACCTGGTTTACATCCGCGAACGTCAGTTGTATCCCCGCGTCCGCCAGCAGTTTGCCGATAAAGCCACGACCGATATTACCTGCGCCAAAATGTAATGCTTTCATAGTATTAACCTTCATTAATGTTTTTACCCAAGAGGGCTGGGGTGAGGCGTTTCCCTCAACCTAACCCTCTCCACAAGGGAGAGGATATCGCCTTCATATTTCGAACTGCAGATGCGTTGGCTCTCCTCGCTCACCCCAGTCACGTACTTATGTACGCTCCTGGGATTCGCTGCGTTGCCGCCTTTCTGCAGCTCGAACTATTTTGGAGATACTTAATGGTTAAGCTTTTTTACCTGCCAGCAGTTCCAGAACTTCATCCACGCTGGTGGTATGGGCCAGACGTTCGATCACGGATTCGTCATCCAGAGCGTTGGTCAGGCTGGTGATCACCTGGATATGTTCATTGTTACGTGCGGCGATACCAATGACCAGGCGGGCAATGTCGTCTTCTTCTTCACCGAAGCGCACGCCTTCCGGGTACTGGCAGAACACCACGCCGGTTTTCAGCACGCGGTCTTTGGCTTCAACCGTACCGTGCGGCACTGCGATGGACTCACCGAGGTAAGTCGGGGTCAGTTTTTCGCGGTCCAGCATCGCCTCGACGTATTCTGGCTCAACGTAGCCGCCTTTCACCAGTTGCTCACCGGCAAAGCGAATCGCTTCTTCTTTGTTAGTGGCTTTACGGCCGAGGAAGATATTCTCCGCACCCAGTTTGAACAGGTGGGTATCACCCTCTTCGAAGCTGTCTTTCAGGTGATCGCGGACTTTCTCTTCGTTCACGTTGTGGCGCTGTGCAGCAACCAGACGTTCGGTCAGGCTGGAGTACAGGGCGCTGTCGAGGAAGTTGGTCAGCGAAATGTGCTGCGCCTGAGGCACCTGGCGCATCGCACGTTCGGTCAGGTCACGGTGGGTAATGACCAGATCGACATCCGGCGGCAGATTGTTAATCGCGCTGTTGGTGACGGAAATCTGAGACAGACCGGCATCCTGCACTTTCTTGCGCAGTACGCCCGCACCCATGGCGCTGGAGCCCATACCTGCATCGCAGGCAACGATGATTTTACGCACATGGCTCAGGTCGTTAGTCACGTCGCCAGCCGCCAGCGGAGATGCACCTTTGGATTCCGCTTTCATGTCGTGCATACGACGAGTTGCGGCATCAATGTCATCATCTTCTTTCACTTTGCTGGTTTTCAGCAGAATGGCTGAGACGACAAAGGAGACAGCCATTGCGGCACAGATAGCAGCGATGTTCGCGAAGTAAGCACCCTTCGGCGTCATTGCCAGTACGGCCAGGATAGAACCCGGAGAAGCCGGAGAAACCAGGCCGCCGTTCAGGATAGTCAGGGTAAATACGCCAGTCATACCGCCGAGGATAACGGCCAGGATCAGACGCGGGTTCATCAGCACGTACGGGAAGTAAATTTCGTGGATACCACCCAGGAAGTGGATGATAGCCGCGCCGCCTGCAGACTGCTTAGCGCTGCCGCGACCGAAGAACATGTATGCCAGCAGAACGCCCATACCCGGACCCGGGTTAGCTTCAATCAGGAAGAAGATGGATTTGCCCATCTCATGGGACTGCTGAATACCCAGCGGTGAGAAAATACCGTGGTTGATGGCGTTGTTGAGGAACAGGATTTTCGCCGGTTCAACGAAGATAGACGCCAGCGGCAGCATGTCATGGACAACCATGAAGTTAACGCCTGCCGCCAGGATTTTGGACAGTGCTTCAACCAATGGGCCAATGCCAAGGAATGCCAGAATGGCGAGGATCATCCCGATGATGCCTGCGGAGAAGTTATTCACCAGCATCTCAAAACCGGACTTGATCTTACCGTCTACCCAGTTGTCGAAATGTTTGATAGCCCAGCCGCCCAGCGGACCTGCGATCATCGCGCCGAGGAACATTGGCATATCGGCACCGACGATAACGCCCATGGTGGTGATAGCACCCACCACGCCGCCACGCTCGCCGCCAACCAGCTTACCACCGGTATAACCGATCAGCAGCGGCAGCAGATAGGTGATCATTGGGCCGACAAGCTTCGCCAGCGTTTCGTTCGGCAACCACCCCGTCGGAATGAATAATGCGGTGATAATACCCCACGCGATAAACGCGCCGATATTTGGCATCACCATGTTACTGAGGAATCGACCAAAGCTTTGCACTTTGATCTTAATATCGGATGACATAAAAACACCCCTTCTTATGTTTGCTATCGCGCAGGCTTAAAGCCCGAGGTTTGTTAATGTAGCGGCAGGAGGTAGCCGGACCCTGTAGATACTGCGAAATCTGGCACTGAATCGTTCAACTGTCCAGTCGACGACTTTTTATGTGACGTTTGTCACGTAAATATAGGGTGTATGGCGTTAGTTAATGTGATTTTCATCACAAAATATCGGTACAAAAAAACATCACAGGTCAAGAATTGGCTAAAAACGGGCGTTAAGTGTGAAGTTGTTCACGTTTTTGTTTTGGCTGTTTGTTGGGTATTTGTGATCTACTTCGCAATAAATATTTGTCTGGATTTCTCCTGGTGTGATCTGGAGCGGATTCTGTTTCATCACCTATTTCTTGCAACTACCCCGCAAGCCATCAACCTGAAAATTTATACCCTGGTGGTATGGCGGAAATGACTAACTGCAATTATGTTCAAATTACCAGCCATGACTCCTTTCGGCTGCCTGCAATTGAAAGCTCTGATTAGCGTGAATACGAGGCGGGTATGTTTCTAAACTATTTCGCGTTAGGTGTGCTGATCTTCGTTTTTCTGGTTCTGTTTTACGGAATCATCGCCATCCATGATATTCCCTATAACATGGCTAAGAAGCGCAACCATCCCCATGCCGATGCCATCCATACGGCGGGTTGGGTGAGCTTATTTACGCTGCATGTTATTTGGCCCTTCCTGTGGATCTGGGCCACGCTCTATCAGCCAGAACGAGGCTGGGGAATGCAGTCCCACATCACGCCGTCCGGGAAGGAACCTGACCCTGAAATTGCCGCGCTGGCCGCGCGCATCACCCAGTTGGAAAATAGACTGGATGGGGACAAAAAAAACGATAACTCCACCTTTCCGGAGATTTGATCATGGACTTGTTGATTGTCCTGACCTATGTGGCATTCGCCTGGGCCATTTTTAAAATATTCCGTATTCCGGTAAATCAATGGACGCTTGCTACCGCCGCATTAGGTGGGGTGTTTATTGTGGCGGGACTCATTTTATTAATGAACTATAACCACCCGTATACCTTTACGGCGCAAAAGGCGGTTATTTCAATTCCTGTTACCCCACAGGTCACCGGAATTGTTAGTGAGGTGACAGATAAAAATAATCAGCTGATTAAAAAAGGCGAGGTGTTATTTAAACTCGATCCCGTTCGTTATCAGGCGCGGGTCGACAGGCTGCAGGCCGACCTGGTGACCGCTACGCACAACATCGACAATATGAAAGCGCAGCTGTCTGAAGCCGTAGCCAATACCACCCGCGTTTCCGCTGAACGAGATCGCCTGTATAAAGATTATCAACGCTATTTGAAGGGTAGTCAGGCGAAGGTTAATCCATTCTCTGAAAGCGACATCGACAATGCCCGGCAAAACTACCTGGCGCAGGATGCGCTGGTCAAAGGCTCCGTTGCCGAACAGACGCAGATTCAGAGCCAGTTAGACAGTATGGTCAATGGAGAGCAATCTCAGGTTGCGTCTCTGCGCGCCCAGCTCGCTGAAGCCAAATACAATCTTGAACAGACTATCGTACGTGCGCCCAGCAACGGTTATGTAACGCAGGTGCTTATCCGGCCCGGGACCTATGCCGCCGCGCTGCCTCTGCGCCCGGTGATGGTATTTATTCCGGAACAAAAACGGCAAATCGTGGCGCAATTCCGCCAGAATTCGTTGCTGCGCCTTAAACCGGGTGATGAAGCGGAAGTGGTCTTCAACGCGCTGCCAGGCCAGGTATTCTCCGGCAAGCTCACCAGCATTCTGCCGGTTGTTCCGGGCGGTTCTTATCAGGCGCAGGGAGCATTACAGTCCTTAACGGTGGTGCCGGGTACCGATGGCGTGCTGGCCACGATTGAGCTGGCTCCCAATGCCGATGTGGATGCGCTGCCGGACGGTATCTATGCCCAGGTGGCGGTCTATTCCGACCATTTCGCTCATGTTTCAGTGATGCGTAAAGTGCTGCTGCGCATGACCAGCTGGATGCATTACCTTTATTTGGATCATTGAGACCGTCATCACCTGCCATTTGCACTGACCTGAGCCATACTGATATTTTTGTTGGCAAAAAGGACCCGGCATGAAACTCATTGGCAGCTATACCAGCCCTTTTGTGCGTAAAATTTCTATTCTGTTACTGGAAAAGGGCATCACCTTCGAATTTGTGAATGAACTCCCCTATAACGCAGATAACGGCGTGGCACGCTATAACCCGTTAGGAAAAGTGCCCGCGTTGGTTACCGATGAGGGCGAGTACTGGTTTGACTCTCCGATCATCGCGGAATACATAGAACTGCTGGATATTGCGCCAGCGATGCTGCCGCGTGAACCACTGGCGGCGCTGAAGGTACGCCAGTTGGAAGCGCTGGCCGATGGCATTATGGATGCCGGTTTAGTCTCGGTACGCGAACAGGCTCGCCCCGCCGCGCAGCAGTCAGAAACCGAACTGTTACGCCAGCGAGAAAAGATTACCCGTAGTCTGGATATGCTGGAAGGTTATCTGGCGGAGGGTACGCTGAAAACGGATACGGTTAACCTGGCAACCATTGCGATTGCCTGTGCCGTCGGTTATCTCAATTTCCGTCGGGTTGCGCCCGGCTGGTGTGTTGATCGCCCGCGTCTGGTCAAACTGGTGGAAACGCTCTTTCAACGCGAAAGTTTTGCCCGTACGGAACCGCCAAAGGCTTGATACACATTATACTCGCCTGAGCAAAGTCACGGTACAATCCTTCCTATATCGATATCCCTCTCCACGGTGGAGAGGGCCACCAACAGCCAGGCCCTTTCATGACAACCGACATGCGTTCACTCTACAGCCAGCTTCCTGCGATCGATCGTTTATTGCGCGATAGCGCCTTCCCAGCTTTACGTGAGTCTCACGGTCATACCCGGGTGGTTGACCTGCTGCGTCACATGCTCGACGAAGCCAGAGAAGCTATTCGCGACACGCACGCGCTCCCTGCATGGTGTGAGGACTGGGCGCAAGAGGCCTGCGCCCGATTGGAACGAGAATCGCAAAGTGCGCTGCGTCCGGTAATTAACCTGACCGGAACGGTGCTGCATACCAACCTTGGTCGCGCATCGCAGGCCGAAGAAGCGATCGAGGCGGTGGTGCAGGCGATGCGCACGCCGGTGACGCTGGAATACAGCCTGGATGATGCCGGGCGTGGACATCGGGATCGGGCCCTGGCGGATTTACTCTGCCGTCTGACGGGGGCGGAAGACGCCTGTATCGTCAATAACAATGCGGCAGCAGTTTTGCTGATGCTGGCGGCCACGGCTAACGGCAAAGAGGTGGTCGTTTCACGTGGAGAACTGGTAGAAATTGGCGGCGCATTTCGTATTCCGGACGTGATGTGTCAGGCCGGATGTATTCTGCGCGAAGTGGGTACCACCAACCGGACCCACACGAAAGATTATCGTCAGGCGGTAAATGAAAACACCGGTCTGCTGATGAAAGTGCATACCAGTAATTACAGCATCGAAGGCTTTACGAAGTCGGTGGATGAGGCAGAGCTGGCCACTATTGGCAAGGAGCTGGATGTTCCGGTAGTGGCGGATCTCGGCAGCGGCTCGCTGGTTGATCTCAGCCAGTATGGATTACCGCAGGAGCCGATGCCGCAACAGCTGATTGCCGCTGGCGTCAGCCTGGTGAGCTTCTCTGGCGATAAATTACTGGGAGGGCCGCAGGCAGGGATTATTGTCGGTAAAAAAGAGATGATCGCGCGCTTACAGAGCCATCCGCTGAAACGTGCATTACGGGCTGATAAAATGACGCTGGCTGCGCTGGAAGCGACGCTGCGGCTCTACCTGCACCCGGAAGCGCTGGCAGCGAAGTTGCCGACGTTACGCCAGCTCACCCGCTCGCAGGAGGCTGTCCACGCGCAGGCACAACAATTACAGGCACGGCTTGCTGATCATTACGGCGACGAATTCGCCCTGAACGTTATGCCTTGTTTATCGCAGATAGGCAGCGGTTCGCTACCTGTTGATAGGCTGCCCAGCGCGGCATTAACCTTTACGCCACATGACGGGCGCGGTAGCCGCCTCGAAGCACTGGCCGCCCGTTGGCGTGCGCTGCCCGTGCCGATCATTGGGCGAATTTATGATGGTCGCTTATGGCTGGATCTGCGCTGCCTTGAGGACGAGACCCGGTTTATGGAGATGATGCTGAAATGATTATTGCAACCGCCGGACACGTTGACCACGGAAAAACAACGTTATTACAGGCGATTACCGGCGTGAATGCCGACCGTTTGCCGGAGGAAAAAAAGCGCGGCATGACCATCGATCTCGGTTATGCCTACTGGCCGCAGCCGGACGGAAGGATTCTGGGATTTATCGATGTTCCCGGACACGAAAAGTTTTTGTCCAACATGCTGGCGGGTGTCGGCGGGATCGACCATGCGCTGCTGGTGGTGGCGTGTGATGACGGCGTGATGGCGCAAACGCGTGAGCATTTGCAAATTCTGCAACTGACGGGCAATCCGCAGATCACCGTGGCGCTCACGAAAGCCGATCGTGTGGATGACGATCGCATCAACGCGGTACGTACTGAGGTGCATACTGCGCTTGAGAACTATGGATTCGCCGATGCGGTTCTGTTCGTGACGGCGGCCAGTGAAGGTCGTGGAATCGAAGAACTGCGCGATCATTTACAGCAATTAACGTCGCGCGAGCATGCCCGCGATTGCAGCTTTCGCCTGGCGATTGACCGTGCCTTTACGGTCAAAGGCGCGGGTTTGGTGGTGACCGGGACGGCGCTTAGCGGTGAGGTGACTGTTGGTGACACGCTGTGGCTCACGGGCGTCAACAAACCGATGCGCGTACGTAGCTTGCATGCGCAAAATCAGGCCACCGATCGCGCGCAGGCGGGGCAACGTATTGCGCTGAATATTGCCGGTGATGCACAAAAAGAAGAGCTTAACCGCGGCGACTGGCTGCTGTCCGATGCACCGCCAGAGGCGTTTACCCGCGTGATTGTCTCTTTAGAGCATGCCGCGCCGCTGATGCAGTGGCAACCGCTGCATATTCACCACGCGGCCAGCCATGTCACCGGGAGAATCTCGCTGCTTGAAGGGACGCTGGCGGAACTGGTGTTTGATACACCGCTCTGGCTCGCCGATAACGACCGTCTGGTGCTACGCGATATTTCGGCCCGCACGACGCTGGCTGGCGCGCGCGTGGTAACGCTCAATCCGCCGCGTCGCGGGAAGCGTAAGCCGGAATATTTGCAGTGGCTGGCAGCGCTGGAGAAGGTACAGAGTGACGGCGAAGCTCTGGCGCTGCATCTGACGCGCGGGGCGGTGAATATTCCTGACTTCGCCTGGGCGCGTCAGCTCAACGGTAACGGTATGCGTCCGTTGATTGAGCTGCATGGCTTTATTCAGGCGGGATACAGTCTGTTGAATGCTGCCGTTGCAGCGCGCTGGCAGCGGAAAGTCCTTGATACGCTGGCGACGTACCACGAGCAGCACTGTGATGAACCAGGACCTGGGCGAGAACGCCTGCGCCGTATGGCTTTGCCGATGGAAGATGAAGCGCTGGTCCTGCTGCTGATTGAAAAGATGCGTGAGAGCGGCGCCATCCATAGCCATCATGGCTGGCTGCATTTGCCGGATCATAAGGCCGGTTTCAGCGAAGAGCAGCAGGCTATCTGGCAAAAAGCAGAACCGCTTTTTGGCGATGAGCCGTGGTGGGTGCGCGATTTGGCAAAACAGACGGGCACAGATGAACAGATGATGCGTGTGGCGTTACGACAAGCAGCGCAGCAAGGCATCATCACCGCGATCGTCAAAGATCGCTATTACCGTAACGATCGGATTGTGGCCTTTGCCAATATGATCCGCGAACTGGATCAGGAGAAAGGATCGACCTGTGCTGCCGATTTCCGCGACAGGCTTAACGTTGGACGCAAATTGGCTATCCAGATTCTGGAATATTTTGACCGCATTGGTTTTACGCGTCGCCGGGGAAATGATCATTTATTACGCGATGCTTTGTTGTTTCCCGAAAAGTAATGAAACAATTAATTCAGGAATTAAATGAATTAATACAAAATAAATATTGATTGAAATAAGCACATTAGATTATGAACCTAATGTGCTTTTTAATTGTGGGTGTTATTAAAATAACAACCACGATCATATTTTGTTGGATATTTCACTCGTATGCTTCCTGACTCTTTAGAGTAATTAAGGATCGTACAATGGCTGCTTCAACATTTTTTATTCCTTCCGTGAATGTAATTGGCGCTGATTCATTAAAAGACGCAATGAATACAATGGCGGAATATGGTTTTCGTCGTACGCTGATTGTCACGGATGCCATGCTGACAAAATTAGGTATGGCTGGCGAGATTCAAAAAGCATTACAGGAACGTGATATTTTCAGTGTAATTTTCGACGGTACGCATCCTAATCCCACGACCAGTAACGTCGCTGCTGGCCTGCACATACTGAAAGAAAATGAATGTGATAGCGTTATTTCCCTCGGCGGCGGTTCTCCGCACGATTGTGCGAAGGGCATTGCGCTGGTGGCGGCTAACGGCGGCGATATTCGCGATTACGAAGGTGTGGACCGTTCTGCAAAACCACAGCTGCCGATGATCGCCATTAACACCACCGCGGGCACGGCATCTGAAATGACCCGTTTCTGCATCATTACCGATGAAGTACGCCACATTAAAATGGCGATTGTGGATAAGCACGTTACGCCGCTGCTGTCCGTTAATGACTCCTCGCTGATGGTCGGCATGCCGAAGTCCCTGACAGCGGCAACCGGTATGGATGCGCTGACCCACGCCATTGAAGCCTACGTGTCTATTGCTGCAACGCCGATTACCGATGCGTGCGCGTTGAAAGCGGTCACCATGATTGCGGAAAACCTGCCGGTCGCCGTTGCAGATGGCAGCAATGCTCAGGCGCGCGAAGCCATGGCTTACGCGCAGTTCCTCGCGGGCATGGCCTTTAACAACGCTTCTCTTGGTTATGTGCACGCAATGGCGCACCAGTTGGGCGGCTTCTACGATCTGCCGCACGGTGTATGTAACGCAGTGCTGCTGCCGCATGTGCAGGTCTTCAATAGCAAAGTGGCTGCCGCTCGCCTGCGTGATTGCGCTGCGGCAATGGGCGTGGACGTTGCTGGCTTGAGTGCAGAGCAAGGGGCGGAAGCCTGCATCGCGGCGATCCGCGAACTGGCGCAGAAAGTGAATATCCCGGCCGGTCTGCGTGAGTTGAACGTAAAGGAAGAGGATATTGCCGTACTGGCGACCAATGCCCTGAAAGATGCCTGCGGTTTCACTAACCCGATTCAGGCGACTCATGAAGAAATCATGGCGATTTATCGCGCTGCCATGTAATTCGTGATACCTGTCGTAAAGCAGTAAATGGCTGGCGAATAATTCGCCAGCCCCGTCTACCCTTGTAGTACCCCTACAGCAAGGAGACGGTCATGACCAATAACCCCCCTTCAACGCGTATTTATCCCGGCGAGTATGGTTACCCTCTGAAGTTAAAAGCCCGATACGATAACTTTATCGGCGGTGACTGGGTTGCCCCGGTGGACGGCGAGTATTACCAAAACCTGACGCCGGTAACCGGGCAATTATTGTGCGAAGTGGCCTCTTCCGGCAAAAAGGATATCGATCTGGCACTGGATGCCGCGCACAAAGTAAAAGACAAGTGGGCACAGACATCCGTGCAGGACAGGGCGGCGATACTGTTCAAAATCGCCGATCGTATGGAGCAAAACCTGGAACTGCTGGCGACGGCAGAAACCTGGGATAACGGTAAACCCATCCGCGAAACCAGCGCGGCAGATGTTCCGCTGGCGATTGACCATTTCCGCTATTTCGCTTCCTGTATTCGTGCGCAGGAAGGGGGTATAAGCGAGGTTGATAGCGAGACCGTGGCTTATCACTTCCATGAACCTCTTGGCGTGGTAGGGCAAATTATCCCGTGGAACTTCCCGCTGCTGATGGCCAGCTGGAAGATGGCGCCCGCGCTGGCGGCGGGTAACTGCGTCGTGCTTAAACCCGCGCGCCTCACGCCGCTGTCCGTGCTGTTGCTGATGGAAGTCATCGGCGATCTGCTCCCGCCAGGCGTGGTAAACGTGGTAAACGGTGCGGGTGGGGAAATCGGTGAGTATCTGGCGACGTCTAAACGCATTGCGAAAGTGGCGTTTACCGGCTCAACGGAAGTTGGGCAGCAGATCATGCAATACGCTACGCAGAACATTATTCCCGTCACGCTGGAGCTGGGTGGGAAATCGCCCAATATCTTCTTCGCTGATGTGATGGATGAAGAAGATGCGTTTTTTGACAAAGCGCTGGAAGGTTTCGCGCTGTTTGCCTTCAATCAGGGTGAAGTGTGTACCTGTCCGAGCCGTGCGTTAGTACAGGAATCTATTTACGAACGTTTTATGGAAAGAGCTATTCGCCGGGTGGAGAGTATTCGCAGCGGCAACCCGTTAGACAGCGTGACGCAAATGGGTGCGCAGGTCTCGCATGGTCAACTGGAAACCATTTTGAATTACATCGATATTGGTAAGAAAGAAGGGGCCGACGTTCTCACCGGTGGGCGGCGCAAGCAACTGGATGGTGACTTAAAAGAAGGTTATTACCTCGAACCAACCATTCTGTTTGGCAAGAACAACATGCGGGTTTTCCAGGAAGAGATCTTCGGGCCCGTGCTGGCCGTCACGACCTTTAAAACCATGGAAGAGGCGCTGGAAATCGCCAATGACACCCAATATGGGCTTGGCGCTGGTGTCTGGAGCCGTAATGGAAATCTGGCGTACAAGATGGGCCGTGGGATTCAGGCGGGGCGTGTTTGGACCAACTGTTACCATGCTTACCCGGCCCATGCGGCATTCGGTGGCTATAAGCAGTCAGGCATCGGGCGCGAGACGCATAAGATGATGCTCGAGCATTATCAGCAAACCAAATGTCTGCTGGTGAGCTACTCAGATAAACCGCTGGGACTATTTTAATTTCTCATCACTTATTGCCCGGTTTTGCGCCGGGCATATCTTTATTCTGCAGTTATATATAAACCCATATATCGTTATATAAATAAGACGATTGCATCCAATCTGGTCATTCCACTACTATTATCAACTCTATTGTGTAAATCAAATTGCAGCCGAATTTTCAATTTAAATCCCTGAGGCAAATATGTTCCTTAATTATTTTGCATTAGGAGTGCTTATTTTTGTATTCCTGGTCATTTTTTACGGGATTATTATTCTGCATGATATTCCCTATCTCATTGCAAAGAAACGTAACCATCCTCATGCTGACGCAATACATGTCGCGGGCTGGGTGAGTTTGTTTACCTTACATGTCATGTGGCCCTTTTTATGGATCTGGGCAACGCTTTATCGCCCGGAACGCGGGTGGGGCATGCAAAGCGCGGATTCTTCCCTGATCCAGTTGCAGGCCAGGGTTGCCGATCTGGAAAAGAAACTGGGTGAGGCGAAGACCTCTCCGGCGGAGTAATATCGATGGATTTATTGATCGTTCTGACCTATGTGGCGTGCGCATGGTCAATATTTAAGATTTTTAAAATTCCTGCCAATAAATGGACAGTACCCACTGCAGCATTGGGCGGTATATTCATTGTTTGCGGGCTTATATTACTGATGAATTATAACCATCCGTATACATTTAAGGCGCAAAAGGCGGTAATTTCTATTCCCGTAGTACCGCAGGTCACGGGGGTCGTGACGGAAGTGACGGATAAGAAGAATACGCTGATCAAAAAAGGTGAGGTGCTGTTTAAACTTAATCCGGGACGTTATCAGGCACGAATGGATCGCCTGAAAGCTGATATTGTCACCGCACAACATAAAGAGCAGGTGCTGGTGGCGCAGTTAGACGAAATGCAAGCCAACACGCAGCGGGTAAAGGCTACCCGTGACAAGCTAGCTAAAGATTACCAGCGCTATGCGCAGGGGAGTCAGGCGAAGGTCAATCCTTTTTCTGAACGCGATATCGATGCGGCGCGGCAAAATTATCTGGCGCAGGAAGCAGCGGTGAAATCCTCCGTTGCGGAACAACAGCAAATCCAGAGTCAGTTAGACAGCCTGGTGCAGGGTGAGAATTCGCAAATTGCCAGCCTGAAAGCGCAGTTAGCCGAAGCGGAGTTCAACCTGGACCAGACAGTGGTTCGTGCGCCCAGCGATGGTTACGTTACGCAGGTGCTGATGCGACCGGGAACCTATGCCGCCGCGCTGCCTATGCGTCCGGTGATGGTGTTTATTCCGGATCAAAAACGGCAAATTATCGCCCAGTTCCGGCAAAACTCGTTGCTGCGATTGGAGCCAGGCGATGAAGCTGAAGTGGTGTTTAACGCCCTGCCGGGTAAGGTTTTCAGCGGCAAACTGGCTGCCATCAGTCCGGCCGTACCGGGGGGAACATACCAGTCGAATGGGGCGCTGCAATCCTTAAATTCTACGCCCGGATCGGAAGGGGTGATCGCCACGATTGAGCTGAATGATAATGTGGATGTGAACGCTCTGCCTGATGGGATTTATGCGCAGGTCGCGGTTTATTCTGATCACTTCACCCATGTGTCAGTGATGCGTAAGGTTCTGCTGCGTATGACCAGTTGGGTGCATTATCTGTATCTCGATCACTAGGCGCAGGCTATTTTGCTTACCATTTTGAACCTGGTCCCTAATTTCGCTTACTCAGGCTGCTGTTCCAGCGCCTGAGTAAGTTGCTGGCGGAGCTCTGCCAACATCTCATCAAGAATAAACTGTACCCGCCATGGCTGATATTCACGTTTGCGGAAAATCACCACCAAATCCAGCCACCATTCATGTTGTTCTGAGAAACATGGAACCAGCGACCCGGATTCAATATCTTTTTGGATACTCGCATTTGGCGCAAAAACAATGCCCAGATGGTTACGTGCCAGCGCCAGTGCAGACTGTGTATTGTCGCAGACATAATTTCCGGTCACCCGATAATCGTGCATCTCCTTGCCTCCGGCAGAAGTGAAACGCCAGATATTAGCCTCATCTATCATCATGGAATCAATCAGGATACAGGAATGTTTTTCCAGTTCATCAGGGCTACTAATAGGATGTGCTTTGATATACTCAGGGCTGGCAAAAGCCGTCACCGCATATTTAGTAATGAAACTGGCAACCAGAGATTCATCTTTAGGATGTGCATAGGTGATTAAAATATCACAATCTTCAGGAAAGTCGACACCTTCAAAAAATGCCTTTCGTTCCAGGTTACATGTTTTAAGTGAGAGACTAATTCCACCGATATCCTGAATTTTTGCGATCACATGTTGCGATAAATAAGCAATTATGCCCGTCGGTGCATATACGGTTACCCGGCCACGTTTTTCGTGCTTATAATCAGCAATGAAATTATTGAGCTGATCGTTTCTGTCCAACATGTCATTGATGTAAGGAAGCAGCGCTGTACCAAACGGTGTGAGGGTGAGCTGTCGAGTGGTGCGATCAAATACCTTTAGTCCAACTTTGGATTCAAAATCAGCAAGATACTTACTAACGTTGGCTTGTGCGATGCCGAGAACCGTAGCGGCATGACTGATGTTTTCACTGGCAGCAATTACCGAAATAATCTTCAGTTCCCGGTGTTTGAGTTGTAATTTGTTCATCGCCAAACCCAATATATATATGTTTGTATATATTACTATATAAATATGAATCTTGCACCGATGAAATTGTAAGCATTATTATGCACGCGTTTTGTATCTTATTTTAAAATGGAATGTGGGCATGTTAATTAAACGCAATATTGTGGCGCTATTCGCCTTTTCATTTATGGCGAGCGCAACTGCCGCAGAATTTTCTATTGGCGGCGGCGCTGTATATAACGAATCTCCTTATCGTGGATATAATGATAACGTTCACGCAGTACCGCTTGTCAGTTATGAAAGTGAATCATTTTATTTTAGGCAAACAACGTTAGGTTATATTCTTTCAAAAAATGAAAGTAATGAATTTAGCATTACTGCCTCGTACATGCCGCTTGAGTTTGATCCGGGTGATAACGACGATCAAGCGATGAAGCAACTGAACAAGCGTGACGCAACCGCGATGGCGGGTGCTGCATGGTATCACCATGAGAAATGGGGCAGCGTGAAAGTCTCCGCAGCAGCGGATGTGCTGGACAACAGCAACGGTTGGGTTGGGGAAATGTCTCTGTTTCGCCAAATGCCGATGGGCAAGCTGACGCTGACGCCGGCGATTGGCGTGCTCTACTATGACGAAAACTTCAACGAATATTACTACGGCATCTCTGGCAATGAATCCCGCCGTAGTGGGTTATCAAGCTACTCCCCTGGCGATAGCTGGACACCGTATGTTGGCCTGTACGCTAAATACGCATTGACCAGCAATCTGACGCTGCTGGCCAGCGCCAACTATAGTGCGCTGCCAGATGATATTAAAAATAGCCCGATGGTTGACCGTGATGACAGCTTTACCTTTATGTCCGGTCTGACCTGGCGTTTCTGATTCTCACCCGTTTGTCCTCAGGGAGGAGGGCAATCTTTTCAATGTGATAGACCGGATAAGACCCGAAGCATCGTCATCCGGCCATTTCCAATGAGCTGGGTTTTACTGTTCGCGATTAGGCGGATCGCCATAGTTGTTCAGGCACCTGACAATATTTAACCGTTTCCCCTGTCCGATCAAGGCGTCAGGGGCAACCTCTCTGGCACTCTGTGGTTTTCACGCAGACGGAGGGTGCAATGAACGAGTTTATTATGGCGGATGCGGCAAAATGTATTGGGTGTCGTACCTGTGAAGTTGCCTGCGTCGTCGCGCACCAGCAAAACCAGGACTGCGCGTCGGTCTCTTCCACTGCGTTTACCCCGCGCATCCGCGTGATCAAAGACGACGCCTTTACGACGGCAGTCGCCTGCCATCAATGCGAGGACGCTCCCTGTGCAAATGTCTGCCCGACGCACGCAATTCGTCGTGAACATGGGCATATCTTCGTTGAACAGACGCGTTGTATTGGCTGTAAAAGTTGTATGCTGGCCTGCCCGTTTGGGGCAATGAATATCGTCGCCCGCTCGTCACGGGTGCAGGCGATAAAGTGCGATTTATGCTGGCACCGTGATGCGGGACCCGCGTGTGTCGAAGCCTGTCCGACCAGCGCGTTGCAGTGTATAGATGCCGTCAGTATTCAGCGCCAGCGCCTGGGTTCACTACCACAGTAATGTGAGTCCCGACCTGTGGTTAGGTCGGGATTTGCGTTAGCCTTCCAGCCAGGCGCGTTCGATCTCTTCAGCCAGAATCTTCACTCCAGCTTCTATTTTCTCCGGTTCTGGCACGTAGTTCATCCGCATACACTGATGCGTATGCGGCCAGGGTTTATCCAGACCAGGGAAGAAGTAATCACCGGGAACCATCAGCACGCCGCGCGCTTTCAGACGCTGATACAACAGTTCGGTGCTGATAGGCAAATCTTTGAACCATAACCACAGGAAAATCGCGCCCTCCGGTTTATGAATAAGGCACCGATCTTCAGATAAATAGCGGCGAATGATCGCAATCGTCTCCTGAACGCGCTGATAATAAAACGGCTTGATCACCGACTCGGACAGACGCAGAAGGTCGTTGCGCTTAATCATTTCGCACATGATTGCCGGACCCATTCCGCCAGGCGCGAGACTGATAATGCCGTTCATGTTGGTGATGGCGGTGATGATTTTTTCATTCGCGATAATGATGCCGCAGCGGGAGCCTGGCAGACCCAGCTTGGAAAGGCTCATGCACAGCACAATGTTGGGATTCCACAGCGGGCGCGCTTCGCTAAAGATGATGCCGGGGAACGGTACGCCATAGGCGTTATCAATCACCAGCGGGATCCCATGCTGGTTAGCCAGCCGGTCCAGCTTCATCAGCTCTTCATCGGTGATCACGTTGCCTGTCGGATTTGTCGGACGTGACACGCAGATCATGCCCGTCTCTTCACCGATGTGCAGGTGTTCAAAATCAACGTGATACTTAAACTGACCTTCTGGTAACAGTTCGATATTTGGACGCGCGGAGACAAAGAGATCCTCTTCCAGCCCGGAATCGGCATAGCCAATGTATTCCGGAGCTAACGGGAACAACACTTTTTGCGTTGTTCCGTCGGCGCGGCGTCCGGCGAACAGATTGAATAAGTAGAAAAATGCGCTCTGACTGCCATTTGTCAGTGCAATATTTTGTGGCTCGATATCCCAACCCTGCTTCTCACGTAGCAGTTTCGCCAGCTCAGTCAGCAGCTCGGTTTTACCTTGTGGACCATCGTAATTGCAAAGCGCATCAGTGGCTTTGCCGTTTTCCAGCATATCTGCCAGCAGAGATTGAAAGTAATTTTGCATCTCTGGAATTTGCGCCGGATTGCCGCCACCGAGCATGATGGCGCCTGGGGTGCGTAAACCGTCGTTAAGGTCCTCCATCAGGCGTGTGATGCCTGAATGGCGGGTAAATTTGTCGCCAAAAAGTGAGAATGTCATAGCAGGTGGTCTGTCGAACTGAGTAGTAAAGTGGCTAACCATAGCGCTACCCATGGCAGGGTGCAAATCAGGGGTATGAGGCTGGATTGAGATTTTGTGCTACTGATTTTTATTTGGCTGGTTTTTAATGTTGAGTAAGGCTTCCCGCTGCGTGGACAGCGAGAAGCCTGCCGGGATCAGGGCTGACCGGCCCACACCACCATCACCTTATCGTCGCCATGCTCACGAATAAATCCGTATCCCTGCTTCAGCGGCAGCGTGATTTGTTTACCGGCGCCAATGGCGGGATGTCTGGCCCTGAACTGACTGATTCGCTGCCAGTGGGCGACGCTGGCGGCAGATTTCCCGGTCACATCCTGCCAGTTCATCTCTGAGCGCGTACCCTGTAATGGGTCTGAGCCGGTTGGGCCAAAGGGGCGGGCCGACTCGTCGCCATAAAAGAGTTGAACCGCGCCAGGTGCCAGCAGCAATAGCTCGGCGGCTTTGTCTCCACCTTCGCGGAACAGACGTGTATCGTGCGAGGAGAGATAGCTCAGGACGTTGAAGTCCTGCAATTTATCCGCCATCTGCTGCCAGGTGGGGTCCATATTTGCCAGACAATCAACGGCCTTTGCCGCCTGCTCCTGGTAGTCGAAATTGATCATCGCATCGAAGCCGTGACGGTAATAGTCGCTTTGCATCACACCGTGACCCCAGGCCTCGCCAGTCATCCAGAAGGGATTATCATCCAGCGCTTTTTCCGGATTGGCTTTCTTCCATTCGAGCAGCGCCGCGCTGGCTTGTGTTTTTAGCTGCTGCCAGGCGGGAAGCTCGACGTGTTTAGCGGTGTCGACCCGAAAGCCGTCAATCCCATAATCACGCACCCACTGACTGAGCCAGTGCGTCAGATAATCCCGGGGTGTGTAGCCGGCGATGGCTTTGGCGTGCGTATCCGGCTTGTGCTGATAAAAGTTTGGCAGCCCGGAAGGCGTGGTGGATTCGGTTTTCAGATCGGGCAGGAAAGCCAGCGACATCGTCAGGTCGTCAAAGCCAGGATTGTCGTAATCGCCAATATCGGTGCGGATCCAGTTTTTTCCCCACCATTTTTCCCAGCCAGCTTTATCGCTAAAGTTGATGTAATCATTGAAACTGTGCCAGCTTTGCCCGGCGGATGGCTGCCAGTCCGTCCAGCGTTCCCCGAGCGTTTTTTTCAGTTCATCGCCCGATAGGTACAGTGCCCCAAACTGATACTCCTGCATATCCGCCAGCGTGGCGTAGCCGGTATGGTTCATCACCACATCAAACAAGACACGGATGCCGCGCTGGTGTGCGCCATCAACCAGCGCGCGCAGGTCCGCTTCGTTTCCCATATTGGCGTCAAGCGTGGTCCAGTCCTGGGTGTAGTAGCCGTGGTAAGCGTAGTGGGGGAAGTCCCCTTTGGCGCCACCGCCGACCCAGCCGTGGATTTGCTCAAACGGCGCGCTGATCCACAGGGCGTTGATGCCTAACTGTTGCAGGTAGTCGAGTTTGCTGGCGAGCCCGCGCAAATCGCCACCGTGGAACGTGCCAATTTCCTGCATGCCGTCGTTGCGACGCCCATAGCTGTGATCGTTACTCGGATCGCCATTCACAAAGCGGTCCGTCAGGACGAAATACACCGTGGCGTTATGCCAGTCGAAAGCGGCGGGGGCATCGGTTTCTGCCCGTTCCAGTAGCAACAGCCCGTTACTTGTTGCGGCGGGTTGTAGGGTAATCGACCCGTTTTTTACCGTTGCCGTTTGCTGGCTGTAGAAATCACGCACCACGGCACCTTCCGGGAAGGTCTGGCTCACGTCCAGCGTTAATGGTGAACCGTCCCATTTCGGGCATTGGCGAATCTGGGTGGTGACGGTGTCCTTAGCACTTTTTACCAACAGCATCAGCGTTGGCGTACCGGAGCGGGTATCGATTTCCAGCGTGTAATCGCCGTCTTTGAATAAACGCCACTGTGGCGGCGTGCCTTCACAAGGTTTTAGCGACAGCATCTGGTTGAGTTTTATCGCATCAGCAGGCTGCCAGCACTGTTGGTCAAAATTTAGGGTTAAAGGACGGGTACCCTTCGTCAACGCTGCATGGCTGACGAATTTTCCCGTACCTTCCGCTTCGAAGGTGGGAAGTCCTTGAGACGTCCATGATGAGGCGATGGCAATGCCGGGCATTAGCGCCAGCGCAACGGCGGCAAGTTTCATAGTGCTGTCCTTGATGCTGCGATTTTCGCCAGTTTGCCAGTGAAATCAGGCCGGAAACTCCTCCTTTGAGTTGATTCCGCCAGGAGGAGAAGGGAGGGTGAGCGATCGCGCGCAAAAAATGAACTGATTTTGCGATAACCTCCACATTTTCTTCGAATTAATGGCACCCAGAACCGTTAATACGTGACATAGTTTCAGAATTGGACTATTCCTGTGGGTGCTCTTGACGGCTATTTTTGATATGATTTGAGATTCATCTCTCATTTTTGTGAAAAATATAAGGTGTTGGAATGTATAAATCCGACCAGGAGACCTAATGATATTGACTCCCATTCGACGATATGGGGCAATGATTCTTATGTTACTCACCGTTGCATTTTCGGGTGAGGTGCTGGCAAAGACACACACGGCGACAACGAGTCACAAGCCCCAGATAACCAAGGCAAGTAATAAACAGGTTAGCAGTAAACAAGAGTATTCTCGCAATAGTGCAAAGAGTAGTTCACTTCCTGATTTGCGAAAATACCCTTCCGGAACACCAAGGAAAAAAGCGTTTCTCCGGACGGTTATGCCTTATATTACCAGTCAAAATGCTGCCATTACGGCGGACCGTAACTGGCTGATTTCAAAACAGTACCAGAACCGCTGGTCACCGACTGAGCGTACGCGTATGAAAGACATCGCGAAGCGCTACAAGGTGAACTGGTCTGGTAACACGCGTAAAATTCCGTGGAACACGCTGCTTGAGCGTGTAGACATTATCCCGACCAGTATGGTGGCAACCATGGCTGCGGCAGAAAGCGGCTGGGGTACGTCGAAGCTGGCGCGTAGCAACAACAACCTGTTTGGCATGAAATGTGGCAAGGGTCGTTGTAACAATGCACCGGGTAAGGTGAAAGGCTACTCACAATTTGAATCAGTGAAAGAGTCGGTGAATGCTTACGTCATTAATTTGAATACGCATCCGGCCTACTCTTCCTTCCGTAAGTCACGTGCGCAGTTGCGTAAAGCCGATCAGGAAGTCACCGCCACCGCGATGATCCATAAGCTGAAGGGTTATTCCACTAAGGGACAGAGTTATAACAACTATCTGTTCGCAATGTATCAGGACAACCAGCGTTTAATCGCCGCGCATATGTAATTTCGAGTGCCGGATGGCGACTTCGCCCTCCGGCTATCATCCTTATAGCAACACTTCACTGTTCACATCGCGATACTCTTTTGGCGTCGTGTCGTACTCTTTCTTGAATACCGAATAGAAATACTGCAGAGATGGGTAGCCGCACATCTGTGAAATTTCGTTGATTGAAAGCGTGGTAGAAATCAACAGGCTGCGTGCCTTTTCCAGCTTTTCGGCATGAATCACGGCGTGAATGGTCTCTCCGACCTCTTCTTTAAAGCGTTTCTCCAGATTCGAACGTGAAATCCCTACTGAATCCAGCACTTGTTCAACCTTAATGCCTTTACAGGCATGATTACGAATAAAGTGCATCGCCTGAATTACCGCTGGATCGGTCAAGGAGCGGTAATCGGTTGAACGACGTTCTACAACACGCACCGGTGGAACCAGAATGCGTTGCAGCGGCAGTTCTTCATTCGCCAGCATACGATGCAGGAGTTTTGCGGCCTGATATCCCATCTGTCTGGCTCCCTGAGCCACGGATGACAGCGCTACCCGTGACAGGTAACGGGTCAATTCTTCGTTGTCTATCCCTATCACGCACAGTTTTTCCGGTACGGGAATATGCAGGTGTTCACAGACTTGCAGGACGTGTCGTGCCCGCGCGTCGGTGACCGCGATAATGCCGGTTTGCGGCGGCAGAGTTTGCAGCCAGTCCGCCAGCCTATTTTGCGCGTGCTGCCAGTTCTCCGGTGCGGTTTCCAGCCCCTGATAGACGACGCCGCGGTACTTCTCTTTAGCAACCAACTGGCAAAACGCATATTCACGTTCTGCGGCCCAGCGTTTACCGCTTGAAGCCGGAAGACCATAAAATGCAAAGCGGTTAATCCCTTTCTCTTTCAGATGCAGGAAGGCGCTTTCTACCAGCGCGTGGTTGTCGGTGGCAATGTAATGTACTGGTGGATAATCTTGCTGCAGATGGTAGGAACCCCCAACGCCGATGATCGGAACATCGACATCGACAAGTAATTGCGCAATATCATCATCGTCATAATCAGCAATAACGCCATCGCCCAACCAGTCTTTAATATTATCGATACGGGCGCGGAAATCTTCCTCAATGAATATATCCCACTCGGATTGCGATGCCTGTAAATATTCACCCACTCCTTCTACCACCTGGCGGTCATAGGCTTTATTGGCATTAAATAACAGAGTGATGCGGTGACGTTTATCAAACATAAGAACCTGTCCTGGAAAGGTTAACGTGGGCCTGTCGATACTAGCAAAACCGCAGGTACGACTGCTTGATGAAGCGTGACAAATTTCCTGATTGCCTGAGGCTACGCAAAATTTACATACTGCTAGCGGGATGACAATTGTCATTTTTTATCTGCGCATTACGGTTTTTTGTTTAATGGCTAACCTTCGATCGTGATCGCCTTTTTATTTCTTTTTTCAGCGCGTTTTTTTGGGAGCCAGCGCACGTTTGGGTATTCTCTTAATCGCGGTGTGAAATAACGTAATTGAGCAATAAATCAGGAAATTCCAGTATAGCCATATCGCAGTTTACTTGCCGTATTACCTGATTATGGAGCTTATTATGCCGGCTTATTTTGACCAACTCGATCGTGTACGTTTTGAAGGAACTCAGTCCACCAACCCGCTCGCATTTCGTCATTACAACCCAGACGAAATCGTGTTAGGCAAGCGTATGGAAGATCACCTGCGGTTTGCTGCCTGCTACTGGCACACTTTCTGCTGGAATGGTGCAGATATGTTTGGTGTTGGTGCATTTAATCGCCCGTGGCAGCAGCCCGGTGAAGCGCTGGAATTAGCGAAGCGCAAGGCGGACGTGGCGTTCGAGTTTTTCCACAAACTGAACGTGCCCTACTACTGCTTCCATGACGTGGATGTCTCGCCGGAAGGTGCGTCGCTGAAAGAGTACAAAAACAATTTTGCGCAGATGGTTGATGTACTGGCGGCAAAACAGGAACAGAGCGGCGTGAAGCTGCTGTGGGGAACGGCAAACTGCTTCACCAACCCACGTTACGGCGCGGGCGCGGCCACGAACCCGGATCCAGAAGTGTTCAGTTGGGCCGCCACGCAGGTGGTTACGGCTATGGATGCCACGCATAAATTAGGCGGTGAAAACTACGTTCTGTGGGGCGGTCGTGAAGGCTATGAAACGCTACTGAATACCGATCTGCGGCAGGAACGTGAGCAAATTGGCCGATTCATGCAACTGGTCGTGGAACACAAACACAAAACCGGTTTCCAGGGCACTTTGCTTATCGAGCCGAAGCCGCAGGAACCGACCAAGCACCAGTACGATTACGATGCGGCGACCGTATACGGATTCCTCAAGCAGTTCGGTCTGGAAAAAGAGATCAAACTGAATATCGAAGCCAACCACGCCACGCTGGCGGGTCACTCGTTCCATCACGAAATCGCCACCGCTATCGCGCTGGGCCTGTTTGGCTCTGTCGATGCCAACCGTGGGGACGCGCAACTGGGCTGGGATACTGACCAGTTCCCGAACAGCGTAGAAGAGAATGCGTTGGTGATGTACGAAATCCTGAAAGCCGGCGGCTTCACCACCGGTGGCCTGAACTTCGATGCCAAGGTTCGTCGTCAGAGTACCGATAAATACGATCTGTTCTATGGTCATATTGGCGCGATGGATACCATGGCGCTGTCGCTGAAAATTGCGGCGCGTATGATTGAAGACGGTGGTCTGGATCAGCGCGTGGCTAAACGTTATGCCGGTTGGAATGGTGAGCTGGGCCAGCAAATTCTGAAAGGGCAGATGACGCTGACGGAAATTGCGCAGTACGCTGAACAACACAACCTGGCGCCAGTGCACCAGAGCGGTCATCAGGAATTGCTGGAAAATCTGGTGAACCATTATTTGTTCGACAAATAACGGGTCTCTGAGCATGTCCGTAAGCCCGGTCAGCTCGCGCGACCGGGCCTTTCTTTAAGGAACGATGCCCTATGTATATCGGGATAGATCTTGGCACATCAGGCGTAAAGGCCATTCTGCTCAACGAGCAGGGCGATGTGGTCGCTTCGCAAACGGAGAAACTCACCGTCTCGCGTCCGCACCCGTTATGGTCAGAACAAGACCCTGAGCAGTGGTGGCTGGCAACGGATCGCGCTGTGAAAGCCCTGGGTCGGCAGCATTCACTTCGCGAGGTGAAAGCGTTGGGGATTGCCGGACAGATGCACGGCGCGACGCTACTGGATGAACAACAGAAGGTATTGCGCCCGGCTATCCTGTGGAACGATGGTCGCTGCGCCGAAGAGTGCGTCATGCTGGAGAGCCTGGTTCCGCAGTCTCGTGCCATCACCGGCAACCTGATGATGCCTGGCTTTACCGCGCCAAAGCTGCTGTGGGTACAGCGCCACGAACCGGAGATTTTTAGCCGGGTTGATAAAGTCCTGCTGCCGAAAGACTACCTGCGCCTGCGTATGACCGGCGATTTCGCCAGCGATATGTCTGATGCGGCTGGTACCCTGTGGCTGGATGTTGCGAAGCGTGACTGGAGTGATGTCATGCTGGAAGCCTGTAAGCTGACTCGTGCGCATATGCCTGCGCTCTATGAAGGCAGTGAGATTACCGGAACATTGTTGCCAGCAGTCGCCAGGGCCTGGGGAATGCAGGAGGTTGCGGTGGTCGCCGGAGGTGGGGATAACGCAGCGGGGGCGGTTGGCGTGGGCATGATGAATGCCGGTCAGGCGATGCTATCGCTGGGTACTTCCGGGGTCTATTTTGCGGTCAGCGACGGCTTTCTCAGCAAACCGGAAAGCGCGGTCCATAGCTTTTGCCATGCCTTGCCTGAACGATGGCACCTGATGTCCGTGATGCTAAGTGCGGCATCCTGCCTGGACTGGGCGGCAAAATTAACCGGACTGGCGAGCGTTCCTGCGTTGATTGCCGCAGCGCAACAGGCGGATGAACACGCTGAGCCGGTCTGGTTTTTACCCTATCTGTCCGGTGAACGTACGCCGCACAACAACCCGCAGGCGAAGGGCGTATTTTTCGGTCTGACGCATCAGCATGGTCCGGCGGAGCTGGCACAGGCGGTGCTGGAAGGCGTTGGTTTTGCATTGGCTGAGGGTATGGACGTGGTACACGCCTGCGGCGTGCAGCCCTCCAGCATTACGCTGATTGGCGGCGGGGCGCGCAGCGAATACTGGCGTCAGATGCTGTCTGACATCAGCGGATTGCAGTTGGATTACCGTACCGGCGGCGATGTTGGTCCTGCTCTCGGTGCGGCGCGTCTGGCGCAGATTGCCATTAATCCGCAGCAGCCATTATCAGACCTTCTACCTCAGCTTACGCTGGAGCAGGCGCATTATCCTGATGCCGAGCGCCATGCCCTTTACCAACAGCGTCGGGAAACCTTCCGCCGAATCTATCAGCAATTACACCCGCTGATGTCCTGACCCTAAATCCCCTCTGGTAAACAGAGGGGATTTATCAAATATATATTTCAATCTAATTAATAATTAGCGCGCATGAATTTATTCTGAAAGTCCGGCGTAGTGACCTTTTCTGTGTTGTCTTTAGCGGGTTATTCATATTGTATCCATGATGGATAAGGAGGTCCCAATGAAGACGACAAGGCTGTTGCCGTGGATATTATTCTTCTCTGGTGCATTTATTTACGTTATTGGCTTATGGCGGGCATGCCCGTTATTGAGTAGCAAAGGCTATTTTTTCGCCGTGCTGATGACGGGAATGTTTGTGACGTACGTTTATCAGCGTGCAGAAAATCTCAATCAGAACGATGAACACTTCGCCTCTGTATGTCAGATGGTGGCGCTCATCACGGTCGGGGTGCTGTTGGTGGGCGTATTGAATGTCCCATTATCCCCCCTCGAAAAGGGGCTGTTCCCGGTGGCATTCATCGTATGTTTACTGGGGCAAGTTTTACTCATGCGTTCAGCAGAATATTTATCTAAAGGACAGGACCTCTAAATGGAAAACAGGACATCAACTTATTCACCGGCATTTAGTATTGTGTCATGGGTCGCGCTTCTCGGCGGCATTGTGGTTTATCTGCTGGGGTTGTGGAATGCCGATATGCAGTTGAACGAAAAGGGGTATTACTTTGCTGTTTTGGTGCTTGGTTTGTTTTCTGCTGCGTCGTATCAAAAGACGGTACGGGATAAATATGAGGGGATCCCGACTACGCCGATTTACTACATAACCTGCCTTGCCGCGTTTATTATTGCGGTTGCATTGTTGGTTATCGGTTTGTGGAATGCCACGCTGCTGCTAAACGAGAAAGGGTTTTACGGCCTGGCCTTCTTTTTGAGCCTGTTTGGTACCGTTGCGGTGCAGAAAAATATCCGTGATAGTGGCTTTGAGCATCCAAAAGAAACGCTGGCAGTCGCAGACGATTTTACGGAGTGATCATATGCCCTCGATGGTTACCGATCGAGGGCTTTTATTGTTAGCTCACCAGTCTGCGCGTATCGATGCGCTGCAACATTACAGACAACAGTAAACTTCCCGCCAGCGTGGCGCTAAAAATCCATAGCATATCCAGCGGCGGCCAGTTTTTGAGTTCTACACCGTTGGTGCGTAGCGCGTGAATGATCAGCGCATGAAAGCCATAAATGCCCAGGGAGTGGCGGGAAATAAGGCCCAGTACCGGCAGAGTGCGCGTACTGAGCGTATTTTTGACCAGCGTCAGGAGGGAGGCAGCACAAATAAACACCGCCGGGCCGCAATAGAGATACCAGGTATCGGCAAAATTGCCTCGCCAACGCAGTTCATGCAACGTGCCTCGAGAAATAATAAACACTGCGGTGATAAACAACGCCGCACAGAGCCAGGTAAGCGCGCGCTTGTGCGTATCCATCATACCAATCGCTCGGCCTTGCATACCGTACACGATGTAGTAGAACGTGTCGCCACTGATGTACAGGTTGATGGGAAGCCACTCAAAACCGCCAATTTTTTGTGAGACGGTATTGGGATTGGCAATCACCCCAATCACCACCATAAGCGCCAGCAGCATCTTGCCGCTGATATTTTTTACCTGTATCAGCGGGGAAACCAGGTAGATTACGGCGATCGCGAAGAAAAACCACAGGTGGTAGAACACCGGCTTTTGCAGCAGGTTTTTCAGCGACAGCTCAGCGTTGATCGAGGTAAACAGCAGGATGTAGGCCAGCGCCACGCCGCTGTAAAACAGGATGCAGAGCGCAATGCGCAGGAAATGGCGCGGTTTGGCGCTGCGCTCGCCAAAAAACAGATAGCCCGAAATCATAAAGAACAACGGGACGCTGACGCGAGAAGCTGAATTGAGCACATTGGCCAGATCCCAATTCAACGGGCTGACGCTTTGCGCATTGGTGATGTACCAGGTCGTGGTGTGGATCATCACAACCATGAGACAGGCTATCCCGCGCAGGTTATCAATCCAGAATATTTTGGGCTGCATCAGTTCCTCTGTATTCATTAAAAAAAGTCTGACCGAAATTTTGCGAGCGTAGCTCACTGGAAAAATCCGAGTTCTTACGCTAAAGCTTGAGATGGTCTGATGAGATTCTCAAAATAGCATCCGTTTCCAGACACTTAATAATAAGACTGACCAGCAAACCAGGCGGTAATAAAATGATGATGAAGTATTTCTTTTCCGCGATCGTTACCCTTTTACTGGTTGCGTGCGCCGACACCCAGTCGCCTGCACCCGCGCAGAAGGCGCAAAAGATCAAAGTCAGTGCAACACGTTCGCTGGATATGGAGTCACTGTGTAAAAATGAGGCGGTACAAATCTACAACACTGGTGTGCAGAAAATTGATATCTCCGGTCTGGAACAATTTCAGGGCAGCTATGAGATGCGTGGTTCTACCTTCCGTAAAGAGAGTTTTGTCTGCTCTTTTGATGCAGACGGGCAGTTTTTACACCTTTCCATGCGCTAAGTTCCCCCTTTTTCCCGTTTCGTACTGTATATCTTGCAGCCAGCGGGTATACTGACCGCTTCCTTTAAATCCACACGTATCCAGCACGAAATAATATGCAAAAGTTTGATACCAGGACCTTCCAGGGCTTGATCCTGACCTTACAGGATTACTGGGCTCGCCAGGGCTGCACCATCGTTCAACCATTGGACATGGAAGTCGGCGCGGGGACATCTCACCCAATGACCTGCCTGCGGGCGCTGGGGCCGGAACCGATGGCGACTGCTTATGTGCAGCCTTCTCGTCGTCCGACCGACGGCCGCTATGGCGAAAACCCGAACCGCTTACAGCACTACTATCAGTTCCAGGTAGTGATTAAGCCGTCTCCGGACAACATTCAGGAGCTGTACCTGGGTTCTCTGAAAGAGCTGGGTATGGACCCGACCATTCACGATATCCGTTTCGTAGAAGATAACTGGGAAAACCCAACGCTGGGTGCCTGGGGTCTGGGTTGGGAAGTGTGGCTGAACGGCATGGAAGTCACGCAGTTCACCTACTTCCAGCAGGTTGGTGGTCTGGAATGTAAACCAGTGACCGGGGAAATTACCTACGGTCTGGAACGTCTGGCCATGTACATTCAGGGCGTAGACAGCGTTTACGACCTGGTCTGGAGCGACGGCCCGCTGGGTAAAACCACTTACGGCGACGTGTTCCATCAGAACGAAGTGGAGCAATCCACCTACAACTTCGAATACGCCGACGTGGACTTCCTGTTCACCTGCTTCGAGCAGTACGAGAAAGAAGCGCAGCAGTTGCTGGCGCTGGAAAATCCGCTGCCGCTGCCTGCGTATGAACGTATTCTGAAAGCCGCCCATAGCTTCAACCTGCTGGATGCGCGTAAAGCCATCTCCGTCACCGAGCGTCAGCGCTATATCCTGCGTATTCGCACCCTGACCAAAGCAGTGGCAGAAGCTTACTACGCTTCCCGTGAAGCCCTTGGCTTCCCGATGTGCAACAAAGACAAATAAGAGGCGGCCATGTCTGAGAAAACTTTTCTGGTGGAAATCGGCACTGAAGAGCTGCCACCAAAAGCACTGCGCAGCCTGGCTGAGTCCTTTGCTGCGAACTTTACCGCGGAGCTGGATAATGCTGGCATCGCGCACGGCAACGTGGAGTGGTTCGCCGCGCCGCGTCGTCTGGCGTTGAAAGTCGCTGCCCTGGCTGAAGCACAACCCGACCGTGAAGTAGAAAAACGCGGCCCGGCTATCGCCCAGGCGTTTGACGCCGAAGGTAAACCGAGCAAAGCGGCCGAAGGTTGGGCGCGTGGCTGTGGCATCACGGTTGATCAGGCTGAGCGTCTGACCACCGACAAAGGCGAGTGGCTGCTGTATCGCGCGCATGTGAAAGGCGAAAGCGCTGAAGCGTTGCTGCCGAACATGATCGCCACCTCACTGGCGAAGCTGCCGATCCCGAAACTGATGCGCTGGGGCGCGTCTGACGTTCACTTCGTGCGTCCGGTTCACACCGTGACGTTGCTGCTGGGCGACAAAGTTATTCCGGCAACTATTCTGGGTATTCAGTCCGATCGCGTGATCCGCGGGCATCGCTTTATGGGCGAGCCGGAGTTCACCATCGATAATGCCGATCAGTACCCAGAAATTCTGCGTGAGCGCGGCAAAGTGATTGCGGATTACGCTGAGCGTAAAGCCAAAATCAAAGCCGATGCCGAAGACGCGGCGCGTAAAATTGGCGGCAACGCCGATCTGAGTGAAAGCCTGCTGGAAGAAGTCACCTCGCTGGTGGAATGGCCGGTCGTGCTGACCGCGAAGTTCGAAGAAAAATTCCTCGCTGTTCCGTCCGAAGCGCTGGTACACACCATGAAAGGTGACCAGAAGTACTTCCCGGTATACGCGAACGACGGCAAACTGCTGCCGAATTTTATCTTCGTTGCCAACATCGAATCCAAAGACCCGCAGCAAATCATCTCCGGTAACGAGAAGGTGGTTCGTCCACGTCTGGCGGATGCCGAATTCTTCTTCAATACTGACCGTAAAAAACGTCTGGAAGACCATCTGCCGCGTCTGCAAACCGTGCTGTTCCAACAGCAACTGGGTACGCTGCGCGACAAGACTGACCGTATCCAGGCGCTGGCGGGCTGGATTGCTGGTCAGATTGGCGCTGACGTTAACCACGCAACGCGTGCTGGCCTGCTGTCCAAGTGCGACCTGATGACCAACATGGTCTTCGAGTTCACCGATACTCAGGGCGTGATGGGCATGCACTACGCGCGTCACGATGGTGAAGCGGAAGATGTCGCTGTGGCGCTGAACGAGCAGTATCAGCCGCGTTTTGCCGGTGATGACCTGCCGTCTAACCCGGTTGCCTGTGCCGTGGCGATTGCCGATAAGATGGACACCCTGGCGGGTATCTTCGGTATCGGTCAGCATCCAAAAGGCGACAAAGACCCGTTTGCGCTGCGTCGTGCCGCGCTGGGCGTACTGCGTATCATCGTTGAGAAGAACCTGAATCTGGATCTACAAACGTTGACCGAAGAAGCTGTTCGTCTGTATGGCGACAAGCTGACTAACGCCAACGTGGTGGATGATGTGATCGACTTTATGCTTGGTCGCTTCCGCGCCTGGTATCAGGATGAAGGTTTCACCGTCGATACCATTCAGGCAGTACTGGCGCGTCGTCCGACTCGTCCGGCTGATTTCGACGCACGTATGAAGGCGGTTTCGCACTTCCGTACGCTGGACGCCGCGTCCGCGCTGGCTGCAGCGAACAAGCGTGTATCGAACATCCTGGCGAAGTCTGAAGAGACGCTGAATGACCGCGTAAATTCGGCAACGCTGAAAGAGCCGGAAGAAATTGCGCTGGCGCTGCAGGTTGTGGTGCTGCGCGATAAGCTGGAGCCTGTCTTTGCAGCTGGTCGTTACCAGGAAGCGCTGGTTGAGTTGGCGGAACTGCGTGAACCGGTTGATGCGTTCTTCGAGAAAGTGATGGTCAACGTGGAAGATAAAGATCTGCGTATTAACCGTCTGTCTATGCTCGCAAAACTGCGCGAACTGTTCCTGCGCGTAGCGGATATTTCTCTGCTGCAGTAACGCTCCTGAGCTGACTTAGAAAAGCCGGATAAGCATTGTGCCATCCGGCTTTTTTGTATGTAGTTAGCGCAGTTGTAATTTTGTCAGACAGGTCTGGCTGTCTTCCATCGTCTTGATGGGATACTCCGCTGTTTTACCGTTGTAACTTACCGCGATTGTGCCTGCCATATTGCGCGGTAGCCATACCCCGACGAAGCCATTTCGACCGCTCTTCATCACTTTTTGTACCACCACCTCACCCTTGTTATCCGTCACTTTGACATTGAATGCCTTCTCCGGCATTTCGCCCTGGCAGCCAGAAAGGCTGTGGTTGAAGCAAGGATGTGTTTGCCATTCATAGGGGGCAAATGACAGATAGAACTTGTCACCGAGCGGTAGGGTATAAATCTGATCGCCCGAAGAGAGCTTCAGTTCGGTACTGGTGATAGATGCTGAGTACGGCAGCGGGCGGTTCTGTGGCGACTGGTCAATGGTCTCGACGATTTGCTCGACGGATTTACCGCTGAGCCCGTGTTCCGCCAGAAAAGCAGCTTCCGGAGTTGCTGCGAACGCGCTACCGGTTGTGAGCAAACCTAAAACCAGCAGCAGTGAGGATTTCGACATAACTTCAATTCCTTGTGAATATTGTGGAATACAGACTGGCTCACTATAAAGCTTGCCCTTAGGGAAAGGTCAAAGGGAGGACGGGTAAAGTAATGCAAAGAAGCGTTTGGGCGGGGAGTCTTGCGAAGTACAGATAAAAAAAATCCCCGCCGTTTGGCAGGGATTCAGAACTTTGAGCTTTTAAGCTTACAGGCTGGTTACGTTGCCAGCTGCCGGGCCTTTAGCGCCGCTTTCGATGGTGAAGGAAACTTTCTGACCTTCGTCCAGAGATTTGTAGCCATCGTTCTGGATAGCAGAGAAGTGTACGAACACGTCTTTAGAGCCATCGTCAGGAGTGATGAAGCCGAAACCTTTGTCAGCGTTGAACCATTTTACGATACCAGTCATTTTACCGGACATAGTGTATTACCTTTTAAAAAATAAGTGTGCCTTTCGGCGATATGGCGTGCTTTACAGATTTTTTAACAGTAAAGGAAATGCTCACTACGAAGGGTATCAACGATAACTCTTGAAGGGACTTGCCTTACTAACTGCTGTAATGGTCTGTACGTCAAACCGTTGAGGGCATTAACTCATTTTACGCATGTGGATGCAACTACTATTTTCTTTTTTGTGGACAACCCCCTTAAGGGAACGGCCCTTTTACAGGACCGTTCATAAGTAAAATTGAAAAATAGTTCAATCCATCAGTTGCTTACTTAATCTTGGGTCTGCCTGAATCAGGCGCATTAACTTCAATTCGGTATTGGAAGGCTTTACACGTTTAGACTCCCATTCATGAACCGTCGCGACCGTCACGCCCATAACTCGGGCAAAATCATCTGTTTTTAAACCTGTCCCTCGTCGTAGCTGTTCAAATTCGGTGAAAGGGTTGGTTTTTTGCGTCAGAGTAACCGTCTGCGATACATCTTTAAAAACAATCTGCTCCAGACTGCTCAGCAGTTCAAACATAGGATCTTTGTATTCCATTGAGAACTCCTACAAATCACACAGCGGGATCGTGAATTTCATCGAAGCTCATTAAGAGTAGTCGGAAAAAATGAAGCCGGATTTTAGGTTTGTGTGATGGATTCGTTTCAGCGGATCGGGGTCGACAATCTTTTGCAGGCTAACGAACTGATAAAGGTCGTGATCTGCGAACGATCGATCCCGATTGTAAAGATGACTAAAATATGACGTCGTGTGGTAAATGGCGCATTGTTTAGCAAAACGATGGGTGGCGGGAGCGGTTATTTTCCCCCACAAGATTACGCGGAAAGGGTATCTTGCGGGGCTGACCTGGACTATCCTTGTCAACGTCAGGCACGCGGGTGTCGTTGTGCGCATTTTTGGGTGAAAGGAGTATTAAAATGGCGACAGGTAAATCCTGCTCTCGCTGGTTTGCGCCTGTTTTGGCGCTCTTAATGGTAGTTGGCCTGAGTGGGTGTTTTGATAAAGAAGGCGATCAACGCAAAGCGTTTATCGATTTTCTGCAGAATACTGCAATGCGTAGCGGAGAGCGTTTACCAACGCTGACCGCCGATCAGAAAAAACAGTTTGGCCCGTTTGTGTCCGATTACGCGATTCTGTATGGCTATTCGCAGCAGGTTAATCAGGCAATGGACTCCGGTCTGCGCCCGGTGGTTGATAGCGTAAATGCGATTCGTGTTCCTCAGGATTATGTGACTCAGCGTGAACCGCTGCGTCAGGCAAATGGTGCGCTGGGCGTGTTAGGGCAACAGTTGCAGAATGCGAAACTGCAGGCAGATGCTGCGCATGGCGCGCTGAAGCAGGGCGAGGATCTGAAGCCAGTCTTTGACCAGGTCTACAATAAAGTCGTCACTGTACCTTCAGAGGCGCTACAGCCGCTGATCCCTGCCGCGCAAATCTTCACGCAGCAGTTAGTACAGGTCGGTGATTTTGTGGCACAGCAGGATACGCAGGTGAGCTTTGTCGCTAACGGTATTCAGTTTCCAACTTCACAGCAGGCAAGTCAGTACAACACGCTGATTGGCCCGTTGGCCTCTCAGCATCAGGCATTTAATCAGGCCTGGACTGCTGCGGTGAATGCCGCTCAGTAATGAAGGCGCTGTAATACATAAAAGGCCGGGTAAGCGTAAGCGCTACCCGGCCTTTTGTTTATGGCGCGACCTGCGGGTTCACGCAGTTCTTCTCAACGCGTCCTTGCAGCGCATCGATTAAGTTATCCACCGCACAGGCCGCCATGTTATAGCGCGTTTCATGCGTCGCTGAGCCTATGTGCGGTACGGCTACCACGTTTGGCAACGCTAATAACGGTGAGTCTGCCGGTAATGGCTCCTGCTCAAACACATCCAGGCCTGCGGCATGAATTTCCCCGCTTTGCAGGGCGGCAATCAGCGCTTTTTCATCGACCACCGGCCCACGCCCGGCGTTAATGAAAATGGCGGAGGACTTCATTTTGGCAAACTGTTCGGTACTAAACAGATGATGCGTTTCTTCGGTTAACGGCAGGATCAGGCAGACAAAATCGGACTCCTGCAACAGCGTATCGAGGTCGCAGTAACGCGCGTTGAAGCGTTCTTCCGCCTCCTGGTGATGACGGCGCGCGTTATAAAGAATCGGCATGCTAAAACCAAAATGCGCGCGTTGCGCCAGCGCCAGACCAATACGGCCCATGCCGACAATCCCCAGCGTTTTGTGGTGTACATCCGTACCAAACCAGTCCGGCCCGATACTTTTGGTCCACTCGCCAATTTTCACCCGTTCAGCAACTTCTACCACGCGGCGAGCGGTGCTTAACACCAGCGCCATTACCGTATCGGCGACAGTTTCCGTCAGCACGGTTGGCGTGTGCATCAACAGCACCTTACGCGCGTTGAGGGCATCGACGTCGAAGTTGTCATAGCCTACGGAAATCGTGGATGTCGCACGAAGCCTGGGCATCCTCTCCAGCAGGGCGGTATTGATGGCTTCACTGGAACCCAGCAGACCTTCCGCGTTGGCAAAAGCCTCGGCGTGCTGTGCGACCGTTTCCGGGCGCAGGTTAGGCACATGAGTCACAGTAAAATGCTCTTCCAGGCGATGCAGTAAATCGTCAGGTAACGCTTTATAGAGAATAATGGACGGCTTCATGCGAATCTCCGTAAGTTAAAATTTAAGCGTGGCGTGCGCCAATAGGTAATTGCTGATTATTAGCAGGCTTAACAATTAAAGTTAGCCATACTGAGACAAAAAGCGCTACCCCCATAAAAATGTACGAGGCGGATGGGCTGCCGGTTGCGCCATTGAGGTAGCCGACAAACCATGAACCAAAGAATGAGCCTAGCGCGCCCATGCTGTTAATCAGCGCCATTGCACCCCCGGCGACGTTGCGCGGCAGCATTTCCGGGATGATGGCGAAGAAGGGGCCATATGGGGCGTACATTGCCGCACCCGCAATAACTAACAGCGTGTAAGAAATCCAGAAGTGGTCTGCACCCACGGCCCAGGAGCCGATAAAAGCGAAAGCGGCTATCAATAACAGCGGCCAGACAAACAGTTTACGGTTTTGCAGCTTATCGGAGGCCCAGGAGACAAGGATCATCGCCGCCGTCGCCGCCAGATAAGGTACGGATGACAGCCAGCCAACCTCTACCATGCCCAGATTTGCGCCGCCGTTGCGGATAATCGACGGTAGCCACAGGACAAAACCATAGACGCCAATACTCCAGGCGAAATACTGCATGCACAGCAGGATGACGTTACGTGAGCGGAAGGCCTCGCTATAGTTACGCACGGCTTTGATGCCTTGCTGCTCTTTTTCCAGTTGCGCCTGAAGGGCGGCTTTTTCAGATTCTGACAGCCAGCCGACCTGAGACGGTTTGTCTTTTACCAATACCCACCAGCAGAACGCCCAGATGATGGCCGGGAAGCCCTCGATGATAAACATTTCCCGCCAGCCCAGCGCCTGGATCAGATAACCGGAAACCACAGACATCCACAGGACGGTAACCGGGTTACCGAGGATCAGGAAAGTGTTAGCGCGCGAGCGCTCGGATTTCGTAAACCAGTTGCTGATATAAATCAGCATTGCGGGCATCACCGCGGCTTCAACGATGCCAAGAATAAAGCGGATGGCAGCAAGCATTGGAATATTGCTGACCATACCGGTTAACGACGCGCATGCGCCCCAGAGGATCAGACAGACAAAAATCAGTTTTCGTACGCTGCGCCGTTCTGCGTAAATCGCGCCTGGGATCTGAAAGAAGAAATAGCCGAGGAAAAACAGAGCGCCCAGCAGGGAAGAGATCCCTTTGGTAATGCCGAGGTCCTCGTTGATACCGGCGGCGGAGGCGAAGCTGAAGTTCGCACGGTCAAGGTACGCCAGGCTATACGTGATAAACACGATTGGCATAATGTACCACCAGCGTTTTGCTGCATTAGTTGAGCTATTCATAGACTGCCCTCTGGTTATGCTGATACGCCGCCTCTGTATGTAGGGTACAGAGACAGAGTTGGCCGGGAGTTTATTCCCCTAATTGTTCACGTGTGGGTAATCCTTCGCTGTCGCCCTGAACCTGAATGGCCAGTGCGCCGATTTTATTGCCGCGGGTCACCGCCTGATGCAGCGAACGGCCTTCCAGCAGGGCACTGATAACGCCCACGGCAAAGCCATCGCCTGCGCCGACCGTATCGACCACGTTGTCGACTTTTACCGGTGCAACGCAACCTTGTTCACCGCTGGCTGTTTTGTACCAGGCACCATCAGCCCCGGTTTTGATGATCACGGCCTTCACTCCGTGACGCAGATAAAAGTCGGCGATGGCTTCAGGAGTCTGTTGGCCAGTTAAAATCATCCCCTCTTTTAATCCAGGTAAAACCCAGTCAGCCTGGAATGCCAGCCGGTTCAGTTTTTCCACCATCTCGGCTTCGCTTTTCCACAGCACCGGACGCAAATTTGGGTCGAACGAGATGGTCTTCCCCTGGGCTTTCAGCGTGCGGGCGGTGTGCGCCAGTAGTTCATAGGAGCTGGCAGAAAGCGCTGCCGCCACGCCGCTCAGGTGCAAGTGGCGCGCGCTGGCGAAATAGTCCTCATGATAATCCTCAACGCTGAGGTGGCTGGCGGCGGAACCTTTGCGGAAATACTCCACAATGGGATCGGTTCCATTTTCGACCTTAGATTTAAGCTGAAAGCCGGTAGCGTAACGCCCGTCCTGGGTAACTCCCTGCGCATCAATCCCTTCTTTTTCCAGCGACTTAACGATAAAACGACCAAAACTGTCATTGCCTACGCGGCTCACCCAGCCGACCTTCAGGCCCAGACGAGCAAGACCGGTCGCCACGTTGAGTTCAGCGCCTGCAACGCGCTTGATAAACTGTTCTACATCCGTCAGTTCGCCGGTTTGCGTGGCGACAAACATCGCCATCGCTTCACCAATAGTGACCGCATCCAGTGAATTTTTCATGTGTTACTCCTCGCGTAACAGCTCGACGTAGTGGCGGGTAACCGCCGTCAAATCCTGCCCTTCCAGGGGGAACTCAATACCGCGCGGAACATCGTTGGGCAGCGTTTTTAACAGCGCCAGCCAGCGTGAATCTGCTTCATCAGGCGGTACGGCACGGTAGCTATCGCGATGCGTAACTGCGGCTTTGACATGGATATATCCGACGGTTGGCGCCAGGTTCTGCGCGGCCTGTTCCGGGGAGTCGCCAACCCACAGCCAGTTGCCCATATCGAAAGTCAGAGATATCGGCAGGTTTTGCGTCTGACAGGCTTCATTAAAGCGTTGCATCGGCTGCAGGCGTCCGCAGGCGGTCTGATCGTTTTCCACAACCAGCTCCATGCCGCTGTTGTCCAGCCATTCACGTAAATCGTCGAACTGTTCGGTATGGGAAAAATGACCGAGAGAGACTTTTAACCACAGCGCCTGTAGGGCCTGCGCTTCTTCGAGGAGCTGCGGAAGTCGGGGATTCAGGTTCCCATCCTCAAGGAATAACGGTTCAGGCGCTGAATAACAGGCCAGCAGGCCGAAGAGTTCGATTGCAGAGGCCATTGTGGACAGCGTTTTCAGCTCGGCGTCGGTTAATAACTCGCGGCGGATTTCGACGCCGTCAGCACCGGCTTCGGCAATGATGGGCAACATTGCCGTTTGCCCGCCTGCTGCCCGCACCTGGTCGTAGCCGTAGGCGGCGGTAACCACCATAATTTTTCTTTTCATGGAAACTCCAGACTAGCATTCTTGTTATAACGCTAGATGGAACCGGTTCCAAAGAAAAGCTCATGATGTCGAATTTATGATCACCATCACGAAGGAAATTTAACGGGCGGTTGAGCCGCGCACGATCAGCTCGCCGGAGAATACCTGTTCCTGAATGGCAGCAGAGCCGCCATCAATTCGGCGTACAACCTGCTCAACGGCGGTGTAGCCAATCTGCCATGTGGGTTGTTTCAACGTGGTGATACCGACGCCCGCCAGCTCCGCCCATTCCAGTTCGTCAAAACCGAGCAGGCCGATATCGCTGCCCCAGTTAAGGCCAATGCGCTTCAGGGCGCGGGCAACCTGCAGCGTGAGAGCGCCGTTGGCAGAGATAACGGCTTTGCGCATCCCCCGATGCTGCTGGTGAAACTGGCGCAGCGTGTCATCCAGTTGCGTATTGTCCGTTAGCGGGACTTCGGCATTTTGCGCGATAACGCCGGGGTACTGTGCGAGCGTGGCGCGAAAAGCGCTCAGGCGTTCGCGGCGGGTATTCACCATGCCCAGCGGTTCGCTGAGGAACAGGATGGCTTCAAAACCTTGCTCGACCAGATGTTCAGTGGCAACCGTTGCCGCCTGGGTGTTATCCAGCCCGACCATATCACAGGCAAAATCGGGAATTTTACGGTCAATCAGAACCATCGGCAGCGCAGACTGTTGCAGGCGGTTCAGCCCCTCTTCGCGCATTCCAACGGCGTTGACCACAATCCCTTCGACCTGGTAGCTGCGCAGCAGGTCGAGATAATGCAGCTCCTGATCCACTTCGTTGTTGGTGTTACACACCAGCGGGGTAAAGCCCTTATCGCGACAGGCGGCTTCAATACCGCTTAACACGTTGACGGAGTAGGGATTAGTAATATCGGCGATGATCAGACCAATCAGACGGGTACGACCGTGTTTCAGGCCTCTTGCCATCAAGCTGGGACGGTAGTCGAGATCGGCAATGGCTTGTTCAATGCGGGCCAGTAGCGCGTCGGAAAGCAGGTGCTTTTCACCGTTGAGGTAGCGTGAAATGCTGGTCTTGCCGGTTTTTGCGGCTTTCGCCACATCGCTGATGGTTGCCCGTGTTGATTTGCTCATCGCTGATTTCCCTAAATTTGGTGACAACACCTTAACGCGAAAATCAACGATGGCAAGTGCTTCATGCCGGATAAGACGCTGCCATTATCCGGCACAAAACGTTACTGGAGCGGGCTTAAGGTGATCTCTACGCGGCGGTTTTGCGCTTTACCTTCCGCCGTGCTGTTGCTGGCGATTGGATTTGCCGGGCCCATACCCTGAGTGCGGATACGGTTAGCGGCGACGCCTTGAGTGATTAAGGCGCTGGCCACGGAGTCCGCGCGCTGCTGCGACAGGCGCATATTCAGATCCTGACTGCCGGTGCTGTCGGTGAAGCCGAGCACGTTGACGGCGGTTTTATTGTACTCTTTCAGTACCATTGCCACGCCGGTCAGGGTGTTGGCACCCGCAGGTTTCAAGATGCTGCTGTTGCTGTCGAAGGTGACGTTATTTGGCATATTCAGGATGATATTATCGCCACTGCGCGTCACGCTGACGCCCGTTCCCTGCATTTTGTCGCGCAGTTTTGCTTCCTGCACGTCCATGTAATAGCCGACACCGCCGCCAACGGCCGCGCCAGCCGCCGCACCAATCAGCGCGCCTTTGCCGCGATCTTTCTTCGAAGAAGAGAGTGCGCCAATACCCGCGCCGACCAGAGAGCCAATACCCGCGCCAATGCCGGATTTACCCGCTTCGCGTTCGCCGGTGTAAGGGTTTGTTGTGCAGCCAGAAACCGCCAGGGCGCCGCTCACGATGGCAGCAATAACAAAAACACGTTTCTTCATCTTAATTCCTTAATGACTTTTTCTTCTTTGCCACAGCGACCGTGGCGGTTGATTATGACGTGTGAACATGAAGAAAATTCCAGGGAAGACTCTGAAATTTGTAAGTAACATTGAACGGCATAATAAATAAGCCGTCACATCGCATTCAGGAGCGCCATCTTGGCTAATTCACCCGCACATTACTCGGTGTTAACCGCCGCCCACTGGGGACCTATTCTCGTCGAAACCGATGGCGAGACGGTTTTCTCCTCTCGCGGCGCGCTGCCCACCGCCCATCCCAACTCTTTGCAAACCGTGGTGCGCGACCAGGTACACAGTAAAACGCGGGTACGTTTTCCCATGGTGCGTAAAGGCTTTCTCGCCTCGCCGGAGAATCCGCAGGGGGTGCGCGGGCAAGATGAATTTGTTCGTGTCAGTTGGGACGACGCGCTGAATCTTATCCATACGCAGCATAAACGCATCCGTGACAGCTACGGGCCGGCCTCGATTTTTGCCGGTTCCTACGGCTGGCGTTCCAACGGCGTGTTACACAAAGCCGCAACCCTGTTACAGCGTTATATGGCGCTGGCGGGTGGTTATACCGGGCATCTGGGGGATTACTCGACGGGCGCTGCGCAGGCCATCATGCCGTACGTGGTGGGCGGTAACGAAGTTTACCAGCAGCAGACCAGTTGGCCGGTGGTGCTGGAGAACAGTGAAGTGGTGGTGTTATGGAGCGCCAATCCGCTGAATACCCTGAAAATTGCCTGGAACGCCTCCGACGAGCAGGGCCTCGCTTACTTTGAGGCACTGCGTGGCAGCGGGAAGCGGTTGATCTGTATCGATCCGATGCGATCGGAAAGCGTCGATTTCTTTGGCGAGAAGATGGAATGGATCGCTCCGCATATGGGGACCGACGTGGCGCTGATGCTGGGTATCGCGCATACGCTGGTGGAAAACGGCTGGCACGACGCGGACTTTCTCGCCCGGTGTACGACCGGATATGACCGTTTTGCCGACTATCTGCTGGGCAAATCTGACGATGTTGCAAAAACGGCAGAATGGGCCGCTGAAATTTGTGGTGTTCCGGCGGCGAAAATACGTGAACTTGCGGCGATATTTCACCAAAATACCACCATGCTGATGGCGGGATGGGGTATGCAACGCCAGCAGTATGGCGAGCAGAAACACTGGATGATTGTCACGCTGGCCGCCATGCTCGGGCAAATCGGGACGCCTGGCGGCGGCTTTGGGCTGTCGTACCATTTTGCCAACGGCGGCAACCCAACGCGCCGCGCTGCGGTGCTGGCTTCAATGCAGGGCAGCGTTAAAAACGGCACCGACGCGGTGGATAACATCCCGGTGGCGCGAATTGTTGAAGCGCTGGAGAATCCGGGTGGTTTTTATCAGCACAACGGTATGGACCGCCATTTCCCGGACATCCGTATGCTGTGGTGGGCGGGCGGCGCTAACTTCACCCATCATCAGGACACCAACCGTCTGATTCGCGCCTGGCAAAAACCGGAGCTGGTGGTTATCTCGGAGTGTTTCTGGACAGCCGCAGCGAAGCATGCCGATATCGTGCTGCCGGCGACGACGTCTTTTGAGCGTAATGATTTGACCATGACTGGCGATTACAGCAACCAGCATCTGGTGCCGATGAAGCAGGTTGTATCGCCGCAGGATGAAGCGCGAAATGATTTTGATGTCTTTGCCGAGCTGAGTGAACGCTGGGAGAAGGGCGGGTATGAGCGATTTACCGAAGGCAAAAGCGAGCTGGAATGGCTGGAGACTTTTTACAACATTGCCGGGCAGCGTGGGGCTAGCCAGCAGGTGACGTTGCCGCCATTCACCGAGTTTTGGCAGCGGAATGCGCTGATCGAAATGCCGGAAAACGCCGCCAGCGCGGAGTTTATCCGTTTCGCGGATTTTCGCCGCAACCCACAGGCGCATCCGCTGAAAACGGACAGCGGTAAAATTGAAATCTACTCCGCGAGGATTGCCGGTTACGGTTACGCGGACTGTGCGGGGCATCCGATGTGGCTGGAGCCGGATGAGTGGTTCGGTAACGCCGAGCCGGGCCAGTTACAGCTGCTTTCCGCCCATCCGGCGCACCGTTTGCACAGTCAGCTAAATTACAGCGCGTTGCGCGAACAGTATGCGGTAGCGGATCGTGAGCCCGTCACGATTCATCCGCAGGATGCCAAAGCGCGCGGTATTGCGGATGGCGACACGGTCAGGGTGTGGAACCAGCGTGGGCACGTTCTGGCGGGAGCGGTCGTGACGACGGGAATTAAACCCGGTGTCATCTGTATTCATGAGGGCGCCTGGCCTGATTTGGATCTCGCTGCCAACGGTATTTGTAAAAATGGCGCCGTCAACGTGCTGACCAAAGATCTCCCCAGCTCGAAGCTGGGGAATGGCTGTGCGGGCAACACTGCGCTGGCGTGGCTCGAAAAATACAGCGGACCAACGTTGACGCTTACGGCGTTTGATCCGCCTGCCAGCCCATAATCCACGTAGGATGGTGAGTCTCTTCCTGCCATGCGCCATCTTCAATGCGAAAACCCAGCGCATGGTAGAAGTTCACCGCTGATTGATTCTTCTGGTAGACCTCGAGGCTGAGTAACGAAAAGCGCTGCTGTACATGCTGCACCAGCGCTTTGCCGATCCCGCTTCTGATGGCGGCAGGCGCGACGAACAGCGCGCCGAGAAAGCGGTCGTCAATGACGCTGGCAAAGCCTTTGAGCACCCCTTCTTCTTCCCATACCCAGGTTTGTGCGGCTGGCAGATAAACATCCCGCACGATGGATTCACTTTCGCGCCAGTAGCGTTCTTCGATAAACGGATGGGCATGGATCGTGCTTTCCATCCACAGCGCCAGAATCGACGGTAGATCGTCAGCCTTTGATTCACGAATCATGTTGTTCTCCCGGGTAACAGATACAGGTGGTGACATGGTCGTTGACCAGGCCGCATGCCTGCATAAAGGAGTAACAAATGGTGGTGCCGACAAACTTAAATCCGCGTTTTTTTAACGCTTTAGACAGAGCATCTGACGCCGGTGTAGAGGTGGGGATATCGCTCAGGTTGGCGGCGCGGGTCACTTGCGGTTGGTTATCAACAAATGACCAGACGAACTCGCTAAACGATTCTCCGTTTTGCGCCATGGTCAGAAAGGCGCGAGCGTTGCCGATAATGGCCTGAATTTTTCCTCTATGGCGAATAATGCCGGCATCCAGTACCAGTCTTTCCACATCCTCTTCGGTCATGGCCGCCACTTTTTCCGGGTCAAAATGGTGGAAGGCGTGGCGATAATTTTCCCGTTTCTTTAGCACGGTGATCCACGATAAACCGGCCTGTTGGCCTTCCAGACAGATCATTTCGAACAGCTTGTTGCCATCTGTTTCGGGGACGCCCCATTCCTTGTCGTGGTAGGCAATGTAAAGTGGGTCCTGGCTGACCCATCCGCAACGCTGCATATTCTTCCTCGCTGTTTTTACTGGCGTAAAAATTTCATTCGGCCCGCCTTGACGCGCCAGCTAAAAAGACAATATTTAATACAGGGCCTGATGGGCCCGATATCCTTCACACAATGACAATAATATCGCCGAATTCGGCTCTTTTCTGGAGTCGCGTTGATGATTATAAGAAACAGTAGTGGTCGCCAAAGGTTAACTCTGGCGAGCGTCGTAGTTTGTGCGCTGTTCATCAATACAGCATATGGCTGGCAACAAGAATATATCGTTGATGCGATGTCAGGGCATACGGCTGAACGTTATACATGGGACAGCGATCACCAACCACGTTATAACGACATTCTGGAAGAACGTATTCGCTCCACTCAAAACGTGGCGGGTCCCGTGGTGAATCTGGCGGATGAAACGCCTATGGATGCGACCAGCGGCATGAGTATGGGCTGGAACTTTCCGCTTTCAAGGCAGGTGATGACCGGTCCGGTGGCCGCGCTGCATTATGACGGTTCGACCACGTCTACTTACAACGAATTTGGCGATAGCGTGACGTCGGTAACGCAGAACGATCCGCTGTGGCATGCCAGCGTCAGCACGTTAGGCTGGCGAGTCAATTCTCAGTTCGGTGATGTCCGACCGTGGGCGCAAATCAGCTATAACCAGCAGTTTGGCGAGAATATCTGGAAAGCGCAGTCGGGCCTCAGTCGCATGACGGCGGCGGGTCAAGACGGTAACTGGCTGGATGTTACCGTTGGCGCAGATATGCTGTTGAACCGGCACATGGCGGCTTACGCGGCGCTTTCGCAGGCGGAAAATAGCACCAATAACAGCGACTATATGTACACCATGGGAGTGAGTGCCAAATTTTAACGCAAAAAATCATCAGCTAAACATCTCTGTTACATATTGAGATCAACAATCACACGCCCCTCAGCGATAGCGTGTACTAACTCTGAAGATAAAATTCAGTAACCCGACTTTTTGTCTCGTCATTCATTCCGCATTCCAGGCATTTCATTCCGTCCTGGCGGCATTTCATGCCGTTTTCTCCTGGCCATAAAAGCGCTTCGGTATGGTTGTTGGCAGAGAATTTCCCATTTTGCTTATGCAGGAAGACTGCCATGAAAACTTCTGATTATCAGCGTACTCGCTGGCTAACACTGATCGGCACGATTATTACCCAATTTGCTTTAGGTTCTGTTTATACCTGGAGCCTGTTTAATGGCGCGCTCTCTTCTAAGCTCGATGCGCCGGTCAGTCAGGTGGCATTTTCCTTTGGCCTGCTGAGCCTCGGGCTGGCGATTTCCTCTTCCGTTGCCGGCAAGCTGCAGGAACGTTTTGGCGTGAAACGCGTCACCATGGCCTCCGGTATTTTACTCGGCGTCGGTTTCTTCTTAACCGCCCATTCCAACAGCCTGATTATGCTGTGGCTGAGCGCTGGTGTGCTGGTTGGTCTGGCGGATGGCGCAGGTTACCTGTTAACGCTTTCCAACTGCGTAAAATGGTTCCCTGAGCGTAAAGGGCTGATTTCCGCCTTTGCCATCGGTTCTTATGGCCTTGGCAGCCTCGGTTTTAAATTTATCGACAGCCAACTGCTGAGCACCGTGGGCCTGGAAAAAACCTTCATGATTTGGGGCGCGATCGTACTGGTGATGATCGTCTTTGGCTCCACGCTGATGAAAGATGCGCCGAATCAGGAAGTGAAAGCGAAGAATGGCGTGGTTGAGAACGACTACACCCTGGCGCAGTCCATGCGCAAACCGCAGTACTGGATGCTGGCAGTCATGTTCCTGACGGCGTGTATGAGCGGTCTGTACGTCATTGGCGTGGCGAAAGATATCGCACAAAGCCTGGCGCATATGGATGTGGCGACGGCGGCGAATGCGGTTACCGTCATTTCTATCGCGAACCTGTCGGGTCGTCTGGTGCTGGGGATTCTGTCCGATAAAATCTCCCGTATTCGCGTGATCACCATTGGTCAGGTCGTTTCGCTGGTCGGTATGGCTGCACTGTTGTTCGCGCCGCTGAATGACGTAACCTTCTTTATGGCAATTGCCTGTGTCGCATTTAACTTTGGCGGCACCATCACCGTATTCCCGTCACTGGTCAGCGAGTTCTTCGGTCTGAATAACCTGGCTAAAAACTACGGTGTTATTTACCTGGGCTTCGGTATCGGTAGCATTTGCGGTTCCATTATCGCCTCGCTGTTTGGCGGGTTCTATGTGACCTTCTGCGTTATCTTTGCGCTGTTAATCATTTCGCTGGCGCTTTCTACCACTATTCGTCAGCCACAACGTAGCGTCTATACCGAGGCGCACGCCTAAATCTATTAGTAGTATGATTAATACCTGGCGCATATATTTACAAAAATTTATGCGCCATTTTCATTCTCTATAAGCACTTTTGCTCCCTCCTGTGGTCTACTTACCCGCGCCCGTAGACATTTCACCTCTGCTGTTGTCGCATTTTTCCTCTGTCAGGTCTGATTGATCGCTGCTCAGGGTTTTTTATCCCGATTTCCAGGGTTTGTTTGCATGAGATACATTAAGTCGATGACGCAGCAGAAACTCAGTTTCTTGCTGGCAATCTATATCGGTTTGTTTATGAACTGTGCTGTATTTTTCCGTCGCTTTAGCGGATATGCGCACGATTTTACCGTCTGGAAAGGACTCTCCGCGGTTGTTGAATTGGCCGGCACTGTGCTGGTGACCTTCTTTTTACTACGCCTTCTCTCTTTGTTTGGCCGCCGCGCCTGGCGTGTCCTGGCAACCTGTTTGGTGCTGTGTTCTGCCGGCGCCAGTTATTATATGACCTTCCTGAACGTGGTAATTGGTTACGGTATTATCGCCTCCGTAATGACCACGGATATTGATTTATCGAAAGAAGTCGTCGGCTGGCATTTCATCGTGTGGCTGGTTTCGGTCAGTATTATTCCCTTGGTGCTGATTTGGAGTAACCGCTGCCGCTACACGTTGATGAGACAAATTCGTACGCCGGGCATGAGGTGGCGTAGCGTAGCGGTAGTTTTACTGGCCGGCCTGATGGTATGGGCGCCGATTCGCCTGCTGAGCATGCAACAGAGAAGCGTAGAGCGAGAAACAGGTATCGATTTACCCAGCTATGGCGGGGTTGTGGCAAACTCTTACTTGCCGTCAAACTGGCTCTCTGCGCTGGGTCTGTACGCCTGGGCACAGGTGGATGAATCCTCAGACAACAAATCGCTGATGAACCCGGCGAAGAAATTTACCTATGTTGAGCCTAAGAACCTCGACGACACCTATGTGGTCTTTATTATCGGCGAAACCACCCGCTGGGACCATATGGGGATTTTTGGCTATGAGCGAAATACCACGCCAAGGCTCGCCCAGGAGAAAAACCTGGCCGCGTTCCGTGGATATTCCTGTGACACGGCGACCAAACTTTCGCTGCGCTGTATGTTTGTGCGTGAAGGTGGGGCGGAAGAAAACCCGCAGCGTACCCTGAAAGAACAAAACGTCTTTTCCGTGCTCGGTCAGTTAGGGTTCAAGACAGACCTCTACGCGATGCAAAGCGAGATGTGGTTCTACAGCAATACCATGGCGGAGAACATCGCTTACCGAGAGCAGATTGGCGCAGAGCCGCGTAACCGTGGCAAGAACGTTGACGATATGCTGTTGATTACCGAAATGCAGCAGTCTCTGCAACCGACGGATGATGATGGCAAACGTCTGATTATTCTGCATACCAAAGGTTCGCATTTTAACTACACGCAGCGCTACACCCGCGAATATGCGCAGTGGAAGCCGGAGTGTGTCAATGTGGATAGCGGTTGCTCGAAAGCCGAGATGATTAACTCTTTTGATAACTCGGTAACCTATGTTGATCACTTTATTACCAAAGTGTTTGATCAACTGCGGGATAAGAAAGCGATAGTGTTCTACGCCGCCGATCACGGTGAGTCGATTAACGAGCGTGAGCACCTGCACGGTACGCCGCGTAAAATGGCTCCGCCAGAGCAGTTCCGCGTTCCAATGCTGGTGTGGATGTCAGACAAATATCTGGAAGACCCAGACCATGCGAAGGCGTTTGCACACCTGAAGCAAGAAGCGGATATGAAGGTGCCGCGTCGTCATGTGGAACTGTACGACACTATTTTGGGTTGCCTCGGTTATACCTCGCCAAATGGCGGTATTAACGAGAATAACAACTGGTGCCGTATCCCGGACGCGAAGAAGGTTACGGCTCAGTAATTGGGCTGCTGACTTTCTCGCCGATCAAATGGCATTTTGATACTAAGGGATTGACGGGGGCGCGGCTGAGCAGTAAGATGCGCCCCGCATTCGGTGATTGGCGCAGCCTGGTAGCGCACTTCGTTCGGGACGAAGGGGTCGGAGGTTCGAATCCTCTATCACCGACCAAATTCAAAACCCTGCTCAACGAGCAGGGTTTTTTGCATTTGAAACCCACGAGGATGAGAACCTCCGGGGGAAGAGGTTCGACTCGAGCGCAGCGAGAGAACGTTGCGTTAGCAACGGCCCGTAGGGCGAGCCACGTCAGTGGCGAGTAATCCTCTATCACCGACCAAAATTGACCTTCCTTTTATCTGCAAAAATTGTGCACCACTTCCCACTGACTGTTAACGATTCTGTGACATATTCCATTGCCTTTTTTTATATTTGCTTGAAACTTTTTTTGCGCTACTTATGGCTGAACCTGGCATTTTCCGCTGTGCGCTTTAGCGTTCATGGCATTAATCGCTCAGATATGCAGCATTAATTTAGAAAGTTTTAATAATTTGCATAAATGTTAATCACCAAATGTTGCGAAATATTAAGATGTTTATTCTGGCATAGTGCGCGTAGCACAAATTTCCCTGCTGAAAATGTCCTTCTGCACTTTTTTTAATCTTTGTTTGCGAATTCTCACCGTTGGTGTAAATCACGGTTACCTGTATTGACGTTTTCACATTCTGTTGACAGATTGTAGGGCATGAGGGGCATTTCATGGAGAATCCGCACTGCAACTCAGTCGCTTATGTGAACGGAATCCCTATCCTCTTAACGCCGACCCGGCCGGGTAAAAAACAAAAAAGGCCAGGCGGTGCAAACCCACTGCAAAGGGTAAAACAACAAACATCACATTTGGAGCAGAAGAATGAGTATTTCCTTGAAGAAGTCAGGGATGCTGAAGCTTGGTCTGAGCCTGGTGGCTATGACCTGCGCCGCAAGCGTACAGGCTAAAACTCTGGTTTATTGTTCAGAAGGATCTCCTGAAGGCTTTAACCCACAGCTTTTCACCTCTGGCACGACCTATGATGCCAGCTCCGTACCGATCTATAACCGCCTGGTCGAGTTCAAAACCGGTACAACTGAAGTGATCCCGGGCCTTGCTGAGAAGTGGGAAATCAGCGAAGACGGTAAAACCTATACCTTCCACCTGCGCCAGGGCGTGAAGTGGCAGGACAACAAAGATTTCAAACCGACGCGCGATTTAAACGCCGATGACGTGGTGTTCTCTTTCGATCGTCAGAAAAATGCCCAAAACCCGTACCACAAAGTCTCTGGCGGTAGCTATGAATACTTCGAAGGGATGGGTCTGCCAGATCTGATCTCCGAAGTGAAAAAAGTGGACGATAAAACAGTTCAGTTCGTGCTGACTCGCCCGGAAGCGCCTTTCCTGGCTGACCTGGCGATGGACTTCGCTTCTATTCTTTCCAAAGAATATGCAGACAACATGCTGAAAGCCGGTTCCCCGGAGAAAGTGGATCTGAACCCAATTGGGACCGGTCCGTTCCAGCTGCAGCAGTACCAGAAAGACTCCCGTATTCTGTATAAAGCATTCGAAGGTTACTGGGGCACCAAGCCACAGATTGACCGTCTGGTCTTCTCCATTACGCCTGACGCTTCCGTGCGTTACGCCAAACTGCAGAAGAACGAGTGCCAGGTGATGCCGTACCCGAACCCGGCAGATATCGCGCGCATGAAGCAGGATAAAAACATTAACCTGATGGAGCAGGCCGGTCTGAACGTTGGCTACCTCTCTTTCAACACCGAGAAGAAACCGTTTGATGACGTGAAAGTCCGTCAGGCGCTGACCTACGCGGTGAACAAAGAAGCCATCATTAAAGCGGTATATCAGGGCGCTGGCGTTGCCGCGAAAAACCTGATCCCACCGACCATGTGGGGCTATAACGACGACGTTAAAGACTACACCTACGATCCTGAAAAGGCTAAAGCGCTGCTGAAGGAAGCGGGTCAGGATAAAGGCTTTACCGTTGAGCTGTGGGCCATGCCGGTACAGCGTCCTTACAACCCGAACGCCCGCCGTATGGCGGAAATGGTTCAGGCTGACTGGGCGAAAATTGGCGTTCAGGCCAAGATTGTGACCTACGAGTGGGGCGAATATCTGAAACGCGCCAAAGCGGGTGAGCATCAGGCGGTGATGATGGGTTGGACCGGTGACAATGGGGATCCGGACAACTTCTTCGCCACCCTGTTCAGCTGTGCGGCAGCGAAAGACGGTTCCAACTACTCTCGCTGGTGCTACAAGCCGTTTGAAGATCTGATCCAGCCGGCGCGTGCGACCGACGATCACAACAAACGTATTGAACTGTACAAGCAAGCTCAGGTTGTTATGCACGATCAGGCCCCGGCTCTGATTGTTGCTCACTCCACCGTGTATGAACCAGTGCGTAAAGAAGTGAAAGGCTATGTGGTTGATCCATTAGGCAAACATCACTTCGAAAACGTCTCTGTCGAATAATTAAAAGCAAGCCAGGCAGCGCTACGGACCGTTAAGTCGGGTCACCGTAGCGCCACCTGACAGTAATGCTTTATCTCCCTCTCGCTGGAGGGGGAGATAAGATTTGTGAGCAATACAGATTCACGGTTCCAGGCCGTGCGTCATTAGAGAGAATCCGGGTTATGTTGCAGTTCATTCTCCGACGTTTGGGACTCGTCATCCCCACGTTTATCGGTATCACTCTTCTCACCTTTGCTTTCGTTCATATGATCCCCGGCGATCCGGTAATGATCATGGCGGGTGAGCGTGGAATTTCCCCTGAGCGTCATGCTCAACTGTTGGCTGAACTCGGTCTGGATAAACCGATGTGGCAGCAGTACCTCCATTATATCTGGGGGGTTATGCATGGTGATTTAGGTATCTCGCTGAAAAGCCGATTACCGGTGTGGGAAGAGTTCGTTCCTCGCTTTAAAGCAACGCTGGAACTTGGCGTCTGCGCGATGATTTTCGCCGTTGCGGTGGGTATTCCGGTGGGTGTACTTGCTGCCGTTAAGCGCGGCTCCATTTTCGATCACACTGCCGTTGGCCTGGCGCTGACGGGTTACTCCATGCCGATTTTCTGGTGGGGCATGATGCTGATCATGCTGGTTTCCGTGCAGTGGAACCTGACGCCAGTTTCCGGTCGGGTGAGCGACATGGTGTTCCTTGATGATTCCAATCCCCTGACCGGTTTTATGCTGATTGACACCGCCATTTGGGGTGAAGAGGGCAACTTTATCGATGCGCTGGCGCATATGATCCTGCCGGCAATGGTGCTTGGCACCATTCCTCTGGCGGTAATTGTGCGTATGACTCGTTCATCAATGCTGGAAGTACTGGGTGAAGATTACATTCGTACCGCACGCGCCAAAGGCCTGACCCGTATGCGCGTCATCATCATTCACGCTCTGCGTAACGCGATGCTGCCCGTTGTGACCGTTATCGGCCTGCAGGTCGGTACGTTATTGGCTGGGGCAATCCTGACCGAGACTATTTTCTCGTGGCCGGGACTGGGACGCTGGTTGATCGATGCGCTACAACGCCGTGATTATCCAGTGGTACAGGGCGGGGTACTGCTGGTCGCGACGATGATTATCCTCGTCAACCTGCTGGTAGACCTGCTGTACGGCGTGGTGAACCCGCGTATTCGGCATAGGAAGTAAGGGGCCATCATGTCACAGGTTACTGAAAATAAAGTTATTGCTGCACCGGTGCCCATGACCCCGCTGCAGGAGTTCTGGCACTATTTTAAACGCAACAAAGGTGCGGTTGTTGGGTTGGTGTACGTTGTAGTGATGATCCTGATTGCGGTCTTTGCCAACGTCCTCGCGCCGTACAACCCGGCAGAGCAGTTCCGCGATACGCTGCTGGCTCCTCCTGCGTGGCAGGAAGGCGGTACCATGGCGCATCTGTTTGGTACTGATGATGTGGGCCGCGATGTGCTGTCCCGCCTGATGTACGGTGCGCGTTTGTCTCTGTTGGTCGGCTGTCTGGTGGTGGTGCTCTCCCTGCTGATGGGCGTGATTCTCGGGCTGATTGCCGGTTACTTTGGCGGGATTGTCGATAACGTCATCATGCGTGTGGTCGATATCATGCTGGCACTGCCGAGCCTGTTACTGGCGCTGGTGCTGGTGGCGGTATTTGGGCCCTCGATTGGCAACGCCGCGCTGGCGCTGACGTTCGTGGCATTGCCGCACTATGTGCGTTTGACGCGCGCCGCCGTCCTGGTGGAGGTTAACCGCGACTACGTTACCGCATCCCGCGTGGCCGGAGCCGGTGCGATGCGCCAGATGTTCGTCAATATTCTTCCTAACTGTCTTGCGCCGCTGATTGTTCAGGCGTCGCTTGGCTTCTCTAACGCCATTCTCGATATGGCTGCCCTCGGCTTCCTGGGGATGGGCGCACAGCCGCCTACGCCGGAATGGGGCACCATGCTCTCTGACGTGTTGCAATTTGCCCAAAGCGCCTGGTGGGTCGTGACCTTCCCGGGGCTGGCAATCCTGCTGACGGTGCTGGCATTTAACCTGATGGGTGACGGTCTGCGTGACGCGCTCGATCCCAAACTGAAGCAGTAAGAGGTTCGAGATGGCGTTATTAAATGTAGATAAATTATCGGTGCACTTCGGCGATGTGGGGTCCGAATTCCGTGCCGTAGACCGCATTAGTTACAGCGTGAACCAGGGTGAAGTGGTTGGCATTGTAGGGGAGTCCGGCTCTGGTAAGTCCGTCAGCTCGCTGGCGATTATGGGACTGATTGACTACCCAGGCCGCGTTATGGCCGAAAATCTGGAGTTTAATGGCCGTGACCTGAAGCGCATCTCTGAGAAAGAGCGTCGCCAGTTAGTGGGCGCGGAAGTGGCGATGATCTTCCAGGACCCGATGACCAGCCTTAACCCGTGCTACACCGTCGGCTACCAGATTATGGAAGCCATTAAGGTGCACCAGGGCGGCAACAAAAAAACGCGTATTCAGCGGGCGATTGACCTGCTGACGCTGGTGGGGATCCCCGATCCGGCCTCGCGTCTGGATGTCTATCCGCACCAGTTGTCTGGTGGGATGAGCCAGCGCGTGATGATCGCGATGGCGATTGCCTGTCGTCCAAAGCTGTTGATTGCCGACGAACCGACAACGGCGCTGGATGTGACCATTCAGGCGCAGATCATCGAGCTACTGCTGGAATTGCAGCAAAAAGAGAACATGGCTCTGGTCTTAATCACGCACGACCTGGCGCTGGTGGCTGAAGCGGCGCACAAGATCATTGTGATGTACGCCGGGCAGGTCGTGGAAACCGGGGCCGCACAGGATATTTTCCGCGCGCCGCGTCATCCGTATACCCAGGCGTTGCTGCGCGCGTTGCCGGAGTTCGCTCAGGATAAAGCGCGTCTGGCTTCGTTGCCGGGCGTGGTGCCAGGTAAATATGACCGCCCGACCGGTTGTTTACTGAACCCGCGCTGCCCCTATGCGACCGACAAATGCCGCGCTGAAGAACCTGAACTGAACCTGCTGGAAGGCGGTCGTCAGTCGAAATGCCACTACCCACTTGATGATGCCGGGAGGCCTGGGCTATGAGTACGCAAAAGGCCGCTTTGCCACAGCCGCTGTTGCAGGCAATTGACCTGAAAAAACACTACCCGGTGAAGAAGGGGATGTTCGCCCCGGAACGCCTGGTGAAAGCGCTGGACGGTGTCTCCTTTACGCTGGAACGCGGCAAAACGCTGGCGGTGGTAGGCGAGTCGGGCTGTGGGAAATCCACCCTTGGTCGCCTGCTGACGATGATTGAAGTCCCGACCGGCGGCGAGCTGTATTACCAGGGGCAGGATCTGCTTAAGCACGACCCGCAGGCGCAGAAGCTGCGCCGGCAGAAAATCCAGATTGTGTTCCAGAACCCTTACGGTTCCCTGAACCCGCGCAAGAAAGTAGGGCAGATTCTGGAAGAACCGCTGCTGATCAACTCCACGCTAAGCAAAGAGGAGCGTCGTGAAAAAGCGCTGGCGATGATGGCGAAAGTGGGGCTGAAAACCGAGCACTATGACCGCTATCCGCACATGTTCTCCGGCGGTCAGCGTCAGCGTATTGCCATCGCTCGCGGGCTGATGCTTGATCCAGACGTGGTGATCGCCGACGAACCGGTCTCGGCGCTGGACGTTTCTGTTCGTGCGCAGGTGCTGAACCTGATGATGGACTTGCAGCAGGAACTGGGGCTGTCATACGTCTTTATCTCGCATGACCTGTCGGTGGTAGAGCACATTGCCGATGAAGTGATGGTGATGTATTTAGGCCGCTGCGTGGAAAAAGGAACGAAGGATCAGATCTTCAATAATCCGCGTCATCCGTATACGCAGGCGCTGCTCTCTGCGACGCCGCGCCTGAACCCGGACGATCGCCGCGAGCGTATCAAGCTGACCGGTGAGCTGCCAAGCCCGCTGAATCCACCGCCGGGCTGTGCGTTCAATGCCCGCTGCCGTCGGCGTTTTGGTCCGTGTACCCAGCTTCAGCCGCAGCTGAAGGATTACGGTGGACAACTCGTGGCCTGTTTCGCTGTTGACCAGGATGAAAATCCACAGCAATAAACGTGGGTTATGACCTGATAACCGGAGCCTTGTGCTCCGGTTTTTTTATATTTTGTTTTTACGTCCACAATGTGAGTCCTCTGGCAGAACATTATTCCACAGCGTCTAAAATGTAGTCAGATTTCCTCTCGTCACAGAAATATCTATTTCGCAGTTGCTAACTGTCAGGAGCAAATGTGGTCACGATACGCTGGGATATTAAAACAATTGATCGTCTGTCGATGGTTGAGGATGTCCTGAAGGAATTTTCCTGCTGCGATATCAATATCATCTCTATGAAAGTCACGCCTGGACGGATCCTGATTAAATCCTGGTGCCGCCAGTTACAGGATATTTCCTGCGTGCAATCCTGTTTAGGCCGGCGCGCCGATATTATTAACGTCGCTTACCTGTGTGAAGAGATAAGCGAACTGTCAACGCCTGAGCCGGAACGCCCGCGCTATTTCTCTGACATTATTTGTAGCAGCCAGAGCATGCACTCGCTTATCGAAAAGGCGATAAAAATTGCCGACAGCAAATATACCGTTTTGATCCGCGGCGATACGGGTACTGGCAAAGAACTGCTGGCCCGGGCTATCCATAATTCCGGGCAGCGACGTTTTTATCCGTTTATTCCGGTCAACTGCTCTGCGCTACCTGAGTCGTTGATGGAGAGTGAATTCTTTGGCTATGAGAAAGGAGCTTTTAGCGGTGCAGATTGTAAAGGCAAAAAAGGGCTGTTTGAAATGGCCGATAAAGGCACCCTTTTTCTCGATGAATTTGGTGAAATGTCGCTGAGCTTACAGGCTAAATTACTGCGCGTACTTCAGGATGGCGGGATCCGTCGCGTTGGCGGGGCGCAAATTATTCCGGTCAATGTGCGCATTATTGTGGCAACCAACGCCAATCTGGAAGAGATGGTGGAACAACGTCTGCTGCGTGCCGATCTCTATTACCGCATCAATGTACTTTCACTGACCATTCCGCCCCTGCGGGAGCGCCCGCAGGATATCAGCCTATTGATTCGCCACTTTGTGCAGAAATACGCGAAGGAATTCCAACGACGGATCATTCTGGATAAAGCCTGCTTTGATGCCCTGCATCATCACACCTGGCCGGGAAACGTTCGCGAACTGGAAAATACCATCATTCGCCTGATGCTGATGGCGGAATCCGACGTCATTACGCGGGAAGAATTAGGGATGGTGAATTTGCCTGCCGTTGAGCTGACGCCGACAGAGCGTCCTTTTAAAGAACAGGTTTTGTGTGCTGAACGCCAGCTTATTGAACAGATGGTGGAAGAGAATGTGTCGTCGCGGCATATCGCTAAAGCGCTGGGGGTGTCACATACCACGGTACTGAATAAAATTCGCAGCTATCAACTGGAGAGTGTGAGTTAAGCGCCGTCAGTGACTGACGGCGCTGTAAACGGATTAGTCAATCAGCTTCAATAATGGCGACAGGCACAGCAGGATCCCGTACAACAGGATTAGCCAGGTTTTCAGCCCGCGTAGTTTTTCCAGTTGCGTTACTTTATAGATCAGGAAAAACGGAATAATACAGGACACAATCCCGTAAAGTGGGCTACCCAACTGGAAGAACACCAGTACCGATACACGAAATGACACCCAGATCACCAGGGTGATAACAATAAAGGTGCAAATACCCAGCGTAAGCACCAGGGGATTAATTTTCTCCACATCAATAATACGGCTCAGAACATTAAGAATAATACCCTTAATCGCCTCGTGGAACCCCAGATAAATACCAAAGAATGCGGTTAATACGGCGAAGATATTTAGCACCGTTGAGGTGATATGAATAATTTGCCCAGGAATGACTTGCGCTGCCAGCGCCAGTGCGGAAATATTTTGTTCGAAGGCCGAAACGGCCTCTTCATGACTAATAGAAAAGGTAAAAGAGAATGAGAAAAACAGAATGACCGCAATCAGCGTAATGTAACTGATGCGATGCGTGCGTATTGCCATGCGGGTGGCCAGAACCCGGTCCGCTACCCGCTTGCGGTAGGCGATGTTCATTGGGTTCAACACCTGAATAAACACCGCCGAGAAGAAGCAGAACGGGATGGTCAGCAGCACGTCGCGAAAGAAGACCGATGCTTCAGGGAATGCGCTGATATTAGCGAAGTTCCAGTGCGGAACCATCGCAAAACCAAACACGATGATGATCCCCACTTTGACTACCACCATCGGGCCGGAGATTTTAAACAGCAGCTTTTCTCCCCCGGAAGCAATGGCCACCAGCACGGCAAAAATGGCCACTTTATAGATTATCGATTGTGAAAGATCGGCATCGGTTAAGCCGAAGGTTTTGATATATGAGGCACTGTCAAAAACCACGGATAAGGAATAGATAAATATGCCGTGAATAATCATCAAAAAATAGATGACGCCAAGAAATACACCCCAGTTTTTTCCCAGGTAATGACTGATAATATCGGTATAGTCATTACAAGTTTCACTTTCTGATAATGTTTTTAAATAAATATCCTGCACAATATAGGTTGCTGGATAGGCAATAATAAAGGCGACGATAAATACCCAAATGCCTGTTAAGCCTATTTGTACCGGCATCAGTACCGTTCCGGCACCAATTGCCATACCGATACACAGTAATACCCAGCCAAAGTCATATTTCGTAAACGGTATTTTCTTTGAGAATGGTACGGTGGTTGCTGTATTGTTGCTTAGTTGTAATGTGTCGTCCTGCATAGAACCCCCTGCCCAAAATACGCGCACTCCCCGAAACAGGATTGCGCGTATTACCAGACTGTTGTGCCTTGATTCTCAACAACCTGAACCGATCGGCGTCGGTTCAGGTCATAATGGTCAGAATGTTGCCTTTCTGATGGCGTGTTCAAGGTCGTTAATAATATCTTCTGGATCTTCAAGACCCACAGAAAGACGGATAAGCCCGTCGGTAATACCTGCTTTAAGCCGTTCCTCTGGCGCAACGGGCGAATGTGTCATAGACGCTGGGTGCTGAATGAGGGTTTCGGTATCACCGAGACTGACCGCGAGGAGGCACAATTCTACAGAATTGATCATCCGTCTGCCAGCCTCGAGGCCGCCGGCAATTTCGAAGCTGATAATTCCTCCTGGCAGGCTCATCTGCCGCTGGCCCAGCTCATACTGCGGGTGTGAAGACAAGCCAGGATAATAAACGCGGGTAATGGATGGATGCCCCTCGAGGAAGCGGGCGATTTTCAATGCGTTTTCACAGTGGCGTTCCATACGTATGCCCAGTGTTTTAACGCCGCGTAGCGTCAGCCACGCGTTGAAAGGACTCATGCAGCCGCCGGTGATATCTTTCAGACCAACAAACCGCGCCTGGTCAATAAACTCCTGCTTACCAACAATGATGCCGCCAATCACGTCTCCGTGACCGTTGATATATTTAGTGACGCTGTGCACCACAATATCCGCGCCTAACTGTAAAGGCTGCTGGCAGTACGGTGACATAAAGGTGTTATCCACCACCAGCAATGCGCCTTGTTGATGGGCGATACCGGCTACCGTTTCAATGTCGACCAGCGACAGCGTCGGGTTAGCGGGCGTTTCGATATACACTACTTTGGTTTCCGGGCGCATGGCGGCGCGGATTTCTTCAGGCTTTGCCGCATCGACGAAGCTGACGTTAATCCCAAACTTCGGCATGCTGTGCGACAAAAACGCGTGGGTGCAGCCGTAAATCGCGCTGGCGGAAACGATATGGTCGCCCTGTTGGCACAACGTCAGCAGCGTGGTGGTGATGGCAGAAATACCGGATGCGGTTGCCAGCCCGGCTTCACCTCTTTCCAGTACCGCCAGCTTTTTCTCCAGCGCATCGGTGGTGGGGTTACCCAAACGGGTGTAAATGTACCCGGACTCCTCGAGCGCAAAGCGGGCGGCACCTTGTTCGGCGCTGTCAAAAACAAACGTTGAAGTCTGGAAAATAGGCGTACTGAGCGCGCCAGTAGAAGGGTCGGGTTGTTGCCCCGCGTGAACGATCTGGGTGTTGAATCCGTAAGTACGACAGTCAGACATGATATCTCCTTTGATTCGGAACAGAACAGCTCACAGTCAAATAGCAATCGCTGTGCCAGAAAATGAAAGTATAGATATCAATGAGATATGTCTTTTTCTGTATTGAGGAGCGGCAGGAATGTTGCCAACTGGCAAGAATCTTTCCAGCGTAATGGTGCGAAAACAGGTGAAATGCGAGGCGCTACGCAGAGCCGCGTATTGCGCAGTGATATGGCAAGTGGGCTACCGTAGAATCAGCGGCAAGCCGGGAATTCCCGGTGAGGCGCAATGTTGCGGGGGCTTGATCCCCGGCGGCATCGGTTGCTGGAAAGAGAAAACCCCCGCACGTTGTTAGGTATAAACCAGGCAACAAGACGGGGGCTAACTTGACTCCAGACAAGTTAAGAATAGCCGCGAACAGTTGCCATTGCAACACAGGCGGCTATATGACGCTCGCACAGTTAGGCGTGGCCTTCTGGCACGATTTAGCGGCTCCGATCATCGCTGGCATTATTGCCAGCCTGATTGTGAGCTGGCTGCGTAACAGGAAGTAATGCACCTTGCGGGCGTCTGTCTGCCGTGATGGCAACATGCGCCCGAACCAGGCCGCAGGGGGAAACCTTGCGGCCTTTTTCGGCTTAAATGCGGATAAATCTCGTCGCCAGGTGCCTATCCTGTCGGGATAATGCATGCTGGGAAGTTTTCAGATACCGCCTCTCTTAATACCGCTACGATCGGGTATACTCTGACGGCAGTTTCGTCTATCCGTGGAGAGTCAGTTTGCGTGTCAGTCGCTCGTTAACAATTAAGCAGATGGCAATGGTTGCGGCCGTTGTCATGGTGTTTGTGTTTATTTTTTGCACCGTTTTGTTGTTCCATCTGGTCCAGCAGAATCGCTACAACACGGCTACGCAACTGGAAAGTATCGCTCGCTCCGTCCGTGAGCCTCTGTCGGGCACGATCCTGAAAGGGGATATTCCCGAAGCAGAAGCTATTTTAAGAAGTATTCGACCTGCAGGCGTGGTCAGTCGCGCCGATGTGGTGCTTCCCAATCAGTTTCAGGCGCTGCGGATGAGCTTTATTCCTGAACGCCCGGTTCCGGTTACGGTGACTCGCCTGTTTGAACTTCCGGTACAAATTTCGCTGCCGGTCTATTCTCTTGAGCGTTCAGCGAATCCGCAACCGCTGGCGTATCTGGTGCTGCAGGCGGATTCGTACCGTATGTACAAGTTCGTGATGAGTACGCTCTCCACGTTAGTGACCATTTACTTACTTCTCTCGTTAATACTCACGGTAGCCATCTCATGGTGTATTAACAGATTGATTTTGCATCCATTACGTAAAATAGCGCGTGAGCTGAACGACATTCCCCAGCAGGATCTGATTGGCTATCAGCTGGCATTGCCGCGTCTGCATCAGGACGACGAGATTGGCCTGCTGGTGCGTAGCTATAACCTCAATCAGCAACTGATTCAGCGCCGCAGTGAAGAGCAAAGCGACCATTCAATGCGGTTCCCGGTTTCTGAGCTGCCCAACAAGTCGTTTCTGATGGCGCTGCTGGAGCAGGTTGTGAACCGCCAGCAGACAACGGCGTTGATGATTGTCACCTGCGAAACCCTGCGTGATACCGCGGGTGTGTTATCCGAGACCCAGCGGGAAATCCTGCTGCTTACGCTGGTTGAAAAGCTGAAGTCAGTATTGGCCCCCAGAATGGTGCTTACCCAGGTGAGCGGCTATGACTTTGCCATCATCGCACATGGTGTGAAAGAACCCTGGCACGCTATTACGCTAGGTCAGCAAGTACTCACTATCGTTAACGAGCGATTACCGATTCAGGGCATTCAACTCCGTCCAACCTGCAACATTGGGGTGGCGATGTTTAATGGCGATTTGACCGCAGAACAGCTTTACCACCGCGCACTCTCAGCCGTGTTAACGTCGCGTCACAAGGGTAAAAACCGGATTCAGTTCTTTGACCCGTTGCAGATGGAAGAGGCGCAACAGCGTTTGACGGAAGAGAACGATATTCTTACCGCGCTGGATAACCATCAGTTTGCGCTCTGGATGCAGCCGCAGGTGGAGATGTCCAGCGGTAAGGTATTGAGCGCAGAAGCATTATTGCGAATGCAGCAGCCAGACGGAAGCTGGGAACTGCCAGAAGGGTTAATCGACAGGATTGAGTCCTGTGGCCTGATGGTGACGGTCGGTTACTGGGTGCTGGAGGAGACATGCCGCCAGCTGTCAGCCTGGCAGGAACGCGGCCTGATGCTGCCGCTCTCGGTGAACCTGTCTGCGCTACAGCTGATGCATCCGAGTATGGTGTCGGATCTGCTGGAGTTGCTAAACCGCTATCGCATCAAGCCTGGGACGTTGATTCTGGAAGTGACCGAAAGCCGGCATATTGATGATCCTAACGCCGCTGTGGCTATTTTACGCCCGCTGCGCAACGCGGGTGTGCGTATCGCGCTGGACGATTTTGGTATGGGCTATGCGGGTCTGCGGCAGCTGCAGCACATGAAGTCGCTCCCGGTGGATGTACTCAAAATCGATAAGATGTTTGTCGATGGCGTCCCTGAAGATTGCAGCATGATCTCCGCCATCATTCAGTTAGCACATAGCCTCAATTTGCAGATGATCGCTGAGGGCGTCGAAACCGAAGCGCAACGCGAATGGTTATCACAAGCGGGGGTAGAAGTGGCACAAGGGTTCCTGTTTGCCCGGCCGGTTCCGGCGAATATCTTCGAAGAACGTTATCTGACGCCGAAAAACGCTGATTACAAAAGTTAAAAAAGGTCTCGCTTGTGCGAGCCAGCTCAAAATTTTTAACATTTCTGTATCAATTATGATCCAGCCGCATTTCTGTCATGTTGTGTGGGTGTTACTTTAAGGCCGCAGGTTAAACAAAACCTTACAAGACCTGTGGTTTTTACTTTAAGGACACCCTATGAAAACCTCTATATTCAAAAGCCTTTACTTTCAGGTCCTGACAGCAATTGCCATAGGTATCCTCCTTGGCCATTACTACCCTGAATTAGGCGCCCAAATGAAGCCACTTGGTGATGCTTTCGTTAAGCTCATCAAAATGGTCATCGCACCTGTCATCTTCTGTACTGTCGTGACCGGCATTGCAGGCATGGAAAGTATGAAAGCCGTAGGCCGCACCGGTGCGGTTGCACTGCTTTATTTTGAAATTGTCAGTACGATTGCGCTGATCATCGGCCTTATCATCGTCAACGTGGTGCAACCCGGTGCCGGTATGAACGTCGATCCGGCGACGCTGGATGCCAAAGCGGTTGCGATTTACGCCGAACAGGCAAAAGACCAGGGGATCGTAGGCTTCCTGATGGATATTATCCCGGGTAGCGTCATTGGCGCGTTCGCCAGTGGTAACATCCTGCAGGTATTGCTGTTTGCGGTTATGTTTGGTTTTGCGCTGCATCGTTTAGGTAGCAAAGGCCAGATGATTTTCAACGTGATTGAAAGCTTCTCGCAGGTTATTTTTGGCATCATCAACATGATCATGCGCCTGGCGCCGATCGGTGCTTTCGGTGCCATGGCCTTTACCATCGGTAAATATGGCGTCGGGACGCTGGTGCAGTTGGGTCAGTTGATCATCTGTTTCTACATCACCTGTATTCTGTTTGTGGTTGTGGTGTTGGGCTCGATTGCGCGCGCAACCGGCTTCAGCATTTTCAAATTCATCCGCTATATCCGTGAAGAACTGCTGATCGTTCTGGGCACCTCTTCTTCCGAGTCCGCGCTGCCGCGTATGCTCGATAAGATGGAAAAACTGGGCTGTCGCAAGTCGGTTGTCGGGTTGGTTATACCCACGGGCTACTCGTTTAACCTTGATGGGACATCAATCTATCTGACGATGGCGGCGGTGTTTATCGCTCAGGCCACCAACAGCCATATGGATATCTTCCATCAGATAACCCTGCTGGTGGTGCTCCTGCTCTCTTCAAAAGGTGCTGCGGGTGTGACCGGGAGTGGCTTCATTGTTCTGGCCGCGACTATCTCCGCTGTGGGCCATTTACCGGTTGCTGGCCTGGCGCTGATTCTCGGTATTGACCGCTTTATGTCTGAAGCCCGTGCGCTGACTAACCTGGTCGGTAACGGTGTGGCAACTGTTGTAGTAGCGAAATGGGTGAAAGAACTGGACCATAAAAAGCTGGATGATGTGCTGAATAATCGTGCGCCGGATGGCAAAACGCACGAAATATCCTCTTAATCTCTCCACTTATGCCCGTAGTCCCTTCCAGGACTGCGGGCGTTTGCGCATAATTAACCCCTGTGCCTGAAACCGCCGATTCGGCGGCGTCGGGATTTTTTCACTTCCTCCGTGACATTTTTATGTTCTTGCGGTCTAACACGAAGTGTTTTTAACGTCATATTCAGAGAGTCCTCTCGCGGGCTGTCTTTTTATTTCCAGGATAGTTGATCAGGGGTTCACATGCAGGGCACAAAAATTCGACTTTTAGCGGGCGGCTTGCTGATGATGGCCACTGCCGGCTATGTGCAGGCAGATGCGCTCCAGCCTGACCCGGCGTGGCAACAGGGCACGCTGGCAAATGGGTTACAGTGGCAAGTCTTAGCCACTCCCCAGCGCCCCAGCGACCGTATTGAGGTTCGCCTGCTGGTCAATACCGGTTCACTCACCGAAAGTACACAACAGAGTGGTTTCAGCCATGCGATCCCGCGTATCGCGCTGACGCAAAGCGGTGGCCTCGATGCTACGCAAGCCCGTTCTCTGTGGCAGCAGGGGTTCGATCCCAGTCGTCCCATGCCGCCCGTTATCGTTTCCTATGATTCCACGCTATATAACCTCAGTCTGCCTAACAGCCGCAACGATCTGCTGAAAGAGTCACTTTCTTATCTGGCGAATATTTCCGGTAATCTGAGCATCACCCCTGAATTGGTCAATCATGCGCTGAGTAGCGAAGATATGGTTGCAACCTGGCCGTCAGATACCAAAGAGGGATGGTGGCGCTATCGTCTGAAGGGATCGACGCTGCTGGGTCACGATCCTGCCGATCCGCTGAAAACGCCTGTTGATGCGACGAAAATCCAGTCCTTCTACCAGAAATGGTATACCCCGGATGCGATGACGCTGATTATCGTCGGTAACGTAGATGCGCGCAGCGTGGCTGATCAAATCAATAAAACCTTTGGCGAATTAAAAGGTAAACGTGAAACGCCTGCGCCGGTACCCACGCTCTCTCCGCTGCGTGCAGAGGCCGTAAGCATAATGACCGATGCGGTACGTCAGGATCGCCTGTCTATTATGTGGGATACGCCGTGGCAGCCGATCCGTGAATCTGCCGCGCTGTTACGTTACTGGCGCGCTGATTTAGCCCGTGAAGCGTTGTTCTGGCACATTCAGCAGGAACTCACCAAAAACAATGCCAAAGACATTGGCCTTGGCTTTGACTGTCGGGTGCTGTTCCTGCGCGCGCAATGTGCCATTAACGTTGAATCACCGAACGGTAAGCTGAACGCGAACCTCAGCACGGTTGCGCGTGAGCTGGCCAAAGTGCGCGATAAGGGGCTGCCGGAAGAAGAGTTTAATGCGCTGGTGGCGCAAAAGAATCTGGAACTGCAGAAGCTGTTTGCCACCTATGGTCGCACCGATACCGATATTTTGATCAGCCAGCGTTTGCGCTCGCTGCAAAACCAGGTCGTAGATATTGCGCCTGAACAGTATCAGCGTTTACGTCAGAGCTTCTTGAACAACCTGAGTGTTGAGATGCTGAATCAGGACCTGCGTCAGCAACTGTCGCAAGATATGGCGTTAATTCTGTTGCAGCCGAAGGGTGAGCCTGAATTCAATATGAAGGATCTGCAGGCGACGTGGGATAGCATTATGGCGCCGGTTACCGCCGCGGCAACGTCGGTAGAAACGGATGAATCACATTCTGAAGTGACGGACATCCCGCCGGTACAATAAGGGAATCGTGACCTGCAGGCCGGACGCGACGTTAACGTCTAATCCGGCTTGCCAGAACGTCAGATTATTGCGGCATGGCGTCGCGAGGAATAATCGCCCCGCGATGCTGAATAACGGTGCTTGCCGTCAGGTGGCCGCGTTTTGCGGCATCAGCGGCATCGCCACCGGTCAGACGTACCGCCAGATACCCGGCGCTGAAGGAGTCTCCCGCAGCGGTCGTATCGATAACCTTCTCTTTCGGCAGTTTTACGGCCGGAACGTCGATGAGTTCTTCGCCTGCGATCGAAACCAGGCAAGAATCTGCACCGCGTTTCACAACCACTTCCTGTACGCCAGCCGCGTGAGTACGGGCAATCACCTCGGCAACCGGTTTTTCACCCCACAGCGCGTCTTCATCATCCAGCGTCAGGAACGCGATATCGGTGCATTCCAGCATCTGCTGATACACCTGCTGGGTCTCTTCTTTACTGCTCCACAGACGTGGGCGGTAGTTATTGTCAAAAATGACCTTTCCACCGTTGGCACGGCATTCTTGCAGCAGCGACAGCAGCTTGTCACGACTTGCCGGGCTTAAAATAGCCAGGCTGATTCCGCTCAGATACAGATAGTCAAATGTCGCCAGTTCTTCGCAAATAGCGGCGGACTGTTCGCTCTCAAGCCAGAATTTTGCGGCGGCTTCATTACGCCAGTAATAGAAGGTGCGCTCGCCGGTGCTATCGGTTTCAATGTAATAGAGGCCCGGCAGGCGGTTTTCCATGCGTTGGGTTAATGAGGTATCCACATTTTCGCTCTGCCAGGATTCCAGCATTTGTTGGCTAAAACTGTCGGTACCCAGCGCAGTCACATAGTGTACGGAAAGTGCCGCAGCATCGACCTGACGGGCGATATAAACGGATGTATTCAACGTGTCGCCACCGAATCCGCGCTGAACGTCAGCGCCTTTCTGTGACAGCTCAATCATGCATTCGCCAATCACGGCAATCTTTCTGGACATAGTCGTAACCTGCTCTGAAAAAAATTAGCGTTAGTGTGCGCTGTGGGTGTTAAGTGGTCAACTATATTAAAACATCGTTCCATTATTTTTTTGAGCCAGCACGTGTTCTGCGTCGTTTTTTGCCGCTTAGTTTCTATTTTGCGTAGGGCTGAACGTAAAGTTCTTCGCCTGAGCGCCGATAACCTTTGACGAGTCCGGTCAGTCACACTCTTATTTACAGGACATCTCAGATGATAAAGCAGGTTACCCAGCAGCTAATTACGCTCGATGCGAGTATTGAAAACTTGCAGGAGAGACGCTATTGGCTGCAGTGCGAGCGTGCTTACACATACCAGCCGATTTATCAGACCAACGGACGGCTGATGGCCGTTGAGCTGCTGACCGTCGTGAGCCATCCTGAAAACCCCTCCCAACGTATCGCGCCAGACCGCTATTTCGCCGAAGTGGCCGTACGACATCGTGTAGATGTGGTGAAAGAGCAGCTTGTACAGCTTGAACAAAAAGGGGCGTTTTTCAAAGCCAACGATCTGCTGGCATCCGTGAATGTCGACGGGCCAACGCTGATTGCAATGCGCCAGGATCCCGAAATCCTGAAAATCATCGAATGTCTGCCGTGGCTGCGCTTTGAACTGGTGGAGCATATCCGCTTGCCGAAGGGATCGTCGTTCGCCTCAATGTGCGAGTTTGGCCCGCTCTGGCTGGATGATTTTGGTACCGGAATGGCAAACTTCTCGGCTCTGAGCGAAGTGAGTTACGACTATATCAAAGTGGCGCGGGATCTGTTTGTCATGCTGCGCCAGACGCCGGAGGGCCGCAATCTCTTTACGCTGCTGTTACAGCTGATGAACCGCTATTGCCGCGGTGTGATTGTCGAAGGCGTTGAAACGCTGGAAGAGTGGCGTGATGTACAAAACTCACCGGCTTTCGCTGCGCAAGGCTATTTTCTCTCTCGTCCAGTGCCTCTGGATACCCTTGAAGACGTAATTCTGTCGCTTTGATAAGGATGTAGAACGCCTCCTTTCCCTCTGCTGGACTATCTTTAGGACAGGCAAGGAAGAAAGTAAGGAGGTTAAACATGACGAGAACAGGCAAAATAACCACTTCAGTAATAGGGGTTTTCTTGTTGTTGATCGTCGTACTCATCATCGTGATTGCGACATTTGACTGGAACCGGCTCAAACCGACCATCAACCAGAAAGTCTCTACAGAACTCAACCGTCCCTTCGCCATACGGGGTGACCTGGGCGTGGTTTGGGAACGCCAAAAACAGGAAACCGGCTGGCGTAGCTGGGTTCCGTGGCCGCATGTTCATGCTGAGGATATCATCCTCGGCAACCCGCCGGACATTCCTGACGTCACCATGGTGCATCTCCCGCGAGTTGAAGCCACGCTCGCCCCACTGGCATTGCTGACAAAAACCGTCTGGCTCCCGTGGATCAAGCTGGTAAAACCCGATGCGCGGCTTATCCGCCTGTCGGAGAAAAACAATAACTGGACCTTTAATCTGGCAGGGGATGAAAACCGCGATCCCAATGCGCCGCCATCAGCCTGGTCTTTCCGGCTGGATAACATTCTGTTCGACCAAGGTCGCATCGCCATTAACGATAAGGTGACGAAGTCAGAGATTGAGATCCTGGTCGATCCGCTGGGTAAGCCGTTGCCCTTTAGCGAAGTGACTGGCGCAAAAAGTAAAGAGAGCAACGCCCACATTGAGGACTACGTGTTTGGCCTGAAAGCGCAAGGCCGATATAACGGCGAACCGCTAAGCGGTAGCGGGAAAATAGGCGGAATGCTGGCGCTGCGCGGTGAAGGAACCCCTTTCCCGATTCAGGCTGATTTCCGTTCGGGTAATACGCGTGTGGCGTTTATCGGTACGATAAACGATCCGATGAATATGGGCGGGGCGGATCTGCGGCTTAAATTCTCGGGAGATTCGCTAGGGGATTTGTACGATTTGACCGGCGTGCTGCTCCCGGATACGCCGCCGTTTGAAACCGACGGACATCTGGTCGCGAAAATTGACCCGGAAAAATCCTCTGTTTTTGATTACCGCGATTTCAATGGCCGAATTGGCGACAGCGATATTCACGGAACGCTGGCCTATACCACCGGTAAGCCGCGCCCAATGCTGAAAGGGGATGTTGAGTCACGCCAACTGAGGCTGGCTGATTTGGGGCCGCTGATCGGTGTGGATTCAGGCAAAGGGGCCGAGCGGGCCAAACAATCTGAACAGCGCAAAGGTGAGAAGAGCGTCCAGCCCGCGGACAAGGTCTTGCCGTATGACCGTTTTGAAACCGACAAATGGAACGTGATGGACGCTGACGTACGTTTCAAAGGACGGCGTATTGAGCACGGCAGTAGCCTGCCAATCAGCGATCTCTCCACCCATATCATCCTGAAAAATGCCGACCTGCGCCTGCAGCCGCTGAAATTTGGCCTCGCGGGAGGCAGCATTGTCTCCAGCATCCATCTGGAAGGGGATAAAAAGCCGATGCGGGGGCAGGCGGACATCCAGGCTCGCCGCCTGAAGCTAAAAGCGCTGATGCCGGATGTGGAGCTGATGCAGAAAACGCTCGGTGAAATGAACGGTGACGCCAGGTTTAGCGGGAGCGGAAACTCGGTAGCGGCGCTGCTTGGTAACAGCAACGGCAACCTGAAGCTGCTGATGAACGACGGTTTGATCAGCCGGAATCTGATGGAAATTGTTGGCTTGAATCTGGGCAACTATCTTGTTGGACAGATATTTGGTGATGACGAGGTGCGGGTAAACTGCGCGGCGGCGAATCTGGATATTGTTAACGGCGTAGCCCGCCCGCAGATTTTTGCCTTCGACACGGAAAACGCGGTCATTAATGTCACTGGTACGGCGAGTTTTGCGTCGGAGCAACTGGATTTAACCATCGATCCGGAGAGCAAAGGCATTCGTATTATTACCCTGCGTTCGCCGCTGTATGTTCGCGGCACCTTTAAGAATCCGCAGGCCGGCGTGAAGGCTGGGCCGCTGATTGCGCGCGGTGCGGTTGCTGCCGCGCTGGCAACGTTGGTGACGCCCGCGGCGGCCTTGCTGGCGCTGATTTCACCTTCTGAAGGGGACGCTAATCAATGCCGGACCATTTTGTCGCAAATGAAGAAGTGATTTTTGCCGTTGTCGGATGGCGCTAACGCTTCACTTCTGCGGCCTACATTTCATGCTCAACGTAGGCCGCAGACGGTGGTTACAGCCAAAAAATCACAATGACTGATGGCGGGTTTCGTGGGTTAACAGCAGCGCAATCAGCGTTAACGCCGCCATTGATGCCAGATACGTACCGACCGCCGCCAGGCCGTAATTCGCCTGCAGCCATGCGGCAATGTAAGGGGCAACGGAAGCACCAAGAATCGACGAAACGTTGTACGAGAACGACGCCCCCGTGTAGCGCACTTCGGTCGGGAACAGCTCCGGCAGTAGCGCGCCCATCGGACCAAATGTCAAACCCATCAGGCTCAAACCAAGCAACAGGAAGGCGAACACCAGCACCGGATTGCCAGAGCCGAGCAGCGGTTTAAAGGCAAACAGCGCAAACAGAATAATAAGCGTGGTGATGATGAGCATGCTCTTGCGACGACCAAACGCATCGGCCAGCAGGCCCGCCACCGGCACCATGACGCCAAAGCCAATAACCGCCATCATCAGCATCCACAACACTTCATTACGCGGCAGGCCAAGCCCTACAGGCGCCGCGGCGGTGCTGAACGTCATGGAATAGACGGTCATGATATAGAACAGCGTATAGGTCGCCAGCATGATGAACGTGCCGAGGATCGTCACGCGGACATGTTTTGTCAGCAGGGTACCCAGCGGGATTTTCACCTGTTTTTTCGCCGCAGCCACTTTGGCAAAGACCGGGGATTCATGCAGCGAAACGCGAACGTACAGACCGATAATCACCAGCACCGCAGAGAAGATGAACGGTACGCGCCAGCCCCAGCTCATAAACTGTTCGTCGGTCAGCAGCCAGGAGAGCAGCAGGAAAGTGCCGTTGGCGAAGAAGAAGCCGATAGGTGCGCCCAACTGCGGGAATGATCCGTACAGCGCGCGTTTACGCGGCGGTGCGTTTTCCGTCGCCAGTAACGCCGCGCCGCCCCATTCACCGCCCAGTCCTAAACCCTGACCAAAACGCGCCAGCGCCAGCAGCAGCGGGGCGAAAATACCGATAGTTTCATAGCCCGGCAGCAGGCCAATGACAACCGTCGAGATCCCCATAGTGAGCAGTGAGGCAACCAGCGTGACTTTACGCCCTACGCGATCGCCAAAATGCCCGAACACAGCAGAACCGATAGGCCGTGCCACAAAGGCGATAGCAAAGGTGGCAAGGGACTGCAGCGTTGCCGCGGTCGGATCCCCCTGCGGGAAGAAGATATGGGGGAACACGATCACCGCGGCGGTGGCGTAGATATAGAAGTCGAAGAACTCAATGGCAGTGCCAATGAGTGAGGCGACGACAACTTTATTGCGCGAGTTGACCGGGGTGTGTTCCTGTTCGTTGTCGAGCGTTGTGGCTGTTGCTTGCATAATATTTTCTTATTTTTGGTCGAACGAAAGGTCATATTACGCACAGCAAAAGAGACATTTCAATCTGTAACAAACCTTTCGTTCGGTCAAAAACAGAGCAAAAAGGGGATAATTTTTAGGCTGGAGATTTCACTTCCATGAAATGCTTCACATAATTTAAAACTTGGATGATAAAACTGGTTTTTGGTTAAACAAAAGTTACGGGCTGGATTTTAATTCTGATAATGCGCAGAATTTCGACGTAAGCATTGGGTTGGCCGGATAAGCGCAGCGTTATCCGGCAGTTAACAAAGATTAGCGGTGGGTTTTCCCCGGCATACGCGGGTCGTCTTTGTATTCTGCTGTGGCAATCCAGGCAGCGCAAAACAGAGTCAGACGGGCGAAGAAGTAGAAGAACGCCATCAGTCCAAGTACGGAACCAAACGCCGCGCCTGACGGCGATTGCACCAGTGATGGCAGCGTGTACGTCATGATCATTTTGATGACTTCAAACCCCAGTGCTGCGATAAACGTGCCGCGAATGAGCGCTTTTTTGCGCGGTCGGTGACGCGGTAGCCGCCAGAAAATCCAGAAGAACAGCAAGTAGTTGGCGAAAATAGAGATGGTCAGGCCGATCAGCCGCCAGGCGGGCTTCAGCCATTCGATGCCGTCGAGATACAGCGCAGAGATAATCATCTGCTGGGCGGAACCGGCGATGGAGGTAATGGACAGCGTAACAATCAGCGCAATCAGTAAGCCAATCAATGAGACAAAATCACGCAGATATTTGACCCAAATTTTTTCCTGATCCTGTGGGGTCCGCTCCCAGACATCCCGCGACTGGGCACGAATAGCTTCGCGCAGGTTTCCCATCCAGTTAATTCCGGAATAGAGCGCGATGGCAAGACCCACCAGACCGACGGTGGTTCGTTGCTGAACGGCGGTATTGATGGTGTTTTTCAGCGTGGAGGCGAGCGTCGGATCGCTGACGTTGAGCAGGATTTTGCTGAAGATATCCTGCAACAGCGTAGGGTGCGAAGCGAGAATAAAACCCGCGGCGGCAAACGACACCATCAGGATAGGGATCATCGACAGAAACGAGAAGTAGGTAATGGCGGCGCCAAACTGATTTCCCATACGATCGTTAAATCTCTCCGCGGCGCGAATCAGATGGGCAATCATGGGCTGGCGTTGAATTTTATCGGCGAAGGTCAGGGCGGTTTTCAGCGCCTGGTTGGTCTTACCGTTGGTTTCTGTATTCTTACGCTCCAGGGTCTCAATTTTTGGGATTGGTGCGTGCTCAAGTTCCTGAATGGGGCGTTTAATCTCTTTTTCCTGCGTCATCAGGGCAGTAATCCTTGTTCTGTTCATTCTCAGGACAGTATAGCTTGTCAGTCCACATAGTCTTTCATCACGCCGGTCAGCCATTCCATAAACAGATGTACGCGGCGGGAGAGGTTACGGCGATGCGGATAGAGCAATGAAACCGGTAATGGTTCGGCGCGATATTGCGGCAATACTTCAATCAGCGTACCGGCGCGCAGGGCATCACGCACGCCCACGCGCGGTACCTGAATAATGCCCAGACCGGCAAGACATGCCGCATGATACGTTTCGGTACTGTTCACCGTCAGCATGCCGCCGGTTTTAACCCATTTAGCACCGTTGTCTGTCGCCACTTCAAAGCCTTGCGCACGCGTTCCCAAATTGACTGAGTAGTGCACCACCGCATGCGAGGCTAAATCCTCCAGGCTTTCCGGATAACCAAAGCGGGCGAGGTATTGCGGGCTGGCGCAGTTAATCTGCGTGAGTTTCCCCAGCGGGCGCGCAATCAGCCCTGAATCTTTCAGCGTTCCCACGCGTACCACACAGTCGAAGCCTTCGCGGATCAAGTCCACCAGGCGGTCGCTGCTGCTAAGTTCGAGCTCAAGCCCCGGATACTGATGCAAGAAGGCCGGTAAACGGGGCATCACCAGATTTCTCGCCACACCAACCGGCATATCGACGCGCAGCTTGCCGCTGATGCTGGTCGGGTCGTGATGGAATAGCCCATCCAGTTCATCGAGATTGCTCAACAAATCTTTCGCTCGTTCGTAATAGATCATGCCGTCTTGCGTGAGCTGAACGCGGCGGGTTGTGCGGTGCAACAACTGTGTGCCCAGATGATTTTCCAGGGCCTGGATCTGGCGCGATACGCTACCTTTAGGAAGTCCGAGGGTGTCTGCCGCGCGCGAAAAGCTCTCCAGTTCTGCGACGCGGATGAACAACTGCATTGCGTGAATTTTATCCATTCTCATGCCCTATTGTTGTTCTAAACGAAACAGTAATGCGCAGTAAGCGGTATTTATTGTTTTTCTACCACCTAATAAGCTTTGTCTCAATCTTCACAACACCTGAAATGAGGTTTCTTATGACGCAACGTATCGCATTGGTGACCGGCGGCGGCCGTGGACTCGGTAAAAACGCGGCGCTAAAGCTGGCGAGTAAAGGCATTGGTGTCATCCTGACGTGGAACAGCAATGAAAAAGAAGCGCAGCAGGTTGTGGATGAAATTCGCCAATCTGGCGGTAAAGCTGTAGCATTACCGTTGAACGTCGGAAATATTTCCACTTTCCCTCAGTTTGTCAAACAGGTGCAGGAAACCCTACAAACGCACTGGCAAAGCGACACCTTTGATTATTTATTGAACAATGCCGGAGTTGGCATTAACGCGCCTTATCCGGCGTTCACTGAAGCGCAATTTGACCAGCTTTTGGACATCCATTTTAAAGGACCTTTTTTCCTGACACAGAACCTGCTGGCGCTGATCAACAACGGCGGACGCATTCTTAATGTCTCGACCGGATTGTCGCGCTTTGCGCTACCGGGTTACAGCGCTTACGCTGCCATGAAAGGGGCGATGGAGGTGTTAACCCGTTACCAGGCGAAGGAGCTGGGAGAGCGCGGCATTACGGCGAATATTATTGCGCCTGGGGCAATCGAGACGGATTTTAGCGGCGGAAACGTGCGGGATAATGCGCAATTGAATGCCTACATTGCATCGCAGACGGCGCTGGGGCGTGTTGGGTTACCGGACGATATTGGCGACGCCATTGCTGCGTTGCTCAGCGATGAGCTGGCCTGGATGACGTCACAGCGTATCGAAGTCTCTGGCGGGATGTTCCTGTAATCGACAGCCTCTTACTTAGCCTTTTGAGTAATCGAAAACTGGCGCGCCATCAGAAGTCAAAATATAGCTGGTGGCGTTTGCCGGTATTATTTGGAATCTGATACCGCGATCAGCGGTGCTGAAAGAGATCGGGGATAAACGTTCTGAAGAGTTCATTCTTCTTCGGGAGTGGATTTGTTGCATCAGAAACCATGATCACCTCCCCATTCTCATGCCCGAATGATCATTTAATGCGATATTTTGTTTTGTAACATATTTGTCTGTTATCGTGAGTTCCTTATTTTTAGCTAAGAATATAAACTCCGGGTTATTAATATTAGTAATCCAGGTTTGAACATCAAACATTAAGGAATTTCTGAATATTTGACCCCGATTTTGATCCTTTGTGTGATTCTTTGGTTTCAGCTGTAACTATTTATAACGTCTGCTTCTTTCTTCTCCGTCTATCGGTAAAATGGCCTCCGCCAAATGGTGACTTCATATTTTGCCCCTCGGATAATACCCTTCCGCGTGTTAAGGCTAATATCTTATTCAGACGGAGATAAATAATGCAGTTAATAATGTTTGACAGGCAGTCAATATTTATTCATGGAATGAATGTAATTTTGCAAGAGCGTATTCCAGGAGTGAATGTTCAGGGTGTCAGTCAGGCAGATGATCTTTGGCGGACGCTGGAAGACAATCCTGATGCACTGGTAATGCTGGATGGAGATTTTGACGCTGAGTTCTGCCGTAGCTTGCTGCAACAGATAGCAGAGCGCTTTGCGAAGGTAAAAGTGCTGGTAACCGCAACGGACTGCCGTAAAAAATGGCTACAGGAAGTCACGCAATTAAACGTGCTGGCCATTGTTCCGCGCGATTCTGATGCGGAAACCTTCACGCTGGCACTCAATAGCGTCGCGATAGGTATGATGTTTATCCCCAGAGATTGCATCACAGCGACCGAATGTGGCGGGCAAAATATCAGATTGCTCAGCGCGCGTCAGCGGGAGATTCTGACGATGCTGGCCGCCGGGGAATCTAATAAACAAATTGGTCGATTATTAAATATCAGCACCGGAACGGTAAAAGCCCATCTTGAATCGCTGTATCAGCGCCTGGAGGTAAAAAACCGTACGCAGGCGGCAATGATGCTAAACGACACCCTATAATGGGAAAATATTTCACAGTCAGACTGTTTCTGGCTGTGAAATAGCCATCGGCCAGAATTCAGCAGTGCAAAACCGGCTAATCCCCACGCTGAGCATCCATGCAATTAACGCTTCCTGTTGAAACCGATCTTGTATTTGCGGCATTTCCTTATGGATGAATGCCTCGCAGATATTTATATCCGCGAGCAGCAATGTTTCGGCCTGCATCAGCATAATTGGGGCATCAAAGGATTCATCTGCGGTGATTTCGTGCCCGTAGCCAATGACCCAGATCCCCTTTTTGTCCTGATACTTTTCCAGCGACAGGCCCTGCCATTGCTTAATAAATGCGATACAGGCGGGCGTGAAAGGCGTCGAATGCAGCGGCATAATAATCTCTGTACAAAGAGACCTATTTTAAGAAACACACCCCGTTACGCCAGCCGCCATCCAGCCATTTTTTACAGCAAAACGCCTGATGGCGCGGGCGGCTGATATTCCTGTTTTAACAGGCCGAAAATCCAGTCATCATGCCAGGTTTGATGTAGCCAGTAGCTTTCTCGCAGCGTGCCTTCGAGAATGAACCCGACCTTTTCCAGTAGACGCCGTGAGGCATCGTTTCCTGCGGTGACGCAGGCCGTCAGTCGGCGTAGTCCTCCGGCGGTAAACGCATACTCGCAAACGGCATGCAGGGATTCAGCGCCATAACCTTTGCCCTGCGCCTCGGGAGTGAGCAGAAAGCCGACCTCGGCACATTCATTTTTATCCTGAATATATCCGGTTACCCCAAGCGGTACGCCCGATGCCTTATCGCACAGGACCAGGCACAGCCAGTGTGGACTGCCGGGAGACCATTCAGGCAAGCGGGAGTCAAAGACTGTCCGTATCTCCTCTTCGGTACGCGAGTCAGCGACAAAGCGCATCACATCTGCGTTCTTCTGTAACGTTAAGAAAAACGCCCAGTCGTCATGTGTGAGCGGGCGGCAGATCAAACGCGAGGTTTTCAGTACAGGCACAGGCTTATCTCCAGAATAATTTTCAATGATTGTGTGGAAGTCACTGTAAAACATATTTATTTGCTATATGAATGTGTTTTAGTCTGTGGCGGCACAGCGCTGCATTTAAAAAAGATAACTACACACCATTGTGAGGCCGCACTTTTTGGGTCCTTTTAGGGAAGATAATGACCAATAGCGCGTTACAGGCGACATGTACACCATTCGAACATTGTTTGGGGATAATCCGCCAGGCCTCGGTAGAAATTTTGCTGATGCTTGGCGTGCGCGTCGCAGAGGGTAAAGATCCACGCTGGTTTCTCGAGCAGCTTGACCAGGCGCGATTGAATCTGGGAGGTTGGGGCGTTGTCGCCAGGCGGTTGCAGATGAATGACGCGCAATTGAGTCAGTTCACGTTGCGGCTACGCCATCTTCAGCAGAGCGTGCCGCAATATGAAAATGGCCAGGACGTCAGTGAAAACCAGCTGATTTCTGCGCTGCGCTTTGTCGCTTCTCTGGAACAGTTGCGCCAGCAACAGCCCCTCCTGAAGTATCCAACCGAGATTGAACGTGCAGAGCCGGATGCGCAGATGCGGGCGCAGCGTCAGCTTCGCGCAATAGAATTAACCCTCAAATCCCTGATTGCGCGGGTATGGCCGGATCAACATCCGCTCAACAGCTTCCTGAAACAGCACTTTGGCGGTGAACGTCTGCGTCGCTGGTTAAAGCTGGGCGAAAGTCGGGACGCGCTGGACGGCATGATGTTTAGCGAACTGGCGCTGATGGTTGTCGATAAGAAGTTATTCGTTCGGCATTTTAGCGAGATTTTTAACGATACCTCGGTGCTCATGTCGTTTGTTGAGCCACGTATCACGCTGAGGATGTTCCTGGATGACTGCCGCGTGGCCCGTAACTGCGTTATCGCGCAGCAACCGCTAACCTCAGTACAACTGCTGTTGCTGGATTGCCAGTACCGACAGATTACTCACCCTGTGCAGCGGGCATTTGAAGAACGGCGTACGCGCATTAATCCTGCGTCGTATCTGGCGTCCGATGAGGCGACGGTTCGCCAGTTTTGGGAAAACGCAAAGCAAAAAGACGAGCAGGCAGGGGGCGATAAACAGGAAATCGCAGACAGTATCGATCCGCCGGAGAAGCGGGCCAGGCGCACGGCGGAAGAACGTGAACAGCTGATTTCCGGCATGTTGTGGGTAGCGGTCGGCGTGATGGTGCTGGTGATTTCGCTGGGCGCGTTCTGGTTATTCACTTCGCCAGCGCCACAAGCGTCTTCCGGGCTATCCGTTGAAATCGTGCAGGAGGAGCCACGGCGTGATGCCCCTGGTGCGCGGGAGTCGGTGACCCGAATGGGCATCACCTGGGATGCCTTTAACATGCGCGCGGCTATCGAGCGCAACGACACCCGTGTGACGTCACTTTTCCTGCAGGGCGGGATGGACTGGAAGCTGGCGTGGACGGAGCAGGCATTCTCGGCAGGCAATACCGAGGTGTTGAGGCTGCTGCTGCGTTACCCTTCGCAGATGAGTGAGAGTAAGCCATGTCGGCAGTTTATGACCACGGTCAGCCATGCGATGGCGAATGGGGCGTCACTCACATCGCTGCATAAAAGCTATCTGCAAAGTTTTTGTTCGGTGCCGGCGGTTGTCGCGCGTCAGCAGTATGACCTTGAACAGGCCGAGCTACGCGTTCGCGCGCAGCCAAGCCCAGAGAACAAGAAATGGCAAAAAATTCACGCAGAACTGTACGATGCGATTAACTGACGGTCTGATAATTCAGACCGTCAGTTGCTAGGGTTCGCCATACAGACCGATGAGTCGGCGCACCACGCCATTGGTCCAGCCAAAGCCGTCCTGCAACGGATATTCCCCGCCGCCGCCTTCGCGCGGCGCGGCGTCGGCGATGTGGTATTTTTCGATAAGCTTGTGGTGTTCCTGATAAAAGAGATTCACCGTTTTTAACCAGTTACGGGCGATTTCATCCCCAAGATGGTCGTCGCCGTAAAGTTTGAAACCCTGGATCGCCATCCACTGCAGCGGCGCCCAGCCGTTGGGTTTATCCCATTGCTCACCCGTTTCATGCTCCGTGGCTAAAATCCCTCCGGGGGTTAGCAGGCGACTGCGTACCGCATTAGCAAGTCGGTCGGCTTGTTCATGCGTTGCCATGCCGACATACAGCGGCACAATACTGGCGGCAGAGAACAGGGCCATTTGTTCGCGCCGCCAGTCGTAATCGCGATAGCAGCCGTTTTCATCGTCCCAGAGATAGCGATTCACCGCATCGCGGCGGTCATTGGCTTTCTGGCGAAACTGCGCTTCAGTTTCTTTGTCGCCTTTCAGTGCGGAAATATTGGCGATAGTGCTTTCCAGCTTGTAGAGGAACGCGTTCAGGTCAATAGGGATGAACTGAGTGGTGCGTATGCTGGCAAGACGGCCTGCATCGCGTAGCCAGCGCGAGGAGTAATCCCAGCCGGAGGCCGCGCCCGCGCGCAAATCCCGATACACTTCATTGGGTGGGCGACCCGAATGCTTGGCGGTCTCGACGTCTTCAAGCCACGACTCATCGCGTGGCGTATCACGATCGTCCCAATAGCGGTTGAGCAGGGAGCCGTCCGACATTCTGATCACGTGACGGTAGGCCTGGTTGAGTACCAGGGAATCTGCGCCATCCATCCAGAACGCGTACTCCATTTTTAGATGATCAAGGTAACGACGTGCGCCGCGTACGCCATCCTCTTCAAACAGTTCGACCATTAGCGCAAAGACCGGCGGCTGCGAGCGACTCAGGTAGTAAGTACGGTTACCGTTCGGGATGTGACCATAGTTTTCAATCATCCAGGCAAAGTTATCCGCCATACATTTCAGCAGATCTTCGCGACCGCTCTCCGCCAGACCCAGCATGGTGAAGTAGGAATCCCAGTAGTAGGTTTCACTAAAACGCCCGCCGGGCACAATATATGACTGCGGTAACGCCAGCAGCGAGGACCAGGGAATGTGATCCTGTGGTTCGCGCGTCAGCACCGGCCACAGTTGATCGATATGCTCTTTCAGCGAATTTGCCGGGTCAGAAACATATTCACTGGAGGGCGTTTCCGGGAGCCAGAAGTGGTTCTCGACGAAGCGTCGCAGATCAAAGTCGCGGTGGCGTTTAACCTTGCGATAGCGGATCAAAATATCCAGCGGATCCATTTTCGGCGCACAGTCGGGGAAGGTTTTGCTATCGGCAAACAGTTTCGACGACTGAACGTGTTCGAACAGCTCGAGGTAACGATCGGCGGGAGTTAACGCATCTGAGGCGGGTAACCCTTCAATCATCTCTGGTTCAGGCTCCGCCTCAATCATTTCATCCAGCTTTAACTCGCACGGATCCATTTCATAAAGCAGATCGATGTCGATCGTCATTTCTTCAGAAGGGGCGTGGGGTAGTTTCTGGTTGAGCATAATGCGAAAGACCTCCGATGGACGTTGAAAGATTAAGGCTATTGCCCGCTCGTCAATTAAGCGTAGACATTCGCTTCGGTATCTGGTGAGTAAAGCGTGCGGTCGATCACATTTTAGTGCTGCGCAATATCCAAAAAGTAAATCTATCCCAATGAAAATAATGCAGAATTCCGAATTCTGCACAACCTGAGGATATTCCATTTTCAGAACATTCGATTGCAACGAGGTGTGAACACAACCTGGTAACGTTTAACTCTATAATAGGCACAGGCTATTCTATCGATAGTTCTCCTCCATGTAATTGCTTGATACTTATCAAAATAGTAATCCCCTCATTTCCTATGATGGTCAGGTCTGACAAAGACTGTCTATTAATTATTCTAATTTTCTGGGTCACAATAACTCACAACTGTGAGGGTAAAATAATGAAAATCATTACCCGTCTTACCGTGATTGCCATAGCTGGCGTCGCGATTTGTTATTTTGGATTATCCGGTTATGTGTGGTATCACGATAATCAACGGAGTAAACAGGCTGATGTTCAGGCCTCTACGCTGGAAGAAAATAATAAAGTACTAGGGTTCTTACGTGAAAAAGGATGCGATTATTGTCACACTCCTTCGGCTGAATTACCTTTCTATTCTTCTTTTCCCGTCGCTAAGCAGTTGATGAATTACGATATTCAACTGGGATACAAATCATTCAATCTGGAGGCCGTTCGTGCGGCGCTGGTCGCGGATAAACCCGTTTCGCAAAGCGATCTGAATAAAATTGAGTGGGTGATGCAGTACGAGACCATGCCGCCGACGCGTTATACCGCACTGCACTGGGCTGGCAAAGTAAGCGATACGGAGCGAGCAGAGATCCTGGGCTGGATTGCGAAACAGCGTGAGCAGTACTACGCCAGTAACGATACTGCCACGCAGCATCGTAATGAACCTGTACAGCCGATACCGGAAAGCATCCCGACCGATGCCCGCAAAGTAGCGCTTGGTTTTACGCTTTACCATGACCCGCGTATTTCCGGCGACAGCACGATTTCTTGTGCGCACTGTCACGCCCTGAATGCGGGCGGCGTGGATGGCCGGAAAACGTCAATCGGTGTCGGCGGCGCGGTTGGCCCTATCAATGCGCCAACGGTATTTAACTCGGTCTTTAACGTTGAGCAATTCTGGGATGGCCGTGCGCCAACACTGCAGGCGCAGGCCGGTGGCCCACCGTTGAACCCTATCGAAATGGCGTCAAAATCCTGGGATGAAATTATCCAGAAACTGGACAAGGATCCGCAACTTAAGCAAGAGTTCATTGCCGTTTATCCGCAGGGATTCAGTGGGGATAATATTACCGATGCGATTGCTGAGTTTGAGAAAACGCTGATTACGCCAAATTCGCCGTTTGATAAATGGCTGCGTGGTGATGAAGCGGCCTTAACCGCTCAGCAAAAACATGGCTATCAGTTGTTTAAAGATAATAAGTGCGCGACCTGTCATGGCGGAATTATTTTAGGCGGACGTTCATTTGAGCCATTGGGTCTGAAAAAGGACTTTAATTTCGGCGAGGTCACTGCTGCAGATATTGGCCGCATGAACGTCACCAATGAATTACGTGACAAGCTGCGTCAGAAAGTCCCTGGATTGCGTAACGTTGCGCTGACTGCGCCTTATTTCCATCGCGGTGATGTGCCTACGCTCGACGGTGCGGTAAAACTGATGCTGCGTTATCAAGTGGGTAAAGAACTGCCTCAGGAAGATATCGACGATATCGTGGCATTCCTCGAAAGCCTTAATGGGGTATATACACCGTATATGCAGGGTAAATAATTTCTCTGTGGTCCAGATTCGGACGTAAAAAAACCGACTTCACGTCGGTTTTTTTACGCTTCAGCCCGAGTTGGTGGTTCTGGCCGAAGTGAGAGTTCCATCATCTAACGCTTCAATCGTATTACCTTACCGGTAGTATTGCAAGAATACGCTGGTTGTTTTGATTAAAACAACTGTATACTTATCCAGTTAGCTCTGAAGCATTTTCATTCCGGACGCGCGCTAAACGCTTTCTAAGTCCTGATCGGCTGTACGGGTGGTGCCGTTGGCCGATGCTCTGGCCGGAGTGAGAGTTCCATCATCTAACACTGGGACATGCGCCGTGACAGGCAATGGATGAGTAAGCGGATGCATTCTCACTCCATCTGATGGAGAAAACGGGTGATTGATAAAGCAATCATCGTTCTGGGAGCGTTAATCGCGTTGCTGGAGCTGATCCGCTATCTGCTGCAACTGCTGAACTGATAGCGGAAACGTAACTAAGGGCAAAGAGCTAACCCCTCTTTGCCCTTTAACATTCCTGAAGCGCGATTAACGCATGGTCACGAACTCTTCAGATGCCGTTGGGTGAATGGCAACGGTGTTATCAAAGTCTTTCTTGGTTGCGCCCATTTTCAGAGCGACCGCGAAGCCTTGCAGCATTTCATCCATCCCAAAACCAATGCCATGAATACCGACAATCTTCTCTTCCGGACCGACGCAAACCAGCTTCATGCGGCACGGCTGACGGTGGGTGGTGACAGCGGTATACATCGCGGTAAACGATGATTTATACACTTTCACCTGATCATCGCCGTGCTGTTCGCGAGCCTGCTGCTCGGTCAGGCCCACGGTACCAATAGGCGGATGGCTGAAGACCACGGTCGGGATGTTGCTGTAGTCCAGATGCTCGTCCGGCTTGTTGTTAAACAGACGCTCGGACAGACGGCGGCCCGCGGCAACGGCAACCGGCGTCAGCTCAACGGCCCCGGTGTTATCGCCGACGGCATAAATACCCGGCACGCTGGTGTTCTGGAATTTATCAACGACGATGTAGCCTTTTTCGTTGGTTTTCACGCCAGTAACCGCCAGGTTGAAGTTGTCGGTGGCAGGTTCACGACCGATCGCCCAAATCAGGCAATCTACCGTTTCGCTACGACCATCTTCCAGTTGCAGGGTCAGGCTGCCATCAGCGTTTTTAACGACCGCTTTTGGTATCGCGTGAGTATGCAGAGTCGGGCCTTCGGCGTTCATCACCTCAACCAGCGTGTCGACGATCATTGGGTCGAAGCTGCGCAGCGGCGCGTGTTTACGCACGAACAGATGCGTTTGTGCACCTAGACCGTTAATTACGCCCGCCAGTTCAACGGCGATGTAGCCTGCACCAACAACGGCCACGCGTTTTGGCAGCGCGGGCAGCTCAAAGAAACCGTCGGAGTCGATACCGTATTCCACACCCGGAATGCTTGGATGGCTCGGGCGACCACCGGTAGCAATCAAAATATGATCGGCAGTAATGGTTTCACCGTTCACTTCAATGGTTTTGGCATCCACAAAGCGGGCAAAGCCTTTAATCACATCGACATTATTTTTGCCCAGCACGTTGTCGTACGAGGTATGAATGCGATCAATATAAGCGGTACGCGTGGCGATCAGTTTATCCCAATCGAACTTATTGATGGTGGTGTCGAAACCGTAATCCGGCCCGTACATGTGGATTGCTTCGCGGACCTGTGCGGCATGCCACATCACTTTTTTCGGTACGCAGCCAACGTTAACGCAGGTGCCGCCTAGCTCTTTGGCTTCAATCAGCGCGCATTTCTGGCCGTACATTGCTGCACGGTTAATGGAGGCAATACCGCCGCTGCCGCCGCCAATAGCGATGTAATCATAGTGCTTGGTCATGACCGCTCCTTCATGTTCATTGTAGGGCGGAGAAGCGTTACGCCATCCGCCAAAATATTCGCGATTGTATACCTGAAATTAAAAGGTTCCACCGATGACTGCGATTACTCCGGCACGATCCAGCTTACCGACGTATGACCGGTTCCTGCCGGAACCAGTTTGCTGTGCAACCACGGCAGGACACTGTTCATCTGCTGCTCCAGCTTCCACGGCGGGTTTATTACAATCATACCGGACGCCGTCATGCCGCGCTGATCGCTGTCCGGACGCACCGCCAGCTCAATCTGCAGAATTTTGCGGATACCGGTGTCTTCCAGGTCGTGGATCATGCGTTTGATTTGCTGGCGCAGAACTACCGGATACCACAGCGCATAGGTGCCGGTTGCGAAACGCTTATAGCCTTCGTTAATACCGGTCACCACCGCCTGGTAGTCGCTTTTGATTTCGTAGGGGGGATCGATAAGGATCAGCCCGCGACGGGAAACCGGCGGTAATTTTGCTTTTAGCTGCTGATAACCATCGGCTTTGGCCACGCGTGCGCGCTCATCTTTCTGGAATTCGCCGCGCAGCAAAGGAAAGTCGCTCGGGTGCAGTTCCGTTAATTGCAGGCTATCCTGTTCTCGCAGCAGCTGGCGAGCAATTAATGGAGAGCCGGGGTAGTAGCGCAGTTGGCCGCTACGGTTGAAGTGCTTCACCACGCCAATGTAGGGTTCCAGTTCGGCAGGCAAATCGTCCTGCTGCCAGATACGGGCGATCCCTTCCAGATATTCACCGGTACGTTCGGCATGCTCACTGCTCAGCTGATAACGGCCTGCGCCAGCATGGGTATCCAGATAGAGAAACGGTTTTTCTTTCTCTTTAAGCGATTCGATGATCAGGCTCTGGACGGTGTGTTTAAGGACGTCGGCGTGGTTGCCAGCGTGATAACTGTGGCGATAACTCAGCATGGGTAAACGTGTTCCAGGTTATAAACGTAGGCCCGAAAACAGCGCAATATCGGGCGAAAATAAAGCGTATCGCCACAGTATACAGAAAAGTCGTCACTGCCGCGAAAGCGCAACGCCTGGCATTGAAATCCTCTACACTTAACCCCATTGTACAAATTAATATGCACAGCGCCGGATACGCGCTTCATTCACTCTTTTCAACAGGACCGCGCTAATGACCAATCCATTGCTGACCCCCTTCGAACTGCCGCCATTTTCTAAAATTCAGCCTGAGCACGTCGTGCCTGCCGTGACTAAGGCGCTGAACGATTGCCGCGAAAACGTTGAGCGAGTGGTTGCGCAGGGCGCGCCGTACACCTGGGAAAATCTTTGCCAGCCGTTGGCGGAAGTTGACGATGTGCTGGGGCGTATTTTCTCTCCGGTTAGCCACCTGAACTCGGTGAAAAACAGCCCGGAATTGCGCGAAGCCTACGAACAAACGCTGCCGCTGCTGTCTGAATACAGCACCTGGGTTGGACAACATGAAGGTCTGTACAAAGCGTACCGCGACCTGCGTGACGGCGATCATTACGCCACCCTGAACACTGCACAGAAAAAAGCGGTCGATAACGCGCTGCGCGATTTTGAGCTTTCTGGTATTGGTCTGCCGAAGGAAAAACAGCTGCGCTATGGTGAGATTGCCACCCGCCTGTCTGAGCTGGGCAATCTCTACAGCAATAACGTCCTCGATGCCACGATGGGCTGGACTAAGCTGGTGACTGATGAAGCGGAACTCTCCGGCATGCCGGAAAGCGCGCTGGCGGCTGCAAAAGCCCAGGCTGATGCTAAACAGCAGGAAGGCTACCTGTTAACGCTGGATATCCCAAGCTACCTGCCGGTGATGACCTACTGTGATAACCAGGGGCTGCGTGAGGAGATGTATCGCGCTTACTCCACTCGCGCGTCTGACCAGGGGCCAAACGCTGGTAAATGGGACAACAGCCCGATAATGGAAGAGATCCTCGCGCTGCGCCACGAGCTGGCACAGCTGCTGGGCTTTGAAAGCTACGCTTTTAAATCTCTGTCCACCAAAATGGCGGAAAACCCGCAGCAGGTACTCGACTTCCTGACGGACCTGGCGAAACGTGCCCGTCCTCAGGGCGAGAAAGAGCTGGCTCAACTGCGCGCCTTCGCGAAAGCAGAATTTGGTGTTGATGAGCTGCAGCCGTGGGATATCGCTTACTACAGCGAGAAACAAAAACAGCACCTCTATAGCATCAGCGATGAGCAGCTGCGTCCATACTTCCCGGAAAACAAAGCCGTTAACGGCCTGTTTGAAGTGGTTAAACGTATTTACGGCATTACCGCTAAAGAGCGCACTGATGTTGACGTCTGGCACCCGGAAGTACGTTTCTTCGAACTGTATGACGAAAACAACGAACTGCGCGGCAGTTTCTATCTTGACCTGTATGCCCGTGAACATAAACGTGGCGGGGCGTGGATGGACGACTGCGTCGGCCAGATGCGTAAAGCCGACGGTACGCTGCAAAAGCCTGTTGCCTACCTGACCTGTAACTTTAACCGCCCGGTGAACGGCAAACCCGCGCTGTTTACCCACGATGAAGTGATCACCCTGTTCCACGAGTTTGGCCACGGTCTGCACCATATGCTGACCCGTATCGAAACCGCCGGTGTTTCAGGTATCAATGGCGTGCCGTGGGATGCGGTCGAACTGCCGAGCCAGTTTATGGAGAACTGGTGCTGGGAGCCCGAAGCGCTGGCATTTATCTCTGGTCACTTTGAGACCGGTGAGCCGCTGCCCAAGGAGCTGCTGGATAAAATGCTGGCGGCGAAAAATTACCAGGCGGCGCTGTTTATTCTGCGTCAACTTGAGTTTGGCCTGTTTGATTTCCGTCTGCACGCGGAGTTTAACCCACAGCAAGGGGCGAAAATCCTCGAAACGCTGGCGGAAATTAAAAAGCAGGTCGCCGTGGTGCCGGGCCCAACGTGGGGCCGCTTCCCGCATGCCTTCAGCCACATTTTTGCTGGTGGCTATGCGGCGGGTTACTACAGCTACCTGTGGGCCGACGTGCTGGCGGCGGATGCATTCTCTCGCTTTGAAGATGAAGGGATTTTCAACCGTCAAACCGGACAATCGTTCCTCGATAACATTCTCACCCGTGGTGGTTCTGAAGAGCCGATGGAACTGTTCAAGCGCTTCCGTGGCCGTGAGCCGCAACTGGATGCAATGCTGGAGCATTACGGGATTAAAGGCTGATTATTCACGTGAAAATCTGCTTAGTAGATGAAACAGGCGCCGGAGACGGCGCCTTATCTGTTCTTGCCGTCCGCTGGAATCTTACGCACGATGAAGATAACCTGATGGCGCTGGTGATGACACCGGAACATCTGGAACTGCGTAAACGTGATGAGCCCAAACTCGGCGGTATCTTCGTGGATTTCGTTGGCGGTGCGATGGCCCATCGGCGCAAATTTGGCGGTGGTCGCGGCGAAGCGGTGGCGAAGGCGGTTGGCATTAAAGGCGATTACCTGCCGGATGTGGTTGATGCGACTGCAGGGCTGGGGCGCGATGCGTTTGTGCTGGCCTCAGTAGGCTGCCGCGTGCGAATGCTGGAACGTAACCCGGTCGTGGCGGCGCTGTTGGATGATGGCCTGGCGCGAGGGTATGCTGACCCGGAAATCGGTCCGTGGCTGCAGGAACGTTTACAACTGATCCACGCCTCAAGCCTGACGGCGTTAACCGATATCACCCCGCGTCCGCAGGTGGTGTACCTCGACCCGATGTTCCCGCATAAGCAGAAAAGTGCGCTGGTGAAAAAAGAGATGCGCGTGTTTCAGTCGTTGGTGGGGCCGGACCTGGATGCGGATGGGCTGCTGGAGCCTGCGCGTCAGTTAGCCACTAAACGTGTGGTAGTGAAGCGCCCGGATTACGCACCGCCGCTGGCGGATGTCGCCACGCCGAACGCGGTAGTTACGAAAGGGCATCGGTTTGATATTTACGCGGGGACTCCTGAATAGCCTTTCCACTTAACTCGATCATGGGTGGTGGTCATCATAATGCTCCCAAATCTTCGGATGTTGGCGCTTATTTAAAAATAAGCGCCAATGATATTAGCTTATTCACCTAAACCATTTTCGATTTCGGCGCTAAGTTTTTGTAATGCAATTTGGGCATCTTCACCCAGGAATACGATATTGACTTCATGGCCTTTTTTTATACCCAGGGACATGAGAGCCATTAGACTCTTTGCATTTACGTATTTATCACTTCTTGCAAGATTTGCGATCTTAACTTCACATTTAAAGGGTTTTAATGTCGCAACCAGGTTTGCTCCTGGACGAGCATGTAGACCATGCTCATTTTTTATGATGAAACGAGCATTGCAATTGGCATCAGGCATCATAATTAACACTGTGTCGTTGGAATTAAATTTTCAGCATCCAGCGCTAAATATTGCTGTGCAACATTAAGCGTCACAGGGTGATTTTTAGGTAAGCCAATGATTTCGGCAGCGGTAGTCAGCAATCCCATTCGTTGCATTTTCTGTTGCAGTTTGACAGAGGCTTGATCGTCTTCGGCATAATAAGCAAGGCCGCAAGCGATCGCTTTTGTGAGGGGGGTGTAATCGAGGTCGTGTTTAAGACAAAGTTGCACTACACCCATTAAGCGATCCTGATAAGCCAATTTCCGAATAGGATCATAGGCGACACGATGAATCGAATCCGGGAGTTCGTTTTTAGCTTTAGGTAAGTACTCCAGATCTTTTAATGCTTCACGCGTGATTTGTGGGTATTCGGTCATTACCGCAGTAATTGTGACATCGTGTACCGCATTGGCCAAATCTGAAACCTGAGGATCGGCTGAGGCATCAGGAATGGTTTTGTAACCTTTCAGATGTCCATACCAGGCGGTAGTAGCGTGAGGGCCATTAATGGTAAATACTTTGATGTCTTTGAGCATTTCCAGATGTTCGCGTGGCTCTAGCCATTCCACACCACTGATGTCGTTATAAAGAGGAGTTTGAATGATCAAAGAGGCAACGGCGGTGCTGTCTATCTGGGTTGCGTAGTGCGTTTTGGCATCGGTGGAGCGTCTGACAATTGAGTCGCGGATCGCTACGTGGGTGTCGAACCATTGACGCGCTTCAGCAGATGGGATTGCGTCACGGTACCAGCCTTCAATATCTTTAATAATATGATTTTTATTTGTCAGGCAAATTAATGACATTTTTTTGTTTGGGTCAATATGATATTGATGCTCAAAACATTTGCCAAGATACTGAGCGGATTCTGCAAAATCCTCTGGATAAAGTGGACACATAATGACAGAAGACTCAAGAAAGTCATTCATGACAGAATAGTTGTCATCGGTCAAAAAAGCATTAAAGTTGGTGATTTCGTGTAAAATGATGTCATCAGTACGAAAAACCTGAACGGTATATTTGTTTTCACGGTTCAGTTCATCAATAACTCGTTGGTCTTTATCCAGAAAGGTTATATCCCAGCCAGCATTGTCAAACGTTTCGCCCACAAAGCCTTTACCAAGGCGGCCAGCGCCTATAATTAATACGCGTTTCATTATAACTCCTCATATTATTAGATATCCTTGCTCGTGAATATATGATTTATATCCTTGAGTGAGGACACCACGAAATTAGATCTGGTCTCAAGTTTTTCTTCGGTTACAAGAATGGCAACTTCATTTGAGACTTCAGCCATTTTTTGTTTGGTATAACACTCATCCAGATCGGGAATAGTTACACCGACTTCACTGTCAACATGCGCAACACCCATAAAGTATATATCCGGGCGAATAGCATTTAATTCACGAATAGTTTCAGCACCAATTAAAACCAAAGAGTTTTTATAAAGCCTGCCCCCTAATCCTATAACCTCTACATTCTTGTAATCACTTAATAAATGCAGAATAGGGATGTTATTAGAAACAACAGTGCATTTTAAATCTTTGGGTATTAGCTTTATGAGTTCGTAGTTAGTTGTTCCTCCGTCAATTAAAATGACGCTATTTTCTTTAATTAAATGTACGGCTTTCTTTGCCAGCTTTACTTTCTCACTGGTGTTCAGATCCTGCCGGATATTAAACTCAGTGATGGCAGGCCCGACGCGTATTGCGCCACTATGAACACGATGAATTACTCCTTGATTCGCAAGCTCATTTAAGTCGCGTCTTATGGTGTCCTCAGAAACCTTAAGACGCTCACTTAATTTACTGACAACAATCTTTTTCTCTTTCTCAAGTATTTGAAGAATAATATCTTGTCTTGCCGCTTTCATCGTAATGACTCATTTTATTCAGAGAATAATGAGTATATCTTAGATGTTTAGCACTTGTAAAATATATTCTATGGAATTAGCGGTTCGTAATGCCTGAACATTCTTTTCTTCAATGCAAATTAAGGCGATTTTATTTAACAAGTCCATATGTTCGCCTTCTTTACCCGCGATACCTATGGTTATATAGGCAGTATTTCCATCACCAAAGTCTATACCGTCAGGAAACTGTACTAAAGAAATGCCTGACTTAATGATTTCGCAATCTGAACCATCGGTACCATGTGGTATTGCTAAACCATTGCCTAAATAAGTTGAAACAATCTCCTCTCTGAGTTTCATTCTCTGAACGTATTTATCTGTCACATAGCCATTCATTCTCAGAATATTTCCAGTAAGGGTTATAGCTTCAAATTTATCGTTGGCATGTGCATTAAGAATAATGTTCTCGGGGATAAAGATGTCACTCATGCTGGCACCTCTTCATGGTTTTCATGATTATGCGATTTTATAAACGCAACTGTTTCGTCATAATCACTCAACTTAATAAAGTTATTAACGGTCATAAACACAGTATCGGTGTTTTCACAGCTTAATTTTGCGCGCTCAAGGAGCCCAGATAAAGTAATTACCATATCGTAGTCTCTACCCACTCGGTTTGCTGAATCGTTAATAACCTTAATATAGCCGAGCCCTTCTTCTTGTAGTCGTTTACGTAGAACAGAAGCGCCCATTGCGCTAGAACCCATCCCGGAATCACATGCGACTAATATACGTTGCACCTTTTTTACGCTGGTATTGGATAAGCCCGGGACAAAATCAGCCACAGATTTAACCTGACGCCCGCCGACAGTCACTGGGCTTTCATCATCATCTTCTGAACCGGGGCTGATTTTAAGTATTAACCAGCCCAGCGCGCATGACACGATAAACCCCGCGCTGATGGACACCAGATTGGCAACGATGGCGCTTTTCGGCGTCATCATGGCGATAGCGATTAAACTGCCTGGAGATGCAACGCCGATCAACCCGCCTTCCATGATGACTTGTAAGAATAAGGAGACGGCAAGTCCTCCCATTGTGGCGAATACCAGTAATGGATTTGCCAGCACAAACGGAAAATAGACTTCACCGATCCCCGCTATACCTGCAATAAACATCGCCATCGGTGCTGTTTTCTTCGCGCGTCCACGTCCAAACAGGGCTATCGCCATTAATGTTCCGAGCAGTGGGCCATTATTGGTATCCACCAGGAACATGATTGATTTACCCAGTTCGGGAACCTGGGCGAAACCAATTGGTGCGAGAATGCCGTGGTTAACCACATTATTCAGGAACAGAACCTGAGCGGGCGCCATAAACACGGACAGTAAAGGGAGTAAATTATTGCTGGTACACCAGTTTACCCCTGACGTGATAATGACAATCAGCAGGCGGATAACCGGCCCAACGGTCATATAGGCGAAAATAGCGCATATCAGGCCAATAATTCCGAGACTGAAATTATTGACGAACATTTCAAATCCCGGCTTAATTTTGTCCTGCACTTTTTGGTCAAATTTCTTCAACAGCCAGGAAGAGAGTGGCCCCATGACCATCGCCCCACTGATCATCGTGATTTCTGACCCGACGATAACGCCCATTGTCGCGAATGCAGCAATGACCCCTCCACGTTGACCGTGGATGTTATATCCTGCGGTATAGCCAATCAGTAATGGAAAAAGGTAATTCAGGATTGGGCCAACCATTTCACCTAATTTTTCATTAGGGAACCAGCCATTAGGGATAAAGATGGCGGCCATTAAACCCCATCCCACAAACGCTCCCAGATTCGGCATAACCATGCCGCTCATAACTCCACCAAACTTTCTAATTTTTGCTAACGCAGGGCTATTGGCAATTCGACTGTTCCCCATGGTCGGCTCCATTCTTATATTGATGAGTGATTAATGATGCGATTTACCGCCGGTAATATTGATTACGGACCCGGTGATATAAGAAGAATGATCGGAAACCAGGAAAGAGATCAGGTCGGCAATCTCTTCAAGTTTCCCCGGACGACCAAGAGGAATAATGCCTTTATAGTCTTTATGAACATGATTTGGATCGGTTCCTCGTGTGTAAGCCAGCGCCCGGAAATTGGCTTCGCTGTTCATTGGCGTTGGTACATTGATGGCTGGCTCAACGCTAACAACGCGCACATTGTGGGGGCCCAACTCTTTCGCCCATGAAAATGTGAAGGCGTTAACGGCGGCTTTCGTTGCGGAATAGCAGCTCTGCCCGCGTGAACCCTGAACACCAGCTTCAGAAGTCATATTGATAATGACGCCTGATTCTTGTTCGACCATCTGGCGCCCAATGGACTGCGATACCAGAAAAACAGCTTTCTGGTTAACATTGACCATAAAGTCGAAATCATCTTCGCTCAGTTCATATTCTGGTTTTTCCTTAAATACATCGACTAACAGGCGTGGACGGCTGACACCAGCATTGTTGACTAAACCGTCTATATGACCAAACCTCTTTACCACTGAGGCCGTGAGCTGCTCAACTTCTGTTTTTTTGGTCACATCGCATTTGATAAAGATGATGTCGTCGAACTGGCTGAAGTTTTTATTGGGTGATAAATCGGCATAAACCACGGTTGCACCGTTGGCGTAGAGATTCTCAACCATTTTTTCACCCAGGCCCATACTGCCACCCGTCACGACCACGACTTTACCGGAAAGATCCAACCACTTTGTTGCTTGATCCATTTACGTTCTCCCATTTTTCACGATTGACTGACAGCAGCTGCCTGGGTATTTGACATTCGATGCCCGCAGCATATTGTTTACATGTTGATGCGGTTTTTTGCGTGTTTATAATCTATGCGCAGAAAAACGCATTGCCTACGAAGATCGTTGATTTTTGCGATGCTAATCACAGGATACATTTTAAATTCTTTTAATTCAGTTGGTTGCTTTGGTTTCTGGTGTTTTGCGTAAAGGATCGCATTTCTGGCGTGTACGATTGTTAATCGATTCATTAATGCGTTTATTTGCGCGTTTTCTTTTTTAATGCGTCTTTATGCGTGATTAAAATTGAGGGGAATAATTGATAAAGAAGCATGTATATAACTGATGGGGCATTGCTGGGGAGGTTGTATGGCACTGGCGACTTCCTGACAGAGTGATTGTCCGTCAGGAAGACTATGTTTACTGGAGGTTAGACAAACGGTGCGTATGGGTCAGCCATCTCAAATGCGACGGCTCTTTCCGCTTTCGGCGGATAAATCAGTTCACTGACAATCGATACTTTCAGTTTCTTCGCTTCTGCGCGAGTGAGTTTGACCTGCTGATCCCATCCTTCGGTATACACCGCCCCCCACGCGCCGAGATCCAGACAGGTGACGTACATCTCCTGACGGTACGGTGAAGGTTCTACTCCTAGCAGGCTTGCAGCGGCGTTATTACCGGCAAATTTACCCAACAAAATAGCGTGCTGGCAGGTCATTAACGCATGGTTGCCTTTGTCATCGGTGGCGGCGTAGGCCACATCGCCAGTGGCGTAGATATCATCATGACCCACGACCTGCAGATTGGCATTCACATGCAGGCGGCCCTGTCGATCGCGCGGGGCGTTAATCTGTGCTGTCAGGCTATTGGCCTGCACGCCGACGGTCCAGATAACTGTTTGAGAGGCAATAACCTGCCCATCTTTCAGCGTTACGCCGCCAGCATCCACGCTTTCTACTTCTGCATTTACCAACCATTCGATGCCCAGTTCAGCGGAGGCTTCGATTATCACGTCGCGTAATTCCTGGCTCCAGCGCCCGGCAGGCTGAGCACCGCGTTCAACTACGACCACTCTGGTCTTAGCATCGGCACCCAGAATCTCACGCAGACGACCAGGTAATTCCAGCGCCATCTCAATCCCGGTAAAGCCGCCGCCACAGACCACCACCGTATTGCGAGTCTCACTTTCCGGCTGTAATGCCAGGTCTGTAATGTGCTGCTCCAGTGCGGTGGCGCTCTCGAGCTGGTCGAGGTCAAACGCATGCTCGGCTGCACCGACAACGGCGTCGCGGTTAACGTGACTCCCGCTGGCGAGTACCAGGCGGTCGTAGCGGCGCAGATGAATTTCTCCGTTGGCATCTTTCCAGCTCACCTCTTTAGAGTCCGGGATGATCTGCTCGACGTGACCTTGCAGGAAGTTGACGCCGGTAACGTCAAACAAGGGTTGCAGTGGGGCGACCAGGGTTTGTACGGCGCGTTCATAAAAGCGTGGGCGGACACGCAGCTCAGGCTGTGGTGCAATTACTGTAATATCAATGGCCTGCTGATGTTTATCCGCCAGTCGTGCGGCGCTTAATGCTGCCCACATACCGGCAAAGCCGGCGCCCACGATCAGAATTCGTTTACGCATTGGGGGGTTCTCTCTGGTGACTACGAATAATTTACTCGGATTTTATTTGTCGTAGTTAAGAATTGCAATGCGATCAGGATCCTTTTTGTCCTGATGTCGTAGGGTGTTTGATTATATATTTGATAAATATATGATTAAAGTTTTTATATAAATATGGGTTGTGCTGCTGTCTGGAATGAATGAGACGAAAAAGCTACAATTAACTCAGATTCATTTTGGCTGAGATAAGAGAATGGCATTTTACAGTTCCGGGGTTGAGTACGGCATTCATAGCCTGATGTGTATGGTCGACAGCAAGGGCGACGCGCGGGATATGAGTGTGCGGGAAATTGCCGAGCTGCAAAGCGTGCCGTACGACTACCTGGCGAAAATTTTCACCCGTTTATCGAAAGCGGGCCTGGTGCGCAGTATTGAGGGAAAGGGCGGCGGTTTCCAGTTGGCTAAACCTGCTGAACACATTACGGTGCTGGACGTGGTGAATGCCATTGATGGCGATAAGCGCATCTTTGAGTGTCGTGAGATTCGCCAGCGGCTGGCGGTATTTGAGGAGCATCCGCCGGAGTGGGCCTGTGAAGGCATTTGTGGTGTGCGCTCGGTAATGGATATGGCTCAGCAGCGAATGGAAGAAGCGCTCGGTCAGCATACGATTCTGGATTTGGCGCGCAAAATGTACCGCAAAGCGCCGGACACTTTTGTGGTCGAAGTTCAGGAGTGGATTAACGCGCGCAAAGGGTAGCGATTGAAAATGCCCGGTGCTCATCCTCGGTGAGAAGCGCTTTCCGCTGGCGCGATAAGACCGAAGTCTTAATCAACGCAATATCGTTCATGGTCATGTCCATTCATGATGACCTGTTTGTATAAACTACGCTCTTACAATGCAGGACTTAAAAGGCAAAAAAAACCGCGATGTGACTCGCGGTTAATGTTAAAAAAAGCTTATTTACTGCTATCTGGCGTATTAATCATTCGGTTCAGCCAGGGCACCATAATCGCCATCACCACCGTGACAGCCAGGGTGACCAGGCCTATCTTACTGAAGACGTTGGTGTAAATAGGCAGCGTTTGCAGCGGGTCGGTGATGTTCTCCGGTACGGCAGTAAACGTGGCGACATACCCGCCCATCAGGAAGGCGGCGGCTTGCGTCAGGAACCACATCCCGAGAATAAAGCCCATCAGGTGCTGCGGCACGAGAGCGGCGACCATCGCCAGTCCCAGGGCACTAATCAGCAGTTCACCCAGGCTCTGGAACAGATATACCAGCACGATAAACCACGGCGACGTCAGCCCCTGCGCATCCGCAAACCACATCCCGGCAGCTGCGGCCGTCAGGAAGCCCAACGAGCACAGGAACATTCCGAGCGTAAATTTCATCGGCATAGTCAGGTCTTTGCCTTTGTTTCCCAGACGGGTATAGATCGCGGCCAGTACCGGACTTGCCAGCACCACCCAGAACGGGTTCAGCGCCTGGAAGCTCACTGGGTTAATGGCGAAACCGAGAATTTCATGGTGCACGTTATTGATAGCAAAGAAGTTCAGCGATGTCGGCATCTGCGCGTACAGCACGTAGAACACAACCGCTTCCAGCATCAGGATGAAGGCCACGAACATCTTGTTGCGCCCGGTTTTATCCAGTTTGAATGCCTGACGGAAGAAGATGATAGTCACGGCAATCGACAAGACGATCAGCACCAGGTTGGCAATCTGCACGTTGTGCATCAGCCAGGCGCAGACAAATACCATCACTACCGTACCGGCCAGCACGTACAGCAGATTACGGAAATTCAGCGGCTTATGGTCTGGCTCAGAACCGATATTTTTTACCATCCCACGGCAGGCAAAGTAGACCAGCAGCGCGACGATAAGCCCGGCCCCGCACAGGTTGTAGGTCACCGCGTAGCCAAACTTATCGGCAATCACCGGCGCCAGCGACAGCGACAGCAACGAACCGATGTTAATCGACATATAAAACAGGGTGAAAGCACCGTCCAGACGGGCGTCTTTTGGTGGATAGCATTTTGACAACAGGCTTGCCGGGTTGGCTTTAAACAGCCCGTTACCGACGGCAATGGTACCCAAAGCAATAAAGATCAGATCGGGCTTGAGCAGCGACATCCCGGTCATGAAGTAGCCGATTGCCAGCACAATGGCACCGAGAACCAGCGTGCGCTTGGTGCCTAACAGGTGGTCGCCGACGTAGCCGCCGATCGAGATCAGGCCGTAGACCAGCGCAGCAAAGGCACCAAAGGTGACAAATGCCTGTTCCTGTGAAAATCCTAGCTGCTTAACAAAGAATACCGCCAGGATGCCCTGAACGCCGTAATAGCCAAATCGTTCCCATAATTCTACAAAGAAGATCATGAAGAACGGACGAGGTTGCTGCAGCAAGCCCGTAGGTGCAGTTTTATTCATATTCCATCGCCTTTCAAAGCCATCCCGAAAAGTATGAACGCGTATGCTTAAACGCGCCGAAAAAGTCTTATTTTGTTATAGACTGCGGCTATTGGCCGCGAGAGTAGAGTATTATAGAGATGGTTTTCGATCCAATTAGTTGATCACACTAATTATGATTTGTTTGTTGGATTGATGTACTAATTGTGTCCGAATGATAAAAACAAAAACGCCCGCACAGCGGGCGTTTACAGGCTTAACTACTTGCAGCAGGCCGGGCTATTTCCCGGCGGCAAGCATTTTATGCTTCTTCGTCGTCACGCAGCGGAACAATCAACATGTCGACGTGGACGGTGTTGATCAGTTGGCGCGCGGAGGACATCAGTTTGCTCCAGAAATCCTGGTGGTGACCACAAACGACCAGGTCCATGTCGTATTTTTTGATGGCATCAACCAGAACCTGACCCAGGTCGCCGCTACCGCTCAGGGTTTCGGTGATAGGGTAGCCTGCATTGGTGGACAGCTCGGTTAACGCGTGGTGGGTTTCTTCAGAAATGCGTTTCTGCATGTCGCCCAGATTCACGTCGATAAGGCCGGTGTACAGGTCGGAATAGTTTACGTCAACGTGGATAAGGGAAACTTTAGCATTGTAAGGCCGCGCCATAGAGACCGCTTTTTCAACCAGAACTTTGCTTTCCGGAGAAAGATCAACCGCGATAAGAATGTGTTTATAAGCCATAGTGTTACTCCTTCCATAAGTTGTCGATGACTAGCCTGCTGGCGTTTCTCTGCCGCCGCGTCATCCGCGTCCTGCGAACCTTGTGCGCGGGGCTAGCCCAGTCGTAAAAACGTACCATATAAGGACTATCCTTACATTATAGCGACCAGAATAATCCGTCAATCCGCCTTGCTTGCCAAGCAGTTAAACAAATTTTTTAGTTAATTGCATTGATAGCGATTAACCTTCTGGCAAAAAAATTAACTAATCTCCTACACTATCTAGAGGGGCGTTCGAATGCGTGATACTAATACGAACGGTTTCTTCAGTACTCTTCACTGAATGGTTTGGCAGGGTATCGGGGAGCGGTAGTCCCGGAAAGGAGTTCCGTGGGCGGGTCGCCGGGGAGGGGGTATGATAAGCACCATTGCATTGTTCTGGGCTTTATGTGTCGTTTGCATTGTTAATATGGCGCGCTATTTTTCTTCGCTACGCGCACTGCTAGTGGTACTTCGTGGTTGCGATCCATTGCTTTACCAGTATGTAGATGGAGGGGGCTTTTTTACCTCGCATGGGCAACCGAACAAGCAGATGCGTCTGGTGTGGTATATCTACGCTCAGCGTTACCGCGATCATCATGATGATGAATTTATTCGCCGCTGTGAGCGGGTTCGCGGTCAGTTCATTCTCACCAGCGCGCTATGCGGCCTGGTGCTAATCAGCATGGTTGCGCTGATTATCTGGCACTGATTCCAACGACAGATACAAAAAAAGCGGGCCAGTTTCCTGACCCGCTTTTTTACCGCGCATTCGCTTAGATAAGCTTCAGGGAGAGCCAGTACAGCCCGCCGGAAAGAAGAATTGCTGCTGGCAGGGTGAAGACCCAGGCCATCAGAATGCTGGTCACCGTTTTACGCTGCAAACCGCCGCCATCAACAACCATCGTTCCCGCAACGGAAGAGGAGAGAACGTGTGTGGTGGAAACGGGCATACCGGTGTAGCTGGCAAGACCGATAGATACTGCGGCGGTCATCTGCGCCGACATCCCCTGGGCATAGGTCATGCCTTTCTTACCGATTTTCTCACCGATAGTGGTTGCCACGCGACGCCAGCCAATCATCGTACCAATACCCAGCGCCAGTGCGACGGCCATAATGATCCAGATAGGCGCGTACTCAATGGTGCTCAGCATGTCAGATTTCAGTTTCTTCAGCAGACGCTGATCGTCAGCGCTTACGCCAGGCAGCTTAACCACTTTATCGGTGGTATCAGAGATGCACAGCATAATACGGCGCAACTGGCCACGCTGTTCGACGCTTAACTTGTCGTAGGTTTCCAGATTCGCCAGCATACCTTTAGCACGTTCCAGCGCGTTGATGGTATTCGCCGGGTGGCAATGGAACTCGGTCGGCGTCGCTGGTGCCGCGTCCGTCGGGGACGGAATCAGCTGGTCTACGCCTGTGGCCTGTTTAAGCAGGTCAGGGCGCTGCTGGAAGAAGACTTCGACGTTATTGATTGCATCGCGGGTACGGGTAATTTCGTAACCGGAAGCATTCATATTCACCACGAAACCTGCTGGCGCTACGCCAATCAGCACTAGCATCACCAGACCAATGCCTTTCTGACCATCGTTCGCGCCGTGGGAGAACGCCACGCCGATAGCGGAGAGGATCAGTGCAATACGCGTCCAGAACGGCGGCTTTTTCTTTCCGTCTTTCTTTTCACGTTCTGCCGGCGTCAGGTGGATACGGGCACGTTTTTTCGTACCGCTCCAGTAGCGACGCAGAATGAAAATAAGACCACCTGCAACCACCAGACCGACAATGGGTGAGATGATAAGCGAGGCAAAAATACCGATAACTTTCGGGATGTTAAGTGCATCCACCACCGAGGTGCCGTTCATCAGCGCATTGGTTAAACCAATACCGATAATGGCGCCAATCAGCGTATGGGAGCTGGATGCAGGCAGACCAAAGTACCAGGTACCCAGGTTCCAGATAATTGCCGCCAACAACATGGAGAACACCATGGCGAGGCCATGTGACGATCCCATATTAAGCAGCAGATCCGTTGGTAACATATGCACGATGGCATACGCCACGCTGAGACCGCCCAGCAAAACACCAAAGAAGTTGAACACCGCAGCCATGACTACCGCCAATTGCGAACGCATTGCACGGGTATAGATCACAGTTGCGACAGCATTGGCTGTATCATGGAAGCCATTAATTGCTTCGTAGAACAGCACGAAAGCCAGAGCAAGCAATAGTAAAAGCCCGGTATGTAAATCCAGGCCAGCAAACAAATGTAGCATAGGACGTTACGCCATTTTGAGGACATGAACGCGGCGCATTATCAGTGACTTTGGCGGCGCGGGCAAAGTGAAATATAGAGTTTTTTTGATTTGTCTCCTGCTTTGTTTTACACCACTAAAGAATTATCCTATATATTTCAGATAAATACCCTTTATCGGTAGTTTGGTGCTGGTGCGACCACTGAGGAATCTTTACAATTCACTCCCGCTTTTTAGAGAGGATCGCAACGTGGAAAGGTTTGATACCGTTATTATAGGCGCTGGCGCAGCGGGTATGTTTTGTGCCGCGCAGGCAGGACAGGCAGGTAGTCGCGTACTGCTGATTGATAATGGTAAAAAGCCCGGGCGCAAGATTCTCATGTCTGGCGGGGGCCGCTGCAACTTTACCAACCTTTATGTCGAGCCGGCTGCGTATTTGAGTCAAAACCCGCATTTTTGCAAATCGGCGCTGGCGCGTTATACACAGTGGGATTTTATCGATCTGGTGGGTAAGCACGGTATTGCCTGGCATGAAAAAACGCTAGGCCAGCTTTTCTGCGATGATTCCGCCCAGCAAATTGTCGATATGCTGGTGGATGAGTGTGAAAAAGGTAACGTAACTATGCGGTTACGTAGCGAAATCCTGAGCGTTGAGCGAGATGGTGACGATTTTATCCTGGAATTGAATGGGATGAGTGTCGGCACGAAAAAGCTGGTTATTGCCTCCGGTGGTCTCTCTATGCCGGGTCTGGGCGCGACGCCGTTTGGTTATAAAATTGCGGAACAGTTCGGCCTGAACGTTTTGCCTACGCGCGCAGGTCTGGTGCCTTTCACCTTACATAAGCCGCTACTGGAGCAGCTTCAGGTGCTCTCTGGCGTATCCGTCTCTTCCGTTATCACCGCCGAGGACGGCACCGTATTTCGTGAAAACCTGCTCTTTACGCACCGCGGGCTTTCTGGTCCGGCCGTGCTGCAAATTTCCAGTTTTTGGCAGCCAGGTGAATTTGTCAGCATTAATTTGTTGCCGGATGTTGACCTCGCGAGCTTCCTCGATGACCAACGTAGCGCACACCCTAATCAAAGCTTAAAGAACACCCTGGCAATGCAGTTGCCAAAGCGTCTGGTGGAATGTTTACAGCAGTTAGGGCAAATCCCGGATGTCTCGCTGAAGCAGCTTAATGTGCGCGATCAGCAAACGCTGGTTGAGACGCTGACCGAGTGGCGGGTACAGCCGAACGGTACGGAAGGGTATCGTACCGCTGAAGTCACGTTGGGTGGCGTCGATACCAACGAGCTGTCATCGCGTACGATGGAAGCGCGCAAAGTGCCGGGACTCTACTTTATCGGCGAAGTCATGGACGTCACCGGCTGGCTGGGCGGCTATAACTTCCAGTGGGCGTGGTCGAGCGCCTGGGCATGCGCGCAGGATTTGGCGCCTGCCTGACCGTGGTGCCCGACAACCTGGGCTGCCGGGCGTTATCATTAGTTCAGACCAAGAAAATACTGGGCGATTTTAAAGTAGATAATCAACCCGGTACCGTCGATAAGCGTGGCGATAAACGGGGCAGAAACCACGGCGGGATCAATGCCGATACGCTTGAGCACCATGGGGATCACTGATGACACCACGGCGCTCCACAGCGTAATGCAAACCAGCGTCAGGCTGACGATTAGCGTGATTTCCACTCCGATACCCATCATCCACGCGCGCAAGCAGCCTGCCAGACCCAGCGTTAGGGCAATCAGCAGCGAAGTTGAAACTTCTTTGCGGATCACCCGACCCATATCGCGCAGCCGCACTTCTCCCAGCGCCATTGAACGTACCAGCGTTGAGGTGATCTGCGTACCGCTGTTGCCGCCAGTACCAATTAATAGTGGAATAAAAAAGGCCAGTGCAATAGCAGATTCCAGCGCCTCTTCAAAATGTTGAAGAACGCTGCTGGTATAGGCCTCTGCGACAAAAAGTAGCAGGAGCCAGACAGAACGTTTTTTCCACAATGTCCACGGGCTAATCTCCAGGTAGGGTTTTTCCAGCGGCAACGTTGCCCCCTGAAGCTGAACATCTTCGGTAACATCATCTTCCTGTAGATGAGCGATCTCTTTTTCCATCAGACAACCGACCAGCTCACCTTTCTCAACGACAGCCACCAGATCGAGTTCGCGTTCGGCTAACTCGGCAACGACCTGTGCCCGTTCATCATCTGGCTTTACATGAAATAAACAACTGTCCGTAAGATGGTTGATGTTCAGCGATGTATCTTTTTCCTGCAATAAGCGCTTGATGGATAACACCCCGCGCAGCGCTTTTCCAGCTACAACAAAGACCTGGCCTGGAATATCATCCGTTGTGAGCTGGGAGACAAAGTATTCACGAGCGCCGTTCACGCTGAGATGATCCGGCAGGGTAATAAAATCGGTGCGCATATATTGCGCGATAGCATCGCCATTGAAATCCGGCATAGGATGATGGGCGGCGCAGAGTGGCATAGATGACATGGTGTAATTCCCTATAAAAATCTCTCATAGGGGCGAACAAGACAGGGTTAGCGCAGGCGGATCCCTACGTCCTGGTTTTAGCACTGAACAACGTATCTGCCCGATGGTGAAATCGTCAGAAGTTACCTTGGCAACACCTTGATTCGATGGATGCCTGTATTTCCCTGAGTGGCCTCTCTCGATACCAGCAGGGCGGTAACTTGTATTTGTACAGGAGCCTCGCCATAACGAGATCGGTAAATGAGCCACTATTATAGCGATGTCTAATTATTGATTATGTTTATAGTTGTGAATGTTTATCAATCGTTGATATACGAAATATTCCCTGTGCCAGAGCGCGATAGGGCTGAAGTGGAAACTACAACCGAATAGACATATTGAATCCAGGTGTTAGTATTCAATAGACAGCAGTTATGAGTATGCGTGTTTCATTTCCGGCCAGGAACGCTGATGATGACAACATTACTACCCGATTTCACAGCATTTTCGTCATTCACTTCCTGCGCGGCGCAGGTTGCCTTAGCGCCTGTCCGCTCTCTGGCCATAGTTTCTTATTCCTTCTCATCCCGGATGGAATCTCCCGCTGAATAGCTATTCAGTGGGCTTTGTGACACGCATCGTTTGATAACAGGGATTACGGCGGGTCGAATATGGATAAGTTTAAGCGTCATGTGATGTGGTGGGGGGCGGGCATCCTGGTCGTGGTGGCTGCGATAGCATGGTGGATGCTCCGTCCTGCCGGAATACCGGAGGGGTTCGCAGCCAGCAACGGCAGAATTGAAGCCACCGAAGTGGATATTGCTACCAAGATTGCCGGGCGAATTGACACGATCCTTGTGTCGGAAGGGCAGTTCGTTCGTCAGGGCGAGGTGTTGGCGAAAATGGATACTCGCGTGCTGCAGGAGCAGCGGCTGGAAGCGATCGCGCAAATCAAAGAGGCCGAAAGCGCGGTGGCGGCGGCGCGAGCGCTGCTGGAACAGCGGCAAAGTGAAATGCGCGCCGCGCAGTCGGTAGTAAAACAGCGCGAGGCGGAGCTGCAGTCGGTTTCTAAACGCCACGTGCGTTCCCGTTCGCTATCCCAGCGTGGGGCCGTGTCTGAGCAACAACTGGATGACGATCGGGCCGCGGCAGAAAGCGCACGTGCGGCGCTGGAATCTGCAAAGGCGCAGGTCTCAGCGGCAAAAGCCGCAATTGAAGCCGCTCGCACCAGCATCATTCAGGCGCAAACCCGCGTAGAAGCCGCGCAGGCCACCGAACGTCGTATTGTGGCTGATATTGATGACAGTGAGCTGAAAGCCCCGCGCGATGGTCGCGTGCAGTACCGTGTTGCTGAACCGGGTGAGGTGCTTTCTGCGGGCGGGCGCGTCCTGAATATGGTCGATCTCAGCGATGTCTACATGACGTTCTTCTTGCCTACCGAACAGGCTGGCTTACTGAAGATTGGCGGCGAAGCGCGCCTGGTGCTGGATGCCGCACCGGATCTGCGTGTTCCGGCGACCATCAGCTTTGTGGCAAGCGTCGCGCAGTTCACACCGAAAACGGTCGAAACCAGCGATGAGCGGCTGAAGCTGATGTTCCGCGTTAAAGCGCGTATCCCGCCAGAGCTGTTGCAGCAGCATCTCGAGTACGTGAAAACCGGTCTGCCGGGCATGGCGTGGGTGCGTATCGATGAAAATCGAGCCTGGCCTGACGACCTGATGGTGAGGTTGCCGCAATGACGCATCTGGCGCTGGTTCCCGTTCCTCCCGTGGCGCACCTTGACGGCGTGAGTCAGCATTACGGGAAAACGGTAGCGCTGAACAATATCACGCTGGATATCCCCGCCCGCTGTATGGTGGGGCTGATTGGCCCGGATGGCGTCGGAAAATCAAGCCTGCTGTCGCTCATCTCCGGCGCGCGAGTCATTGAACACGGTAACGTGATGGTGCTGGGCGGCGATATGCGCGACCCGAAACATCGCCGGGATGTCTGCCCGCGCATTGCCTGGATGCCGCAGGGGCTGGGGAAAAACCTGTACCACACGCTGTCGGTGTATGAGAACGTCGATTTCTTTGCCCGGCTGTTTGGCCATGACAAAGCGGAGCGCGAAGCGCGGATTACCGAGCTGCTGAACAGCACCGGACTGGCGCCGTTTCGCGATCGTCCGGCCGGGAAACTCTCGGGTGGGATGAAGCAAAAGCTGGGGCTGTGCTGCGCGTTGATCCATGACCCAGAACTGTTAATTCTCGATGAACCTACCACCGGGGTCGACCCGCTGTCCCGCGCCCAGTTCTGGGATCTGATTAACAGCATTCGCCAGCGGCAGACCAACATGAGCGTGCTGGTTGCGACCGCCTACATGGAAGAAGCCGAGCGCTTTGACTGGCTGGTGGCGATGAACGCCGGGGAGGTGCTGGCCACCGGGAGCGCGCAGCAGCTACGCGAAAAAACCAACTCCGACACGCTGGAGCAGGCGTTTATCGCGCTGTTACCCGAAGCCCAGCGCCAGGCGCATAAACCAGTGGTGATCCCGCCGTATCACGCTGAGCAGGAAGAGATTGCCATCGAGGCGAAAGATCTGACCATGCGCTTCGGCAAGTTCGTGGCCGTTGACCACGTTAACTTTCGTATTCCGCGCGGGGAAATCTTCGGTTTTCTCGGCTCCAACGGCTGCGGTAAATCCACCACCATGAAAATGCTCACCGGGCTGCTACCCGCAAGTGAAGGTGAGGCGTGGCTGTTTGGGCAAGCGGTTGACCCGAAGAATATCGATACCCGTCGCCGGGTAGGCTATATGTCGCAGGCGTTTTCGCTCTACAGCGAGCTGACCGTGCGGCAAAACCTCGAGCTACACGCGCGGTTGTTCCATATCCCCGAAGCAGAAATCCCGGGGCGGGTACAAGAAATGAGTGAGCGCTTTTCGCTGACCGAAGTCGAAGACGCGTTGCCCGGCGCGCTGCCGTTGGGGATCCGTCAACGCCTGTCGCTGGCGGTGGCGGTGATCCATCGCCCGGAGATGCTCATTCTCGATGAACCAACCTCCGGGGTCGATCCGGTGGCGAGAGACATGTTCTGGCAACTGATGGTCGATCTGTCGCGTCAGGATAAAGTGACCATTTTTATCTCCACCCATTTTATGAACGAAGCGGAGCGCTGCGACCGCATGTCGCTGATGCACGCCGGAAAAGTCCTGGCCAGCGGTACGCCGCAGGATCTGGTGAAACAGCGTGGTGCCGCCAGTCTGGAAGAGGCGTTTATCTCCTGGTTACAGGAAGCGGCAGGTCCGGTGCCGGAGGCTCAGTTACCGCCAGCCAATGTCCCGGCAGTGCATGAAAACAGTCAGCCGCCGCACCAGGGATTTAGCCTGCGGCGCTTGTTCAGCTACAGCCGCCGCGAAGCGCTGGAGCTGCGACGTGACCCGGTACGTTCAACGCTGGCGCTGATGGGCACGGTGATCCTGATGCTGATCATGGGCTACGGCATCAGCATGGATGTGGAAAACCTGCGTTTTTCGGTGCTCGATCGTGATCAGACAGTCAGCAGCCAGGCGTGGACGCTGAATCTGGCGGGATCGCGCTATTTTATCGAGCAACCGCCGCTCACCAGTTATGACGAGCTGGACAAACGGATGCGCTCGGGCGAAGTCGCGGTAGCCATAGAGATCCCGCCAAATTTTGGCCGCGATATCGCGCGTGGAACGCCGGTGAAGATTGGCGTCTGGGTCGATGGCGCAATGCCGAGCCGTGCGGAAACGGTCAGAGGCTACGTGCAGGCGATGCACCAGACCTGGCTGCAGGATGTGATGGCGCGTCAGCCAAATACCAGCGGGCAAAACGGACTGATGACCATTGAAACTCGCTATCGTTACAACCCGGATGTGAAAAGCCTGCCAGCGATTGTTCCGGCGGTGATCCCGCTGCTGTTGATGATGATCCCCTCCATGCTCAGCGCTCTGAGCGTGGTGCGTGAGAAAGAGCTGGGGTCGATTATCAACCTGTACGTGACGCCCACTACCCGCAGCGAGTTTTTACTCGGCAAACAGTTGCCTTACATCGTGCTGGGCATGCTGAACTTCCTGCTGCTGTGCGCGCTGTCGGTGTTTGTATTCGGCGTCCCGCATAAGGGGAGTTTTGTGACCCTGACGCTGGCCGCGCTGCTGTACGTCACCATTGCCACCGGGCTGGGATTGTTAATTTCCACGTTTATGAAAAGTCAGATCGCCGCCATTTTTGGTACGGCGATTATTACGCTGATCCCGGCGACGCAGTTTTCCGGGATGATCGACCCGGTCGCCTCGCTGGAAGGGCCGGGACGGTGGATTGGCGAAATTTACCCGACCAGCCATTTTCTGACCATCGCGCGCGGGACGTTCTCTAAAGCGCTGGATCTGACCGATCTCTGGCCGCTGTTTATTCCACTGGCGGTAGCCATTCCAGTGGTCATTGGTCTGAGCGTATTGCTGCTGAAAAAACAGGAGGGGTGATGCGCCGATTACGGAATATTTATAACCTCGGCATCAAAGAGTTACGCAGCCTGCTGGGTGACAAAGCGATGCTGACGCTGATCGTCTTCGCCTTCACGGTCTCGGTTTACTCTTCTGCGACCGTTCTGCCAGGGTCGCTGCACCTGGCGCCGATTGCCATTGCCGATATGGACCAGTCGCAGTTGTCGAATCGCATTGTGAACAGTTTTTATCGTCCGTGGTTTTTACCGCCGGAGATGATTACCGCCGATGAGATGGATGCCGGGCTGGATGCTGGGCGCTATACCTTCGCTGTGAACATTCCACCTGATTTTCAGCGCGATGTACTGGCTGGGCGGCAGCCGGATATTCAGGTTAACGTCGATGCCACGCGGATGAGCCAGGCCTTTACTGGCAACAGCTATATCCAGAATATCATCAGTGGCGAGGTGAACAGCTTTGTGTCGCGTTACCGCGATAACAGCGAGCTGCCGGTGGCGTTGGAAATGCGTATGCGCTTTAACCCTAATCTGGAACCCGCCCGCTTTGGCGCGGTGATGGCGATTATCAACAACATCACCATGCTGGCGATTGTGCTTACCGGGTCGGCGCTGATTCGCGAGCGTGAACATGGGACCATTGAGCACCTGCTGGTGATGCCGGTGACGCCGTTTGAAATCATGATGGCAAAAATATGGTCGATGGGGCTGGTGGTGCTGGTGGTTTCCGGTCTGTCGCTGATGCTGATGGTAAAAGGTGTGCTCGGCGTACCGATTGAAGGCTCGATACCGCTGTTTATGCTGGGAGTAGCGCTGAGCCTGTTCGCCACCACATCAATCGGCATTTTTATGGGCACGCTGGCGCGCTCCATGCCACAACTGGGGCTGCTGATGATTCTGGTACTGCTGCCGTTACAGATGCTCTCCGGCGGCTCTACACCGCGTGAAAGCATGCCGCAGGCGGTGCAGGACATTATGCTGACGATGCCGACTACCCATTTTGTTAGCCTTGCGCAGGCGATTCTTTACCGCGGCGCAGGATTTAATATTGTCTGGCCGCAGTTCCTGACGCTGCTGGCGATTGGTAGTACGTTCTTCCTGATAGCGCTGCTGCGTTTCAGAAAGACGATTGGCACGATGGCGTAAATATTATTGCCGGGTGGCGGCTGCGCCTTACCCGGCCTACAAACGGGAACGAATGTAGGCCGGGCAACATAACAGGTAATTACTCTTCTTTCGGCAGGCACTGCAGATGACCGTGGCGCACGCCGCGCTGGGAAATCACGTCATCGGCAAAATGCTGCACATCGCCCATGTCACCTTTTAGCACAGCGATTTCCAGACAGTCGTCATGGTTGATGTGCACGTGCAGTGTGGCGACTGATAAATCGTGGTGGTGATGTTGGGTGGAAACAATACGGCTCGCCAGGTCACGCTTCTCATGCTCATAAACATACGAGAGCACTGCGAATCCCTGAGTGCCGTGCTCCTGGGTAGTTTCCTGCGCCAGTGTGCCGCGCAGAATATCGCGGATCGCTTCGGAACGGTTGTTATAGCCACGGCGCTGGCTCAGGCTGTCGAGCGTTTCCAGTAAATCGTCATCGAGGGTAATGGTGACTCGTTGCATCTGCAATTAACCTTTCATGTGGCGCGTGGGCGCACAGGGAGTAAGGGGAATAGCGTATTTTGTAACACACGTCCGGCATCCGGGGAAAAGGTTAATGCTCTCGCAATAAACGCAGCAGGGTTGTTACCTGTTCATCCAGCGGCGCGAGCGTGTCTTTGACGATCAGATGCAGCGGGGTGGCACGGCGAGCGCCATGGCTTAACGGCAGCGGGCGTAATAGCCCCTGCTCAAGCTGCTGCTGAATTCGCTCCTCAGGCAACCAGCCGTAACCGACTTGATACATCACCGCCTCAATCGCGGCATCAATGGTCGAGAAGGTCCAGGCATCGCGCACCGCTTGCTGCGGGTTGTCGCGATCGGCAATGCGAATCAGCGGCCACGCGCGTAACGCGTCTTCATCCAGCGGCGCATCCAACATGCAGAGCGGGTGATCGCGGTGGGCAACGGCCACGAAGTCAATATTCATCAGCCATTCGCCGCGGCCGGTGATATCCTGGCGTCGGGTCAGGACCATCACGTCCGCATCGGCATGCGCCGCCAGTCGATCGTCACCATTCTCCAGCACTTCGGTCAAACGTACCTGCGTCTGTGGCCACGCTTGCTGAAACTGCTTGAGGATCGCGAACAGGCGTTTGCGTGGGAAGATGCTATCTACCATGAAATCCAGCCGCGTTCGCGTGCCGTTTTGCAACGTTGCTGCCCGGGTTTCCACCCATAAAAAGGCCTTCAGTAACGGTTTGACCTGGCCCAACAGTAGCTCTCCCGCAGGGGTTAATACCGCCCTGCGACCTTCCGGCGTCAGCAGCGTCACGCCAAGCCGCTCCTGCAGTAGCGCCAGATTGTAGCTCACCGAAGACTGGCTACGGTTGGTCTCTTCCGCAGCTTTCGCAAAGCTGCCCAGCTCCACGACTTTCTCCAGTAAGGCCCATTGCTCCAGCGTTGTCTTGTGCATAACTCATCTAAAAATTGAATGAATATGATGTAAACATAGCGTTATTCATCCAATTTTTGAAGCGGTAAGATCCTCGCATCAAGTAAGAGGAGAACGAATATGAGCACTTTTGATAAACATGATTTGAGCGGCTTTGTCGGCAAACATCTGGTCTATACCTACGATAATGGCTGGAATTACGAGATCTACGTGAAAAACGACACCACTCTGGATTACCGTATTCACAGCGGCATTGTGGGGAATCGTTGGGTGAAAGATCAGCGGGCGTACATTGTGCGGGTTGGCGAGAGTGTTTATAAAATTTCATGGACCGAACCGACCGGGACCGACGTCAGCCTGATCGTAAATCTGGGCGACAAACTCTTTCACGGCACCATTTTTTTCCCACGCTGGGTGATTAACAATCCGCAAAAAACGGTTTGTTTCCAGAATGATCATATTCCGCTGATGATGTCATATCGCGATGCGGGTCCGGCATATCCAACTGAGGTGATTGACGAGTTTGCGACCATCACCTTCGTGCGTGACTGTGGGGCGAATAATGACAGCGTTATTGCCTGTGCGGCCAATGAATTGCCGGAAAACTTCCCGGAAAATTTACGCTAAGGCTTCCAGACGCTGCACGGCGTCGGCGGTCAGAGTAAACGGCGTGGGGGTACACACCGCCAGGCTCAGGGTATCGAGCTGGCACTGGCTGACCGAGAGTGAGGAGGTTAGCACGGTGCTGTCGACGCTGACAATTTGCCAGGCGCTGCCGCCACGCTGTTTCACGATAGCTTCTTTACGCGTCCAGATGCGCCAGAACGCCGCCAGCTGTTGCTCCGGGTGTTCGGCCTCAACTTCGGCATGTTCCCTGAGACTGAACACCGTATTTGCCAGCGTCTGCCAGTTATCGCGCGGGCGAACGACTTCAATATCACAGCCGACTTCCCCTTCGTCGCTGAGCAGCAGGGCAATATCATCACCGCTGTGGCTGAGATTGAACCACAGCGGTGTGTCGGCGGAAAAGGCCGGTTTTCCTTGCTCGCTGTAGACGATGTCCGGTAATGGCGAAAGAGTATGGGAAAGCAGCACGCGACCAGCCAGCCAGCGCGCACGACGAGCGCCTTGCGGGGCCTGCTCACGCAGTGCGGCAGGCAGTGTGCCAGCGCTTAAAACAGAAACTTTCCCAAGAACGATCCGGTACATATCAGGGCTAACCTTTAGTAATAATGGGGTTGTTTACCATTCTATACATGCTGTTTGCAAGTTTATCCAGGTAATCGGGTTTTGGGCCTGCCGGGTCCCAGCAAAATTGCCAGTTTGCTACCGCCTGTGGTGGTTTCCATCCAGATTTTACACACGCTGGTTAACGGCACGGAGAGCAGCATACCTACCGGACCAAGCAGCCATCCCCACACCAACAGAGAGAGAAAGACGATTAGCGTCGATAATCCCAGCCGGTGCCCCATCATGCGGGGCTCGAGGATGTTGCCAATTACCATATGCACCACCAGAAACAGCGCCCCAACCAGCACGCATTCGTAAACGCCGTTGAACAGCAGCGCCTGGATCATGGGTGGAACGGCGGAAATGACCGAGCCAATGTTGGGCACGTAGTTTAGCAGGAATGCCAGCACACCCCACATCAGAGCAAACTGAATCCCCATTAGCGCCAGTCCCAGCCAGACGATGGCACCGGTCCATAAGCTGAGCAACGTTTTCAGCGCCAGATAGTGAGAAACACCTTTCAGCGCCCGATGCAGCCCCGCAATATGGATTTGTGGGTTGTTCAGCGCAAAGCGCAGCTTATAGGGAACATGACGCACCTCAAACAACATAAAGACCACCGTCATCACCAGCAGAACGACGCTGGCCATGGCACCAGAAAGACTTGTCATCAGCGTGGTTGTGAAGGTCATCAGCTTGTCGGAGTCCATACGTTGCAGCATGCGCTCCGGGGACATATGCAGATTCAGAAAAGGCACCATCTCTTGCAGATACAGAACCTTGCGCGTCAGCTCCTTATTGTATTTTGGCAGCATGGCCATGAATTCAGTAATGGATGACGCCAGAACGCCGATTAACGCCGTAAGAACGATCAGCATCACCACCACGACTAACGTTATCGCGACCGGCCGACGTACACCCCGGCGAATAAACCAGATGACCAGCGGATTCAATACAATGGCAAAAAAAAGGGCCAGCAGAAGCTGTACGATGATATCCGCCGCGGCATGAATACCCGCGAGGATCACCACCAGAGCGGCCAGTTTGAGCAGAATGTGCAAACCCGTTTTATCGGGCTGGGTGGTTGTCATGTCGTCTTCCTGTTTGCGTTTTTGCATTAAGTGTAGCGGCTGGCTTGCGACTGATATTCCGAAACTGACTACTGATTTCTGCCCGGCAACATGGTAGAAATGAAACACTGTTGTGAAAACGTGGTGATCCTCCATGCCCGAACCCGTCGCTGAACCGACGCTTAGCGGTTTACGCCTTAATCTGCGTATTGTCTCTGTGGTGATGTTTAACTTCGCCAGCTACCTGACCATTGGTCTGCCGCTCGCTGTATTGCCAGGCTATGTCCATGATGTGATGGGATTTAGTGCTTTTTGGGCAGGGCTGGTCATCAGCCTGCAATATTTCGCTACGCTGCTGAGCCGTCCACATGCCGGTCGCTATGCCGACCTGCTGGGGCCAAAGAAGATTGTGGTATTCGGACTGTGTGGCTGTTTTTTAAGTGGTCTGGGCTACTTCCTGGCGGGCTTCACGAATGGCTGGCCGCTGGCCAGCCTGCTGCTGTTATGCCTGGGGCGCGTGATTCTAGGGATCGGGCAAAGCTTTGCCGGGACTGGCTCTACGCTGTGGGGGGTTGGGGTCGTTGGTTCAATGCACATCGGACGGGTGATTTCGTGGAACGGCATCGTGACCTATGGCGCGATGGCGATAGGCGCTCCGCTGGGTGTACTGTTTTATGCCTGGGGTGGCTTACAGGGACTGGCGCTGACCGTGATGGGCGTGGCGCTGCTGGCAATGCTGCTGGCGCTCCCTCGTCCGGCGGTAAAGGCCAGCAAAGGCAAACCGTTGCCGTTTCGCGCGGTGCTTGGGCGTGTCTGGTTGTACGGCATGGCGCTGGCCCTGGCCTCAGCCGGATTTGGCGTGATCGCCACTTTCATTACCCTGTTTTATGATGCCAAAGGCTGGGACGGTGCCGCTTTCGCGCTGACGCTTTTTAGCTGCACGTTTGTGGGGACCCGCCTGTTATTCCCAAATGGTATCAACCGGTTAGGTGGACTAAATGTGGCGATGATCTGCTTTAGCGTCGAGATTGTTGGGCTGCTGCTGGTGGGGATGGCTTCCATGCCGTGGATGGCGAAAAGCGGCGTCCTGCTGGCCGGTGCAGGGTTCTCGCTGGTGTTCCCGGCGCTGGGCGTGGTGGCGGTAAAAGCCGTCCCGCAGCAAAATCAGGGCGCTGCGCTGGCGACGTATACGGTGTTTATGGATTTATCACTGGGAGTTACGGGGCCGCTGGCCGGGCTGGTCATGACCTGGGCGGGCGTGCCGGTTATCTATCTGGCGACGGCAGGGCTGGTGGCGGTGGCGTTATTGCTGACCTGGCGATTAAAAAAACGGCCTCAGGTGGTGTCACCGGAGGCCGAGTCATCGTCTTAACCGTTACTGGATAACCAGCGTGTTAATGATGTTTTCTGCGGTAGTCTGCGCTTTTTGCTGATCGTCAGCAGGCAGCGTGATTTGCAGAGTCAGCAGTTGGTTATCGACTTTACCCAACACCACGGAAGAGTAAGCGGTCTGGCCTTTGGCCGAGATGATGCTGTCTAACTGCTGCAGCGTGTGGCCTTTCAGCTCAATAGATTTATTGGTGACGACCTGCAACTGCGGGTCGCGGCTACGCTGCTGATCTTCCAGGCGTTTTGCCAGCACAGCCAGGTCTTCGTTGGTATTGTCGCCAACAATCACAATCACCGCTTTCTGGCCGGTTGCGTCAGAATAAACGTGCATATTGTTCGCCTGGGTGCCCAGTTTGCCGCTCTGATCGGTCATATCCGCTGGCAGGGAAAAACTGAGTTTACCGTCCAACAGGCTGACCGGTTGTCCGGTGGCGCTACTTTCTGCGGCAGCACCCTCTGCAGGCGCTTTTGTATCGCTATTATCACAGGCCGCAAGCCCCATAACCAGCAGGCCAATACCGACATATTTAACCAGATTGCGCATTGACTTCTTCCTTTCGATAAACGGCCATAACGGCTCATTCGTCCATCTTATCACAACTCGGAAAATGAACCTTTAACTCGTCTGCAATGCAGAGATTTCGGATTTATCTGCCAGCCTTTTCAGTAACATATTCAGCAGCACGCCGTACATCGGCAGGAAGAAAATAATGCTGATCAGCACTTTGAAGCAGTAGTCAACCAGCGCGATTTCCATCCAGTGCTCGGCCATAAAGGCATCCGGGCTGCGCCAGAAAGCGATAAAGAAGAAGGCTAACGTATCGCTGATGTTGCCAAACAGCGTGGAAGCCGTTGGCGCCAGCCACCAGCGACGGTTCTGACGCAGGCGGTTAAAGACATGCACATCCAGAATTTGACCCAGCGCGTAAGCCATAAAGCTGGCGGCGGCGATACGGGCGACAAACAGATTAAAGTGCAGCAGTGCGCCGAATCCCTGCCACGATCCCATATAGAACAGTGATGAAACGACATAGGAGATCAGCAGCGCGGGGATCATTACCGCAAAGATGATACGTCGTGCCAACGGTGCGCCAAAAATACGCACGGTCAGATCGGTCGCGAGGAAAATAAACGGAAAGCTGAAAGCGCCCCATGTGGTATGGAAACCCAAAATGGAGATCGGTAGCTGCACCAGATAGTTGCTGGAGGTGATCACCAGCAGATGAAATAGCGATAGCCAAAACAACGCTTTTACGCGTTGAGATTGTGTAAACGGAGTCATATTGTGACCTTTTTGTTGGATGGGGTGAGGGAACCCAATAAAAAACCGTCGCATGATACTGCTTTAAGAGCACATTGCAATGGTTGTTTTTCACGCAATCGTTAACCTGATTGGCTTACGCCACAACAGAGCGTAAAATAACGCCGTTTTTGAATGAACGAGACTACGATGAGCGATCTGTTTACCTCTCCCGACCATACTCTTGATGCCCAGGGGCTGCGCTGCCCGGAACCCGTAATGATGGTGCGTAAAACCGTGCGCGGCATGCAAGCGGGTGAAACGCTGCTGATTGTCGCCGACGATCCGGCGACAACCCGTGACATTCCTGGCTTCTGTACCTTTATGGAGCATGAGCTGGTGGCAAAAGAGACCGACTCTCTGCCGTACCGCTATCTGGTGCGCAAAGGCCAGTAATCTTAGCCGGATGGCGCTAATGCAACAGCCGTCCGGCACAGACTCATTATCCTTTACGTAGTAACCGCAGCGCGTTAGCGGTCACCAGTACCGTCGCCCCCGTATCTGCCAGCACCGCCAGCCACAGTCCGGTTATCCCGAGCAGCGTGGTGACGAGGAAAATCCCCTTCAGGCCTAGCGCAATCGCAATGTTCTGGCGAATATTGGCGTGGGTGGCGCGGGCTAACTGAATCATTTGCACCAGACCACGCAGGCGGTTGTGGGTCAGGGCGGCATCGGCGGTTTCCAGCGCGACATCGGTCCCGCTTCCCATCGCAATGCCAATGGTGGCTGCTTTCATTGCCGGAGCGTCGTTGATGCCGTCGCCGACCATCGCCAGCGGCGACTGTTGGTTAAGATGGGTAACGGCCTGTACTTTATCTTCCGGTAATAGACCCGCTTTGAATTCGAGACCCAATTCACTGGCAATAGCTGCCGCCGCTCGCGGGTTATCACCCGTCAGGATCACCCCTTTCACGCCAATCTGATTAAGCTCGCTGATGGCGCTACGGGCGTCGTCGCGCAGCGTGTCCTGTAGGGCCAGCACGCCGAGAACGGCATCGTTACGCAGCACCAGCACCACCGTTTGACCCGCGCTTTCCAGCTCGCTTATCTGCCCGGCAAAAGCATCGGCAGGCTGCTTACCGGCGGCGCAAATCAGCACGCGTTCGCCGTTGACCAGTGCTTCAATGCCAGAGCCAACCAGCGCCCGCTGATCTTTTGCGACAGGGATAGTCAGTTCGCGCGTTTGGGCTTCCCGAACAATCGCCTGCGCCAGCGGGTGCGTCGCGCCTTGCTCTACTGCCGCCGCCAGCGCCAGCAGTTCTGCCTCGCCAATACCGCTTGCCGGGTGAATCGCCGTGACGCGCGGTTTACCGACGGTCAGGGTGCCGGTTTTATCAAACGCGACCTGCGTTACCCTACCCAACTGCTCCAGCGCGGCCCCGCCTTTGATTAACGCGCCACGACGTGCCGCGGCGGCAAGGCCAGAGGTAATGGCTGCGGGTGTGGAAATCACCAGCGCACATGGGCAGCCAATCAGCAGCAGCGTCAGCCCTTTATAAATCCACTCCTGCCAGGATGCGGCAAACAGCAGCGGTGGTACAAGGGTGACCAACAACGCAACCGCCATAATGGCTGGGGTGTAAATCCGGCTGAAACGGTCAATAAAGCGCTCAATGGGGGCGCGGCGTTCTTCCGCTTCTTCAATCAATTTCAGAATACGGTCAATGGCGCTGGCACCCGGTTCGGAGAGTACTTCCAGCGTTACCAGACGGTCCACGCTGGTGGCGCCCGCCGGGACTTTCTCGCCGGTGGCGCGCTCAACCGGTATCGATTCGCCGGTCAGGGCGCTTTCATCAAAGCTGGCAAACCCGGAGACCAGCTTGCCATCGGCAGGTAAACGCCCACCCGCGGCAACCTCGATAACATCGCCTGGCTGGAGAGTATTGATAGCAACCTCTTCGCGCTCGCCGTTACGCAGGCGCGTGGCGGTTTCCGGCTTGAGCGCCATCAGTGCGCTGACCCCTTTACGGGCGCGGCTGGCGGCCCATCCTTCCAGGCGTTCGCCAATTAAAAACAGCAGCAGCACCATGGCGGCTTCTGCCGTCGCGCCGATAAACAGTGCGCCAATGGCGGCCACGCTCATCAACGTTTCAATGGCAAAGTAGCTGCCGGTTTTCATCAGACGCAGGGCCTGACGGGCAATGGGATACAGACCTACCAGAGTGGTGGCGATAAATGCTATCTGGCCAAAGGGGTGATTGAACTGCTCCAGCCCCCAGCTAATCGCCATCATAATAATCAGCGAAATCAGCGGCAGGTTCTCTTTAAACCGCGACTCGGGGGCGGCGTCTGGCGCTTGCTCATCGCGCAGGGTATAGCCTGCCTTTTGCACTGCGCTTTCAACTTGCAGGCGGATATCGGAACCCGCGTCGACTACCAGTTTTTCGGTGGCAAACAGAACCTGGACCTGGTTGACGCCGTTGACCTGGCGGACCGCATTCTCCACTTTTCGGGCGCAGGCTGCACAGTCCATGCCTGCCACTTTCCAGGAGTAGCGGGTACCCATTACGGTACCGGATACGGGTGGTGGGGTGGAGCAACTTCCTTCGCAGCAGCAGTCGTCAGCCCTTTGTGGCGCAGGCGCTAGCTTGAAAGAAGAAAATTGTGGGGCTTTTTTGCCACTGGAATCGGGTGTCGACATGGCATCCTCCGGTTGATAATCATTTCATATTAACCGGAGGATACACTCTGGAGTCGACTCCAGAGTCAAGCGTTTTAAAGATACAACGAACGAACAATCAGGAAATGTCCGGCGAAGTAGCAGGCGGCAGCAATTGCGTTATCGGCGCGAAAGCGGCGACGGTAATGGCTACCCAGCCAGACAATGTTGCCGATGAACAGGAGTGATGCGCCCATAAAGGCCGACAGCGCCGGAGCGGTCGGGCGGAAAAACCACAGCTCACCAGCCATCCAGACCATCATCAGCGTGATACCAATAAAGGTACAGATAGCGATGCGTAGCTCTTCAAGTCGCGTCCAGATCACGGCAATCAGCAACGCCCCCAGCACCACCAGCACCAACGGCAAAGGCCAGAAGAACGACAGCGTCATTTGGCTGGCGAAGTAAATGGTATACAGCAGATGCGACAGGAAGAATGCCCCCACGGCATACAAAAGGCGTTGGCGCGGTAACAGCGTCAGCGCATCGCCCAGCAGCGAGGCAAGCAGGCCAGCCAGCACCAGATAGCTGACAGCATTAAACATTGGCGCCTGCCAGGCCAGCAGCGCCAGCAGGAGTAAGGTTAGGGGTTTAAAGACCCAGCGTTGCCAGGCGGGCCCACGATAGGAAGCATCCACGAACAACCATGCGGAAAGGCAGACAGCGATAAACGACCAAAGCATCTTAGTTCCTTGAATTCGTTATTTTTTCGTAAGCGGGGTGCTCACGGCTCTACTGTTCAGTGTAGAGGTCGACCCTGCCAGATGACAACACCATAACAGGCAATGTATGCTTATTTCCGCATTTTCTGATGGGTTAATAATATGAGCAAACCACCACTTTTTTTCATTGTTATCATTGTATTAATCGTTGTTGCTGCGTCGTTTCGCTTCGTTCAGCAGCGGCGTGAAAAAGCCGATAATGATACTGCGCCGTTAGTGCAAAAGCAGGTGGTGGTGAGTAACAAACGGGAAAAACCGCTTAACGATCGGCGATCCCGCCAGCAGGAAGTGAGCCCGGCGGGGACCAGCATGCGCTATGAAGTCAGTTTTAAGCCACAAAGTGGCGGCTTCGAGCAGACGTTTCGTCTGGATGCCCAGCAGTACCATGCGTTAACGGTCGGGGATAAGGGAACGCTGAGTTATAAAGGTTCGCGTTTTGTTGATTTTACAGTGAACGCTAAGGTTTCATCTGACTGATGCCGGATTGCGGCTTACGCTTTGTCCGGCCTGGAGATTTTGTCGCCCCGGCCTGCTAAGCGCCGCCGGGCGAAAAGATCACAGTTACTTTTTCAACTGATCTTTAATCTTCTTCTGCCAAACCAGTAACTCAAAGACGCCGAACAGAAAAATACGGATTTTCTCTCCGCGGGTCATCTGCGGGCCATCTTTAGGCATGGTGCTTTTTAACAGCGCCAGTTGCATGCCATGCATCAGCACCATAAAAATCAGTGCGACGTTAACGAAGATGTTAAGCGGGCGTGGAAAGGGTTGGAAAATATTGAGTAGTAAAAATGCCCAGACGCACAACATCAGCAGGCGTCCCAGGTTAATCAGCATCGTGTTCTCCTCGTGCTTCACGTTGGTAAAGGCGATAGGCGACCTGTCCGGCGACTTTTTCGCGGTACAGCGACCAGTTCACCGGAACCGGCGGCAAACCGTTTTCTACTTCGCTTTCAACGTAAATATACGCTTCATTTGCCAGCCAGCCATGAGTTTCCAGAAGAGTTAATGTTTCTTCCAGTAATCCTTTGCGAAACGGCGGGTCAACAAACACCACGTTATGCGGCGTACCCGTCTGGGCCAAAAATGTCAGGGTATTGGTGTTGACGACCCGGGCATGGGGAGCTTTCAGCGTGGCGAGATTGTTTTGTAGCTGCTGTGATACCGCGCGATCCATTTCCAGAAGCGTCGCATTTGCCGCATAGCGAGAGAGGGCTTCCAGCCCCAGCGCGCCGCTGCCGGCGAAGCAGTCCAGGCAGTGAGCATCGACCATTACCGGGGCCAGCCAGTTAAATAAGGTTTCGCGTACGCGGTCGGTGGTTGGGCGCAGACCGGGACTATCCGGAACCGGGAGTTTACGGCCACGCCATTGACCACCAATAATGCGGATCTGGCCGCTACCAGAGTGATTCGGTTTTTTCATTTCAATTATTGCTCAATCCGCTGCTGACGTGTCATTCCAGGCGGTGATGTGAGTTAAGTTAACCCGTCGCCTTTCAAGTTACCTCTTCGTTGGCTGCACTTTCTCACCCAAATCACTTACTAAAAGTAAGCTCATCGGGATTCGTGCGCTTGCCGCCTTGACGTAACTCGAAATTCATCGGGTATAAGTGATAGACTATTTCATCATTTTTTTAGCTGCTATGTACATAGCGTTGACGCTGTGCCATGAAGCAACAGCGGGGGAGTGTAGTCGCAAATGGCGAAAGAGAAAAAACGTGGCTTTTTTTCCTGGCTGGGCTTTGGTCAAAAAGAGCAGGCACCGGAAAACGAGACAGAATTAAAAAACGAAGAACAACAACCGGTTGCTGAAGAAACTACCGTCGTTGACGAACAGCCGCGCGCCGAGGAAACCCGTAGCGAGGCGGAAACGGAAGCTTTTGCAGCTGAAGTTGTTGAAGTGACTGAACAGGTTGCGGAAATCGAAAAACTGCAGCCGGAAGCAGAACCTGTTGCCGAACAATCGCAGCCGGAGATTGAGCTGGTTGCTGAACCTGCAGCTGAACCCGTTGTGGAAACGCCAGCAGCGACGGTTATCGAACGCGAAGAATTGCCGCTGCCGGAAGAGGTGAAAACCGAAGAGGTTTCTGCCGAAGAGTGGCAGGCCGAAGCGGAAACCGTGGAAATCGTTGAGGCGGTTGAAGAGGAAGCCGAAAACGAACCGCACCTGACTGATGAAGAGCTGGAAGCGCAGGCGCTGGCGGCTGAGGCAGCTGAAGAAGCCGTGATGGTGGTGCCGGTAGAAGAACCTGCCGTAGAAGCACCGACAGAAGAAGAGGGAGTCCAGGAGCAGGAAAAACCAACGAAAGAAGGTTTCTTTGCGCGTCTGAAACGCAGCCTCCTGAAAACAAAAGAAAACCTTGGTTCCGGATTTATCAGTCTGTTCCGTGGTAAAAAGATCGACGATGATCTGTTTGAAGAGCTGGAAGAGCAACTGCTGATCGCCGACGTGGGCGTAGAAACGACCCGCAAGATTATTGCGAATCTGACGGAAGGTGCCAGCCGTAAGCAGCTCAAAGACGCGGAAGCGCTGTACGGCCTGCTGAAAGAAGAGATGGGCGAGATTCTGGCGAAGGTGGAAGAACCGCTGAATGTTGATGGCAAGACGCCGTTTGTTATCTTAATGGTTGGCGTCAACGGCGTGGGTAAAACCACCACTATCGGAAAGCTGGCGCGTCAGTTTGAGCAGCAGGGTAAATCGGTGATGCTGGCGGCGGGCGATACCTTCCGTGCGGCGGCGGTAGAGCAGCTGCAGGTCTGGGGTCAGCGTAACAACATCCCGGTGATTGCTCAGCATACCGGCGCGGATTCCGCGTCCGTCATCTTTGATGCCATCCAGGCAGCGAAGGCGCGTAATGTAGATGTGCTGATCGCTGATACCGCAGGGCGTTTGCAGAACAAATCGCACCTGATGGAAGAATTGAAAAAAATCGTTCGCGTCATGAAGAAGCTCGACGAAGATGCGCCGCATGAAGTTATGCTGACTATCGACGCCAGCACCGGGCAGAATGCGATAAGCCAGGCCAAACTGTTCCATGAAGCGGTGGGCTTAACCGGTATCACCCTGACTAAGCTGGACGGTACGGCGAAAGGCGGGGTCATCTTCTCGGTTGCCGATCAGTTTGGCATCCCTATCCGCTATATCGGTGTGGGCGAACGTATCGAGGATTTACGTCCGTTTAAAGCGGACGATTTTATAGAGGCACTTTTTGCCCGAGAGGATTAACAATGATTCGCTTTGAACATGTCAGCAAGGCCTATCTCGGTGGGAGACAAGCGCTGCAGGGAGTTACCTTCCATATGCAGCCTGGCGAGATGGCATTTCTGACCGGCCACTCCGGCGCGGGGAAAAGTACCCTGCTGAAGCTGATTTGTGGAATTGAACGGCCCAGCGCCGGGAAAATCTACTTCAGCGGGCATGACATCAGCCGTTTGAAAAACCGTGAAGTGCCGTTTCTGCGTCGTCAGATTGGCATGATTTTTCAGGATCACCACCTGTTGATGGACAGAACCGTGTTTGACAACGTGGCAATCCCGCTGATCATCGCGGGCGCCAGCGGGGACGATATTCGTCGTCGCGTGTCAGCGGCGCTGGATAAGGTCGGACTGTTGGACAAAGCGAAAAACTTCCCTATTCAGCTCTCCGGCGGTGAACAACAGCGCGTGGGCATCGCCCGTGCGGTAGTGAATAAACCTGCGGTATTGCTGGCGGATGAACCAACAGGGAACCTGGATGACGCGTTGTCGGAAGGGATCCTTCGCCTGTTTGAAGAGTTTAACCGCGTCGGGGTCACGGTATTAATGGCCACGCACGATATTGGCCTGATCTCCCGTCGCTCCTATCGCCAAATGGTTCTGAGCGATGGACATCTGCATGGAGGCCTGGCCCATGAATAGACGTGACGCTATTAATCAAATCAAACAGTTCGGTGGCCGACTGGATCGCTTCCGTAAATCGGGCGGCGCGCCGGGAGATGGCGGTCGTAACGCACCAAAGCGGGCGAAAGCCGCGCCAAAGCCGAACTCGCGTAAAACCAATGTCTTTAACGAGCAGGTACGCTACGCGTTCCAGGGCGCGTTACAGGACCTGAAAAGCAAGCCGCTGGCGACGTTCCTGACGGTGATGGTTATTGCCATCTCCCTGACGCTGCCAAGCGTATGCTACATGGTTTATAAGAACGTCGACCATGCGGCAAGCCAGTATTATCCTTCTCCGCAGATCACCGTTTACCTGCAAAAAACGCTGGATGATGATGCAGCGGCGCGGGTGGTTGGTCAGTTGCAGGCCGAGCAGGGCGTGGAGAAAGTGAATTATCTTTCCCGCGATGACGCGCTGGGCGAATTCCGTAACTGGTCCGGCTTTGGCGGCGCGCTGGATATGCTGGAAGAGAACCCGCTACCGGCCGTGGCGGTGGTTATCCCGAAACTGGACTTCCAGGGCACGGAGTCGCTGAACACGCTGCGCGACCGTATCGCACAAATCAACGGTATTGATGAAGTGCGCATGGATGACAGCTGGTTTGCCCGTCTGGCTGCGCTGACTGGCCTTGTCGGACGCGTCTCCGCGATGATTGGCGTGCTGATGGTAGCGGCGGTCTTCCTCGTCATCGGTAACAGTGTGCGCCTGAGTATTTTTGCGCGTCGCGATACCATTAACGTGCAGAAACTGATTGGCGCGACGGATGGGTTTATCCTGCGTCCGTTCCTCTACGGCGGTGCGCTGCTCGGTTTTTCCGGCGCATTTCTTTCACTAATTTTGTCAGAAATTTTGGTGATGCGCCTGTCGTCAGCGGTTACTGAGGTGGCGCAGGTTTTTGGAACTAAGTTTGATATCAACGGCTTATCATTCGACGAATGCCTGTTATTGCTGCTGGTGTGCTCGATGATTGGCTGGGTGGCAGCCTGGCTTGCCACGGTTCAACATTTACGCCACTTTACCCCCGATTAAAAAATCTCTGGTATAATCTTTCCCTGCACTGAGTAGTTCGCTCTGCAGGGAAAGAGTCCCTGTTATCTCTTCCCGGCGTATTCATTGTGATGTCACATTTTGTGCGTAATCTATACACATTACGACATGGAACTTGTGGATAAAATCACTGTCTGATAAAAGATTGAATGATATTCTCGTTGCTCATAAGCTCTGGCATGGTTGTTGCTATTAGTTTTAGCCAACGCGTCAGATGAAAAGATTGAGAGGATTTGAATGACCAAAGAAATGCAAAATTTAGCTTTAGCCCCTGTTGGTAACCTGGAATCTTACATCCGGGCTGCGAACGCGTGGCCGATGTTGTCGGCTGACGAGGAGCGGGCACTGGCTGAAAAGCTGCATTACCAGGGCGATCTGGAAGCAGCTAAAACGCTGATCCTGTCTCACCTGCGCTTTGTTGTTCATGTTGCTCGTAATTATGCGGGCTATGGCCTGCCGCAGGCGGATCTGATTCAGGAAGGCAATATCGGCCTGATGAAAGCCGTGCGCCGTTTCAACCCAGAAGTGGGTGTGCGCCTGGTTTCTTTCGCCGTGCACTGGATCAAAGCAGAGATCCACGAATACGTTCTGCGTAACTGGCGTATCGTAAAAGTCGCGACCACCAAAGCGCAGCGTAAGCTGTTCTTTAACCTGCGTAAAACCAAGCAGCGTCTGGGCTGGTTCAATCAGGACGAAGTTGAAATGGTTGCTCGTGAGCTGGGTGTTTCCAGCAAAGACGTGCGCGAAATGGAATCCCGTATGGCGGCGCAGGACATGACGTTTGACATGTCTTCAGACGACGAGTCTGACAGCCAGCCGATGGCACCGGTTCTGTATCTGCAGGATAAATCATCTAACTTTGCCGACGGCATTGAAGAAGATAACTGGGAAGATCAGGCCGCGAATAAACTGACCCACGCAATGGAGGGTCTGGACGAGCGTAGCCAGGACATCATTCGCGCCCGTTGGCTGGACGAAGACAACAAGTCGACGTTGCAAGAACTGGCCGATCGCTACGGCGTCTCTGCTGAACGTGTTCGTCAGCTTGAAAAGAACGCCATGAAAAAACTGCGTGCGGCGATCGAAGCGTAATCACGCCGTTTAACGCATTGCCCCTATAACCCCTGGATGCCCATTCGGGGGTTTTTTATGTCTGATTGATACTCCAAACTGCTATCACGCTTTCCTCTGCCAGGTTTGCTTTTGCCTCTCTGGTGTTGTGGGGGAGCCGAAGTGATTGATGCCCCTGCGCCTGACAAGGTGACATGTTTGCCCGGTTTCTGGGCAAACATGTCACCTTAATGCAGCCGAATACTGTCGGTATAACTTATTGTGGCAGGAGATTATAGGCTGCCAGCATCTCTTTGATATCCTGAGTGATGATTTCATTCGGCATATGTATTGGTCTTCTGGTAATGCCTGCGGTGATCCCCATTAAGTTAAGAGCCTCTTTCATTACTGCAGGTGCGGTCATTTTCTTAATGTTCATACGCAGCGCATCGATCTTATTACGCTCTTCCTGTGCTTGATCCAACTGCCCCGCGATAAAGTAGTTATACAAATCTACTTCAATCTTCGGTAAAACATTTGATGTGGCTGCGACGCTGGCAACTGAACCTTCTTTAAATGCATCAAGCATCAGCGAATCTGAACCGTTCAATACTTTAAAATTTTTGTGTTTTGAAATCTCATGGTACTGTTTTTGTACTTCAAATTTTCCACTGCTATCTTTGATTGCCACGATATTATCGATATCAGCCAGGCGATTCGCTGTTTCGTATTCAATACTTAGGCCCGTTTGCCCTGGGAGATTGTATAGAATAATAGGTGCTGCTGTGCTGGCCGCAATATCATAGTAATGTTTATATAAATCTTCCTGATTAGGCACCAGATAGTAGGGGGTTACAACTGAAATGTAATCTGCGCCAGCATCAACAAGTCGTTGAGTCAGAGCAATAGTTTGCTGTGTGCTACAGCAACCGGCACCGGCGCAAATAGTTACGTCATTACCCACTTCATCAACAACTGCTTTGGTGAGTTCTACTTTTTCATCATCTGATAACAGATGAAATTCACCGTTGGTGCCACAAATAAATAATCCATGAACACCATTATTGACTAACCAGCGAGCCATCTTTCTTGCTGCCGGGATATCCATTTTTTCCGTTTCATCAAATGGTGTCACCATCGCAGTAATAATTCCCTTAAGTTCTTTCATTATCTTTTCTCCAGTTCGTTGGTAACATTTTTAATCGAGATTTGAATTGTGTTAAGATCTGCTTCCTGAGTAAACGAAGCCGCATGTGGCGTGATCGAGTAATTCATGAGTTGTTTTGTTTCTTCTTTTCGTTCTTTAAGTTCAATATCTTCACTAGCAAAAGAAATTTTATGAGTAATTAAAGCATTGTATAAACTATCTTCATCAATCAAACCGCCTCGTGCAGTATTTATTAATATTGCGGAAGGTTTCATTTTTTCGAATGCGTGCTGATCAATCATGTGCCTGGTGCTATCTAGTAAAGGCAAATGAAGCGAGATAACATCACTGAGCTGATACACCTCATCTAACTCTTTAAAGTTTATATACGGAAAAACCTGACTCTGATTGATATAAGGGTCGTATGCAATGATCTCCATACCCATAGCGTTAGCGATGTGGGCTACATGTTTGCCAATAGCACCAAGGCCAATCAGCCCTAATGTCTTTTTATGTAACTCAGTACCCACCAATCTTACATCATTACTACATTTAGCCTGTTGTTCGATTTCAACATACTTTCTGGCACTGGATAGCATCATTAGAATAGCCATTTCTGCTACCGATACAGAATTGGCGTTGAGTGCTTTATGCACCACAATATTTCTGCTGTTCGCATACTCAACGTTTATATTATCTAAACCAACACCATATTTTGAGATTACTTTTAGTTTTTTCGCACAATCTATAACGTCTTGATCTAAAGGGTCGTTGCCTGTAATAATAGCATCGGCATCTTTAATTTTTACCATCAACTCTTCTTTACTAAAACGTCCGCCGCTCGTATTACATTCGACGATATAACCTGCTGCCTGTAATTCATCCAGATATTTTTGCCCCTTACTAAGAAAGGGCCTTGGCGTTATAAGTATTTTTTTCATATTACAATAAACCGAAGAATGAAAAAATAAGGCTTAAAGAGAGGATTGCTACCAGTATTCTTAGGAAATGCGGTCCACACTTCTGGATGTATATATAAATACCGAGAACCGCAACCAGGGGGAGTAAGTTAGGCACAATTTTGTCTAACATGTCCTGCAGGACAATAGTATTCCCCCCACCAGTAGTAATATGTAGCGGTGTCTTAATCTTTACATAAGTGGCAGAAAGCGCCCCCATCATCAACAGGCCGAACATACCTGCGCCTTCAATAATTTTATGGATACTGCCAGAGTGGAGTATCTCTAAAATTGACTCTTTCCCCTTTTTATAGCCAATATTAAGTGCAAATCGGCTAGCGAAGAACATATAAACAACTTGATAGATCAATGGCAGTAATGCGGCTAATACGTACCCTTGCAATACAAAAGGAATACATACCCCAATAACAATAGGTCGCAATGTGCCAAAATCTAACGTATCCCCGATACCTGAGACTGGACCCATTAACCCCGTTTTTAAACTGGTCACTAATTGGGTTGTGGCTGTTCGCTGTTCTTCAGGTTCCTGGGATGCTTTTTCTTCTAGTGCGATAGTGATGCCGTTTACCACTGAGCCCCAGTTAGCTTGTGTGTTAAACATCGTCAAATGGCGCTGTAACGCTTTTGAAAGATCCCTCTTATTCGGGTATAGCTTAGCTAAAATCCCTGTCATTGAATTACAAAAGGCTAGAGCCTGTAACCGTTCAAAATTTAATGATGTTTCCGAGAAAGCATGCCATTTTAACCAGACAATCTGCACATCTCTATTCGTAATTGGTGAGCTTTCGGCTTCCTTTAAGTCGATATTATTAGCCATTTTGTGTTCCTTTCGCAGTTTTTGATTGCATGTATAAGAGAACAGCACATAAACCAAAAATGGATATCCCTATGGTGTTTAACCCTGAATATGTGACCAAGAAGAAACCAATGATGAATAACGGGATGTATTGTTTTTTCCCGATCACAATGATAGTGATAGCAAAACCTAATGCTGGAAGAATATTACCAGCGATAGCTAAGCCGTTGGTGGTCCAGGAGGGTAACAGTTTGATAAATGAGGAAATAGCATCTGGGCCATACAAACAGGCAACGAAAACAGGAACGAAGCGCATAGGGAAGGCCAACAGAATAGGATAGATAGTTGCTACCCGCTGAATCCCTTTGATATCTGCTTTTTCGGCATAGCGATCGGCCATATGAACAAATGTGGTATTAACCGTTTTACGAACGTTTTCGAGAACAACCCCTAATAAACCTATTGGGATTGCCAACGAAATCGCTATTTCAGGTTTTATCCCCGCAGTAAGAGCAATAGGTATAGCGATGCAGGAGGCCAATCCCTCATCTGCTGGCGGGTTCCCACCAGGAGCAATACTTCCTATATAGATCATCTGTAATGTCGCACCGACTGATAATGCAGTCGGCATATCATCAAAGATAATTCCCATAATGGGGGCAATAGATAACGGCATGCGCATGATTGAAAAGCCATACCATACCTTCGCTTGTGATATCCAATAAACTAAACCAATCAATATTGCTGTAGAAACGCCCATAAGTTCCTCTCCTTTTTAAGGTAACTTATTCTTTATTTTTTGCAGACTGGCTGGTTCTTCTTCTGGGATAGTCTGGAAATATACTTTAATATTCCTGTCTTCTATGACTTGTAGTTTTTCTGCATCTTCTTTATTTATTGATATCTGATTAAAGACGATTTTTCTACCAGGGATGTTTTCTATGCCGCCTACTTGCAACTCTTCAAGTTCTAATCCGCCCTGAATAGTCTTTAATGCTGAATCAATAGATTTGAAAAGGATTAAAAGTTTGCCAGTATAAAAATTTTTCTCATTCCAGCGGGTTGTCGTTTCCTCAATGGATGTCATGATTACTTCGATGCCGCTGGGGGCCGCCATTTTATAAACTTCGGCTAAAAAAGGATCATTATATAATTCGTCATCAATAACTATTATTTTATCGGCGTTGCTCCTTTTCAGCCATTTGGTGATAACCTGTCCATGAATTAGGCGATAATCAATGCGGGCATGTACTATACTCATACTCTATTGTCCTTTATTAAATTGATAACTTTGAACCATATCTTTACCGGCATCATGAATACATTGAACATATTCTTCGATGGTGATTTCTTTATCGGAGTCTTGTAACATATTCGCTTCAAGCAGCATGGCAAGGTTTACGCCGCTAATACAATGAATAGGGTATTCTCTGGAGAGAACCGTCGCTACATTTGATGGTGTTCCACCATATATATCGGTAAGAATAACGGTTTTAATATTGGGTCTGAGTATTTTCCTTGTTTGCTCCATTAACGTTTCTGGTGACATCCCGATGATCAGAGAAATAGCCGTTGTATTTTTCGTTTTGCCAACAATCATTTCACTACTGTTTAATAACTCTTTACCTGCGTCACCATGTGTTAATATGATGATATCATAGAGATTCAATGGTTATCTTCCTTATATATATAATCCATATGTTTGATTTATATTTTGTATGTAACAGATTCCATTCTTGAGAGTGGTTTCTGTTCTTTGAATATATATTGTTTTATGGATTTTTAAACGTTACCAAGATCACATATTGAATGTATTGACTAATATGGCTATTTCTAGCGGATGCATATAACGCATAACAAAATAATATAATATTTGGTTTTTATAATTAATACTGTCATTTATATATATTCAACAATGCATCTTAATTAAAATTATATTTTATATCGATGATATAAGGTCATATTATGGAGATGAATTGATATTTATAGTTTTGTCACCTATATGTTATGTCATCGCAAAAATTCACGTTTCAAATCCATAAAAATGGGGTATGTTTTAGCAGAGTATGCTGAAAATGCACGGTCAGCATGCCTAAATATCAATGTCTTATACTTGGTGTGACGCCAATATCAGAATAATGTGCTAAATAACAACATCACAACAAATGCAACAACCATAACAATGAGGAACCTCAGGATGAAAATGAAGGGTAAAGCGTTACTGGCAGGATGTATTGCACTCGCATTCAGCAACATGGCATTAGCAGAAGATATTAAAATTGCTGTTGTGGGGGCGATGTCTGGCCCGGTAGCGCAGTATGGCGATCAGGAATTTACCGGCGCAGAGCAGGCAATTGCGGATATCAATGCCAAGGGCGGCGTGAAAGGTGACAAACTGGTCATGGTGAAATATGACGATGCCTGTGACCCGAAACAAGCGGTAGCGGTTGCGAACAAAGTGGTCAACGACGGGATTAAATATGTAATCGGTCACCTGTGCTCTTCTTCCACTCAGCCTGCGTCAGACATCTATGAAGACGAAGGCATTCTGATGATCACTCCAGCGGCAACGGCGCCGGAGCTGACTGCGCGCGGCTATAGCCTGGTGATGCGTACCACTGGTCTGGATTCCGATCAGGGCCCAACGGCCGCCAAATATATCGTTGAAAAAGTGAAGCCGCAGCGCATCGCGATTATTCATGATAAGCAGCAGTACGGTGAAGGCCTGGCCCGCGCGGTGCAGGATGGCCTGAAAAAGGGTAACGCCAACGTGGTGTTCTTTGACGGGATCACCGCCGGGGAAAAAGATTTTTCTACGCTGGTAGCGCGTTTGAAGAAAGAGAACATCGATTTCGTTTACTACGGCGGTTACCACCCGGAAATGGGGCAAATCCTGCGCCAGGCACGCGCCGCGGGTCTGAAAACCCAGTTTATGGGGCCAGAAGGTGTAGCGAACGTGTCGCTGTCTAACATCGCCGGTGAATCAGCAGAAGGCTTACTGGTAACGAAACCGAAGAACTACGACCAGGTTCCAGCGAACAAACCCATCGTAGATGCTATCAAAGCCAAGAAACAGGATCCGAGTGGTGCATTCGTATGGACCACCTACGCCGCGCTGCAATCTTTGCAGGCCGGTCTGAACCAGTCTGACGATCCGGCTGAAATTGCCAAGTATCTGAAAGCAAACTCGGTGGAAACTGTGATGGGGCCGCTGTCATGGGATGCGAAGGGCGACCTGAAAGGCTTCGAATTCGGCGTGTTTGACTGGCATGCAAACGGGACGGCGACAGACGCCAAGTGATTTTCCCGGCGCCTTTCGTGCCGCAGGTGTGTTGGCTGCGTTATTCAACCCCGGTCACTTACTTATGTAAGCTCCGGGGATTTTATAACTTGCCGCCTGCCTGCAACACAAAATTCTTGGGAAAATACTCGTAATACAATTGGTTGGGGGCGGTTTTCTACCGTTTCTCCCAGCCATTCTCCTGGGCCGTAAACCCTAACACCTGCATAAATGCGGCCATCACGCTGCGGTCTTCAACGCCGACGTCGGCCATCCACCACGAACTCACGTCAGGGTTTTCCCGGATCACTTCTTCGATCAAATACTGCCCGACGCCGCGACGGCGGGTGATATCGCGCACGCGCAATGAATCCAGTGCGCCTTGTGTGCCGCTCAGGGTTACTCGCACGGCGCCTAACAGACGCTCGTTAAAGCGTGCGGCGTAGATCCGGTGCGTTTCATCTACGCTTAATGATGAGGCGGAATATTCCGGCCAGATTTTGCCCAGATCAATCAGGTCCTGGTCGCTAAAGTTATCTAAACGAACGATGGTCAGCTTCATTAACAGCATGTCCAAATCACAAAAGATGGAATCAGTGTACCGAAATAATTCGCCCGGATGCTTTCTCTTTTTAATGCGATTAACCAGGTTAATAGTTTTGTAACAACGACAATGACAGATTGAAACAGTAGAGATTGAAAAACAGGCAGGATAATACCCTGGAATGCAGCATTTTATTCCGCTCTTTGTGCCGTTATTTTATGCTGACAAATGCACTTTTTTTTGTTTATCTATAGTGAAAAGCAGAATATTATCTTTTCTTAATCGACTGAAAAATAGAGATTTTAGCCGTAATTTGCTTAAAAAACTGCGCTAAACCATTAACGAGACTGGTAAAAATAGTACAGTTCAAAAAAAGCACAGTCTGCTTTTTAACCACATAAATACAAAATATATACATCATCACGAATGGGGATTCAGGAAAATGAAACGGAATGCGAAAACAATCATCGCAGGGGTGATAGCACTGGCAATGTCACACGCGGTCATGGCGGAGGATATCAAGGTCGCTGTTGTCGGGGCGATGTCAGGTCCGGTCGCGCAGTGGGGTGATATGGAATTTAATGGCGCACGTCAGGCCATTAAAGATATCAATGCCAAAGGCGGGGTCAAAGGCGACAAACTGGTTGCCGTCGAATATGACGACGCCTGCGATCCGAAACAGGCCGTTGCGGTAGCGAACAAAATCGTCAATGACGGCATTCAGTACGTTATTGGTCATCTGTGCTCATCTTCCACGCAGCCCGCATCAGATATCTATGAAGACGAAGGCATTCTGATGATTTCCCCGGGCGCGACCAACCCGGAACTTACCCAGCGCGGTTACGCACACATTATGCGTACAGCGGGCCTGGACTCCTCTCAGGGGCCGACCGCCGCGAAATACATTCTGGAGAAGGTGAAGCCGCAACGCATCGCCATCATTCACGATAAACAGCAATACGGTGAAGGCCTGGCGCGTTCAGTGCAGGAGAGCCTGAAAGCGGGCAAAGCCAATATCGTCTTCTTTGACGGGATCACTGCCGGGGAAAAAGATTTTTCTGCGCTGATCGCCCGCCTGAAAAAAGAAAATATCGATTTTGTTTATTACGGCGGCTACTACCCGGAAATGGGACAAATGCTGCGCCAGGCTCGCTCCGTCGGGCTGAATACCCAGTTTATGGGACCTGAGGGCGTGGGCAATGCGTCGCTGTCTAATATTGCCGGTGATGCCGCTGAAGGCATGCTGGTGACCATGCCAAAACGCTATGACCAGGATCCTGCGAATAAAGCTATCGTCGATGCGCTCAAAGCTGACAAGAAAGATCCAACCGGGCCGTACGTGTGGATCACTTATGCCGCCGTCCAGTCATTGGCGACAGCAATGGATCGCAGCGGTAGTAAAGAGCCGTTGGGGCTGGTGAAAGATCTGAAAGCACACGGGGCTGACACCGTGATTGGGCCGCTGAAATGGGACGAAAAAGGCGATTTGAAGGGATTTGAGTTTGGTGTCTTCCAGTGGCACGCGGACGGATCATCGACCGTCGCGAAGTAATAGCTGAAGACGAGTTATCCCACCGCCCGTGCAAAACGGGCGGGTTAAGAAAGGTTACCTTATGTCCGAGCAGTTCCTCTATTTCTTGCAGCAGATGTTTAACGGCGTCACGCTGGGAAGCACCTACGCGCTGATCGCTATCGGTTACACGATGGTGTACGGCATTATCGGCATGATCAACTTCGCCCACGGCGAGGTGTATATGATCGGCAGCTATGTCTCCTTTATGATCATCGCTGCGCTAATGATGATGGGTATTGATTCCAGCTGGCTACTGGTCGCGGCGGGCTTTGTCGGCGCGATTGTGATTGCCAGCGCCTACGGCTGGAGCATTGAACGCGTAGCGTATCGGCCCGTGCGCAGCTCTAAGCGCCTGATCGCGCTGATTTCCGCTATCGGGATGTCCATCTTCCTGCAAAACTACGTCAGCCTGACGGAAGGTTCGCGCGATGTGGCGCTGCCCAGCCTGTTTAACGGCCAGTGGACCGTCGGCAGTAGCGAAAACTTCTCTGCTTCCATCACCACTATGCAGCTGGTTATCTGGATTGTAACCTTCCTGGCGATGCTGGCGCTGACGCTGTTTATCCGTTACTCCCGTATGGGCCGTGCCTGCCGTGCCTGCGCGGAAGACCTGAAAATGGCCAGCCTGCTCGGCATAAATACCGATCGTGTGATTGCGCTGACCTTTGTGATTGGCGCGGCAATGGCGGCGGTAGCGGGCGTACTGCTCGGCCAGTTCTACGGCGTAATTAACCCCTATATCGGCTTTATGGCCGGGATGAAAGCCTTTACCGCGGCGGTACTGGGCGGCATCGGCAGCATTCCTGGGGCGATGATCGGCGGTCTGATTCTGGGGGTCGCGGAAGCGCTCTCCTCTGCTTATCTGAGTACCGAATACAAAGACGTGGTTTCATTCGCGCTGCTGATTCTGGTGCTGCTGGTGATGCCGACCGGTATTCTGGGTCGCCCGGAGGTAGAGAAAGTATGAAACCGATGCATTTTGCAATGGCGCTGCTCTCTGCCGCTATGTTCTTCATCCTGGCGGGCGTCTTTATGGGCGTCCAGTTGGAGCTTGACGGCACCAAACTGGTGGTGGATAGCGCCGCGGATATCCGCTGGCAGTGGGTGTTTATCGGCACTGGCGTGGTCTTTCTCTTCCAACTGTTGCGTCCAGCTTTCCAGAAGGGCCTGAAGAGCGTCTCCGGACCGAAGTTTATTCTGCCGGCGATTGATGGCTCCACCGTTAAACAGAAGCTATTCCTGGTCGCGCTGCTGGTGATTGCCGTGGCGTGGCCGTTTATGGTGTCGCGCGGTACGGTTGATATTGCCACGCTGACGATGATTTATATCATCCTCGGCCTCGGCTTAAACGTGGTGGTAGGGCTTTCCGGTCTGCTGGTGCTGGGTTACGGCGGCTTCTATGCCATCGGTGCTTACACCTTCGCGCTGCTGAACCACTATTACGGACTCGGCTTCTGGACCTGTCTGCCGCTGGCGGGGCTGGTTTCCGCTGCTGCGGGCTTTATGCTCGGCTTCCCGGTACTGCGCCTGCGCGGTGACTATCTGGCGATTGTGACTTTAGGCTTCGGCGAAATCGTCCGTATCCTGCTGCTCAACAACACCGAAGTGACCGGTGGTCCGAACGGTATCAGCCAGATCCCGAAACCGACCTTTTTCGGTCTGGAGTTCAGCCGTACTGCCCGTGAAGGTGGCTGGGATACCTTCAGCAACTTCTTTAACGTGAAGTACGATCCCTCTGACCGCGTGATTTTCCTTTATCTGGTGGCGCTGCTGCTGGTGGTCTTCTCGCTGTTTGTCATCAACCGTCTGCTGCGTATGCCGTTGGGTCGTGCGTGGGAAGCGCTGCGCGAAGATGAAATTGCCTGTCGCTCGCTGGGCTTAAACCCTACGCGTATCAAGCTGACCGCTTTTACCATCAGCGCCGCGTTTGCCGGTTTTGCCGGTACGTTGTTTGCCGCTCGTCAGGGTTTTGTCAGCCCGGAATCCTTCACCTTTGCCGAGTCGGCCTTTGTGCTGGCGATTGTAGTACTGGGCGGAATGGGCTCACAGTTTGCAGTGATCCTCGCGGCCATCCTGCTGGTGGTGTCACGCGAGCTGATGCGTGATTTCAATGAATACAGCATGTTAATGCTGGGTGGTTTAATGGTACTGATGATGATCTGGCGTCCGCAAGGCTTGTTGCCGATGACCCGTCCGCAGTTGAAGCTGAAAAACGGGGAAGCAAAAGGAGAGCAGGCATGAGTCAGCCATTATTATCCGTCAACGGCCTGATGATGCGCTTCGGCGGTCTGCTGGCGGTAAACAACGTTGAACTGGAGCTGAGACCACAGGAGATCGTCTCGTTAATCGGGCCAAACGGCGCGGGAAAAACCACGGTCTTTAACTGCCTGACCGGTTTTTATAAGCCGACGGGTGGGACGATTAAGCTGCGCGACCAGCATCTGGAAGGGCTGCCGGGTCAGCAAATTGCGCGGATGGGTGTGGTGCGTACTTTCCAGCACGTGCGTCTGTTTCGCGAGATGACGGTGATTGAAAACCTGCTGGTGGCGCAACATCAGCAGCTGAAAACCGGCGTCTTCTCCGGCCTGTTGAAAACCCCGTCGTTCCGTCGCGCGCAGAGTGAAGCGTTGGATCGCGCCGCCACCTGGCTGGAGCGTATTGGTTTGCTGGAGCACGCCAACCGTCAGGCCAGTAACCTGGCCTACGGCGACCAGCGCCGTCTGGAGATTGCACGTTGCATGGTGACCCAGCCGGAAATCCTGATGCTCGACGAACCCGCCGCAGGCCTCAACCCGAAAGAGACCAAAGAGCTGGACGAGCTGATTGCTGAACTGCGTAACCATCACAACACCACCATTTTGTTGATTGAGCACGACATGAAGCTGGTGATGGGTATTTCCGACCGTATTTACGTGGTGAATCAGGGCACGCCGCTGGCGAACGGGACGCCGGAACAGATTCGTAACAACCCGGATGTGATCCGCGCCTATTTAGGTGAAGCATAATGGTGGTGACGCATAATATGGAAAAAGTCATGTTGTCCTTTGACAAAGTCAGCGCCCACTACGGCAAGATACAGGCGCTGCACGACGTCAGCTTGTATATCAATCAGGGTGAAATCGTGACGCTTATCGGCGCCAACGGTGCGGGAAAAACCACGCTGCTTGGTACGCTGTGCGGCGATCCGCGAGCGACAAGTGGGCGAATTGTCTTTGATGGTAAAGACATTACCGACTGGCAGACGGCGAAAATCATGCGCGAAGCGGTAGCGATTGTTCCGGAAGGGCGTCGCGTGTTTTCCCGCATGACGGTGGAAGAGAACCTGGCGATGGGCGGCTTCTTTGCCGAAAAGGACCAGTTTCAGGAACGCATCAAGTGGGTGTATGACTTGTTTCCCCGCCTGCATGAACGTCGAATTCAGCGTGCGGGCACGATGTCCGGCGGTGAACAGCAGATGCTGGCGATAGGCCGTGCGCTGATGAGTCAGCCGCGGCTGCTGCTGCTTGATGAGCCGTCGCTGGGTCTGGCGCCGATTATCATCCAGCAGATCTTCAACACCATCGAACAACTGCGCGAGCAGGGGATGACAATCTTCCTCGTCGAACAGAACGCTAACCAGGCGCTGAAGCTCGCCGATCGCGGCTACGTGCTGGAAAACGGTCATGTGGTGCTTGAAGACACCGGTGATGCGTTACTGGCTAATGAAGCAGTGCGCAGCGCGTATCTGGGCGGTTAACATTCTCTGAATGGACAAGGGGGCCTGATATGGCCCCTTTTTATTGCTCTATGTTATTATTGAGAATAGTTATCAATAATAAAAGTGAACATGGAGAAAGGATGATACGTTCCGGTATCTGCATGATGATTGGCGGTTTGTTTTGGACGCTTTCATCAAATACCCTGGCCTTAACACCGCCAGCGTTCGACCCGCGCGACCCTTCAATCTGGGAAGAGAAACCGGACAACTCGTTAGCCCAGTCCAGCTCGCCCTGTGAAGTGTTCACCACCTCTGTCTGCCCGGGCTGGGAAGATGAGAAATCGGATATTCAGCGCGAACGAGAGCGGCGGGAACAGCAGCGTTTACAGAATGAATATGAACGACGCTGGCGTAAAGATTAATGTTCCTTGCTGGCTGCAACAGATAACGTCATCCTGGCCGGGTAAGACATAGCGTTACCCGGCTTTGTTGTGCACCACCCCGCATTTTCCTGTCACTACGCTTTCACCGCCTTGCCATCTGTTTGTCGCCTTACTATCTTTTTTTTGTAATAAAAAAGTTATTTTTCTGTCATTCGAGCATGTCATGTTACCCCCGCGAGCATAAAACGCGTGATATCGCGCATCCGGCACAACAAGAGAGATAACCGATGATATCGTTACGACATACAGCTTTAGGACTGGCACTTAGCCTGGCGTTTGCAGGTCAGGCTCTGGCCGTCACCACTATCCCGTTCTGGCACTCAATGGAAGGTGAACTGGGTAAAGAAGTTGATTCACTGGCGCAACGTTTTAATGCCGCCAATCCCGACTACAAAATTGTTCCGCAGTACAAAGGCAACTACGAGCAGAGCCTGAGCGCAGGTATTGCGGCTTTCCGTACCGGAAACGCACCTGCGCTACTGCAGGTTTATGAAGTGGGCACGGCAACGATGATGGCCTCGAAAGCCATTAAACCGGTCTATGAAGTATTCAAAGAGGCTGGTATTAACTTCGATGAGTCTCAGTTCGTGCCGACGGTTTCCGGTTATTACACCGACTCTAAAAGCGGACACTTACTCTCCCAGCCGTTTAACAGCTCCACGCCGGTGCTGTACTACAACAAAGATGCCTTCAAAAAAGCCGGTTTAGACCCTGAGCAGCCGCCAAAAACCTGGCAGGATCTGGCGGAATACACCGCGAAGCTGAAAGCAGCAGGCATGAAGTGCGGCTACGCCAGCGGCTGGCAGGGATGGATTCAGATTGAAAACTTCAGCGCCTGGAATGGTCTGCCGGTGGCCACCAAAAACAATGGCTTTGACGGTACTGACGCGGTGCTGGAATTCAATAAACCGGAACAGGTGAAACATATCGCCCTGCTGGAAGAGTTGAACAAAAAAGGGGATTTCAGCTACTTCGGGCGTAAAGACGAGTCTACCGAGAAGTTCTATAACGGGGATTGTGCCATTACCACCGCCTCTTCCGGTTCTCTGGCTGACATCCGCCACTACGCCAAATTCAACTATGGCGTCGGCATGATGCCGTACGATGCTGATGTGAAGGGCGCGCCGCAGAACGCGATTATCGGGGGAGCCAGCCTGTGGGTGATGCAGGGTAAAGACAAAGCAACCTACGAAGGCGTGGCGCAGTTCCTCAACTTCCTGGCGAAGCCTGAAGTTGCTGCCGAATGGCACCAGAAGACCGGCTACCTGCCCATTACCACCGCCGCGTACGACTTGACCCGCGAGCAGGGCTTCTATGATAAGAATCCTGGGGCTGATATCGCCACCCGCCAGATGCTGAACAAGCCACCGTTGCCGTTCACCAAAGGGTTGCGTCTGGGCAACATGCCGCAGATCCGCACCATCGTAGATGAAGAACTGGAAAGCGTCTGGACCGGGAAGAAAACCCCGCAGCAGGCGCTGGATGCTGCCGTTGAGCGTGGCAATCAGTTACTGCGCCGCTTTGAGCAATCGACTAAATCGTAATGTGAAATGCCGGGTGGCGGCTGCGACTTACCCGGCCTACAAATGCGTGTAGTTTGTAGGCCGGATACGGTGTTTGCACCGCAATCTGGCACCTTCCAGGAAAAGAACCTACATGTCTTCATCCCGTCCGGTGTTCCGCTCGCGCTGGCTTCCCTATTTGCTGGTGGCCCCGCAGTTGGTTATCACCGTTATTTTCTTTATCTGGCCCGCCGGTGAAGCGCTGTGGTACTCACTACAATCCGTTGATCCGTTTGGTCTTTCTAGCCAGTTTGTCGGACTGGAAAACTTTATCGCGCTGTTTCATGACCCGTACTACCTTGATTCATTCTGGACCACCATTAAGTTCAGTACATTAGTCACGGTAAGCGGTTTGCTGGTGTCGTTATTTTTTGCGGCGCTGGTGAATTACGTGGTGCGCGGCAGCCGTTTTTACCAGACGCTGATGCTGTTGCCTTACGCCGTCGCGCCCGCCGTCGCCGCCGTATTGTGGATCTTCCTGTTTAACCCAGGGCGCGGGCTGATTACCCATTTTCTCGGTGAGTTTGGCTATGACTGGAACCATGCGCAAAACAGCGGTCAGGCGATGTTTCTGGTGGTGTTTGCGTCGGTCTGGAAGCAGATTAGTTACAACTTTCTGTTCTTCTTTGCCGCACTACAGTCTATTCCGCGGTCGCTGATTGAAGCCGCCGCGATTGATGGTGCGGGACCGGTTCGCCGCTTCTTTAAGCTGGCGCTGCCGCTGATTGCACCGGTCAGCTTCTTTCTGCTGGTGGTGAATCTGGTTTATGCCTTCTTTGATACCTTTCCGGTGATCGATGCCGCTACGGCGGGTGGGCCGGTACAGGCGACCACTACGTTGATTTATAAGATCTATCGCGAAGGCTTTGTCGGGCTGGATCTCTCCGCCTCGGCCGCCCAATCGGTAGTGCTGATGTTCCTGGTCATTATTTTGACGGTGGTGCAGTTCCGCTATGTGGAAAGTAAGGTACGTTACCAATGATTGAGAATCGTCGTGGGCTGACAATATTCAGCCATGCCATGTTGATTATGGGGATCATGGTGATCCTGTTTCCGCTGTACGTCGCGTTTGTTGCGGCGACGCTGGATAACAAAGCAGTCTTTGAAACGCCGATGACGCTGGTTCCCGGCACACAGCTGCTGGAAAACATGAAATACATCTGGGTCAACGGCGTGGGCGTTAACAGCGCGCCGTTCTGGCTGATGATGCTCAACAGTTTCATCATGGCGTTCAGTATTACGGTAGGGAAAATCACCGTCTCTATGCTCTCCGCATTCGCCATCGTTTGGTTCCGCTTTCCACTGCGTAACCTGTTCTTCTGGATGATTTTTATCACGCTGATGCTGCCGGTCGAGGTGCGTATTTTCCCGACGGTGGAAGTGATCGCCAACCTGAAAATGCTCGACAGCTATGCGGGTCTGACGCTGCCGTTAATGGCATCGGCGACTGCGACGTTCCTGTTCCGGCAGTTTTTTATGACCCTGCCGGATGAACTGGTTGAGGCGGCGCGTATTGACGGCGCGTCACCGATGCGTTTTTTCCGCGATATTGTACTACCGCTGTCAAAAACCAATCTGGCGGCGCTGTTTGTGATCACCTTTATCTACGGCTGGAACCAGTATTTGTGGCCGTTGTTAATTATTACCGATGTCAATTTGGGCACTGCGGTGGCAGGTATCAAAGGCATGATTGCTACTGGTGAAGGCACCACGCAGTGGAATCAGGTAATGGCAGCCATGCTGCTGACGCTCATCCCTCCGGTAATCATCGTGTTAGCCATGCAGCGTGCCTTCGTACGTGGCCTGGTCGATAGTGAGAAATAAAAATGGCTGGTTTAAAACTACAGGCAGTAACCAAAAGCTGGGACGGCAAAACCCAGGTGATTAAACCGCTGACGCTGGATGTCGCGGACGGAGAATTTATCGTGATGGTTGGCCCATCCGGCTGCGGTAAGTCAACGCTGCTACGGATGGTGGCCGGGCTTGAACGGGTGAGCGGCGGCGATATCTGGATTAATAATAAACGCGTCACCGAAATGGAGCCTAAGGATCGCGGCATTGCGATGGTCTTTCAGAACTACGCGCTCTACCCACATATGAGCGTGGAAGAAAATATGGCCTGGGGGCTGAAAATCCGTGGGATGGGCAAGGAGCATATTGCCGAACGGGTGAAAGAGGCGGCGCGAATTCTCGAGCTGGGTGAACTGCTCAAGCGTCGTCCGCGCGAGCTTTCTGGCGGTCAGCGCCAGCGTGTGGCGATGGGGCGGGCGATTGTCCGTGACCCAGCGGTATTCCTGTTTGATGAGCCGCTGTCTAACCTCGATGCCAAGCTGCGCGTACAGATGCGTCTGGAGTTACAACATCTGCATCGCCGACTGAAAACCACCTCACTGTATGTGACGCACGATCAGGTAGAAGCGATGACCCTCGCCCAGCGGGTGATGGTGATGAACAAAGGCATTGCCGAGCAGATCGGCACGCCGGTTGAGGTATATGAAAAGCCTGCCAGCCGCTTTGTGGCGAGTTTTATCGGCAGCCCGGCGATGAATCTGCTGGACGGGCGCATCAGCGCCTCGGGCACCCATTTTGAGCTGGATGACGGCATGACGTTGCCCCTCGGCAGAAGCGCGAGGGAGTCTGGTGGGCGTAACATGACGTTGGGTATCCGCCCGGAGCATATTGCGCTAAGCTCGCAGGCCGAAGGCGGCGTGCCGTTGGTCGTCGACACGCTGGAAATGCTGGGAGCGGATAACCTGGCACACGGACGTTGGGGTGAGCAAAAGCTGGTGGTGCGACTGGCGCATCAGCATCGCCCGACGGCAGGCAGCACGCTGTGGCTGCATCTGCCGGAAAATCATCTGCATCTTTTTGATGGCGAAACAGGACAACGCGTATGAGTAACTGGCCTTACCCCCATATCGTCGCCCATCGCGGCGGCGGTAAGCTGGCACCGGAAAACACCCTGGCGGCGATCGACATGGGGGCGCGATACGGGCATACCATGATTGAGTTTGACGCTAAATTGTCGAAAGACGGTGAGATCTTCTTGCTGCATGACGACAACCTGGAACGCACCAGCAATGGTTGGGGTGTGGCAGGCGAGCTGAATTGGCAGGATTTATTGCGCGTGGACGCCGGCGGCTGGTTTAGCGGTGAGTTTAAAGGTGAACCGCTACCGCTGCTCTCGCAAGTGGCCGAGCGCTGCCGTCAGCACAGTATGATGGCGAATATTGAAATTAAACCCACCACCGGCACCGGAACGTTAACCGGCAAAGCCGTAGCGCTGGCCGCTCGGGAACTGTGGGCGGGAATGACACCACCGCTGTTGTCATCCTTTGAAATTGACGCGCTTGAAGCGGCGCAGCAGGCGGCGCCTGAACTGCCGAGAGGCTTACTGCTTGATGAGTGGCGCGAGGACTGGCGTGAGCTGACAACGCGGCTGGGCTGCGTCTCTATTCATCTTAACCACAAGCTGCTGGATGAAGCGCGCGTGGATGCGCTGCGCGACGCAGGACTGCGTATTCTGGTGTATACCGTCAACCGACCCCAGCGCGCGGCGGAACTGCTACGCTGGGGAGTGGACTGCATCTGTACCGATGCCATTGATACGATTGGTCCGGATTTCCAGCCCTGTTAAGGCCCAATTGTTTTTAACGGAACGTTAGGCTGCGGCGTGCTGGAGGGCTTCAGCATGTCGCCGTTCTTTTTCTCCGACAGCATATGTTGCTTATTCAGCGAGCTGTCCGGGTTACGGGGTCCACTTAACATCCCACCGTTGCTGTTGGGCAGCATTTGCTGCTGGCTGGAATTAAACTCGCCAGGCTGAGACTGAAGGACGCGCTGGGAGTTGGTATTGATTTGGTTTTCCATATGCTGTTGTTGCATACGCGTCTGCGTTTGCAACTGCTGATTGAGCATCCCTTTCTGCTGAATCTGCTGCGATTGCATTTGGGTTTGCATACGCTGCTGGCTCGGGATCTGATAACCGGGTTGATTCGGGTTATTCATGGTGTTGATGGGCTGTGCAAAGCCTGCAAACGGCAACAGCATGGCTAAAAGTAAGAGTCGTTTCATCGCTTTTCTCCTCTCGGGGATCTCTTAAGTTTACTCCTTTCTCGCCGTTACGATGATTATTTCAGAGTTATGCACCAGGCTTAGTGGGGGCTGACCCCCATACATCTGGAGAATAACGATGATAAAACCGACGTTTTTACGCCGGGTAGCCATTGCTGCTCTGCTCTCAGGAAGTTGTTTTAGCGTTGCTGCCGCTCCGGCTGCACCGCCGCCGGTATCATACGGTGTTGAGGAGGATGTGTTCCATCCCGTGCGCGCGCAGCAGGGGATGGTGGCCTCCGTGGATGCGCTTGCCACCCAAGTGGGGGTGGATATTCTTAAACAGGGTGGGAATGCCGTCGATGCCGCCGTGGCCGTTGGCTACGCGCTGGCGGTGACGCATCCCCAGGCGGGCAATCTGGGCGGTGGCGGTTTTATGCTGCTGCGTACCAAAGACGGTAACACCACGGCGATTGATTTTCGCGAAATGGCCCCTGCTGGCGCGACCCGCGACATGTTCCTTGATGAGCAGGGCAACGCCGATGCGAAAAAGTCGCTGACGTCGCATCTGGCATCCGGTACGCCGGGTACCGTCGCGGGTTTCTCGCTGGCGCTGGAGAAATACGGCACGATGCCGCTGAACAAAGTGGTACGTCCGGCGATGAAGCTGGCGGAAGAGGGTTTTGTGGTTAATGACGCACTGGCCGACGATCTGAAAACCTATGGCAGTGAAGTGCTCCCTAATCACGAGAACAGCAAAGCCATTTTCTGGAAAGACGGCGAGCCACTGAAAAAAGGCGATAAGCTGGTGCAAAAGAACCTGGCGAAAAGCCTGGAAACGATTGCCGAAAGCGGCCCGGATGCGTTTTATAAAGGGGCTATTGCCGATCAGATCGCCGGGGAAATGCAGAAGAACGGCGGGCTGATGACCAAAGAGGACTTAGCCAGCTATAAAGCCGTGGAGCGTACGCCGATTAGCGGTGACTATCGCGGGTATCAGGTCTTCTCCATGCCGCCGCCCTCCTCTGGCGGTATTCACATCGTGCAGATCCTCAATATTCTTGAAAACTTTGATATGAAGAAATACGGATTTGGCAGCGCCGACGCCATGCAGGTCATGGCTGAAGCGGAGAAGTATGCCTACGCTGACCGCTCGGAGTATCTGGGCGATCCCGATTTTGTGAAAGTGCCGTGGCAGGCATTGACCAACAAAGCCTATGCTAAAACGCTTGCCGATCAGATTGATATCAACAAGGCTAAGCCTTCCAGCCAGATTAAACCTGGCAAGCTCGCTCCGTATGAAAGCAATCAGACCACTCACTTCTCGGTGGTGGATAAAGACGGCAATGCCGTGGCGGTGACCTATACCCTGAATACCACCTTCGGGACCGGTATTGTGGCGGGTAACACTGGCATTCTGCTCAATAATGAAATGGACGACTTCTCTGCCAAGCCGGGCGTACCGAACGTATACGGTCTGGTAGGCGGCGATGCCAACGCGGTCGGACCGAAGAAGCGTCCGCTGTCATCTATGTCGCCGACTATCGTGGTAAAAGATGGGAAAACCTGGCTGGTTACCGGCAGCCCAGGCGGGAGTCGAATTATCACTACTGTGCTGCAAATGGTGGTCAACAGCATTGATTTCGGGATGAACGTCGCCGAAGCGACCAACGCACCGCGCTTCCATCATCAGTGGTTGCCTGATGAGCTTCGTATTGAGAAGGGCTTCAGCCCGGATACAATCAAACTGCTGGAGCAAAAAGGACAGAAAGTGGCGCTGAAAGAAGCGATGGGCAGCACGCAGAGCATTATGGTTGGACCGGATGGCGCACTGTATGGCGCGTCCGACCCGCGTTCCGTGGATGATTTAACGGCGGGTTACTGATTGTTGATTAATAGCCCGGCATCAGGCGCCGGGCTATATGTTAGTTACGCCGTGAGTAACCGCGCCGGATTATCAATACAGAGCTTGCGAAGAGTATCGTTATCTACGCCACGGGCAGCCAGATAGGCGAGGAAAACATTTGGGACAAATCCCCAACCATTCCCCCCATTTTTTGCCCACATCTGTTTGAGAAAAACATCATGGCTTAATACGATCTGGTCGGCGTAACCCAGTTCAATCAGATTTGCTACCGCATCTGCGGTGTCCTGAACACCTGGGGCGATACCTTCTTTGGGGAAAGTAATGTCCAGACCAATCATGTCAAATTCAAGCCATACGCCGCGGTCAAGCATTTTACGTTGATAGGCAACATCCTTTCCTGAAGGGTCTGAGTGCGCCAGCGAAACTTTTGCCGGAGAGACGTTCATCTCTTCAAGGACAATATCCAGTACCTCATCACCCAGCCGCAGCCATCCTGGCATATGGATATTCATTGCCGTATGGGGATTATTACGTTGTGCCAGAGACGCCGCGCGCAGGCTGTTGCGCTCAGCTTGGGTAAAAGCGGGTGATACGCCAATTTCACCGATCATACCGGCGCGAATATCCGTCTCGCCAATCCCCTGATTCAGTTCCTTATCAATAAGTGAGGCTAATAACTCGACAGGTTTGTGGATCCTGGCGCTTTCAAACTTTTCCAGATAAGGTCCTGAAGAAGCAACGATATTCAAACCAGTTTTTAATGCCACTTCCCGCAATGAAGTGGCGTCCCGACCAATAGATTCAGAACCCGTCGCGTCGACAATCGTCCTGCCTCCCAGTGACATGAAGTTATTGATTTCAAAGATGACATCATCAATCTCTTTTCTGTCCATGTTATCGGCGCAGCAGTACGGGTCGTGTTTCAGTCCCCACTGCAGGTCAGCACTGACTTTCTTTCCCACCAACTGCTGTGAAAAAGCATACTGTGGCTCGTCAACAACGGATGACAAATCGTTAAACAGGTGCTCATGCGGTAGCGTCAGACCCATTTCTGAGTGTGCCACTAGGCCCGTTACGGTTTGCAGGAAGCCTTTCATCCTGACACCTCCATTTTTTTCGCCATTTTGGATGCTCTGTATTCGGGGATGGTGGTAACAATTGCACCTACTAACGCGAATAATGTACCGATGATGGTGACCAGATAGACCGTATTGCCTAATGATGGGATTAACTCATCAATCAACACCGATCCCAGTAACTGACCCGCGGTAGAAGCGACACCCAGCATTAATAGTCCTAAGCCTCTGACCAGAATCGCCATCAGCCCGATGGACAGCAGACCCAGCGGGCCACCGAGATACATCCACCACGTATCGGGTAACTGGACGGTGACATGCCCTAATGCGACACGTATCGCCAGCGCAGCACCCAGGACACAAAAGCCGACGATGAAGTTCCAGGTAATGGAAACCAGCATGGATCCCGTTGCCTCGGCGACTTTGGCATTCCCCGCAGGCTGCCAGCCAGCGAGTAATCCTGCCAAAAATGGAAGGATAGCCAGCAGGATAAACGAGGTTGAGTGCCACTGTGGCGACACGACAAAAATCGTGGCAATAACAGCGAACAATGCGCCAGTAACGCGCCATGGCGTGAAATATTTCTTCTCATCCACACCGACGCCAAAACGGTCGCACAGCAGGCCGGAAAGGAGCAGGGCGGAAATTAATGCAGTTTGAAAAGTGGCAACGCCTAACGCGCTGGCTGATGCGCCTTCAGAAAATACGACCATCGCCCCGCATAACCCGGCAAACCAATTCCACAAGGGGATTTTCCGCTTTTTAATCAGCGTAGGGATCGACGCGAATTGATGGCGTGTTTCTTTACGCGCAATAATAATAAAAAACATGACGACCAGACCGCTGGCGAAAGAGATTACTGCGCAAGCATTACCATCCTGCAACCAGTGTCCCAATTGCCCATTAACGGCAGACTGCATTGGGGAAAGCATACCGGCTAAGATGGTTGCAAGCATCAGTAAGGGGGTTGAGTACTTATTCTTGTTCATACATCAATCCTTATATTTTATAAAAGGAGTAACTTTCGTTACTCCATTGTTTTTTATTTTCTGGCGATGAATTGAAGCGTGTTAACCCACAGGTCGGTATAAAACGGCCAGGACATGAATTGCTGAGTTCCCCAGTGCGGCGAACAGTCACTCATAAAACAGGCGGTTTTACCCTGTTGGTATTTACCGAACACTAACAGTGGGTCATTATTTATTGTTAATACGACATCAGCATCTTCTCTGGCGACAACCTGGTTATATCCAAGAAATATCGGGTAGTCTGAGAATCTGTCTACAACAGGATGTTCAGGCGAGACAGCCTCAGCGTAGATACCCTCTGGTTTTTCTACTCGGTCATCGCCGTCAAGCATAATAACTGGCAAGACCTCGGCAAGAATGGTGTTCTTGTAATTGGCCTTTGCCTCAATACCCATAAATGACAGATAGCCGCCAATCATAAGCAGACCACCACCATTTTTGACGTACTCTTTAATTGATTCCAGAGCATTTGGCTTTATTTTGAGCTGATAGAATGTCTCGTTTTGCAACAGGAATGTATTGCTGCCGATATCGCTAATGACAATGGCATCATAACGGTTTAGTTCATCAATGCTTTCTGGAAATGCGATTTGTACGGTGTGAGCAGGCATGTAATCAATTTCCACACCACCTTTCTTTAAGCATTCCAGTAACCATGTAGCGCCTTCTTCATATTTACTGGAGGTAAAGCTGTCATAACCTTTTGAATGAATCATGTGAATATGCCAGGATTCTCCAATAAAGAGCACCTTTAGTTTTTTCTGCGTATTGTTCATAGTCTGCTCCTTGATTTAGTGAGTTGAGATAGTTTGTTTGTAATGTGAACTCTGAATGCGATGTAGAACGGATTCGTTTTCTGGCATGTCAGAGGCATTGGGTGTTTCAACAGCAAGCGAGGCGAATGCGCTGGCGTAGCATAATGCGGATGCCAGTGATTTTCCTTTAGCAAGGCCAGATGCGAGTGCGCCATTGAAGGCGTCGCCAGCTCCTGCGGTGTTTTTTACAACTGCCGGGAATGCCGGAGAATAGATGAATTGCGTTCCGTCATAAGCGAGAGATCCTTTGCTACCTAAAGTAATAATGGTATTTTTTACACCTTTCTGATGAATAATCTTCGCTGCACATTTGGCTGACTCAATATCATTGACGGACATATTTGCCAGGAGACCAGCTTCGGTTTCATTTGGCGTAATATAATCAATGTCATCAATGATGGTATTGACCATTTCATTGTATGGCGCTGGATTGATAATTACCGGTATGTCATTTTTTTGTGCGAGACGAATTGTTTGCTGAAGCGCCTCGTAATTTGTCTCCAGTTGTACAAGAACAATATCTGAATGAATAATGGCTTCTTTTTGTATGGTGATTTCATCAGGTGAAATTGTCATATTAGCACCGGGATAGATAGCGATGACGTTATCCCCGGTATCTCCATTCACCATGATGGTAGCTGTACCAGTTTGTGTTTCTTTGGTCTGGTAGATTACACTTTTATGGATTTTTGATGAGTTTATAAAATTAATGGCGTAATCACTAAAATGGTCTGACCCTACTTTAGTAATAAAATGCACATCAGAATCGGCATAGCTTGCCGCTAATGCTTGATTACATCCTTTACCGCCTGGCGAAAAAATAAATTTATCGGCAAGTAATGATTCTCCTGTCGAGGGTAGTCTCGGTAGGTAACTGATAATATCAACATTGAACGAGCCAATAACACATACATTATTTTTCATGGCAGAGAGACCTTTTTTTATTTTCTGCGCTGACTCATATTTTTCCAGCACATAAGCAATTTCGTTTTTTGCAACGTTATCAAGAGAATCAAGGGTAATAAATGCACCACCATGACAGCGAGTGAGATATCCCTGTCCGGCAAGTTCATTGAGATCTGAGCGAATGGTTTCTTTTGTTACCTTGAGACTTTTCGCCAGATTTGAAACTTTTACAACTCCCGAAATACTGATTTCTTTCAATATTCTATGATGGCGTTCAAATTTCATTTTTTACCTCACCGTGGTTAAGTTAGTCCCAGGAGAAGCATATTGTTGTGATTGTCACCATAAAGTGATGGCAGAAACCAAAAAAAAACAAAAATGTAATATTAATATTATTAACGTTACGAAAAATAGCGATGAAGATAAAAAGGTGAATAACCATATAATTCAGGTGGTTGTTAGGCCTGAACATGACGGCGGGGGAAACGATGGACTGCAATCAAAAACTCTATGCCAGGGCCGGATAGCGCTTCCGCTCCTGAATTTAACGGCGAGATATAAAGGATAATGGCCTACAGCGTTCGGAACGATGTCGGCCTTATTGGTTGGTTATGGCGCATATCGCTGCAGCGATTCAGACCAGCGGAATATTTGGCTGCTTTTATCCTGCAGGTTTACTCTCTCTAAATCATAAAACCCGTGCGTTTTTGCCGAACGCATTTTGAGGATATATTTACTTTCGCTGATGTCGCGCTGTCTTGTACCGTCTTTATTCCACTCTCCGGCGATGTCCGTATATTGATAAACAAGGTCGGAATACACGTTGATTATCCTGTTGTCTTTGATCGCATAGAGCTCCAGCACTTCATAAAATGCGCCGCCGCCCGAATACGCCTCAGAGTATCCACCGCGCACCCCAAACGCCAGCGTATCGGGTGCGATCCGGTACGGTGCCAGATCCAGTTTTGTATAATAGGCCAGCGGTCTGACGGACTCATCATCGCTCTCTTTTTCGGCGGTTTTATTCCACTCAGAGAGTTGGTTTAATGGTTTTTCCGAGCGTGCAATCGGCGTTAGCTGTTGGTTCTGCCAGGAAAAAACGCCGAGATATAATTTATTGGCGTGCCCGTTGCTGTAGTTTTCCGGACAGTTGTTATCCGCGTATTTCTTTGCCTGCCCGGCGTCGGCCGGATTGTCGGCGAAACAGGCGACACCGATATATTTGCCGTCTTTGCCCCAGGCTTTGGCACCCGTGAGGATCAGGTTGTCAGGATCTTCATTCGGCGCAACCCAGGCAATCCACGCGTTCTCAGATAATCCCTGTGGAAGCTCGCCAAATCCTTTGGCAGGGGTTGCTCCCGCCATTTGCTCAGCAAAAATCTGTTTACCTTCCGGGTGTTGAATAGCGCTGGGCACGGAATCGAGATTTTGTACGGTAGTGGCGAAAGCAGGGGAGAGTGCTGCCAGCAACACCAGGAGAAGGTACTTTTTCACTCTTGCGTCCTTTCAATAAGAAGGGTGATAAGACTCGCCCTTAATTTTATTTCACGCGCGCCATAAAGTAGGCATCAACGTATTCACCGTTGCGCAGGCCGTATTTCTTACCTGTGCCTTCGATTTCAAAGCCGTATTTCTTATACACCGCCACGGCCGGCTCATTATCAACAAATACCGTTAGCTCAATACGCTCGACGCGCAGCCAGTTGTCGCACATGTCGATCATCGTGCGAATCAACGCGCTGGCAACGCCGCGATTGTGCCACCGTGCATCCACGCAGATACCAAAATCAGCCACGTGGCTGCGGCGCGGGCGTTGCGCGACCTCAATACAGAGATGCCCCACGACGATATCGTCAATGCAGGCAACCAGTTGTTTGACCCCGGCTTGCTCGGTTAGCCTCGCTTGCCACATCTCGAGGGAAGGATGAGGAACCTGTAGCGTGTTGTGGTACACCTCCGGCTGGGCGTGGATCTGACGAATTGCGTCGTAATCTTTCGGTTCAGCGTGGCGTATCACTATCTCACTCATTCCTTATCTCCAGCAGGGTTAATTGTGTATTTACACTCGCTGAGAAAGAAAATTCCGTCAACTGCATTTTTTTGCAAAAAGAAGTAGACAAGTGCGAATGAGAATGATTATTATTGCTCTGCGTTCAGGGGAACCCCTACGGAGAACCTGAAAGCACGACATTGCTCACATTGCTTCCAGTATTACTTTAGCCAGCTTTTGCTGGCTTTTTTTTTTGAGGTTTTGTGTCTGCCTGGCTTACTTGCCATTTCGTCCCCGGGAAGTGCTCGTGCTCCTCACGTACATTTAGTACGCTCCGGGCCCTGCGCGCTTGCCGTGAACAAACTGCCTGCGACGCCGACGGCCGATCCTGTCGCCCTGTGGTGCAGTTCAAGCGCCATCCGGCAAAGAATCCAACATTCAGTCTCCAGCCGCTTTGCGCTATGGTGTAGACAATCACCTTCGAAAGGATCGTCTCATGACCTTACACTGCGCATTTATTGGTTTTGGTAAAAGCACCACTCGCTACCATTTGCCGTACGTCCTCAACCGCAAAGATAGCTGGCATGTCGCGCACATTTTTCGCCGCCACGCCAAGCCGGAAGAGCAGGCGCCACAATATTCACATATTCACTTCACCAGTGACCTTGACGAGATCTTAAACGATCCGCAGGTGAAGCTGGTGATCGTCTGTACCCATGCTGACAGCCATTTTGAATACGCCAAACGCGCGCTGGAAGCGGGTAAAAACGTGCTGGTTGAGAAACCCTTCACGCCGACGCTTGCGCAAGCAAAAGCACTGTTCGAACTGGCGCAAAGCAAAGGGCTGACCGTTACGCCATATCAGAACCGTCGTTTTGATTCCTGCTTCCTCACCGCTAAAAAAGCGATTGAGAGCGGCAAGCTCGGTGAAATTGTTGAGGTTGAAAGCCATTTCGATTACTACCGCCCCGTGGCGGAAACCAAGCCGGGACTGCCGCAGGACGGCGCATTCTATGGTCTGGGCGTACACACCATGGATCAGATTATCTCGCTGTTCGGTCGTCCCGATTGCGTGGCCTATGACATCCGCAGCCTGCGCAACAAAGCGAATCCGGACGATACCTTTGAAGCGCAGCTGTTCTACGGCTCTCTGAAAGGCATTGTTAAAACCAGTCACTTGGTGAAAATCGACTATCCGAAGTTTATCGTTCACGGTACCAAAGGCTCGTTTGTGAAGTACGGCATCGACCAGCAGGAAACCAGCCTGAAGGCCAATATCATGCCTGGTGAGCCAGGTTTCGCTGCTGACGATTCCATTGGGATGCTGGAGTACGTTAACGATGACGGCCTGACGGTAAAAGAAGAGGTGCAGCCGGAAGTGGGGGACTATGGTCGCGTCTATGATGCGCTTTACCAGACGCTGACAGCCGGTACGCCTAATTACGTCAAGGAATCTGAAGTTCTTACCAACCTGGAACTCCTCGAACGCGCCTTTGAACAGGCTTCTCCGGCGACGATAACTCTCGCCAAATAGCTTGCGCAGACTCCTCTGGGCTTGTTCATTTTTTTTGAACAGAGGAGTCAATTTTCACCCTCTATGATCCCCGGCGGATTGAGTCCACACTTACTCCATCGAAAACATCTGGGGGTGAACACAATGATCTACTTACGCAAAGCTAATGACCGTGGCCACGCTAATCATGGCTGGCTCGATTCCTGGCATACCTTCTCTTTTGCCAACTACTATGACCCAAACTTTATGGGGTTCTCGGCACTGCGCGTGATTAACGATGACGTGATCGACGCAGGTCAGGGCTTTGGTACTCATCCCCATAAAGACATGGAAATCCTGACTTACGTGCTGGAAGGCGCGGTGGAACATCAGGACAGCATGGGGAACAAAGAACAGGTTCCGGCCGGTGAGTTCCAGATAATGAGCGCCGGGACGGGGATCCGTCACTCGGAGTACAACCCGAGCAATACTGAGAAGCTGCATCTGTATCAGATTTGGATCATGCCGCAGGAAAACGGTATTACCCCACGCTATGAGCAGCGCCGTTTTGATGCCGCTCAGGGTAAACAACTGGTGCTGTCGCCGGATGCCCGTGATGGCTCGCTGAAAGTGTACCAGGATATGGAGCTTTACCGTTGGGCACTGATCAAAGATGAGCAGTCGGTGCATCAGATTGCCGCTGAACGCCGCGTCTGGATCCAGGTAGTAAAAGGTAACGTGACAATTAACGGGACCAAAGCGACCACCAGCGATGGTCTGGCAATCTGGGATGAGCAGGCCATTTCTATTCATGCCGACAGCGACAGCGAAGTGTTGTTGTTTGATCTGCCGCCAGTATAAAAATACACGGCATGCTTAAAGCCGCATCTGTGTTGGCTTTCCTCGCTCACCCCGGTCGCGTACTTAATGTACGCTCCCGGGGATTTACTGCGTCGCCACCTTGATGCAACTCGAATGATTTTGTGTATTTCTCACAATAAAAAACTCCTTTTTTTCTCTGCGAAGGTTCACGCACGTCCGTGGTAAACTGGGGGAATCTATCCCTTTTTAACGCTTCAGGACGATGAAAAAGAAAAGACCCGTACTTCAGGATGTAGCCGACCGCGTGGGCGTGACCAAAATGACGGTCAGCCGCTTTTTGCGTAACCCGGAGCAGGTCTCCGTGGCGCTGCGGGGCAAAATTGCCGCTGCACTTGATGAGCTGGGTTATATTCCCAATCGCGCTCCTGATATCCTTTCTAACGCTACCAGCCGCGCTATCGGCGTGCTGTTACCGTCTCTCACTAACCAGGTTTTTGCTGAAGTGCTACGCGGCATTGAGGCTGTCACTGACGCTCATGGTTATCAAACCATGCTGGCGCACTACGGCTATAAGCCTGAGATGGAACAAGAGCGTCTGGAATCGATGCTGTCGTGGAATATTGATGGCCTGATCCTCACCGAACGTAGCCATACGCCCCGTACGCTGAAAATGATTGAGGTTGCCGGTATCCCGGTGGTTGAGCTGATGGACAGCCAGTCCCCGTGTCTTGATATTGCCGTGGGATTCGACAACTTCGAAGCCGCGCGTCAGATGACAGCCGCTATCATCGCCCGCGGGCACCGTCATGTTGCCTATCTTGGCGCACGCCTTGATGAACGTACTATCATCAAACAGAGAGGCTACGAGCAGGCAATGCGCGATGCCGACCTGGTGCCGTACAGCGTGATGGTGGAGCAGTCCTCTTCCTACTCCTCCGGTATTGAACTTATCCGTCAGGCGCGGCGTGAATACCCGCAGCTCGATGGTGTCTTTTGTACCAACGATGACCTGGCGGTAGGGGCGGCCTTCGAATGCCAGCGTTTAGGGCTGAAAATCCCTGATGACATGGCGATTGCCGGATTCCACGGTCACGACATCGGGCAGGTGATGGAGCCGCGTCTGGCGAGCGTGCTCACGCCGCGTGAACGCATGGGCAGCATTGGCGCAGAACGTCTGCTGGCGCGCATCCGCGGTGAAGCCGTCACACCTAAAATGTTAGATTTAGGTTTCACCTTGTCACCGGGCGGATCTATTTAAGCCAACAAGTTTGAAGTAGCTCACACTTATACACTTCGAGCACGAATGGATATTGCTTCTCTATTTATCCGGCTGGACAATGTTACCGATAACAGTTACCCGTAACAATTTCCTGATTCTTGTACCAGTGGGGGCAACGCTTTGAGCACGACTAATCATGATCACCACGTTTACGTTCTGATGGGCGTATCGGGCAGCGGTAAATCTGCTGTCGCCAGCGAAGTGGCGCATCAACTGCAGGCCGCGTTTCTTGATGGCGATTTTCTCCATCCGCGCAGCAACATCATGAAAATGGCTTCCGGTGAGCCACTCAACGATGACGACCGCAAACCGTGGTTACAGGCGTTGAATGACGCCGCCTTTGCGATGCAGCGTACCAACAAGGTTTCGCTGATCGTCTGTTCCGCCCTGAAAAAAGTCTACCGCGACCAGCTACGCGACGGTAACCCGAACCTCTCTTTCATCTATCTGAAAGGGGATTTTGACGTTATCGAAAGCCGCCTGAAAGCGCGTAAAGGCCACTTCTTCAAAACGCAGATGCTGGTAACCCAGTTTGAAGCGCTGGAAGAACCGGGTGCGAATGAAAACGATGTACTGGTGGTCGATATCGATCAACCACTGGACGGTGTGGTCGCCAGCACCATTGAGGTTATTAACCAGGGCAGTAAGTAGTGAGTACATTAACGCTTGTTTTAACAGCAGTAGGGTCCGTTTTATTACTGCTGTTTTTAGTGATGAAGGCGCGTATGCACGCCTTCGTTGCTTTGATGGTGGTATCCATTGGTGCAGGTCTCTTTTCCGGTATGCCGCTCGATAAAATCGCGGCGACCATGGAAAAAGGAATGGGAGGCACGCTCGGTTTCCTGGCGATTGTTGTGGCGCTGGGGGCGATGTTCGGCAAGATTTTGCATGAGACCGGAGCTGTCGATCAGATTGCCGTCAAAATGCTGAAATCCTTCGGTCACAGCCGCGCACATTATGCGATTGGCCTGGCCGGTCTGATTTGCGCGCTGCCGCTATTCTTTGAGGTGGCGATTGTGCTGCTGATTAGCGTGGCATTCTCAATGGCGCGCCATACGGGGACAAACCTGGTTAAGCTTGTGATCCCGCTGTTTGCGGGCGTAGCGGCTGCTGCGGCATTTCTGCTGCCTGGGCCTGCGCCGATGCTGCTGGCCTCTCAGATGCACGCCGACTTTGGCTGGATGATCCTGATTGGCCTGTGTGCCGCGATTCCGGGCATGATTATCGCCGGGCCGCTGTGGGGGAATTTCATCAGCCGTTACGTCGAGCTGCACGTACCGGAAGATATTTCCGAGCCGCATCTGGGCGAAGGCAAAATGCCATCCTTTGGCTTCAGCTTATCGCTTATCCTGCTGCCGCTGGTTCTGGTGGGGCTGAAAACCATCGCCGCACGCTTTGTTCCGGTCGGTTCTACAACCTATGAATGGTTCGAGTTTATCGGTCACCCGTTTACCGCGATTCTGGTTGCCTGTCTGGTGGCGATTTACGGTCTGGCGGTGCGCCAGGGCATGCCAAAAGACCGCGTGATGGAGATCTGTGGTCATGCGCTGCAGCCGGCGGGGATTATTCTGCTGGTGATTGGTGCGGGCGGTGTGTTCAAACAGGTTCTGGTTGATTCTGGCGTCGGTCCGGCGCTGGGCGAAGCGTTAACCGGTATGGGCTTGCCGATTGCCATCACCTGCTTCGTGCTGGCGGCGGCGGTGCGTATCATTCAGGGTTCCGCGACTGTGGCCTGCTTAACGGCGGTCGGTCTGGTGATGCCGGTGATTGAGCAACTGAACTACTCCGGTGCCCAGATGGCGGCACTGTCTATCTGTATCGCGGGCGGCTCTATCGTGGTCAGCCACGTTAACGACGCCGGTTTCTGGTTATTCGGTAAATTTACCGGTGCGACCGAAGCGCAAACGCTGAAGACCTGGACGATGATGGAAACCATCCTCGGCACGGTCGGTGCGATTGTCGGTATGATTGCCTTTCAGCTGTTGAGCTGATGGCATTACCCGGCGGCGCTTGCGCTTACCGGGCCTGGAAACGAGCACACATCCACACCGTAGGCCGGGTAAGCGCAAGGATGCGCGGCGATTTTCCTGCCGGAGAGCCTGGATTGTTAAGGGGGCTGCGTAGCCCCCTTAACACGTTCACTGGTGACGAGATCTCAGAGAAGTAATTAGCATGACGTGAACGGAACTGTTCTCCGGGTAACATGCTATCTGAGCCAAAAAGGAGAGATTACCCCTTCATCCACATCCTTACGCCGTCGAGGAACATCTGGGTAGCCATCATCACCAGAATCAGCCCCATCAGGCGCTCCAGTGCGTTCACCCCTTTCTCGCCCAGCAGGCGTAAAAACAGCGAAGACTGCAGCAAAATCACAAAAGTACCACCCCAGGCGATCAGCAGCGCAATCACCAGATGCCCCATCTGGTTCGGATACTGATGTGATAACAGCATTAATGAAGCCAGGATTGTCGGACCGGCTACCAACGGGATCGCCAGTGGCACGATAAACGGCTCTTCGCCTGCCGGAAGCCCGGTGCTATTCCCGGTGGCGCTGGGAAAAATCATCTTAATGGCGATCAGGAACAAAATGATGCCCCCGGAGATCGAAACGGTTTCCGCGCGCAGGTTAAGAAATGCCAGTATTTTCTCGCCAGCAAACAGGAATATCAGCATCACCAACAGCGCAATGAACAGCTCGCGAATCATAATCGCGCGGCGGCGTTTTGGTTCGGTATGTTTCAATACGGACATGAAAATGGGCAGATTTCCGAGCGGATCCATAATAAGGATCAATAAAACTGCCGCTGAAATGATTTCATTCATAACTCAAATTCCCTGATAATTACTGCGGACTTTCTGCTTGCTTGCGCAGCGGGATAAGTCGCATTACTGATGGCTTCGCTATCATTGATTAATTTCACTTGCGACTTTGGCTGCTTTTTGTATGGTGAAGGATAGGCCAGTAGGATACTGGTTAGCATACACAGCACACATCTCTGCAGGAAAAAAACGCTATGAAAAATGTTGGTTTTATCGGCTGGCGCGGTATGGTCGGCTCTGTTCTCATGCAACGCATGGTTGAGGAGCGTGACTTCGACGCCATTCGCCCTGTTTTCTTTTCTACTTCCCAGCTCGGGCAGGCGGCACCGACATTCGGTGGAACCACGACCGGCACGCTTCAGGACGCTTTTGATCTGGATGCGCTGAAGGCGCTCGATATCATCGTGACCTGTCAGGGCGGCGATTATACCAACGAAATCTATCCAAAGCTTCGTGAAAGCGGTTGGCAGGGTTACTGGATTGACGCGGCCTCTTCGCTGCGTATGAAAGACGATGCCATCATCATTCTCGATCCGGTTAACCAGGATGTCATCACTGACGGCCTGAACAAAGGTATTAAGACCTTTGTCGGCGGTAACTGTACCGTTAGCCTGATGCTGATGTCCCTCGGTGGCCTGTTTGCCAATGACCTGGTTGACTGGGTTTCTGTGGCGACCTATCAGGCGGCCTCCGGCGGCGGCGCGCGCCATATGCGCGAACTGCTGTCCCAGATGGGTCATCTGTATGGCCATGTGGCCGATGAACTGGCAACCCCTTCCTCTGCTATTCTCGATATCGAACGTAAAGTGACGACCCTGTCCCGCAGCGGTGAACTGCCGGTTGATAACTTTGGCGTACCGTTGGCCGGTAGCCTGATTCCGTGGATCGACAAACAACTTGATAACGGTCAGAGCCGCGAAGAGTGGAAGGGACAGGCTGAAACCAACAAAATTCTTAACACCTCTTCCGTGATCCCGGTTGATGGTCTGTGCGTGCGCGTCGGTGCGCTGCGCTGCCACAGCCAGGCGTTCACCATTAAACTGAAAAAAGATGTGTCTATTCCGACCGTGGAAGAACTGCTGGCAGCGCACAATCCGTGGGCCAAAGTCGTGCCAAACGATCGGGATATCACCATGCGTGAGTTAACCCCGGCGGCCGTTACCGGCACGCTGACCACGCCAGTAGGCCGTCTGCGTAAGCTGAATATGGGACCGGAGTTCCTGTCAGCCTTTACCGTGGGCGACCAGTTGCTGTGGGGTGCTGCAGAGCCATTGCGCCGTATGCTGCGTCAGTTGGCGTAATGTGGGACGGCCTGATGACGCCATGTTTATCAGGCCTACAAACGACGCGAACCACCTGGCCGGATCAGTCAATACGGCTCTCCGGCAGAGTGATTGCGTGTTTTAACAATGGGTGCTGAGTCACCCATTTTTTTGCGTAATACAGGAGTAAGCGCAGATGTTTCATTTTTTACCAGGAGTAAGATAAAGCATTGGCTATTCTTTAAGGGTGACTTAGTACCGGAGGTATTAAGTTGTTGCCTGAAGGTGGGACGACGCAGAGAGGATGCACAATTGTGCTGCGCCGTTCAGGTCAAAAAAAGTGTCACTACCTGATGTCGAAGATCAGTTGGAAGGCGTGACACCATAAAACAGGATGACAACCATGTCCGTTCGTATCGATAGAGACGTGATTAATGCGCTAATTGCAGGCCATTTTGCGGATCCTTTTTCCGTACTCGGTATGCACCAAACTGACGCTGGACTTGAAGTCCGCGCCCTATTACCTGACGCCACCGAAGTGTGGGTGATCGAACCCAAAACCGGACGCAAAGTCGGCAAGCTGGACTGCCTCGACTCTCGCGGTTTTTTCTGTGCTGTACTTCCCCGCCGTAAAAATTTCTTTCGCTATCAGTTAGCTGTTGTCTGGCATGGACAGGAGAATCTGATTGATGACCCTTATCGTTTTGGCCCGCTGATCCAGGATATGGATGCCTGGCTGTTATCTGAAGGTACGCACCTGCGACCTTACGAAACGCTGGGCGCGCATGCGGATACCATGGATGGCGTAACCGGTACACGCTTCTCCGTCTGGGCGCCTAACGCTCAACGCGTGTCAGTGGTTGGGCAGTTCAACTACTGGGATGGACGTCGCCACCCGATGCGCCTGCGCAAAGAAAGCGGTATCTGGGAGCTGTTTATCCCCGGCGCGCAGCATGGTCAACTGTATAAATACGAGATGATCGATGCGAACGGTAAGCTGCGAATCAAAGCGGACCCTTACGCCTTCGAAGCGCAAATGCGCCCGGAAACCGCGTCGCTTATCTGCGGTCTGCCGGAAAAAGTGGTGCAAAGCGAGGAGCGAAAAAAAGCCAACCAGTTTGATGCGCCGATCTCTATCTATGAAGTGCACCTGGGCTCATGGCGTCGTCATACCGATAACAACTTCTGGCTGAGCTACCGCGAACTGGCGGATCAACTGGTGCCTTACGTCAAGTGGATGGGCTTTACCCATCTCGAACTGTTGCCGATTAATGAGCATCCGTTCGACGGTAGCTGGGGCTACCAACCTACCGGTATGTATGCGCCGACCCGTCGTTTCGGGACGCGTGATGATTTCCGCTATTTTGTGAATGCCGCGCATCAGGCCGGACTGAACGTCATTCTCGACTGGGTGCCGGGCCATTTCCCGTCGGACGACTTTGGTCTGGCAGAATTTGATGGCACCAATCTGTATGAGCACAGCGACCCGCGCGAAGGGTATCACCAGGACTGGAACACGCTGATCTACAACTACGGTCGCCGTGAAGTCAGTAACTATCTGGTGGGCAATGCCCTGTACTGGATTGAACGTTTTGGTATTGATGCGCTGCGTGTAGATGCCGTGGCGTCGATGATTTATCGCGACTACAGCCGTAAAGAAGGGGAGTGGGTCCCGAACGAATTTGGCGGTCGTGAAAACCTCGAAGCCATTGAGTTTTTACGTAATACCAACCGTATTCTTGGCGAGCAGGTGCCGGGGGCCGTGAGCATGGCGGAAGAGTCCACCGACTTTGCCGGCGTTTCAAGGCCACAGGATATGGGCGGTTTAGGGTTCTGGTATAAGTGGAACCTCGGCTGGATGCACGACACGCTGGACTACATGAAGTTGGATCCGGTTCATCGTCAGTTCCATCACGATAAGCTGACTTTCGGCATGCTGTACAACTACACCGAAAACTTTGTCCTGCCGCTGTCGCACGATGAAGTGGTACACGGTAAAAAATCAATTCTCGATCGCATGCCGGGGGACGCATGGCAGAAGTTTGCCAACCTGCGCGCCTACTACGGCTGGATGTGGGCCTTCCCAGGCAAGAAACTGCTGTTTATGGGCAACGAGTTTGCTCAGGGGCGTGAGTGGAATCACGACGCTAGCCTCGACTGGCATTTGCTGGAAGGCGGCGATAACTGGCACCACGGCGTACAACGTTTGGTGCGCGATCTGAACCTTACCTATCGTCATCACAAAGCGCTGCACGAGCTTGATTTTGACGCCTATGGCTTCGAGTGGCTGGTGGTGGATGACAAAGAACGTTCGGTGCTGGCTTTCGTTCGTCGTGACAAAGTCGGTAATGAAATCATCGTTATCAGCAACTTTACGCCAGTGCCTCGCCACGGCTATCGCTTCGGTATCAATCAGCCGGGCAAATGGCGCGAGATCCTCAATACCGATTCGATGCATTATCACGGTAGCAATACCGGTAACGGCGGCGCGGTGCACAGCGATGAAATCGCCAGTCATGGTCGTCAGCACTCACTGAGCCTGACGTTGCCACCGCTGGCAACGATCTGGCTGGTGCGGGAGGGATAATGACGCAACTGGCAACCGGCAACGCCACCCCCCATGGTGCAACGTATGACGGCCATGGCGTCAATTTCACCCTCTTTTCGGCCCACGCTGAACGCGTTGAATTATGCGTATTCGATGAGCAAGGCTGCGAACTCCGCTACGACCTGCCGGGGCGTAGCGGCGATGTCTGGCACGGCTATCTGGCCAACGCCCGTCCCGGTCTACGCTATGGCTATCGCGTACATGGTCCGTGGCAACCGCAGCAGGGCCACCGGTTTAATCCGGCGAAACTGCTGCTTGACCCTTGCGCGCGTCGGGTGGATGGCGAGTTAAAAGATAACCCACTGCTGCACGGTGGGCTGAATGAACCGGATCATCATGATAATGCCGCCATCGCGCTGAAGGGCGTGGTGGTGTCCGACCATTATGACTGGGAGGATGATGCCCCGCCGCGCACGCCGTGGGGCAATACCGTAATTTACGAAGCGCATGTCAAAGGGCTGACATATTTGCATCCTGACCTGCCGGAAGAAATTCGCGGGACCTACAAAGCGCTGGGTCATCCGGTGATGATCGACTATTTCAAGCGCCTCGGCATTACCGCACTGGAGCTGTTACCGGTGGCGCATTTCGCCAGCGAACCGCGGCTTCAGCGACTGGGCCTGTCAAACTACTGGGGCTACAACCCGGTGGCGATGTATGCGCTGCATCCGGCCTATGCCAGCTCGCCGGAGAGTGCGCTTGATGAGTTTCGCGACGCGGTAAAAGCGCTGCATAAAGCGGGTATTGAGGTCATTCTCGACATCGTTTTAAACCACAGCGCCGAGCTGGATCTCGAAGGACCTGTCTTCTCGCTGCGCGGAATTGATAACCGTAGCTATTATTGGATCAGAGATGATGGCGATTACTACAACTGGACCGGTTGTGGGAACACCATCAATCTGAGCCATCCTGGCGTTGTGGAATACGCATGCGAGTGTCTGCGCTACTGGGTTGAAACCTGCCATGTGGATGGTTTTCGTTTTGATTTGGCTTCCGTCATGGGGCGTACGCCTGAGTTTCGTCAGGATGCTCCGCTGTTTACCGCGATCCAAAACTGTCCGCTGCTCTCACGCGCCAAGCTGATTGCGGAACCGTGGGATATTGGTGAAGGCGGGTATCAGGTGGGGAATTTCCCCCCGCCGTTTGCCGAGTGGAATGACCATTTCCGCGATGCGACGCGACGTTTTTGGCTCCAGCGTAATCTTTCGTTGGGCGAGTTTGCCGGACGTTTTGCCGCATCCAGCGACGTGTTTAAACGCCCGGGCCGCAATCCCAGCGCCACGGTCAATCTGGTGACCGCGCATGACGGTTTTACGCTACGCGACTGCGTTTGCTTCACAAATAAGCACAATGAAGCGAATGGTGAGGAAAATCGCGACGGCACTAGCAATAACTACAGCGACAATCATGGTAAAGAAGGATTAGGTGGCTCGCTGGACCTGATTGAGCGGCGTCGCGACAGCATTCATGCGCTGTTAACCACGCTGTTGCTCTCCCAGGGAACGCCGATGCTGCTGGCGGGTGATGAGCATGGTCATAGCCAGCACGGTAATAATAACGCTTACTGCCAGGATAACGCCTTAACCTGGCTGGACTGGCAGCAGGCAAACAGTGGGCTAACCACATTTACCGCCGCGTTGATTCATCTGCGCCGGCAAATACCTGCATTAACAGGCGATTGCTGGTGGGAAGAGGGCGATGGCAATGTTCGTTGGCTGAATAAGTACGCACAACCCTTAAGTGCGGATGAGTGGCATAACGGCCCGAGGCAGATGCAAATCCTGCTTTCAGATCGTTTCCTGATTGCAATAAACGCCACGCTTGAGGTGACAGATATCGTTTTACCTGAAGGGGAATGGCACGCCATTCCCCCATTTGCCGGAGAGGATAATCCGGTGCTTACGGCGGTCTGGCAGGGACCTGCGCACGGACTGTGTGTGTTCCAGAGAAGATAAAAAGGAGTTAGTCATGGTAAGTTTAGAGAAGAACGATCGTGTAATGTTGGCGCGCCAGCTGCCATTAAAATCTGTTGCCCTGATCCTGGCCGGTGGCCGCGGTACTCGCCTGAAAGATTTAACCAATAAGCGTGCCAAGCCTGCCGTGCACTTTGGCGGTAAGTTCCGCATTATCGATTTTGCCTTATCCAACTGTCTTAATTCCGGGATCCGCCGTATCGGCGTGATCACTCAGTACCAGTCACACACGCTGGTGCAGCATATTCAGCGCGGCTGGTCGTTCTTTAGCGAAGAGATGAACGAGTTCGTCGATCTGCTGCCTGCCCAGCAGAGGATGCAGGGTGAAAACTGGTATCGCGGTACGGCGGATGCGGTGACCCAAAACCTGGACATCATTCGACGCTATAAAGCGGAATATGTGGTGATCCTCGCGGGCGATCATATTTATAAGCAGGACTACTCACGCATGCTGATCGACCACGTTGAGAAAGGCGCGCGTTGCACAGTGGCCTGTATGCCTGTGCCTATTGAAGAGGCCAGCGCGTTTGGCGTAATGGACGTGGACGACACCGATAAAATTATCGAGTTCGTTGAAAAACCTGCCAACCCGCCAGCGATGCCTAATGATCCGACCAAATCGCTTGCCAGTATGGGGATCTACATCTTCGACGCCGATTATCTGTATGAACTGCTGGCGGAAGATGATCTCGATGAAAAATCCAGTCACGATTTTGGCAAAGACATCATCCCGAAAATCACCGAAGCTGGCATGGCATATGCTCATCCATTCCCATTGTCCTGCGTACAGTCTGACCCGGAATCCGAGCCGTACTGGCGCGATGTGGGAACGCTGGAAGCCTACTGGAAAGCAAACCTCGATCTGGCTTCGGTGACGCCTGAACTGGATATGTACGACCAGGACTGGCCAATCCGTACGCATATGGAATCACTGCCGCCGGCGAAATTTGTTCAGGACCGTTCCGGTAGCCACGGAATGACGCTGAACTCGCTGGTTTCCGGTGGCTGTATTATTTCTGGTTCGGTGGTAGTGCAGTCCGTTCTGTTCCCGCGAGTGCGGGTGAATTCATTCTGTAACATTGATTCGGCAGTGTTGTTACCTGAAGTGTGGGTGGGACGTTCGTGCCGCTTACGTCGTTGCATTATCGACCGCGCCTGCGTTATTCCTGAAGGCATGGTGATTGGTGAAAACGCGGAAGAAGATGCACGTCGTTTCTACCGTTCAGAGGAAGGTATTGTACTGGTCACGCGTGAAATGCTGCGCAAACTGCAGATCAAACAGGAGCGATAATGCAGGTTTTACACGTTTGTTCAGAGATGTTCCCTTTGTTAAAAACCGGGGGACTGGCGGATGTTATTGGGGCGTTACCCGCAGCGCAAATCGCGGACGGTGTGGATGCCCGCGTGCTGCTCCCGGCGTTTCCTGATATCCGTCGCGGCATTCCCGATGCGCAGGTAGTGACGCGTCGCGATACCTTCGCCGGACGTATTACGCTGTTGTTCGGGCATTTCAACGGTGTGGGCATTTACCTGATTGACGCGCCGCATCTCTATGACCGTCCCGGTAGCCCGTATCACGACACTAACCTGTTTGCATATACCGATAACGTGCTGCGTTTTGCGCTGCTGGGTTGGGTCGGCAGTGAAATGGCCTGTGGCTTTGACCCATTCTGGCGCCCAGATGTGGTGCATGCGCACGACTGGCATGCCGGTCTGGCCCCGGCGTATCTGGCGGCGCGCGGCCATCCGGCGAAATCGGTGTTCACCGTGCACAACCTGGCGTATCAAGGCATGTTTTATGCAAAACATATGGATGACATCCAATTGCCATGGTCGTTCTTTAACGTGCACGGACTGGAGTTTAACGGGCAGATTTCTTTCCTGAAGGCCGGGTTGTACTACGCCGACCACATTACGGCGGTCAGTCCGACCTACGCGCGGGAAATTACCGAGCCGCAGTTTGCCTACGGCATGGAAGGTCTGTTGCAGCAGCGTCATCGTGAAGGACGTCTTTCCGGTGTGCTGAACGGCGTTGATGAAAAAATCTGGAGCCCGGAAACCGATCTGCTGCTGGCGTCGCGGTATACGCGTGAAACGCTGGAAGAGAAGGCGGAGAACAAACGCCAGCTACAGATCGCGATGGGACTTAAGGTTAACGACAAAGTGCCGTTATTTGCCGTAGTCAGCCGCCTGACCAGTCAGAAAGGGCTGGATCTGGTGCTGGAAGCGCTACCGGGGTTGTTAGAGCAGGGTGGACAACTGGCATTGCTCGGTGCGGGCGATCCGGTTTTACAGGAAGGTTTCCTCGCCGCGGCGGCGGAACATCCGGGACAGGTGGGCGTACAGATTGGCTATCACGAAGCCTTCTCGCACCGCATCATGGGTGGGGCCGACGTTATATTGGTTCCCAGCCGTTTTGAGCCGTGTGGCTTAACGCAGTTGTATGGACTGAAGTACGGCACGCTGCCGCTGGTGCGGCGCACCGGTGGGCTGGCTGATACGGTCTCTGACAGTTCGCTGGAAAACCTGGCGGATGGTATCGCCAGTGGGTTTGTATTTGAAGATAGTAATGCCTGGTCGCTGCTACGCGCGATCCGGCGTGCTTTCGTATTGTGGTCCCGGCCTTCGTTGTGGCGGTTTGTACAACGTCAGGCCATGACCATGGATTTTAGCTGGCAAGTCGCGGCGAAGTCATACCGTGAGCTTTACTATCGTTTGAAATAGATATCCAGGAATCACCTATATGAATGCTCCATTTACTTATGCATCGCCCACACTCAGCGTAGAGGCACTTAAGCATTCTATCGCCTACAAGCTGATGTTCACGATTGGTAAAGACCCGGTTATTGCCAATAAACATGAGTGGCTGAACGCCACGTTGTTCGCGGTGCGCGATCGTCTCGTGGAGCGCTGGCTGCGTTCTAACCGTGCGCAATTATCCCAGGAAACTCGACAGGTTTATTATCTGTCAATGGAGTTTCTGATTGGCCGCACACTTTCCAATGCACTGTTATCGTTGGGTATTTATGACGATGTCAAAAATGCGCTGGAAGGTATGGGGTTGGATCTTGAAGATCTGATCGATGAAGAAAACGACCCTGGTCTTGGCAACGGTGGCCTCGGGCGCCTGGCGGCCTGCTTCCTGGACTCACTGGCAACGTTGGGTCTGCCGGGACGCGGCTACGGTATTCGTTATGACTACGGCATGTTCAAACAGAACATTGTTGATGGCCGACAGAAAGAGTCACCGGACTACTGGCTGGAATACGGTAACCCGTGGGAATTCAAACGCCACAATACACGCTACAAAGTGCGCTTTGGCGGGCGTATTCAGCAGGAAGGCAAGAAAACGCGCTGGATAGAAACTGAAGAGATCCTCGCGGTAGCCTACGACCAAATTATTCCCGGTTATGACACAGACGCCACCAATACGCTTCGCTTGTGGAATGCCCAGGCCAGTAGCGAAATCAACCTCGGTAAATTTAACCAGGGCGACTACTTTGCGGCGGTGGAAGATAAAAACCACTCCGAGAACGTCTCCCGCGTGCTGTATCCGGATGACTCCACCTATTCAGGACGCGAGCTGCGTTTGCGCCAGGAGTATTTCCTGGTCTCCTCCACGGTGCAGGACATTCTGAACCGTCATTATCAGTTGCACAAAACCTACGACAACCTGGCGGATAAGATCGCCATTCACCTCAACGACACCCATCCGGTACTGTCGATTCCTGAGCTGATGCGTCTGCTGATCGATGAGCACAAATTCAGTTGGGATAATGCGTTTGAGGTCTGCTGCCAGGTCTTCTCGTATACCAACCACACCTTGATGAGCGAAGCGCTGGAGACCTGGCCTGTCGATATGCTGGGCAAAATTCTGCCGCGCCATCTGCAAATCATCTTTGAGATTAACGACTACTTCCTGAAGACGTTGCAGGAACAGTATCTGAACGATACCAGTCTGCTGGGACGGACGTCGATTATCGATGAATCCAATGGCCGCCGGGTGCGTATGGCATGGCTCGCAGTGGTGGTGAGCCACAAGGTTAACGGCGTTTCTGAGCTGCACTCCAACCTGATGGTGCAGTCGCTGTTTGCTGACTTTGCGAAGATTTTCCCGACTCGCTTCTGTAACGTCACCAACGGCGTGACGCCGCGCCGCTGGCTGGCGCTGGCTAACCCATCGCTCTCTGAGGTACTGGATGAGAACATTGGTCGCACCTGGCGAACCGATCTCAGCCAGCTAAGCGAGCTTGAACAGCACTGCGATTACCCGCTGGTAAATCAGGCGGTGCGCCGTGCGAAACTGGAGAATAAAAAACGTCTGGCAACGCTCATTGCCCAGCAGCTTAACGTGGTGGTGAACCCGAAATCGCTGTTTGATGTGCAGATCAAGCGTATTCACGAATACAAACGCCAGTTGATGAACGTGCTGCATGTGATCACCCGCTACAACCGCATTAAGGCCGATCCTGACGCCGAGTGGGTGCCGCGCGTGAATATCTTCGCCGGTAAAGCGGCTTCGGCCTATTATATGGCGAAGCACATCATTCACCTGATCAACGACGTCGCGAAAGTGATCAACAACGATCCGCAAATTGGTGACAAGCTGAAAGTGGTGTTTATTCCTAACTACAGCGTCAGCCTGGCGCAGGTGATTATTCCTGCTGCCGACCTGTCTGAGCAGATTTCGCTGGCCGGGACCGAAGCCTCTGGTACCAGTAATATGAAGTTTGCCCTCAACGGCGCGCTGACCATTGGGACGCTGGACGGTGCCAACGTCGAGATGCTGGAGCATGTGGGCGCAGAAAATATCTTTATCTTTGGTAATACGGCGGAAGAGGTCGAAGCCTTACGCAGCCAGGGCTACAAGCCGCGTGAGTATTACGAGAAAGACGAAGAGCTGCACCAGGTGCTGACGCAGATTGGCAGCGGTGTATTCAGTCCTGAGGAGCCGGGGCGCTATCGTGACCTGGTTGACTCGCTGATCAACTTTGGCGACCACTATCAGGTTCTGGCGGATTATCGCAGCTACGTTGATTGCCAGGATAAGGTTGACGAACTGTATCGCCACCCGGAAGAGTGGACCACCAAGTCGATGATTAATATCGCCAACATGGGCTACTTCTCGTCGGACAGGACGATCAAAGAGTACGCCGAAAACATCTGGCATATCGACTCGGTGCGGTTGTAACAAGGGCAGGACGATCTGTCGGCCGGATAAGGCGTTAACCGCCATCCGGTAAAAGGCCCGGTAGCGCTGACGCTTACCGGGCCTACAGTTTTATATCGAGTATCTTAAGACGCCAGCGACAGCTGCTGTTTCTCAATGTACTCCACCAGCCACTGGGTCATGCGCGACTGCTGTTCAGCGTTCAGCCACATACCTTCTTTCGTGCGACGCCACAGCGCATCTTCCGCACGGCGCACCCATTCGTGATCGACCAGATATTTCAGCTCGGCCTCATAGAACTCATGGCCGAAGTCTTCACCTAACTCGGCAAGCGAGGTGGCTTCCCCGATAATCCATTCGGTGTTACTGCCGTAGGTGCGCGAATAATGGCGCGCCAGCGACTCGGTCAGGAACGGGTAGCGACGGCGCAGTTTGGCCGCGTAATCTTCACGATCGCCGCCGATGTCACCGCCTGGCAGAATGCACTCTTTTGTCCACGCCGGACCGATTCCCTGATAGTACGACGCCAGTTTTTCCATCGCGTGTTCTGCCAGCTTACGATAGGTCGTCAGCTTACCGCCAAAGACCGACAGCAGCGGCGCTTTGCCGTTTTCATCGTGGATATCCAGCGTGTAATCACGGGTGATAGCCTGCGGCGAGTCGGACTCGTCATCGCACAGCGGACGTACGCCCGAGTAGGTCCAGACGATATCGTCACGGCCCAGTTGTTTCTTAAAGTGCGCGTTGTAGACCTTCAGCAGGTAATTGATTTCACTCTCATCAATTTTTACCGCTTTCGGATCGCCTTTGTATTCGACGTCAGTCGTCCCGATGATCGAGAATTCGTCCATCCATGGGATGACAAACACAATACGTTTATCTTCGTTTTGCAGTATATAAGCTTGCTTCTGGGTATGGACGCGCGGCACTACGATGTGGCTGCCTTTAATCAGACGAATACCGTACGGCGATGGCAGATGCATGCCGTCGTCGAAGAACTCTTTCACCCATGGGCCGGTGGCATTGACCAGACCACGCGCCTGCCAGGTGTGCTTTTTACCGGTATCGATATCTTCAGCTTCAACAATCCACAATCCGTTTTCACGGCGAGCGGAGGTAGCGCGAGTGCGGGTTAACACCTCTCCGCCTTTGCGTACGACCATTTGGGCGTTTGCCAAAACCAGTCGCGCATCGTCTACCCAGCAGTCAGAATATTCGAAACCGCGCACAATCTCAGGTTTCATTACGGAATCTGCGCCAAAACGCAAACCGGTTGAACTCGGCAAACTGGTGCGTTTGCCCAGATGATCGTACATAAACAGACCAATGCGGATCATCCACGCTGGACGCAAGTGCGGGCGATGGGGCAGACGAAAGCGCATCGGGAAGGCGATATGCGGTGCCATTTTCAACAACACCTCACGTTCGGCCAGCGCTTCGCTCACCAGGCGAAATTCGTAGTGTTCCAGGTAGCGCAGGCCACCGTGGATGAGTTTGGAGCTAGCGGAAGAGGTGGCGCAGGCTAAATCCTGCGCTTCCAGCATCAGCACGGATAAACCGCGTCCAGCGGCATCTGCCGCGATACCGGCACCGTTGATGCCTCCACCTATCACAATCAGATCTTTGGTTTCCATGCTGGCCTCTCGCACTTTCGTTATAGCTCATTAATGTTCGTTATCGAGCATAATAGCAAAGAATCGCGCCATTGGTAACATCGGATAAACAATTTACAGTGATACATATAACATTATGGCGTTTAACTGCCGTCGGGACGTACACTAAGAAGTAACATGTCTGAAAAGCGTCACCTGCAATATAAAGAAGAGAGAGCAATGGATCAGTTTGAATGTATTAATGTCGAAGAAGCGCATCAGAAGCTGCACCAGGGGACCGCGGTGTTAGTGGATATCCGCGACCCGCAAAGCTATGCGATGGGTCACGCCCCACAGGCGTTTCATCTGACGAACGACACGCTGGGGTCATTTATGCGCGAGCATGATTTCGACACCGCCGTGTTAGTAATGTGTTATCACGGCAACAGCAGTAAAGGCGCGGCGCAATATCTTCTTCAGCAGGGCTATGACGCGGTTTACAGTGTTGACGGCGGCTTCGACGCCTGGCATCGACATTTTCCGGCAGAAGTGGCATACGGTTCGTAAGACTATACCCAAATTAATTCGAGTTGCATCGCGACGGCGACGCAGCAAATCTCCGGGCGCGTACGAACAGTACGTGACCGGAGTGAGTGAGGAAAGCCAACAAAGATGCAGCTCGAAGTAAGAAGGGTATATATACTGTCCTCTTTTGTGTGGAATAAGCGACAGCAACCATGTTGATGATTACCTCTTTTGCTAACCCCCGTGTGGCGCAGGCATTTGTTGATTATATGGCGACACAGGGCGTTATCCTGACGATTCAACAACATCAGCAAACGGATGTCTGGCTGGCGGATGAGTCCCAGGCTGAGCGCGTGCATGCTGAGCTGGCGCGGTTTCTGGAGAATCCAGGCGATCCGCGTTACCTCGCGGCAAGCTGGCAGTCGGGTCATACCGACAGCGGTCTGCGCTATCAGCGTTATCCGTTCCTGGCCACATTGCGCGAACGCGCAGGCCCGGTAACCTGGGTGGTGATGGCCGCGTGTGTGCTGGTGTTTATCGCGATGAACACGCTGGGCGACCAGACTGTGATGCTCTGGCTGGCATGGCCGTTTGACCTTTCGCTGAAATTTGAATTCTGGCGTTATTTCACCCACGCTTTTATGCACTTCTCGCTGATGCATATTCTGTTCAACCTGCTGTGGTGGTGGTATCTCGGCGGTGCGGTAGAAAAGCGTCTGGGCAGCGGAAAACTGATTGTAATTACCGTGATCAGCGCCCTGCTAAGCGGCTACGTTCAGCAGAAATTTAGCGGCCCGTGGTTTGGTGGGCTGTCTGGCGTGGTATATGCGCTGATGGGTTATGTGTGGTTGCGTGGCGAGCGCGATCCACAAAGTGGTATTTTCCTGCAGCGTGGTTTGATTATCTTTGCTTTGATCTGGATTGTTGCCGGCTGGTTTGATGTGTTCGGCATGTCGATGGCGAACGGCGCACATATCGCCGGGCTGGCCGTGGGTCTGGCAATGGCGTTTGCCGATACTATGAATGTACGAAAACGAACGTAATTTCAGGGAACAATAATGAAGCAAACACAACGACATGACGCGATCATCGAGCTGGTAAAGAAACAGGGATACGTCAGTACTGAGGAGCTGGTGGAGCATTTCTCCGTCAGCCCGCAGACGATTCGCCGCGATCTTAACGATCTGGCCGATCAGAACATGATTTTGCGCCATCACGGTGGCGCGGCGCTGCCCTCCAGCTCGGTCAACACCCCGTGGCATGACCGTAAAGCGACACAGACGGCGGAAAAAGAGCGCATTGCCCGCAAAGTTGCCACGCAGATCCCGAACGGTTCTACGTTGTTCATTGATATCGGCACCACGCCGGAAGCGGTGGCTCACGCGCTGCTCAATCACAGCAATTTACGCATTGTGACCAACAACCTCAATGTGGCGAATACGCTGATGGCGAAAGAGGATTTTCGCATCATACTCGCCGGTGGCGAACTGCGTAGCCGCGACGGCGGTATTATGGGCGAAGCGACCCTCGACTTTATTTCTCAGTTCCGCCTGGACTTCGGCATCTTAGGGATTAGCGGTATCGATAGCGATGGCTCCCTGCTGGAGTTTGATTATCACGAAGTTCGCACCAAGCGCGCGATTATTGAGAATTCACGGCATGTGATGCTGGTGGTGGATCACTCGAAGTTTGGGCGTAACGCGATGGTGAATATGGGCAGTATCAGCATGGTGGATGCGGTGTATACCGACACGCTGCCGCCAGCTGGCGTGATGCAGGTTATTGCGGACCATCATATTCAGTTAGAGCTGTGCTAAGTTAATTCCAGGCCTGATAAGCGTAGCGTATCAGGCATTAACTAAACCCCATACCCCATCATTTTCAGCAGTTTCTGCGCATGTTGCACTGCATCCTGGCGGTGTGCGACGCCGAGCTTTTGATACAAATTGCGGATGTGCGTCTTGATGGTCGTTGCCGCGACGGCTAATTCTCCGGCGATCTGCTCGTTGCTGTAGCCCGAATAAATCAGTCCCAGAACCTGCCATTCGCGCTGGGTCAGCGGGCTGGTGCGGATAAGCTCCGGTACTTCCGGGTGAGTAAGCAGACGCTCAACGAATCCTTCATCGAAGTGGGCGAATTTATGGCGGTGATGCTGGTTAATCTCACGCAAAATGCGCTGGGCGCGGTGCTGATCGAGTTCCGGTAAGGTATTGAGCTGAATCAGCTGACGCAGTTGCTGCGCCATGGCCTCACCTTCAATGACAAAGTGACTGATAAATCCAGTGCGGTTCGCCAGCTGCAGCGCGTCGAGTAACACGCGCTGTGCGTCATTTTTGCGCCCTGCCTGCCAGTAGAGCTGATTAAGCAGCAGCAGGTTACGGTTCAGATCGCTCATCAGGCGCAGATTGCGCGCATTTTCATTCAACTCTTCCAGCACAATCTCAGCCGGTTCAAACTCGCCCAGCAGGATCTGCGCGCGGGCGATGTTGCGCCACTGGCTTTGCAGAAAGTGGTTATTGGCGAATTCCGGTTTCGGCGTGTGGCGCAGCCAGTTGGCGGCCGAGTTTTTGTCGCCCACCATTTGCCAGTAAATCACCCGTACCTTATCGGCGTTCGAGATCCAGTCACTGTGATAGTGACCGTTACCCAGCAGGTTTTCCAGGCGGTTGAGCAGGCTACGCGCATTATCCAGATCCCCCCGGGCCAGCGAACATTGAATCAGCAGCGCCAGGCACTGTAGCTGTTGCTGCGGCTGGAATGTGGAAAGCAGTTCAATACCCGCGCGGGCAGACGCTTCCGATTCGTCCAGGCGCGCCCATGCCCACAGCAGTTGCGCGCGAATACGCACCAGGAACTCGTGCATCGGCAGCTGTTCCAGATGCTGCTCTTTGATCAGCTGAAACGCTTTTTCCTGAGTCTCCCAGGCGGCCTGTAAAAAGCCCTGGGCAAACAAAATTTCGCTTTGCTGAATTAAACTCCACAGCGCGTAATGCCAGACGTCATGGTGGCGCGCCATTTGCTCGGTTTGCTGCATCAACGCCAGAGAACGCGTGAGATCGCCCTTACAGTGCAGGACTTCACCATGTACCGAGGTGGCGACGATACGGCTATAGAACCAGGCGATGGGTAACTCATCCAGCGCCAGCTTTGCCAGGCGCTCGGCTTCGTCAGGATTTCCGTCGTTAATTGCGACCTGCGCACGCAGGGCGTTAAATTCGGCGTGCAGTGTCGGTTCCATGTCGCCTTTCATTTCCTGCTCAGCGCGTGCCAGCAGGGTATTAACCTCGCCGTAGCGGTGCTGGCTTTGCATCAGCCAGGCTTGCAGCAGAACCAGACGCGGATTTTCCAGCAGACTTTCCCACGGCAGGGCTTTCAGCGACTCTTCCAGTAATGTCAGTTCGCTGTGGTTAAACAGTCCCCACGCATGGTTAAGCAGGATATCGCGTAGCATATGGGCGTCGCCTGCCGCCAGCGCGTGGTGGATAGCTTCGCTAGGGAAACCTTGCGCCATCCAGCTTTCAGCGGCGGCGCGGTGTATTTCGGGCAGTTCGCTTGCCAGCTCCCACTGACAGCGCTGGCGTAAAAAGCTGCCAAATAGCGGGTGATAGCTGAACCACTCACCGACGTCATCCATCCGCTGCAAGAATAATCCCTGGCGCTCAATCTCCTCCAGCCGCATCTGGCCGTTTTCTTCCCCGGTGACCCGGACGATCAGTGCGTCGTTCATGGAGCGCAGAATGGCGCTTTTCAGCAGGAAGTGACGGGTGCCGAGGTCGACGCTGTCCAGCACTTCATCAACCAGATAATCGGACAAATGGCTGGCGTTGATCCCGGCGAGGCGGCGTGCGGACTGGTGTGCAGAGTGGTTGTTCTGGCGGGCGGAGAGGGCAATCAGCTGTAACGCCGTGGCCCAGCCAGCAACGTCATCGCACATCCGGCTGCTTTCTGCCGCTTCGATAGGCGAGGACAAACGTCGATCGAAAAATTGTTTGGCTTCCTGGTGGTTAAACGCCAGCTGTTGGCTGCCGATCTCCAGCAACTGATCGCGTACTCGCAGGTTGGCAATACCCAACTGCGGCAGGTTGCGCGACAGCACGACCAGCGTGAGGTTCTCAGGCTGATGACGCAGGAAGAAACGCATCGCTTCGTGAATTGCCGGATTGGAGATGAGATGATAATCATCCACTACCAGGTAGAGCGGGCGGTGCCACTCGGCCAGTTCAATAAATAGCTGCGCAAACAGTGACGTCAGGCTAGCGTATTGGCGCTTTTGCACCATCGCTTCGCTGGTGGTGCAGTGTCCACCGGTTGCCTGTTGGATAGCGGCGATCAGATAGCTGGCAAAGCGCTCTTGCTGATTATCGCCTTCATCCAGAGAGTACCAGCCTAAGTCGTTCTTCCCCGCTGCCCATTGTGAAACCAACGTCGTTTTTCCATAACCAGCAGGACTTGTTATCAGGGCAAGCCTGAAATTGTTCGCGCCGGAAAGTTTAGCCAACAGGCGCTCACGAACCACCGTATGGTCGAGTCGAACCGGACGACTTAATTTAGACGGAATCAACATAAGTTAGTCACTTCACTGTGTGAAAATGGGGAAAAATGATTTTTTTTGCGCTTCGTAATTAATAGATATAAGGTCGGCCAGATTAGTGTTTTATGCAAGCTAAGCGGACTTTTTGTGTGTCTGATTTTGCACTATGTCACAAATCTATACATCTATTACATTAATTGCTTTAAAGAGTCACAACAGGCGTGGCGACTGGATCCGTCGGTATTTTGGCTGAGCCGAAAAATACCTCCCTTTTTATAAGGTTACTCAGTTGCTTAATGTAAAGAGCCGAATTTTGTGGCCGACTTAAAAGTTTTATGTGAATTATCTTATCCACCTTGGATATTTCAGGTTAGAAACTATTTCTCTGTTTACAGATTGTTTCCCATCGTCACCCCTCTATTTGATATTGTCGATTTATCTCTTGTTATTAATGCGCCGTCCGTTGGGCATTACAGGGGCGTTATGCCGGACTTACGCGAATTTACGGGCGATAACACCCCCTTTAAGTGGCAGCGATCACACTTTTATGCTCATCCCCGCTCCTCCTCCCTGCCTAATCCGTGCCAGGATGAGGAAGGTCAACAACGAGCCTGGCAAACTAGCGATAACGTTGTTTTATTACCTAAGGATCTGGAACCCCTATGTCACAGCCTACTTTCAACAAAGATCAATTTCAGGCTGCCCTGACGCGTCAGTGGCAGCGCTTCGGTTTACTGTCGGCTCAAGAAATGACGTCGCGCCAGTGGTGGCAGGCAGTGAGTGGGGCGTTGGCTGAGTTACTCAGCGCCCAGCCTGCGGCGAAGCCGGCAAAAAATCAGCGCCATGTTAACTACATCTCGATGGAGTTTTTGATTGGCCGTCTGACTGGCAACAACTTACTCAATCTCGGCTGGTATCAGGCGGTGAGCGATGAGCTGAAAGCGCATGACGTCAACCTGACCGATCTGCTGGAAGAAGAGATCGACCCGGCGCTGGGTAACGGTGGATTGGGGCGCCTGGCGGCCTGCTTCCTTGATTCGATGGCGACAGTCGGTCAATCGGCGACGGGCTATGGTCTCAACTACCAGTACGGCCTGTTCCGTCAGTCGTTTGCCGATGGGCAGCAGATGGAAGCCCCGGATGACTGGCATCGCGGCAGCTATCCGTGGTTCCGTCACAACGAGGCACTGGATGTGCAAGTAGGGATTGGCGGCAAGGTCACCAAAGAAGGGCACTGGGAGCCGGGGTTTATTATCACCGGCCAGGCCTGGGATCTACCGGTTCTCGGCTACCGTAACGGCGTGGCGCAACCGCTGCGTCTGTGGCAGGCCAGCCACGCGCATCCGTTTAACCTGACCAAATTTAATGACGGCGATTTCCTGCGCGCAGAGCAGCAGGGCATCGACGCTGAAAAACTGACCAAAGTGCTGTACCCGAACGACAACCACACCGCGGGTAAAAAGCTGCGCCTGATGCAGCAATACTTCCAGTGCGCTTGCTCCGTAGCTGACATTCTGCGCCGCCATCATCTGGCAGGGCGTAAACTGCATGAGCTGGCTGATTTTGAGGTGATTCAGCTCAACGATACTCACCCGACCATCGCCATCCCTGAGTTACTGCGTGTGCTGATTGATGAGCACCAGATGAGCTGGGACGATGCGTGGGCTATTACCAGTAAGACCTTTGCTTATACCAACCACACTTTGATGCCAGAGGCGCTGGAGTGCTGGGACGAGAAGCTGGTGAAAGCACTACTGCCGCGCCATATGCAAATCATCAAAGAGATTAACGACCGCTTTAAGAAGCTGGTCGATAAAACCTGGCCGGGTAACGCTGAAGTTTGGGCGAAGCTGGCGGTGGTGCACAACAAACAGGTGCGTATGGCCAACATGTGCGTGGTCAGCGGCTTTGCGGTTAACGGCGTGGCGGCGCTGCACTCCGATTTGGTGGTGAAGGATCTGTTCCCGGAATATCATCAGCTCTGGCCGAACAAATTCCATAACGTCACTAACGGGATTACTCCGCGTCGCTGGATTAAGCAGTGCAACCCGGCACTTGCCGCGCTGCTGGATAAATCGCTGAAAAAAGAGTGGGCCAACGACCTCGATCAGTTGATTAACCTGGAAAAATACGCCGACGACGCGAAGTTTCGTCAGCAGTATCGTGACATCAAGCTGGCGAACAAAGCGCGTCTGGTGAAGTTTATTAAAGCGCGTACCGGTATTGAGATAACGACTAACGCTCTCTTTGATATTCAGATTAAACGCCTGCATGAGTACAAGCGTCAGCACCTCAACTTGCTGCATATTCTGGCGTTATACAAAGAAATCCGTGAGAACCCGCAGGCCGATCGCGTGCCGCGCGTATTCCTGTTTGGCGCGAAAGCCGCTCCGGGTTACTACCTGGCGAAAAATATCATCTTCGCCATTAACAAGGTCGCAGAAACCATCAATAACGACCCGCAAGTGGGCGACAAGCTGAAGGTCGTATTCCTGCCGGATTATTGTGTCTCAGCGGCGGAAATGTTGATCCCAGCGGCGGATATCTCTGAGCAAATCTCCACTGCAGGGAAAGAGGCTTCTGGCACCGGTAACATGAAGCTGGCGCTGAACGGTGCGTTAACCGTCGGTACGCTGGATGGCGCAAACGTCGAAATCGCCGAGAAGGTCGGTGACGAGAATATCTTTATCTTTGGTCATACCGTGGAAGAGGTGAAGGCGCTCAAGGCCAAAGGTTACGACCCGGTGAAATGGCGTAAGAAAGATAAAGTGCTGGATGCTGTTCTGAAAGAGCTGGAAAGCGGGAAGTACAGCGACGGCGATAAACATGCCTTCGACCAGATGCTGCACAGTATCGGCAAGCAGGGCGGTGACCCGTATCTGTTAATGGCGGACTTCGCGGCCTATGTTGAAGCCCAGAAGCAGGTTGACGTGTTGTATCGTGACCAGGAAGCCTGGACCCGGGCGGCGATTCTGAATACCGCGCGTTGCGGCATGTTCAGTTCGGATCGCTCCATCCGCGATTATCAGACTCGTATCTGGCAGGCGAAACGTTAAGGAATCGCGATGGAAAGCAAACGTCTGGACAATGCCGCGTTGGCGGCGGGGATTAGCCCCAATTACATTAATGCCCACGGTAAACCGCAGTCTATTGGCGTCGAAACCAAGCGGCGTTTGCTTGACGCTATGCATCGCTCCACCGCCACCGCTCAGGTGGCGGTGACCCCGGTGCCGAATGTCATGGTTTATACCGCTGGTAAGAAAATGCCGCTGGCAGTTGAGGGACGCGGAGAGTTTAACTGGCTGCTGACCACCGAAGAGGGCGTGCAGCACAAAGGGCATGCCGTCGGCGGTAAATCGTTCAACCTTCCGGCAAAGCTGCCGGAAGGGTATCACACGCTTACCCTAACCCAGGGGGAGTTGCGTACCCATTGCCGCATCATCGTCGCGCCGAAACGCTGCTATGAGCCGCAGACGCTGTTAGCCGGGCAAAAGCTGTGGGGCGCATGCGTTCAGCTCTATACCCTGCGTTCAGAAAAAAACTGGGGGATTGGCGACTTTGGCGATCTCCGTGCCATGCTGGTGGAGGTGGCGCAACGCGGCGGCGCGTTTATCGGCCTGAATCCGATTCACGCGCTGTATCCGGCGAACCCGGAGAGTGCCAGTCCGTACAGCCCGTCGTCACGCCGCTGGTTGAACGTTATTTATATTGATGTGAACGCAGTAGACGATTTTCGCCTGAGTAAAGAGGCGCAAGCCTGGTGGCAGAAACCCGCGACTCAGCAAGCTCTGCAACGCGCGCGTGATGCCGAGTGGGTTGATTATTCTGCCGTTACCGCATTGAAGATGACAGCGCTGCGTATGGCGTGGAAAAGCTTCTCTGCACGTGACGATGAGCAGATGGCGGCATTTCGCCAGTTTGTGACTCTGGAAGGGGATAGCCTGTACTGGCAGGCGGCCTTTGACGCGCTGCATGCGCATCAGGTGAAAGAGGACGCACTGCGCTGGGGCTGGCCGGTGTGGCCGCAAGCTTTCCAGTCGGTGGATTCGCCAGAGGTAAAACGCTTTTGCGAAGAGCATCGTGATGAAGTGGATTTCTACCTGTGGTTGCAGTGGCTGGCGTATACCCAGTTTGCTGATTGCTGGAAAACCAGCCAGGGCTTTGCGATGCCGATTGGATTATATCGCGATCTGGCTGTCGGCGTGGCCGAAGGCGGGGCGGAAACCTGGTGCGACCGCGAGTTGTATTGCCTGAAAGCCTCGGTTGGCGCACCGCCGGATATTCTCGGTCCGCTCGGGCAAAACTGGGGATTGCCGCCGATGGATCCGCATATCATCACGGCACGCGCTTACGAACCGTTTATCGAACTGCTGCGTGCCAATATGCAGAACTGCGGTGCGTTGCGTATCGACCATGTTATGTCGATGCTGCGTCTGTGGTGGATCCCTTACGGTGAAACTGCCGATCACGGCGCCTACGTGCATTATCCGGTCGACGATCTGCTTTCAATTCTGGCGCTGGAAAGTAAACGTCATCACTGCATGGTAATTGGTGAAGATCTGGGGACTGTGCCGGTAGAGATCGTCAGCAAGCTGCGTGACAGCGGCGTGTACTCCTACAAAGTGCTTTATTTTGAGAATGACCATGAGAAAAATTTCCGCGCGCCGAAAGCGTACCCGGAACAATCAATGGCAGTCGCGGCGACGCATGACCTTCCTACGCTTAAAGGTTATTGGGATAGCGGCGATCTGACGCTGGGTAAGGCGCTGGGGCTGTACCCGGATGAAGTCGTGCTGCGTGGGTTGTATCAGGACAGAGAACTGGCGAAACAGGGGCTGCTGGACGCGCTGCACAAATACGGGTGCCTGCCAAAACGTGCTGGTCACAAGGCGTCGCTGATGTCGATGACGCCGATTCTTAATCGCGGCATGCAACGCTACATCGCTGACAGCAACAGTGCGCTGTTGGGCCTGCAACCGGAAGACTGGCTGGATATGGCTGAGCCGGTCAATATTCCCGGGACCAGCGATCAGTACAAAAACTGGCGGCGTAAGCTCACCGCCACGCTGGAGCAGATGTTTGCCGATGACGGTGTGAACAAGCTGATTAAGGATTTGGATAAGCGCCGAAAAGCGGCCGCGAAGAAGAAGTAAAAAAGCCGGGGATTTCCCCGGCTTTTTTAGGGTGATAGCAGGTAGGCCGGGTAAGCGAAGCGCCACCCGGCACAGTTTTATCAGACCACCATACCCAGCAGCAGACACCCTACCAGACCGCAGACGGAGATAATGGTTTCCAGCATTGACCATGACTTAATGGTTTCACCGATGGTCAAGTTGAAGTACTCCTTGAACAACCAGAAGCCTGGATCGTTCACGTGGGAGAAAATGACGGAACCGGAACCAACCGCAATAACCATTAGCTCAGGGCTTACGCCGGTCGTTGCAATCAGCGGTGCCACAATCCCACCAGCGGTGATCGCCGCAACGGTTGCGGAGCCCAGTGCGATACGCAGTACCGCAGCGATAGACCATGCCATCAGCAGCGGAGAAACGTTTGAACCGTGCATCATTGACGCGATGTACTTGTCCACGCCGCTATCCACCAGGACCTGTTTGAAGGCACCGCCACCACCGATGATCAACAGCATCATCGCGATGATTTTGATGGAGGACACCAGCGTGTCGTTGATCTGATCCATCGAACGTCCACGGTTCAGACCAAAAGTGAACATCGCAATCAGCACCGCGATAAGCGTTGCCATAACCGGGTCACCCAGGAATTCTGCCACCGTCAGGAAAGCGTGGCCTTTTGGCAGAATCATCTCCGCCACGGCGCGCATTGCCATCAGGATAACCGGTACCAGGGAGGTCCAGACGCTGACGCCAAAGCCAGGCATCTCTTCTTCAGTAAACGTTTTCGCGCTGTACAGACCTTCCGGGATTGGCTTATCGATGCCTTTCAGGAAGCGAGCGTACACCGGACCGGCGAGAATAACGGTCGGGATTGCCAGAATCGTACCAAACAGCAGGGTTTTACCCATATCTGCGTGGAAAATGGTGGCAATAGCGGTCGGACCTGGGTGCGGCGGCAGGAAGCCGTGAGTTACGGACAGCGCTGCAGCCATCGGCACGCCAACATACAGCAGCGGGATGTTGGCAGCAGCGGCGATGGTGAACACCAGCGGCAGCATCAGCACGAAGCCGACTTCGTAGAACAGGGCAAAACCGACGGTGAAGCCGGTTAATACCACCGCCCACTGAATATGTTTTTTGCCGAATTTAGCAATCAGGGTGGTTGCGATGCGCTGTGCGCCGCCGCAGTCCGCCAGCATTTTGCCCAGCATGGCGCCAAAACCCATAATCAGGGCGAGGCTGCCAAGGGTTCCGCCGACGCCGGCTTTAATCGAACCGATGACTTTATCCAGTGGCATCCCTTGCATCAATCCGACAGCAAGCGCCACCAGGACGAGAGCGATGAAACCGTTCATTTTGAAACGGATCATCAGGAGGAGTAACAAGATTACACCGATAGCAACGATGACTAATGGCATGATTTACCTGGCCTTTACTTTGTTATGGGTAACGTCAGTGTTTAGATGACAAATTCCGATTGTCCCGACCGGGAACAGAGCATTCTCAGCACCAATGCTGGTTGCCTTCAAAACTAATCAGTTTAGCTGGCTGTTATGTGTGTGTTAGGTGCTGATGCGAATGATACGGGTAACATACGGCGCTTGAAAATCACCTGGGCAGGCAAAATTTAAATTATGAGAGGCTGGTCAAATTATGAGGGGGATTGTTGCAGGAAATATGCGGAGAAATGCAAGGTTGTAGGCCGGATAACGCGATTACGCTGCCATCCGGCATCAATGCCCGATGGCGGCGCGGATGCGTCTTAACGGGCCTACGGAAATTCTACAGGTTGAGGCGTTAGTAGTAAGAGTGCTCGCCGCGCTGGTGTTCGGTTAAATCGCGAACGCCTTTCAGTTCAGGGAATTCAGCCAGCAGCTGCTTCTCGATACCTTCTTTCAGCGTTACATCCACCATTGAACAGCCGTTACATCCGCCGCCAAACTGCAGAATAGCGTAGCCTTCATCGGTGATTTCCATCAGAGAGACGCGACCACCGTGACCTGCCAGCTGTGGGTTGATCTGCGATTGCAGCATGTACTCCACGCGTTCCATCAGCGGCGCATCATCGGCAACTTTACGCATTTTGGCGTTTGGTGCTTTCAGGGTCAGCTGGGAGCCTAACTGGTCGGTAACGAAATCGATTTCTGCATCTTCCAGATACGGTGCGCTCAGTTCATCAACATATGCGGTCAGCAGGTCAAATTTAATGGCGGTGTCGGTTGCTTCCACGGCGTCCGGCGGACAATAAGAAACGCCGCATTCAGCGTTAGGCGTGCCGGGATTAATCACAAATACGCGGATTTGTGTCCCTTCTTCCTGATTTGCCAGCAGTTTGGCAAAGTGCGCTTGTGCAGCATCGGAAATATGGATCATAGTAATGGCCTAATAGTTGACTATTTTACTTGGTTATAATACGCCCATCATCGAGGCTCTACAAGGTTCGACACAGGCACCATACCTGGACAGTCGCCGCGCCGTTGCGTAAAAGCAGCTGCGCGATTTCCGCGACGGTACTTCCGGTAGTGACGACATCATCCACAATGACCATATGGAGTCCCTGCACTGGCAATTCAAGGCGAAAGGCGTTTTTCAGGTTACGTTTACGTAATCGGGCGCTGAGATGGTGCTGTGTGGCGGTTGCCCGAACCCGCGTGATGGCCCGGCTGTCCCAGTCGCAGTCTAGCCAGCGTGCCAGGGGACGACACAGTAAGTCGCTCTGATTAAACCCTCTGCGCCAGTGCCGACGTTGCCAGAGCGGGACGCTGACGAGCCTGTCCGGCAGAGGAAGACCGCTGACGCGCCGGGCCTGTAATACCTCCAGCAACAGCAAGCGTGAAAGAGCGGGGGCCATTTCGCCACGTCGGGAAAACTTGAACTGGTGGATAAGCCCGCTCAATGGCGGAGCATAGTCGCTGACGGTAACCAGTCGCTGCCACGGCGGTGGTTTTTGCAGACAGCGCCCGCAGGGAACGACGGTATGCGCGGCAGGGAGTCCACATTGAGGGCACCGGCTGACGTGCTGATGCGTTGCCCGTGTGCAGACTGAACAGATCCCCCAATGCCCTAACGTCAGGGGCATTCGGCATAGCCAGCACAATCCCGGTACTGTTAGCATAGAAACATCCTTTCAGGCTAAAAGAGAACAATAACTGATGAATGACATCTGGTGGCAGACCCAGGGTTCGGGAAATTGCCATCTTGTGCTGCTGCACGGATGGGGACTGAATGCGCAAGTGTGGCATTGCATAAGCGAGGAATTGAGTTCGCATTTCACGCTGCATCTTGTCGACTTACCGGGATTTGGTCGCAGCCAGGGGTTCGGCGCAATGTCGCTGGAAGAGATGGCTGAGCGGGTAGTAAAACAGGCACCGGAGAAAGCCATCTGGCTCGGCTGGAGTCTGGGCGGGCTGGTCGCAAGCCAGGTGGCGTTAACCCATCCTGAACGTGTTCAGGCGCTGGTGACCGTGGCGTCTTCCCCCTGCTTTAGCGCGCGTGACGAGTGGCCGGGTATCAAGCCAGAAGTGCTGGCAGGTTTCCAGCAGCAGTTGAGCGAAGATTTCCAGCGTACGGTGGAACGTTTTCTGGCGTTGCAGACGATGGGCACGGACACCGCGCGTCAGGATGCGCGGGCACTGAAGAAAACAGTGCTGGCGTTACCCATGCCGAAGGTCGAGGTGCTCAATGGCGGACTGGAGATCCTGAAAACGGTCGATCTGCGTGAGCCTCTGTGTGCTGTGGACATGCCTTTTCTGCGGTTGTACGGCTATCTCGATGGACTGGTTCCGCGCAAAGTGGTCCCAATGCTCGATGCCCTGTGGCCGCATAGCGAGTCGTTGATATTTGCTAAAGCGGCGCATGCTCCGTTTATCTCGCATCCTGCAGAGTTCTGCGCAGCGCTGGTGGCGTTAAAAAAACGCCTATAAATCTGTTGTGTTGCCCGGTAGAGCCACGCTTACCGGGCTTGAGATTAATGGCTGCGCGTAGCCAGATCCTCAGCGGTCAGGCCGGTAATTCTGAAGATGGTCAGCGGGTCGATACCATCAGCCTGCAGGGTTGATGCAATACGTAAAGCTTCCTCTCGTTTACCTTGTTGCAAGCCCGTTTGTAACCCTTCTTGTAATCCCTCTTGTAACCCTTTCATATGACCTTCCTGAAGACCATTAAGATGCCCTTCTTGTCGTAATCTTTCGGCGATAGTCATCAACTTTTCCTTATGTTGGGGTAAACGTTCGGCGACCTCATGAAGAAACTCGGTAAAATGTGCGGTGTCCCCGACCTGCATTAGATAATTAAACAAGGCTTTCAACTGGCTGTCATTAGCGTGTCCTTTAATAATCAGGATGGCCAGTTTTTCTACCAGCCCCATCAAATCGCGTTTACGAATATGTTTTTGGATGAGTTCCAACAGCGCCATCCGGCGATGCTGCATGATCTCGTCATCAGGAACCACGGTGATATCGATCAGTGGAAACGCTGAGGTATAAAGTTGTCTGGCGGCCTTTGGGTCGTCAAATTCGTCCAGCCAGCAGAGTGAGTAGGGGTATGGGCTTGCCGCGCCATGATAAAAAAGCATGGGTATCACCAGCGGGAGTTTCTTGTGACCTGCAGCCAAATGACGATGCATGACCGCAATGGCATAACGCATCAGCCGAAATGCCATATGGGCATCGGCGGTGCTCTGATGCTCAATGATGGTGTAAATATAGCCATCGCCTTCGCTGGTTTTTAATGACCACAGCACATCGGAATAGTACGCGCGCAAATCGTCCTCAATAAAGCTGCCCGATTCCAGTTGTAGCGTTTTCAGATCGCACAGTTTTTGCAAAGAGGCTGGAAGATGGAGCCGAAGAAAGTCGCGTGCGGTAGCAGGGTGGTTTAAGAACGTTTTAAAAATCGCGTCATGCGGCGTAGCAGTCGTGTCAGTATTCATGGCGATCCGTCACCTGGGAAACAAGATGACGAGACTCTACTTCCCTGGTCGCCAGTAATCATTCACGAGTTGATAACGATGCGCGACAGGCTGGAGGATAGATCAGCTTTGCTGAAACAGAGACATCTTTGTGGAATCCATTACGCAAAAAGCCGGATATCAGCATAAACGCTTTATCCGGCCAGGACGTTTGCAGTCATTTTTAGACCGGAAGCGTAGCGCCATCCGGCATCGAACTAGCGCAAAGCCCACCACTCGCGCAGGCAGGCTTTACCTTCCGGGCAACTCTTGCAGCTTCCGGAAAGACACCCATCGGCATCTTCCTGAATCCGCACCGCTTTGCCCATCTTTTCTAACTGATTCAGCATGGCGTCAATCATGGGCTGCGGGGTGTGCAGCGTGTGGCTAATTTGAGTTGCCTCCATGCGTCCCCGCAAAGCCAATAAATCACGAACCTGAATAAGCGATGCCATTGTCGATAACCTTAGTGGCAGTCGCCAGTGGTGCTGGAACAGCAGGAGCTTGCCGTCCTGTTGGTCGCCAGCAGTGCGAGATCCACGCGACTGCGAGCTCGACGCAGCAGGCCCAGCAACACAATGTTAAACAGGATGACAGCTAAAATGCACACCAGGCTGTAGGTCGGGTGCTCTTTGTAGCTGACCGCCTGATAAAACAGCGTCGACAGAGAGTAGGCGATGTTCAGGCCCCACAGAATCGAGAAGCTCATCCAGCCACGGCTGGATTCACGTGCAATAGCGCCCATTACCGAAATACACGGCACATACAGCAGCACGAAAATCAGGTAGCTGTAAGCGGCGGCAGCGCTGCCAAATTTTTCGCCCATCACGCCCATTGCACCCGTAGCCATTTCACCGTCGCCCTTGCTGGCTTCAATAGGGTTAGCCAGTACGCTCAGGCTGAAGGTGTCTTTCAGGCTTTGCCAGGTCTCATCTATCGCGCCGAGCAGCTCGTCACCGAGGTGGAAATCTGCCGGGTTGAACTCTTCTTCCTGAATGTTTTCTGCGGTATAGAGCGTGTTCAGCGTACCGACAACCACTTCTTTCGCCATCGCGCCGGTGAACAGACCTACGGTTGCCTGCCAGTTATCTTCGTGAACGCCAATCGGCTTGAAGACCGGCGTGATTACGCGGCTGACGGAGGCCAGAGCAGAGTCGTTGATGTTGTCGACGATTTTTCCGCTCAGCGAGAAACTGTTAAACGCGCTGAGGAAAATGCTGACGATGATGATGACTTTACCCGCACGCAGAACGAAGCCTTTCAGGCGTTGCCAGGTCTGAATAATCAGACTCTTAATGTGCGGCACGTGGTACACCGGCAGCTCCATCACGAACGGCGTTGCTTCGCCACGCATGATGGTGTGTTTGAGCATCAGGCCAGTCAATACCGCCATAACGATGCCCAGTACGTACAGTGAGAAGACCGCCAGCGCACCGTTCTGACCAAAGAACGCTGCGGCAAAGACGGCGAAAATCGCCAGGCGAGCGCCACAGGACATAAACGGCGCCATCATGATGGTCATCAGACGTTCACGCGGGGCGTCCAGCGTACGTGCGCCCATCACTGACGGTACGTTACAGCCAAAGCCGACGATCAGCGGGACAAACGATTTGCCCGGCAGTCCCAGCGCCTGCATCAGACGGTCCATTACAAACGCGGCGCGCGCCATGTAACCGGAGTCTTCAAGGAAGGAGAGGAACAGGTACATCATGCCGATTTGCGGTACCAGTGGCAGCACGGTGTTAATCCCGCCGCCAAGACCTTGCGCCAAAAAGATCGTGAGCCAGTCCGGGAAGTGCAGCGAGTAGCCAATCCACTGAATACCATGGATAAAGAGCGCTACGGAGCCGACGTCAAACAACGGTTGCAGCGCGCCGCCAATGTTGATGGCGAGCAGGAACATCAGGTACATCACGAACAGGAAAATCGGCAGCCCGAGGAAGCGGTTGAGGACGATTTTATCTACTGCGGTGGTGAAGCGGCTCGGCTCTGCCGTCAGGGTGTTGCTGACGGTATCGCAGATAGCGGCAATGCACTGATAGCGCGCATCGGCGATATGCAGTGCCGGATCGTCCATTGTCTCGCTCAGACGTGCAATGGCGGCATCAAGGTTTTGCGCGGCATCACCCGCGTAAGCCCGGCTGTAGATATCGCCTTCCAGCATCTGCAGGCCCAGCCAGCGGCGCTGTATTAACGGCATATCTTTGGCCATCGCATCGGCGAGGGAATCCGCTTCCTGCAGCAGCGGCTGGGCATAATGAACCAGCTCGACGGTGTCGTTTTCTTTGTAGCGATCGATCGCCAGCTTCAGCGCTTCAATGCCGCGGGCGCGGGTGGATACCAGCGGAACCACCGGGCAGCCAAGGCGAGCGGAGAGGGCATCGATATCGATACGGATTTGCTGCTTCTCGGCAATATCCAGCATATTCAACGCGACGATGCAGGGGATGCCCAGCTCAAGCAGTTGCAACGTCAGGTAGAGGTTGCGTTCAAGGTTTGAAGCATCGACCACGTTGATCAAGAGATCCGCGTCGCCGCTTAAAATATAGTGACAGGCGATCTGCTCATCGAGAGAGGTCTGGGATGAGATTGTCGTCAGAGAATAGGTGCCGGGTAAATCAACCAGCGTGACCTGGTGGTCCGTCGTTGCGAAATGACCTTCTTTACGCTCAACGGTAACGCCAGCCCAGTTGCCTACACGCTGGCGTGCGCCGGTAAGCTGGTTGAATAAAGTTGTCTTGCCGGAATTAGGATTGCCAATTAAACCAATGGTTAGTTTTTTCATTTTTATAGACTCACTGTATTAACAGGAAACCGCTTCCACTTCTAATAACGCCAGATCTTTCTTACGCAATACCAGACTTACGCGACGCGTTTCGATATGGATAGGATCGCCGAGTGGGGCGACGCGTACCACGTTGAAAGAGGAGCCGGGTAGCATGCCAAGTGACAACAGTTTCTGACGATAAGCCGGGCTGATTTCACGGGCAAAACCGGTAATTTTCCACGCACTGTCAGGAGTGAATTGCATAGGGGCCTACTTATATCTCGCTAACTGGATGATTACCTCATGGGGCGACAAGGCGGCATGAGGCCAGATGATTAGCCAACGTAAGGAAAGAGTAAATAATCAACAGATCAATGATAATGAGAATGGTTTCTATCATCAATAGAATAAATGTGACGGAATGTACAATTGGATAATAATTTGCGCCAATTTTGATATTCCTCAATATTTATTCTGGTTGAGAACGAATGATTCACGGAAATAATTAGTGAGGATCTTAATGTTTAATTAAGGTTTCATCTGTTAATGAAGTGATAAATATATGGCGGTAGAAAGCGGGAAATAGACTAAATATGCCGGATGGCGACGCTCACGCGTGTTATCCGGCTTACAAATTAATTGCGACAAGTCAGCCGGATAAGGAGGTTACACCCCCATCCGGCACAAAAGCCATACTAGCGTTTTTTACCTATTGCCGCCGCCAGCGCATCCATCATGGCGCTGTTACCCGCAGGCTGTGCGTCACGACCACGAGGTTTCGCGGCTTTTGGCGCCGGGCGATTGCTTTGAGTGCGATCGTTATTCCCGCCGCCGCGACGCGCATTGGTTTCACCCGGCTGCTCGTCCAGACGCATGGTCAGTGCGATACGCTTACGTTGCAGGTCAACTTCCAGCACTTTCACCTTCACAATGTCGCCCGCTTTCACCACGGTGTGTGGATCTTCGACGAACTTATTCGACAATGAAGAGATATGTACCAGACCATCCTGATGAACGCCAATATCAACAAACGCGCCGAAGTTCGTGACGTTAGTGACTGCCCCTTCCAGAATCATTCCCGGCAGCAGATCGTTCATGGTTTCTACGCCATCAGCAAACTGCGCGGTTTTAAATTCAGGACGCGGGTCGCGGCCCGGTTTTTCCAGCTCTTTGATTATATCGGTGACGGTCGGCACCCCGAAGCGTTCGTCGGTAAAATCGGCTGCTTTCAGATTGCGCAGTTCGTTGCTGTTGCCCATCAGGTCACGCAGCGATTGCTCGGTTGCGGCCAGAATGCGTTCCACAATCGGATAAGCTTCCGGGTGAACGGTAGATGCATCCAGTGGGTTATCGCCATGGTTGATACGCAGGAAGCCCGCGCACTGTTCAAAGGCTTTTGGCCCCAGGCGGCTAACTTTTAGCAGTTGCTGACGGTTCTGAAACTGACCGTTCTCATCGCGCCAGGCGACGATGTTTTGTGCCATCATGCGCGTCAGGCCAGCAACGCGGGTCAGCAGCGGCACGGAAGCGGTATTCAGATCGACACCGACGGCGTTCACGCAGTCTTCCACCACCGCATCCAGCTTGCGCGCCAGCTGCGTCTGGCTTACATCGTGCTGATACTGGCCCACGCCGATAGATTTCGGATCGATTTTCACCAGCTCCGCCAACGGATCCTGCAAACGACGGGCGATAGACACCGCGCCACGCAGCGAAACATCGAGATCCGGGAACTCCAGCGCCGCCAGCTCGGAAGCAGAGTAAACCGATGCCCCGGCTTCGCTGACAATCACTTTCTGCGCGGTCACTTTCGGGAACTGCTTCTGGACGTCGAGGAAGAAACGCTCGGTTTCGCGCGACGCCGTACCGTTACCAATCGCGACCAGCTCAACGTTGTATTTTTCACATAACGCCGCCACGGCAACGGCGGCTTTGGCTGCCTGGCCGGTATGCGGATAAATAGTGTCGGTCGCGACCAGCTTGCCGGTACCGTCAACCACCGCCACTTTTACGCCGGTACGCAGTCCCGGATCGAGACCCATTGTGGCGCGCAGCCCGGCCGGGGCGGCCATCAGCAGGTCATGCAGGTTACGGGCAAAGACGTTGATCGCTTCATCTTCCGCACGTTCACGCACAGTACCCATCAGCTCAGTTTCAAGGTGCATCAGCACTTTGATGCGCCACGTCCAGCTAACAACGCCTTTACGCCAGCTGTCAGCGGGGGCGTTGTTCAGGCGCAGTCCCAGGTGATCCTGGATAATCTGCTCGCCGTGGCTCTCTTTTGGCGGCTCATCGAATTGCGGATCGGCATTTAGTGAAAGCTGCAACACGCCTTCGTTACGACCACGGAACATGGCCAGCGCACGGTGGGATGGAACGGTAGAAATAGGTTCGTGGTGATCGAAGTAGTCTCGGAACTTAGCGCCTTCCTCTTCTTTGCCACTAACCACGGCGGCAACCAGATGGGCGTTTTTCCACAAATAATCACGCACTTTTGCCAGCAGCGCAGCGTCTTCGGCGAAGCGCTCCATCAGAATGTAGCGTGCGCCATCGAGGGCGGCTTTGGTATCGGCTACGCCGTTTTCGGCGTTGAGATATTTTGCGGCTTCGGTTTCCGGGTCATGGGACGGTTCGTTCCACAGCAGATCTGCCAGCGGCTCCAGTCCGGCTTCAATGGCTATCTGCCCACGGGTGCGGCGCTTAGGTTTGTACGGCAGATAGAGATCTTCGAGTTCGGTCTTACTTAACGTGCCGTTGATCGCGTTCGCCAGATCGTCGGTCAGTTTGCCTTGCTCGCCGATAGATTTCAGGATTGCCTGACGGCGGTCTTCCAGTTCACGCAGATATCCCAGACGGGTCTCCAGATTACGCAGTTGCGTATCGTCCAGACCGCCGGTGATTTCCTTACGATAACGTGCGATAAACGGCACGGTGTTCCCTTCGTCAAGCAGGCGAACGGCAGCTTCTACCTGTTCAGCACGAGCCTGAATTTCACCTGCGATAATGCGGCAGAAAGAATCATTCATCATGGATAGCTTCGTCTATAGGATAAAAAATCAGGGGATAGTTATACGGATTGACTGGCAAAAATGCCAGTCATCTACCGGGGCTTCGGATTGTTCCGGTCTCACTTAACGTATTCAATTTCGTTCACGTACCAGCTGGCTTCACCACCAGGGGTGTTGACTATCGCGAGATCGCCGACCTCTTTTTTCAGCAGCGCCCGCGCCATCGGTGAGTCGATAGAAATGTAATCTTTACGACCGAAGATCTCATCGTAGCCGACAATACGGAATTTACGGATGTCGCCATCGTCATTTTCAACCTCGACCCACGCGCCAAAGAAGACTTTGCCCTCTTGCTGCGGGGAGTAATCGACGATTTTCAAATTCTCCATGCACTTGGTCAAATAACGGACACGGCGGTCGATCTCACGCAGACGCTTTTTATTATACTGGTAGTCGGCATTTTCGCTGCGGTCACCCAGACTTGCGGCCCAGGTAACCTTTTTGGTGACTTCCGGGCGCTCTTCACGCCAGAGGTAATTCAGCTCTTGTTTGAGTTTTTCATACCCTTCGCGGGTTATCAGGGGCGTTTTCATCTTATTGTTTTACCTTCGACTCTGTGATGATGCGCACAATTAGTATTACGCGAGCATATCAACAGAATAAATAATGTATTGCGAGAAACATTGTATACTTAAGCTGCTGTTTAATATGCTTTGTAACAATTTAGCCTGGAATTCATACCAGAATTCGCTGGTGACTCACGTTAGCTTTCTTAAGAATATACACTTAATTGTTGCGAACCTTTGGGAGTAATAACAATGCAAGAGAACTATAAGATTCTGGTGGTCGATGACGACATGCGCTTGCGTGCGCTTCTGGAGCGTTATCTGACCGAGCAGGGCTTCCAGGTTCGAAGCGTCGCTAACGCTGAGCAGATGGATCGTCTGCTGACCCGTGAGTCCTTTCACCTGATGGTGCTGGATTTAATGCTGCCGGGAGAAGATGGCCTGTCTATTTGCCGTCGCCTGCGCAGTCAAAGCAACCCGATGCCGATCATTATGGTCACGGCGAAGGGTGAAGAAGTCGATCGTATCGTTGGGCTGGAAATCGGCGCTGACGATTACATTCCGAAACCGTTTAACCCGCGAGAACTGCTGGCCCGTATTCGCGCTGTACTCCGTCGTCAGGCGAACGAACTGCCGGGCGCGCCTTCTCAGGAAGAAGCGGTCATTGCTTTTGGTAAGTTTAAACTGAACCTCGGTACGCGTGAAATGTTCCGTGAAGATGAGCCAATGCCGCTCACCAGTGGGGAATTTGCGGTACTGAAAGCGCTGGTAAGCCACCCGCGCGAGCCGCTGTCCCGCGATAAGCTGATGAACCTGGCCCGTGGTCGTGAATATTCGGCGATGGAGCGTTCTATCGATGTCCAGATTTCTCGTCTGCGCCGTATGGTGGAAGAGGACCCGGCGCATCCGCGTTACATTCAGACCGTGTGGGGTCTCGGCTACGTCTTTGTTCCGGACGGTTCTAAAGCATGAGGCGAATGCGCTTCTCGCCACGAAGTTCGTTTGCCCGCACGTTATTGCTCATCGTCACCTTGCTGTTTGCCAGCCTGGTGACAACTTACCTGGTAGTGCTGAACTTCGCGATACTGCCGAGCCTCCAGCAGTTTAATAAGGTCCTGGCCTACGAAGTTCGTATGCTGATGACCGATAAACTGCAGCTGGAGGACGGTACGCAACTGGTGGTGCCGCCCGCATTCCGCCGGGAAATTTATCGTGAGCTGGGTATTTCCCTCTATTCCAACGAGGCCGCTGAAGAAGCTGGACTGCGTTGGGCGCAACACTATGAATTCTTAAGCCATCAGATGGCGCAGCAGCTGGGCGGTCCGACGGAAGTCCGCGTTGAGGTGAACAAAAGCTCGCCGGTCGTATGGCTGAAAACCTGGCTGTCGCCCAATATCTGGGTACGCGTGCCGCTGACGGAGATCCATCAGGGCGATTTCTCACCGCTGTTCCGCTATACGCTGGCGATTATGCTGTTGGCTATCGGTGGTGCGTGGCTGTTTATCCGTATCCAGAACCGACCGCTGGTGGATCTTGAACATGCGGCGCTGCAGGTGGGGAAAGGTATCATTCCGCCGCCGCTGCGTGAGTATGGCGCTTCAGAGGTGCGTTCCGTTACCCGAGCCTTTAACCATATGGCCGCGGGTGTGAAGCAACTGGCCGATGACCGTACGCTGTTAATGGCGGGCGTGAGCCACGATTTACGTACTCCGCTGACGCGTATTCGTCTGGCGACCGAAATGATGGGCGAAGAGGATGGTTATCTCGCGGAGTCCATCAATAAGGACATCGAAGAGTGTAATGCCATTATCGAGCAGTTCATCGATTATCTGCGTACCGGTCAGGAGATGCCGATGGAGATGGCGGATCTGAACTCGGTATTAGGCGAAGTGGTCGCAGCGGAAAGCGGCTATGAACGTGAAATCGAAACTGCGCTGCTGCCGGGCAGCATTCAGGTGAAAATGCACCCGCTGTCGATCAAGCGTGCGGTTGCCAATATGGTGGTTAACGCCGCCCGTTACGGCAACGGCTGGATTAAGGTCAGCAGCGGTACGGAGACGCATCGCGCCTGGTTCCAGGTAGAAGATGATGGTCCGGGCATCAAGCCGGAGCAGCGTAAACACCTGTTCCAGCCGTTTGTCCGCGGCGACAGCGCGCGTAGTACCAGCGGCACGGGCCTGGGTCTGGCGATTGTGCAGCGTATTATCGATAACCATAACGGTATGCTGGAAATTGGCACCAGTGAACGAGGAGGGTTGTCGATCCGCGCCTGGCTTCCGGTTCCCTTCACTCGCGCGCAGGGCACCACGAAAGACGCATAAGAAAGGGAGGCGAAATGCCTCCCTTTTTGTTGCTGTAGGCCGGATAAGGCGAAACCGCCATCCGGCACTCTTCGTTACAGCTTCGGTCCGGCGCTAACCAGCGCTTCACCCGCAGGGGTATCGGTGTATTTCTCGAAGTTCTCGATAAACAGTTTCGCCAGTGCGTTGGCTTTTTCCTGCCACTGCTCCGGAGAAGCATAGGTATTACGCGGATCGAGAATGCGAGTATCTACGCCCGGCAGCTCGGTTGGGATAGCCAGGTCAAACATCGGCAGACGGAACGTTTCTGCGTCATCCAGCGAACCGTTCAGGATAGCGTCGATAATCGCGCGAGTATCTTTGATAGAGATACGCTTGCCGGTACCGTTCCAGCCGGTGTTAACCAGATATGCCTGCGCACCTGCCGCCTGCATACGTTTCACCAGTACTTCTGCGTACTGCGTTGGGTGCAGTGACAGGAATGCTGCGCCAAAGCAGGCTGAGAAGGTTGGGGTCGGTTCGGTGACGCCACGTTCGGTACCGGCCAGTTTGGCGGTGAAGCCAGACAGGAAGTGGTACTGGGTTTGGTCTGCCGTAAGACGAGAGACCGGCGGCAGCACGCCAAACGCATCGGCGGTCAGGAAGATCACTTTGGTGGCGTGACCCGCTTTTGACACCGGCTTAACGATGTTATCGATGTGATAAATCGGGTAGGACACGCGGGTGTTTTCGGTTTTGGAACCGTCGTCGAAGTCGATGGAACCATCTGCGCGCACGGTGACGTTTTCCAGCAGCGCGTCACGACGGATTGCGTTGTAGATTTCCGGCTCGGCATCTTTAGACAGTTTGATGGTCTTCGCGTAGCAACCGCCTTCAAAGTTAAACACGCCGTCGTCATCCCAGCCGTGTTCGTCATCGCCAATCAGGCGGCGTTTCGGATCGGTGGACAGCGTTGTTTTACCCGTACCGGACAGGCCAAAGAAGACTGCCACATCACCTTTTTCCCCGACGTTTGCCGAGCAGTGCATGGAGGCAATGCCTTTCAGCGGCAGCAGGTAGTTCATTACGGAGAACATACCTTTCTTCATTTCGCCGCCGTACCAGGTGCCACCAATCAACTGGATACGCTCAGTCAGGTTGAAAGCCACGAAGTTTTCGGAGTTCAGACCCTGCTCTTTCCACTGCGGGTTAGTGCATTTAGCGCCGTTCATCACGATGAAATCAGGTTTGAAATCAACCAGCTCTTCGTCGCTTGGGCGGATGAACATGTTTTTAACAAAATGCGCCTGCCAGGCTACTTCGGTAATGAAGCGTACGGAAAGGCGGGTATCGGCGTTAGCGCCGCAGAATGCATCAATGATAAACAGACGCTTACCGGAAAGCTGCTGGGTGACTAATCCTTTCAGATGCTGCCAGGTTTCCGGGGAGAGCGGTTTGTTGTCGTTCTTACCTTTACCTTTGTCGGACCACCAGAGCGTGTCGCGCGTGGTGTCGTCACGGACAATATACTTATCCTTTGGCGAACGTCCGGTAAAGATACCGGTATCAACGGCAACGGCACCCAGGTTTGTTAACACGCCACGCTCATAACCTTCCAGGTTTGGATCAAGTTCCTCCTGGAAAAGCGTGTCGTAGTCTGGATTGTAAACGATATCCTGAACGTCATTGATACCATAAGCCTTGAGATCTTGCGGGGTTAAACTGTTGTTCACACGCATTTCACTGCTCCTTAGCCAATATGTATTACCTGGAATAGTAAGGTTTTTTAGGGATTGCTAACCGCGACAAGGCTCATAGATTTACGCATCCGGGAAAATCACGGATAACCGAATGCGCTGCGACTCCTGTCACAAAGAGGCGGATATTATGGCAGGAAACCCTTTTTTGTTGTGGAAAATGTTCTTAAAACGTTAATAGAGAGTGTTTTTGGCGGGAAACTTGTGAGTGTAATCGCATTCACGTAAGAAAATAACGTAACTCATACATAAACAATATCGATTCACTTCCCGCCGCAGTGGTCCGGGATCGGCCTATCAATGCTCAAAATTGTGAAGTTGATGCGATAATTACCTTTTCTCTTCATTCTGGGTGACGACATGGATAGTGTTGAGCTTTCACGTACTACTCGCTGGGGCATGATATCTATCGGCCTGTTACAGGGGATATTGTGCTACCTGCTGATGACATATCTGGTGCCGCATAATGACGGCTGGCTGTTCTATGGCATGCCCGCGACAATTGCTCTCTCCTCGGCGCTTTTACTCACTGTTGTCTCTTTCAAACAACGTGCGGTGTGGTACTGGATGGCGCTGATCTTTGTTGTCGTGCTGGCGATGAGCGTCTGGCTAAAGTGGCAAGTCGAGGGCAGCGATAAGTGGCGGCAAAATGATATTTTTATGTTGTACGGCTGGCGCTTACTGCTGATGGCGATGCTGGCATTGCCATGGATTCAGTACTCGCTCCACGCATCCCGCCAGCAGGCCCGTTATGCGCAGTTTTATACGAGTTTGTGGCTTAATGCGCTGACGTTACTGATTGTCTTTGTCGCCAACGGTCTGTTCTGGATGGTGCTCCTGCTATGGAGCGAGATGTTTAAGCTCGTTGGTATTACCTTCTTCGACACGCTTTTCTTTGATACCGACTGGTTTGGCTACGTGGCCTTTGGCCTGGTTACCGCACTGGCGGTGGTACTGACCCGCACGCAGTCGCGTCTGGTTGCGGCGGTCCAAAAGTTACTGACTTTGATCGCCACCGGTCTGTTACCCCTGGTCGCGCTGCTGGCGCTGATGTTTGTGCTGACCTTGCCCTTCACCGGCCTGGAGGCTATCTCGCAGCGGGTGTCTGCGGCCGGGTTGATGTCAACGCTGGCGCTGCTCCTGCTGCTGTTGATGGCTATCGTTCGCGAGCCGCAGAAAGAGGCGCTTCCCTATCCAGCCGCGTTACGCTACCTGATCAAATGCGCCCTGGTTGTCGCGCCCATCTATATGCTGATTGCCGGTTGGTCACTGTGGGTGCGAATTCAACAGTACGGTTGGACGCCAGAGCGTTTATATGGCGTGCTGGTGGTCTGCGTGCTGCTGCTCTGGTCGTTTGGCTATCTGGCGAGTATTTTACGCCGTGGGCGCAATCCGCTTGAGCTTCAGGGGAAGGTGATTCTTAGCGTTTCGTTGCTGGCGTTGGGGCTGTTGATTTTGCTGTCGTCGCCGGTTATTGATGCCTGGCGCATCAGCGTCAACAGCCATATGGGGCTGTATCACAGCGGCAAAATTAAGACGGATCAGGTCAGTCTGTATATGTTGGGTAATAGCGGAAAACCGGGACGTGCGGCGTTGGAGGCATTACAAAAAGATGCGGCGTTTAACCAAGACAGTAAGCGCCGGCGCGACTTAAATTCTCTGCTGCAAGGACGTCGCGATCCCATTCAGAACCTGACTGCCACTCAACTAGCGCCGAAAGTGATGATAGCTCCAGGTAGCAGGCAACCCGATGAGGCCTTCTGGGCGTTTGTCAAAGGGCAGAGCTACCGCATTACATCCTGCGTTGAGCAGGATGCATGCGTCCTGGTCGATCAGGACCTCAATGCTGATGGTAAGCCTGAGCAGGTGCTGTATGCTTTTGGCGATGGTGAGAGTCTGGTCTTTGCCAGGAAAGAGGATAAATGGGAACTCATCGCATCAGGTCAGCTACCTGCAGGATTCAATAAGGATAAACTGCTGCAGGCGGTGGCGAATCATCAACTGGATTCAGCCCCCAGAGTTTGGCGTGATATCACTATTGATGGCACCCGATTGCCGATGAATTATTACAACGAGTGAGCGTGTTGCGGATAGCGTTTTGATGGATGGCGGTGCGAACGCCTATCCGGTCGATGATAGTGGGCCGGATAGGCAGTGGTGATTAATGTACCTGCGGGTCCGCCGGTGAAGCGTTGCTGCGGATCTCAGCAATGTCCATGGCATTAAACAGATAGTGGCTCCCGCAGTAATCGCAGTGCATATCGATCTCGCCTTCTTCCGCCAGAATGCTGTCCACTTCTTCGTCCGGCAGCGTTTTCAGTGCGCCAGCGCAGCGTTCGCGTGAACAGGTGCATTTGAACTCAACGTCCTGCGGATCGTAGAGAGTAACCTCTTCTTCGTGGTACAAGCGCCACAGCACTTCGTTGGCCGGGAGCGTTAACAGCTCTTCAGTTTTGATGGTTTCGGTCAGGGCTGTCAGGTGATCGAAATCATCTGCCTGCGCGTTTTGCGCCGGCATTACCTGCAGAAGCATCCCGCCAGCAGCGGGTTTGCCATCGACGTCGCCAGTACGGATAAACAGACGTGTCGGCAACTGTTCAGAACGCATGAAGTAATCTTCCAGACAGGCGGCCAGCGTGTCGCCTTCCAGACCAACCACGCCCTGATAGCGCTCGCCTTCTTCTGGGGTAATGGTGATCACCAGGTAGCCGTTGCCTACCAGCGTTTTGAGATCAGCGCCTTCAGGGATATCGCCCTGCATACGGGCCACGCCGCGCATCTGCTGATTGTTGTTGCCGTTAATGACGGCCAGGCTCAGCGGACCATCGCCCTGCAGCTGTACGGTGATATCACCGGCAAACTTCAGCGTGGCGGTGAGCAGGCTGGTGGCGACCAGCAGTTCAGCCAGTACGTTCTTGACCGGCTGCGGGTAAGTATGATTTTCGAGGATCTGTTGCAGGGTTTCCGAAACGGTCACCAGCTCGCCGCGCACGGCAAAGTTTTCAAACAGATAACGATGTAATTGGTCATGTTGCGGCATAATCATCTCTCTTGCAGGTGACAGTCACTCGCTGTCGCCATGTTTAAATCGTAACAGGTCGCGGCGCTCTTTCTTGTCCGGTCGCCTGTCCGGGTGCGGCATGGTTAACGCGTTAAGTTTACGCGCCAGCGCCACTTTTTCGCGTTTTTCTACGCTTTCCGCGGTTTCTTCATACAGCGTAACGGCTTCCGTGGCCGGGCGACGCTGTTCGGTAATAGCCTTGATAATGACCGTTCGCTCGTCATTTCCCTGGCGCAGGGTGAGGGTGGCGTTCAGCTCGACAATCTTGCTCGGTTTGCTGCGCTGGCTGTTGTAATGCACCTTACCGCCTTCAACCATTTCGCGGGCTAGCGCACGCGTTTTGTAAAAGCGTGCAGCCCACAGCCATTTATCCAGCCTGACTTCAGCAGAGGGCTTTTCTTTCATGGCGTCTCCTTCACATCAGTGAGGGGATCAGTCGGCGGTAGTCATTCAGTGACGGATGGCGTGCGTACTGTTTTTCCGCGATGCCTGAGTCGGGATTGGTCACGCCGAGGCAGTAACGAATACCGTACAGAGCAGCGGCGTCGAGAATGGGTTCGCTGTCATCAATAAACAGCGTCTTCTCTGCACTCATTCCCGTTTCTTCAGCCACAGCGTGCCATAACCGCTGATCCTCTTTGGGATAACCAAATGTGTGGGTGGAAAGTAATAAATCAAGGTGTGAGGCCAGACCGGTATGCTCCAGCTTCACCGCCAGGTTATGGGGATGCGCGTTGGTGAGCAAAATACGGCGCTTGCCGCTGGCTTTTAAGGCATCAAGAAACGGTACAGTATCTTCACGCAAAACGGCGCGCGGTCCCTGTTCCGTTGTCATGGCGCAAATATCAAGATCCAGGCATTCGCTCCAGTAATCCAGGCAGTACCAGTTTAGCGTATGCTGCACGGCATGATACTGCTGACGAATATAGTCCTGGGCTTCCTGGGGAGAGATACCCTGTTTCGCGCCATAGGTTTCCGGCACCAGTTTTTGCCAGAAATAGTTATCGAATGCCAGGTCGAGCAGCGTGCCGTCCATATCTAACAACACGGTATCGACATCCTGCCAGGCAATATTGATCTGCATGGAAACTCCCCAGAAGAAAACATGATGCGCGACAGGGTAGCATATCCTGTCGCGCGAGCGTGTTATCGAATCAGGCTTTCCGGGTTGTCAATCAGCGTTGGATTCAGGCAACTTTCGTAGTAGCTCTGAATTTCCGTGATGCGGGAGCGGTGACGCTGGTAGCGTCTGAAAGCCTGTATGCTGTTGTAGACAGCGCACCCGAGCATGGAGAACATCAGCAGCGTTGTGCCAAGGTAACGCCATAATCCTGAACGATCCGGGATACGGTGCAGGCCAATGTGCTGGGTGCCATTGGCGTCGGTCGAAATATTGGTGACGATCCCCTCCGCGCGAAACGGCGTCTGCATCAGCATCTGCGCCAGACGCTGGAAGGCGATCCACTGTTCCTGTGGGGGATAGTCATATAGCGAGGTTGTCGGCCACGGCTGATCGACCAGATCGCTGCCTTCGTCGCTGATAATCAGGAAACCGCCAGGGGCTGGGCTATTCAGCGTCTGGGCCGCTCGCGCAGTCTCGCGTGAAATAAACGGCGCCGTAGAGGTATTCACCAGATTATCCAACGACTCCGCGCTTACCGGACGCAGCAGCACGTTCACGCCATCCAGTTTGCCTGCGTTCGCCCGTTTCACCAGCGCCGTCCAGTCTTTACTGTTACCAAGGTTAACCAGTGCATTTTTTAAACGTACACATTCATCTTTGGCCGCGCACAGATCGGCCGTTTTCAGGACGATCTCGCCAAAATCGTCCAGTAACACCATTCCGGACTTTTGAATTGCCGAGCGTAACGACGCGCTGACGCGAGAGTCATCATCCGCTTTGGGGTGCAGTTGGCGGTTCACCGCCTGCGTGAGCGCGGTGGCTTTATTCACCAGGTCGGACTCAGGCAGCGGTAATGCGCGCGCGTCATTCCAGATAATTTGCGTGCAATCGAAAGGCATAAACGGCGCGGAAGGCTGCGCATTCCAGCTCCCCTGGGTATGAATGTTACACATACCCGTACCGCTCAGATGCAGCGTGTCACCCACGCGAACGCCCGCGTTTTCAAGCTGTTTAACGCTGGTGGCTTCGATAGTTTGTGCGCCCTTCATCCAGGAAAGCGTAAGCTTTATCGGCATATCCAGCGGGATCCAAAACAGCAGCATCAGCAGCACCAGCAACGAGCCGCCCGCGATGACGGCGTTGCGCAGCCAGTGCTGTAACGGGAAGTTTTTGACTTCGTCATGCAGCGATAAAAAACGTCCCTGGCGAACAACGTGGCGATCGAGATAAATATCGATATCCGTTTGCTGGCCAAGATCTTGTGCGATGTAAGGCTGCCAGTGCGGTGGATAAATCAGATCAATAATACCTAGCGAGATATTATTAATTTGCTCCTGGTCGTTTTCGCCAAACAGCCCCCAGCGACGCGGCGTACCGCGCAGACAATGAATTTCCCGCAGGGCGGTTTTAGACGGTGGGGCAAACAGCCCCCACAGACCTGCAGCCAGTAGCAGCACCGCGCCACCAACTGTCCACGGAACAAACGTATCCGGGATTATCAAACAGAAAAAGAACAGCAGGAACGATGCAGCAATCAGTAACGCCTCGCGCAATCCCGATGGGCGGCTGAGCGCATATTCTTCATGGGTTTCCTGGCGAATATTCAGCAGTTCAATCTGCTCGCTTTCTTCACCGCGAATGGACGCCTGGGTAGAGGCGGTGTGCTGTAACGCATAGCCACGCGCTTCCTGCATATATTCCTGCAGCGTATGGCCGTTCAGGGAGATAACTAGCGGTATCGTATTGGTGTGGATTAGCTCAACGCTGTTTTCGTCATTGATGTATTGTTCCCAGAAAGGGGGAAGATGTACCTCAACGGAATCAAGATAGTAACGCCATTTGTTAGGATCGTCGGTAGTAATGCCGTAACGTGTAATCGCGTGCGTAAGTACGATGACGCTATTACTTTGGGCATTCAGCGTTAATGACACCGGCGCGGAGCTGGCGCCCGTTGGACCAGGTACCTGCTGAATTTGACTAAGGCTTTCGAGATAGTTTTCGACTGCACTGCGCTCTTCAGGCGTGAGTTTACGCTTCGAGGCGTCTGAGAAGACGTTGCTCAAGGGTAAATTTTTCCGTCTGGATTTCGTTCTGAGTAGCCATCCTGCAAGCAATGAGCAGGCCAGCAAAGCAGCTAAAAAAATCAGAATGGTGCTCATGCTTTCCCCATCTTACTTAGTCTGTCAGGCGTGGTCAGTCGCACCCTGTTCAATATTCGTGATTCTGTGGTTGGCTATCGGCAAGTGTGGAGTCGAACTTGAGCATCTTTAAGTACAGCCCAGTAAATGCGAATCATAGCAAAATCACTAAAAATGGAATATCAGCAAATTCCTGGAGTTATTTCAACCTATTGACTTTTAATTTGAAATAGGGATTAACTTTTAGTACGTTACATAAATGTAAATAAACGGCAATTCACATTGCCGAAACCGTGCGGTATATCGCACAATAACCCCAGATTTCACAGCAAAGATCCTCACAATGAGCAAATCATTACAGAAACCCACGATTTTGAAAGTGGAAACCGTCGCCCAATCCCGGCTGTTTAAAGTCGAAAGCGTGGACCTTGAGTTCAGCAATGGCGTACGCCGCGTTTATGAACGTATGCGCCCGTCCACGCGTGAAGCGGTAATGATTGTGCCGATTGTGGACGACCACCTGATCCTCATCCGCGAATACGCCGTCGGGACCGAATCTTACGAACTGGGTTTTTCCAAGGGGTTAATCGATCCTGGCGAAAGCGTGTATGAAGCGGCGAATCGGGAGCTGAAAGAAGAGGTGGGGTTTGGCGCAAAAGATCTGACGTTTTTAAAGAAACTCAGCATGGCGCCGTCCTATTTCTCCAGCAAAATGAACATCGTGGTGGCGGAGGACTTATATCCTGAATCGCTGGAAGGTGATGAGCCTGAACCATTACCGCAGGTGCGCTGGCCGCTGGCGCATATGATGGACCTGCTGGAAGATCCTGATTTTCACGAAGCGCGTAATGTGAGTGCGCTGTTCCTCGTGCGCGAATGGCTGAAAGGACAAGGGCGGCTTTAATTTCTCTTCACGAATAATAAAAAAGGCGCCGAAGCGCCTTTTTTTGAACGGTCAGGGATCAGAACAGTTCGTGTGTCTCACCATTATCGATAATGGTCGTCCCCACCTCATGCACCGCCTGTTGCGTCGGCTGAGTGCCTTCAATGAAGTATTCTGCGCGGCTGTTGCCACCGCTTGCCAGTTGACCGGTGCTGCGATCGATATTGACCGTCACGATACCCGGCGGCGGCGTCAGCGGCTGCTCAGGCACGCCTTCCAGCACGGACTTCATATAGGCATCCCAGGCAGGCTGTGCGCTCTTTGCGCCGCCTTCGTAGCCGGAGATCTGGTCTTTGATCGCCCCAGAAGCCGTCGTGTGTCCGAGATTGCGGCGATGGTCATCAAACCCGATCCATACCGACGTCACCACGCCTGGCCCGTAGCCGGAGAACCATGCATCTTTAGAGCTGTTGGTGGTCCCGGTTTTCCCGCCGATATCATGGCGCTGTAAATCGCGACCTGCACGCCAACCGGTTCCCATCCAGCCCGGCTCACCAAAGATATTGGTATTCAGGGCGCTTTTAATCAGGAAGGCCAGCGGCGTGTTGATCACGTGTGGAGCGTACTCCTGCGTTCCGCTTTGCGCGACCAGCGCCTGGTTTGCCTGCTCAAGCTGAGGCATAGGCACGGAGGCATTCTGCTGTTCCTGCGAGACGGCGACATCTTCGACGTTACTGTTTTCCAGCACGTTAGATTTCTGGGTATCACCATAAATCACCGGAATATCGCATTCCGGACAGGCAATTTTCGGCTTCGCCTCGAAGATAACGCCGCCCATATCGCTTTCGATTTTACTGATGAAATACGGATCGACCAGGAAGCCGCCGTTAGACATCACTGCATAACCGCGCGCCACCTGCAACGGCGTGAACGAGGCAGAACCCAGTGCCAGCGACTCGGTGTGCACAATGTTCTGTGCCGGGAAGCCGAAACGTTGCAGATACTCTGCCGCGTAATCCACGCCCATCGCGCGCATGGCGCGTACCATCACCACGTTTTTCGACTGACCCAGCCCCTGACGTAAGCGGATAGGACCGGCGTATTGCGGTGGTGAGTTCTTCGGCTGCCAGTCGGAACCCGCGCCGGCATCCCAACGGGAGATTGGCACGTCGTTGAGCATGCTCGCCAGCGTCAGACCTTTATCCATCGCGGCGGTATACAGGAATGGTTTGATGTTGGAACCCACCTGGCGTAACGCCTGGGTTGCACGGTTAAACTTGCTCTGGTTGAAGTCAAAACCACCGACCAGCGCCAGCACCGCGCCGTTTTGCGGATTGATGGAGACCAGTGCGGAGTTGACGTCCGGTACTTGCGCCAGCCACCAGGAATCGCCAACCTGGCGTACCCAGATTTGCTGCCCGGTTTGCACCACATCAGTCACTTTGCGCGGCGTCGGGCCTTGCTGGGTATCCGAGCGGTAAGGACGCGCCCAGCGCATGCCATCCATCCGTAATGACACTGACGTACCATCCGCCAGCGCGGCAATGGCTTCCTGCGGATTGGCGCTGGTAACAACCGCCGGTAGCAGGGGGCCATAAGTCGGTAGCGCTTTCAGCGTATCGGTGATTTTCTTGCTGTCCCAACTGCTTTCGCCTACTTTCCATAGCACGTTCGACGGGCCGCGGTAACCGTGGCGCATGTCGTAATCCATTACGTTGTTACGTACTGCCTGCTGAGCAGCCTGCTGTACTTTGCGCGTAATGGTGGTGGTGATGCGATACCCGTCCTCATAGGCTTTCTCGCCATAACGGTTATACATCTCCTGGCGCACCATCTCAGAGAGATACGGCGCGGAGAAGGCGATTTCCGGCGCGTGGTAGTTGGCGTCAATGGCTTCGCCGCGCGCCTGATCGTACTGGGCCTGCGTGATGTAGTTTTCGCTCAACATACGCGACAGTACGACGTTACGTCGCGCGGTTGCCCTTTCCATCGAATAGAGGGGGTTGAAGGTTGACGGCGCTTTTGGCAGACCGGCAATCACCGCAATTTCACTTAAGCTGAGCTGATCAACCGTCTTACCGAAATAGACCTGCGCGGCAGCACCAACGCCATAAGCGCGATACCCCAGGTAAATCTTGTTCAGATACAGTTCGAGGATCTCATCTTTACTCAGCAGTTGTTCAATGCGGATTGCCAGGAACACTTCTTTGATCTTACGCATCAGCGTACGTTCCGGGCTCAGGAAGAAGTTTCTCGCCAACTGTTGGGTGATGGTGCTGGCCCCTTGCGATGCATGGCCGGAGAACAGCGCGACGCTGGCAGCACGGAAGATCCCCACCGGGTCTACCCCGTGGTGCTCATAAAAACGACTGTCTTCGGTAGCGATAAAGGCTTTAACCATTACCGGCGGCATCTGATCCAGGGTAACCGGGATTCGACGTTTCTCGCCATATTGTGCGATCAGCTCGCCATCAGCGCTGTAAACCTGCATCGGGATCTGTAAACGCACATCTTTGAGCGTCGCGACGTCAGGTAATTGCGGCTCAATATAGCGATAGAGGCCATAAATCGAGCCTGCTCCCAGCAGGATGCAACATACTGCAAGGATTAATAAATACTTTACGAACTTCACTGGAGATTTCCCATTTAGTGGCATTTGGGCAGTTTATAAACAAACGCGCGGTAGTATAAAGGCAAGCCAGACGCATTGATATACCCGTTAAAGCAACGGGTGATAAGGAGATCATCAGCAATGGCTTTCAATATCTGGAAAATTGGTCTGCATATTCAGCAACATGAAGCGCTGGCTGTCGCCGTAGTTCACGACGCATCCGGTTGGTTTCTCCAGCGCTGGTGGCGTATACCGCTGACGCCTCAGGTTATCGTCGATGGCCACATTCGCGAGCCTGAACAGCTTGTCGCAGCGCTACTGCCGTGGAGCCGGGAGCTTCCTCGCCGACACCATATTCATCTCTCTTTTCCTGCCAACAGGACGTTACAAAAAAAGTATCCTCGTCCGGAAATGATGCTGCGCGAGCCGGAGCAAGCCGCATGGTTATCCGGTTCGATGGCGCGTGAGCTGGATATGGCGCCGGATGCGCTGCATTTTGATTATAGCGAAGACACGTTAAGCCCGGCGTTTAACGTCACTGCCGCGCAAAGCAAAGAGGTTTCAGCGCTTCTGACGCTTATCCAAACGTTGAAGGTTCAGGTTACGGCGATTACGCCGGATGCCAGCGCGTTACAGCGATTTATACCTTACCTGCCAGAACATCATCAGTGTCTGGTATGGCGTGATGACACCCAGTGGCTATGGGCGACCCGTTCGGCATGGGGGCGTAAATCAACGGGCGATATTGGCTGTATCGACGAGCTTGCCGCGACATTATCGCTTTCCACGACAGCCATTGCGCTATGCGATCCCAGCGGCTTCGATCCTTTAAGCGTGGTGTCTGTACGCCAGCCGCCAATTCCAACGCAAAGCCATCGCTTCACCATTGCACTGGGACTCGCTATGGGAGGCACATGTTGATGATAGCGACCATCAATCTTCTGCCCTGGCGCCAGACGCGACGTCGCGCCTGCCTACGCTTCTGGAGTGTTTTATTTGGCGCTTCGCTACTGCTTAGTAGCGGCGTGTTGTTGCGCTATTACAGCGTTTTGAGCGTAGAAAATCAGGTCGAATTGTTGTTAGCGGATGCCGAAAAGACGCGGGCCGAGGCTTTAATGGCGCTAAAGCCGCGTGTGCAGCAGCGCCAGCAACGATGGCAACAGGTTCAAGCGCGGAACAAACAGCGTGAGCAGACCCGAAGCTGGCAGCGGGTTTTGCAAGGGCTGGCGGAATTACTGCCAGAGCAGGCGTGGTTAACAAAAATAACCTGGCAGCAGGATACGCTGGAACTGACGGGAAACACGCTGAGCTTTGCCGCGCTGAAGGTACTGGAAGCGCAATTACGCCAACTGCCGCTATTTAAATTGGGTAGCCCTGGCGAAACGCAGCAGGATGCGCAGGGACGCTGGCAATTCCACTATCGACTGATGCGGAGTGGTGCGCATGAAAACGCTTTGTGATAGCTGGTTAGCGCAGTCGCCGCGCTTTCGGCTCATCTGCTACTGCGGCTGGATGCTGGGACTGCTCATCGTCGTCATGTTATACCTCAGCTCCACCGCGCAGAAACGGGTTATGCAACAAGAGGCGCTAAACCAGCAACGAGCGGCCACTCAGGCACAATGGCGAAATTTATATCTGCTGGCGGCATCGCCAGAAGAGCTTGAAGAGACGCTGATTCCGTTCTCCCCACTGCTGTTTCAGACTCCTCTTGCACATCTTATCCACTGGCAACCCTCCGCACAGGGCGGAGAAATGACGCTGAAGCCAGGCTGGGATGTCATCCCGCCGATGTTTGACCAATTAGCGGAGCAAGGGATGAACGTCAGCCGGTTTTCTCTTTACGCAGAAGGTGCGGAGCTGCTGTTAACACTACAACTGGAGCGCCTGAATGATGGTTGAACGCTGGCTGTTGGCGTGCGTAAGCGTACTGATACTCACCGGTATGCGTAATCCCTTCCTGCCGCCGGAGGACCGTTGCCAAATTGCTGAGCTGTCGGCATGGCGCTATCAGGGAATATTGAGCCAGGGCGCGCGACCCATTGGCATTGTTCAGGATAGCCAGAAAAAATGGCAGCGGGTTGAGCGAAATGATGTCCTGAAAAACGGTTGGACGGTTACGCAGATAACGGCCCAGAGCGTAACCCTCGACACAGGGAAAAACTGCGAGCCGTCGCAGTGGCAGTGGCAACGACAAGGAGCGATAAATGAAGCGATGGATGGCATGGATAGTACTCGTACTGGTGGTCGGGATTCAGAGCGTACTGGCGGCGAAATCACAAAACGTGACGCTGGTGGTCGATGATGTGCCGGTTGTGCAGGTATTGCAGGCGCTGGCCGAACAGGAAAAGAAAAACCTGGTAGTTTCACCGGATGTCAGCGGTGTGCTGTCACTGCATTTGACGGATGTGTCCTGGAAGCAGGCATTGCAAACGGTGGTGAAAAGCGCCGGGCTGGTATTACGCCAGGAAGGCAACATTCTGCATGTGCATTCTGTTCAATGGCAGAGTGAAAATGCGGCTCGTCAGGACAATGAGCAGGCACGGCTTCAGGCCAGCATGCCGTTGGAACATCGCAGTATCATTTTGCAATATGCTGATGCCTCCGAGCTGGCAAAAGCCGGAGAAAAGCTGCTCAGCGCTAAAGGAAGCATGACGGTGGATAAACGCACCAACCGCTTACTGCTGCGTGATAATAGCGTTGCGCTTAACGCACTGGAAACGTGGGTGGCGCAAATGGATCTGCCGGTTGCACAAGTCGAACTGGCGGCGCATATCGTGACGATTAATGAAAAAAGCTTGCGTGAGCTGGGGGTGAAGTGGTCGCTGGCTGACGCACAGCAATCGGGGGCGGTGGGGAACGTCACAACGCTTGCCAGCGATCTTTCTGTATCCACAGCCACATCCCGTGTGGGATTTAACATTGGCCGTATTAACGGTCGTTTACTCGAGCTGGAGCTGTCTGCGCTGGAGCAAAAACAGCAGTTGGACATCATCGCCAGTCCACGCTTACTGGCTTCTCACCTGCAACCTGCCAGTATTAAGCAGGGTAGTGAGATCCCTTATCAGGTCTCCAGCGGTGAAAGCGGCGCGACATCCGTCGAGTTCAAGGAAGCTGTATTAGGGATGGAAGTCACGCCCACCGTATTGCAGAAAGGACGAATCAGACTAAAACTGCATATCAGCCAGAATGTTCCCGGGCAGGTGCTACAGCAGGCGGATGGCGAAGTTCTGGCTATTGATAAGCAGGAGATTGAAACTCAGGTCGAGGTAAAAAGCGGCGAGACGATTGCGCTGGGCGGGATTTTTTCACATAAGAATAAATCCGCAGCCGACAGCGTGCCGCTGTTAGGCGACATCCCCTGGCTTGGCTCTCTCTTTCGTCATGATGGTAAAGAAGACGAACGGCGTGAATTAGTGGTTTTTATTACGCCCAGACTGGTTTCAACGCAATAACTTATGCATGAAAAGCCGTTGTTTTTGCACTGAACACGTTTCAGAGATTTGACGTGCGGGTGTATTTAGCATACAAGGAGTACCGATTTGAGTGTCGGTACTTTTCTTTACTTATGCGGCAGTAAATACGCTTTGCCTTTCTGGTGGTGTGTCATAGGCTTATTTGGTGTCATTTGGCTGCGCAATACGTCGCCAGGTCTGATGTTTGCAGGGTAGCATGCCTGCCACGACCAGAAATGCGTAAGGTTTGGTGATTTATTCAGTTGCCAAACCCGCTTGAGTATTGAGATAATTTTCAGTCTGACTCTCGCAATATCTTATGAGGTTTCAGTTCATGTCCTGCTGCGCTGAGTGTCTGCGAAGCGGGTTTACCATTAACGAATAGTCTTAGTAGTACCGAAAAAATGGCAGAGAAACGCAATATCTTTCTGGTTGGGCCTATGGGTGCCGGAAAAAGCACTATTGGGCGCCAGTTAGCTCAACAACTCAATATGGAATTTTACGATTCTGATCAAGAGATTGAGAAACGAACCGGAGCTGATGTGGGCTGGGTCTTCGATGTAGAAGGTGAAGACGGCTTCCGTGATCGCGAAGAAAAAGTCATCAACGAGTTGACGGAAAAACAGGGTATTGTGCTGGCAACTGGCGGTGGCTCTGTTAAATCACGTGAAACACGTAACCGTCTTTCCGCGCGTGGCGTCGTGGTCTATCTTGAAACGACAATTGAAAAACAACTTGCGCGAACTCAACGTGACAAGAAACGCCCGCTGCTGCAGGTAGAATCGCCGCCTCGTGAAGTTCTGGAAGCGTTGGCTGACGAACGCAATCCTCTGTACGAAGAGATTGCTGACGTGACCATTCGCACCGACGATCAGAGCGCAAAAGTCGTAGCAAACCAGATTATTCATATGTTGGAAAGCAACTAATTCTGGCTGAATACACACTCGTCTGCGGGTACAAGTAACTAAGGTGGATGTCGCGTAATGGAGAGGATCACAGTCACTCTCGGGGAACGTAGTTACCCTATCACCATCGCGGCTGGTTTGTTTAATGAGCCAGCTTCATTCTTACCGCTGAAATCGGGCGATCAGGTTATGTTGGTGACCAACGAAACCCTGGCTCCCCTTTATCTCGATAAGGTTCGCGGCGTACTTGAACAGGCGGGTGTTAACGTTGATAGCGTTATCCTTCCCGATGGCGAGCAGTATAAAAGCCTGACGGTTCTGGATACGGTTTTCACTGCGTTACTGCAAAAACCGCACGGTCGTGATACCACGTTAGTCGCACTTGGCGGCGGTGTGATAGGCGATCTGACCGGTTTTGCGGCAGCCAGCTATCAGCGTGGTGTTCGTTTTATTCAAGTCCCGACAACCCTGTTGTCGCAGGTCGACTCCTCCGTTGGCGGCAAAACCGCCGTAAACCATCCCCTCGGTAAAAACATGATTGGCGCGTTTTACCAACCGGCGTCCGTGGTGGTGGATCTCGATTGTCTGAAAACGCTTCCTGCGCGTGAGCTGGCATCGGGGCTGGCGGAAGTGATCAAATACGGCATCATCCTTGACGGTGAATTTTTCAGTTGGCTGGAAGAAAATCTGGATGCGTTATTGCGTCTGGATGGTCCGGCGATGGCGTACTGTATTCGTCGTTGTTGTGAGCTGAAAGCAGAAGTTGTCGCAGCGGACGAGCGTGAAATGGGCTTACGTGCTTTACTGAATCTGGGACACACGTTTGGCCATGCGATCGAAGCTGAAATGGGTTATGGCAATTGGTTACATGGTGAAGCCGTTGCAGCAGGTATGGTAATGGCTGCTCGTACGTCAGAACGTCTTGGACAGTTTACCTCCGCTGATACGCAGCGCATCATTACGCTGCTGCAGCGAGCGGGCTTGCCGGTCAATGGACCGCGTGAAATGTCCAGCGAGGCTTATCTGCCGCACATGCTGCGAGATAAAAAAGTGTTAGCGGGAGAGATTCGTTTAGTGCTTCCGCGGGCTATAGGGAAGAGTGAAGTGCGCGGCGGAGTGTCGCACGAGGTGGTTCTTAACGCTATTGCTGATTGCCAGCCGGCGTAACAACAAGAAAGGTCTGGCTTGCGTTGCGAAACGTAGGTCTTTTAGCTTCAGGTTATGTGCAAAGTCGTAAGCATTAACCTTTGAGTGGGGTGTTAAATGGATGAATTCAAACCAGAAGACGAGCTGAAACCCGATCCCAGCGATCGTCGTACTGGTCGTTCTCGTCAATCGTCTGAACGCGATAATGAGCCGCAAATCAATTTTGATGATGTTGATCTGGATGCTGACGATCGCCGTCCTGCGCGCGCACGTAAAGAGCGTGAAGAAGAACGGGACATTGAAGAAGAGTATGAATCTGAGGACGATGACGTGGATGAAGAGCGTGTAGAACGCCGTCCGCGCAAGCGTAAGAAACCCGCCAGCAAGCCTGCCTCTCGTCAGTATATGATGATGGGTGTCGGTGTTTTGGTGTTGTTGCTGCTGATCATCGGTATCGGTTCTGCGCTGAAAGCCCCCTCATCATCTCCCAGTGAGCAGGCTGGATCTGGCGAGAAGAGCATTGATCTTTCTGGCAACAACGCGACGGATCAGGCGAGCACGACTACGCCTGCAGCAGGCGCTGAGCAGACCGCTGGCAATACCCAGCAGGATGTTTCCCTACCGCAGATTTCCTCTACCCCAACTCAAGGTCAGACACCTGCGGCAACTGAAGGCCAGCAGCGTGTTGAAGTGCAGGGCGATCTGAACAACGCTCTGACGCAACCGCAAGGCCAGGAGCAGGTTAACAATGTAGTGGTTAACTCTACGCTGCCGACCGAACCTGCGACCGTTGCGCCAGTTCGTAATGGTAATGCTGTGCGCCAGACTGCGAAAACGGAAACGGCTGAACGCCCTGCTGCGACACACCAGGAACGTAAACAGGCTGTTATTGAGCCGAAGAGCAAACCGCAAACTACGGTGAAAGCGACGCAGACAGAGCCGAAACCTGTTGCTCAGGCAAAACCAACTGCAACTGCGCCGACGACCACAACCAAAGCACCTGTGGTTACCGCTACACCGAAGGCGACCGTTGAGCCGAAAGCAACCGCGACTACAACGCCTGCGCCAACTGCGACGGCAACAACGTCAACGCCTGTTGCTGGTGGAGCGAAAAGTGCAGGAAATGTCGGAGCGTTAAAATCTGCGCCGTCCAGCCATTACACGCTGCAGCTCAGCAGTTCTTCTAACTACGACAACCTTAACGGTTGGGCGAAGAAAGAAAACCTGAAGAACTACGTGGTGTATCAGACGACGCGTAACGGTCAACCGTGGTATGTTCTGGTAACAGGCGTGTATGCGTCTAAAGAAGATGCGAAACGTGCAGTGTCTACGCTCCCCGCCGATATTCAGGCGAAAAATCCGTGGGCAAAACCGCTGCACCAGGTTCAGGCCGATTTGAAGTAAGATAGGATATGTTCTGCAATGGTTTGCTGTTTCGCCCAATTGCGGGACAAAGACTAAAGCGCAGGATGCTGTCGGAGCTTTCTCCACAGCCGGAGAAGGTGTAATTAGTTAGTCAGCATGAAAAAAAATCGCGCTTTTTTGAAATGGGCAGGGGGAAAATACCCCCTGCTTGATGATATCAAACGGCATTTACCTCAGGGTGAATGCCTGATTGAACCTTTCGTGGGTGCCGGGTCGGTGTTTCTCAACACCGACTTTTCTCGTTATATTCTTGCCGATATCAACAGCGACCTCATCAGTCTCTATAACATCGTGAAGACACGTACCGATGAGTATGTGCAGGCTTCACGTGAGCTGTTTATGCCTGAAACTAATCAGGCTGAGGTGTACTATCGGTTCAGAGAAGAATTTAATGCCAGTCAGGATCCGTTCCGCCGTGCAGTGCTGTTCTTGTATCTGAACCGCTTTGGTTACAACGGATTGTGCCGTTATAACCTGCGCGGCGAGTTTAATGTACCGTTTGGTCGTTATAAAAAACCTTACTTCCCGGAAGCCGAGTTGTACCATTTTGCTGAAAAAGCGCAGAATGCGGAGTTCCATTGTCTCTCCTATGAAGAGTGCATGGACCGTGCGGATAGCAACTCTGTGGTCTATTGTGACCCGCCTTATGCACCGCTTTCGGCGACGGCAAATTTCACCGCGTATCATACCAACAGCTTTAGCCCAAAAGAGCAGGCGCATCTGGCCGAGATGGCAGAAAAGCTGGTCAGTAAGCAGATCCCGGTGTTAATTTCGAACCATGACACGCCCGATACCCGCGAATGGTACCGATCGGCGAAACATTTTCAGGTCAAAGTGCGGCGCAGCATTAGCAGCAATGGCGGCACGCGTAAAAAGGTGAACGAACTGCTGGCACTGTATAAACCAGGAGTTGTAACGCCTGCGAAGAAATAATTCTCAAGGAGAAGCGGATGAAACAGTATTTGATCGCCCCCTCAATTCTGTCGGCTGATTTTGCCCGCCTGGGTGAGGACACCGCGAGAGCGCTGACTGCCGGTGCCGATGTCGTACACTTCGATGTCATGGACAATCACTACGTACCGAATCTGACCATCGGCCCGATGGTACTGAAATCGCTGCGTAAATATGGAATTACCGCTCCGATTGACGTTCATCTGATGGTGAAACCGGTCGATCGTATTGTCCCGGACTTCGCCGCCGCCGGCGCGAGCATCATTACTTTTCACCCGGAAGCCTCCGAGCATGTCGATCGCACTTTACAGCTGATCAAAGAGCATGGCTGTAAAGCGGGCCTGGTGTTTAACCCGGCAACACCGCTGAGCTATCTGGACTACGTCATGGATAAGCTCGATGTGATCCTGCTGATGTCCGTAAACCCAGGCTTTGGCGGGCAGTCCTTTATCCCACAAACGCTGGATAAGCTGCGCGAAGTGCGTCGTCGTATTGATGAATCTGGCTACGATATCCGCCTCGAAGTGGACGGCGGCGTCAAGGTGAACAACATTGGTGAAATCGCGGCGGCGGGTGCAGATATGTTTGTCGCAGGCTCTGCTATTTTCGACCAACCAGACTACAAAAAAGTCATTGATGAAATGCGCAATGAACTGGCGAAGGTAAGTCATGGATAAGTTTCAGGATATTCGGGGCGTTGCCTTTGACCTCGACGGTACGCTGGTCGACAGCGCGCCGGGATTAACCGCAGCGGTGGATATGGCGCTGTATGCGCTGGAACTGCCGATTGCCGGTGAAGAACGCGTTATCACCTGGATTGGCAACGGTGCAGATGTACTGATGGAGCGCGCGCTGGCGTGGTCGCGTCAGGAGCGCGCCACACTACGTAAGACAATGGGTAAACCGCCCGTTGATGATGATATCCCTGCCGAAGAACAGGTGCGTATTTTGCGTAAGCTGTTCGACAGATACTACGGCGATGTCGCAGAAGAGGGGACATTCCTGTTCCCTGATGTTGCCGACACGCTGGGCGCGATGCATGCGAAAGGATTGCCGCTGGGTCTGGTGACCAACAAACCGACCCCGTTTGTCGCGCCATTGCTTGAGGCGTTAGATATCGCCAAATACTTTAGCGTGGTCATCGGTGGTGACGACGTGCAGAATAAAAAACCGCATCCGGATCCGCTACTGCTGGTAGCAAGCAAGCTTGGCATCAAGCCTGAGCAATTGCTCTTCGTAGGGGATTCACGTAATGATATTCAGGCGGCAAAAGCTGCTGGCTGTCCGTCCGTTGGTCTGACTTATGGCTACAACTACGGCGAGTCGATCGCGCTGAGCCAACCCGACGTTATTTACGACCGTATTAATGAACTACTGCCCGTTCTCGGGCTTCCGCATAGCGAAAATCAGGAATCAAAAAATGACTAAGCCCATCGTTTTTAGTGGCGCACAGCCCTCAGGTGAATTGACCATTGGCAACTATATGGGTGCGCTGCGTCAGTGGGTGAGCATGCAGGATGACTACCATTGCATCTACTGCATCGTTGACCAACATGCCATCACCGTTCGTCAGGATGCTCAGCAACTGCGTAAAGCAACGCTCGATACGCTGGCGCTGTATCTGGCATGCGGTATCGATCCTGAAAAAAGCACCATTTTCGTCCAGTCTCATGTACCGGAACACGCACAGTTAGGTTGGGCGCTGAACTGCTACACCTATTTCGGCGAGCTGAGCCGTATGACCCAGTTCAAAGACAAATCCGCACGCTATGCGGAGAACATCAACGCCGGTCTGTTTGATTATCCGGTGCTGATGGCGGCAGACATCCTGCTGTATCAGACCAACCAGGTACCGGTTGGCGAAGATCAGAAACAGCATCTGGAACTAAGCCGCGATATCGCCCAGCGCTTCAACGCCCTGTATGGCGACATCTTCAAAGTGCCTGAGCCGTTCATTCCTAAATCCGGTGCGCGCGTGATGTCGCTACTGGAGCCGACGAAGAAAATGTCCAAGTCGGATGACAACCGCAACAACGTGATCGGCCTGCTGGAAGATCCGAAATCCGTGGTTAAGAAAATCAAACGTGCGATGACCGACTCCGAAGAGCCGCCTGTTGTACGCTACGACGTGCAGAATAAAGCGGGTGTTTCCAACCTGCTGGATATCCTCTCTGCCGTTACCGGCCAGAGCATTCCGGAGCTGGAACAACACTTTGAAGGCAAGATGTATGGTCATCTGAAAGGTGAAGTCGCAGAGGCCGTTTCCGGCATGCTGACCGAGCTTCAGGAGCGTTATCACCGTTTCCGTAACGATGAAGCTTTCCTGCAGCAGGTGATGAAAGATGGCGCTGAAAAAGCCAGCGCACGCGCGTCTGTTACGCTGAAAGCGGTTTACGAAGCGATTGGTTTTGTCGCCAAGCCGTAATGCGCTCTGCGTTGCTGAAGAAACCGGGTTCTACCCGGTTTTTTTTCGCCTGTTCGCTGGCGAATCTCAAAAAAATATGAAGCGCCTCGCCGTTTGCATATTTCCTTATATCAATCAATTTAATGAAGATATAAATATTCAATTTACTGAGAATATAAAATGCGTCGGATATTTATCAAGAGAGAGGAGGGACGGACAACCCTGGCCCGCTACCTGCTCGGCGAGAAGTGCGGTAGCGTGTGAATGAGTATCTAACCTATAAATATAAAAACCGGGGGTTTCCCGGTTTTTTTGTATCTGCGCAATCGCTTCTGTTACAGATCTGCAGCCGGGCCACAGCCACCAATAATTTTAGAAATAGAAATTGCCGGATGCAGGAAGTAATCGTAGGTGCAGTTATCTTTTTTGTTATCAACATGACCAGTACACGCGGTCAGCGTAGCCAGAACACCAGCAACGATAGTGATTTTTGCAAATTTCAGCATGTTAAAATCCTTGTAAGATATCTATTTTTAAATGGATGAAATCCATTTCTCGGCGGTTAAGATATCAACTAAAATAAACTTAAAGTAGTCCGGATTAGGACATAACAAGTTTTATATAAAATATGCTTTCAATGAATTTAAATGTTTTAAAAATACATTTAATTAATGATTAACGGTTGGGCTACTGAGGCGAGTATATAGCGTATATCGGTTATTTATTTCTATAGGAAGATAAATAAATGCCCTGAATACGAACTGTCCGACTTTATGGGGGCAGTCCAATATCAGGGCATTTTTCAGCGTTCAATTAATGGTTCGAGAACCAGTTCAGCTTATCGCGTAGTCCAACCACGCGGCCGACGATAATCAGCGCTGGGCTTTCAACCTGCTGCGCCAGTTCGCCGAGTTGCGAAAGCACCCCGTTAACAACGCGTTGCTTCACGGAGGTACCGTTTTCTACCAGCGCGACAGACATATCGGGTTGCATGCCGAATTCGATCAGTTTTTCCTGGATAGTCGCCGCCTGATTGAGGCCCATGTAGAACACCAGCGTCTGTTTCTCTGCCGCCAGGTTTTCCCAGTCCAGCTCGCCGCCGGTTTTCAGGTGCCCGGTGACCAGACGTACACTCTGGGCGTAATCTCGATGGGTCAGTGGAATGCCGGAATAGGCGGAACAACCGGATGCTGCGGTAATACCTGGCACAACGGAGAATGGAATACCGGCATGGCACAGGGTTTCCAGCTCTTCGCCACCACGGCCAAAGATGAACGGGTCGCCACCTTTCAGGCGCACGACGCGTTTGCCCTGTTGCGCTTCACGCAGCAGGATCTGGTTAATTTCTTCCTGCGGTACACAGTGGTAGCCCGCGCGTTTACCGACGAACACCCGGTCGGCATCGCGGCGTACAAGGTTCATGATGTCGTCGGATACCAGACGGTCATAAACCACGACATCCGCTTGCTGGATCTGCTGTAGACCTTTCAGCGTCAGCAGCCCGGCATCGCCAGGACCGGCGCCAACCAGCACTACTTCGCCTCGATGGTCCAACGGTTCGCTGAGCAACTGCTCGGTGGTTTCCTCGACTGCTTTCTGGTCACTGTTCGCCAGCGATTGCGCCAGGCGGTCATTCACGAACAATTTTTCCCAGAAGCGGCGACGTTCACCCATGCTGGCAAACTGTTCTTTCACTCGGGCGCGTAACTTGCCTGCATATTGCGCGACCTGGCCCAGATGCTGAGGCAGCACAGATTCAAGTCTTTCACGTAGCAGACGGGCAAGCACTGGCGATGTACCGCCGGAGGAGACCGCCACCATCAGCGGCGAGCGGTCGATAATGGAGGGCATGATAAAACTGGCTGCTTTTGGCGCATCGACCACGTTGCAGAAAATACGACGTGATTCTGCGGCGGTGCTGACGCTTTGGTTGACGGCATCGTCATCGGTGGCGGCAATAGCCAGCCAGCAGGTGTCGAGCAGGGACTCGTCGAACGGTCCCTCAACCAGCGTCAGCATGCCTTCATCTGCCCATACGGTGAACTGCGGAATAAACGCCAGCGCATTAACCGTTATACGGGCGCCCGCTTCCAGCAGTAACCGCGCTTTGCGTTCTGCGACATCACCACCGCCGACGATCAAGCAGTCGCGGTCACGTAGTTGACAAAATATAGGCAAATGATCCACGACATTACCCCTTAATTATTGGCAGTAGCCTCTGGCTGGTTGATTTTTGCCGGAGCAGGACGCTCCGATTTTGGCGTAGCATACCAATAACCCAATCCCATGAATACGACACCGGACAAAGTATTACCGAGTGTCACCCACAACAGGTTATGACCAATTCCTGACAGGGTATAAGCTTCGCTGTGGTGGCCGAACCAGGAGAGGGCAAACAGCGTCATGTTGGCAACCGAGTGCTCGTAACCGGAAGCGATAAACGCCAGCAGACACCACCAGATAGCGAGGAATTTTGCTGCGCCCTCGGTACGAATTGCCATCCAGATAGCCAGACAAACCAACCAGTTACACAGTGCGCCTTTAAAGAACAGCACCGTTGCTGGCGCGGTAGTTTTCGCCAACGCCACCGAATGGACGATGCTGGTATCGACCGGCAGCAGGCTACCGCCGCCCCAACTATAAAGCAGAGCGACAAACACGGATCCGACCAGATTACCCAGCCAGGTTTGCGGCAGAATAGCCCACATCTGACCGTGACTGATGGTGCCCGCTTTGACGCCGAGCGTCAGGAACATGGTGTGACCGGTAAACAGTTCCGAACCGGCAATAATGACCAGCGTTAAAGCGATACCAAAGGTTGCACCCATTACCAGAGGACGAACGGACGGGTCGAGCAGATTACCGAGGGTGAAAATAAGAATGATGCCGAGACCGACGTAGGCCCCCGCCATTGCCGAACTGACCCAGAATCCGAGCGGGTTATTAGCCGACAGGCGTGCGATGCGCGCAGCGTTAGCCGCACACTTATTGATAGTGTCTGTGAACATGTGTTGATTATCCTTGAAGTACAAACAATAAAAAGAAATCGTAACCGTAGGCCTGATAGCGCTACGCTTATCAGGTCTACAAATAAAAGACCTACAAATACGTCAAAAAAGGGGAGGCGTTGCGCCTCCCAAAAAGTTATTAACCGCGCAGTTGCACCATGCCGTCTTTCACTCGGGCTTCGTAATGTTTCACGGAGAACTGTTCGTCTTCCATGCACAGACCGTCGCTTAAGCGAAAGCGCTGTTTTTTCAGCGGGCTGGCGACCCACAATTCGCCCTGATGTTCAGCAATCAGCCCACGAGAAAGCACGCTGGATTCAAAGAATGGGTCGATGTTGCTGATCGCAAACACCTGGTCGCTGTGATACGGGCGGAAAATCGCAACTTGCTCGCTACCTAACAGGGCGCAGACGCCTGTTGCAGGCAGAATGTCATCGATTTTGCAGATGTTTTTCCACTGGCTCATGCGTTTTCCTCCACCAGAGTCACCGGGATACGCTCATAGGGCGTGGCCGGACGATGTTGTTCACGTTCAGGCACAACCTGGACATTCGGATCGCGTTGATCGCTGTTGATAAAGTGTTTGAAGCGAACCTGTGCGGATGGGGTGTTAACTGTCTCTGTCCACTCGCAGACCACCGCTTCACGCAGACGGGCCATCTCTTCTTCCAGGTGCTGGTTCAGCCCCAGTTTGTCGTCGATGATGACCGATTTCAGATATTCGATACCGCCTTCCAGATTGTCTAACCATGGTGCGGTTCGGGTCAGTTTGTCGGCGGTACGGATGTAGAACATCATGAAACGATCAAGGTATTTGAGCAGCGTTTCGCGGTCGATATCCGCTGCCAGCAGGTCTGCATGACGAGGTTTCATCCCGCCGTTACCGCAAACGTACAAGTTCCAGCCTTTCTCAGTGGCGATGATACCCACGTCTTTGCCCTGAGCTTCCGCACATTCACGGGTACAGCCGGAGACGCCGAATTTCATTTTGTGCGGGGTACGAATGCCCTTGTAGCGGTTTTCCAGCTCCACGCCGAATCCGACGCTATCGCCGACGCCATAACGGCACCAGGTACTGCCTACGCAGGTTTTCGCCATACGCAGGGCTTTGGCGTATGCGTGACCGGTTTCAAAGCCCGCTTCAATCAGCTGACGCCAGATTTCCGGCAGGTCATCTTTTTGCGCGCCGAACAGGCCGATACGCTGAGAACCGGTGATTTTGGTATACAGGTTAAATTCACGCGCGATACGGCCCACGGCCACCAGGCCTTCAGGAGTTATTTCTCCGCCCGCGGAGCGCGGGATCACGGAGTAGGTACCGTCTTTCTGGATGTTCGCCAGGAAGTTGTCGTTAGTGTCCTGCAGCGGCGTGTGCTGTGGTTTGAGGATGTACTCATTCCAGCAGGAGGCCAACAGGGAACCTACGGTTGGTTTACACACTTCACAGCCGTAGCCTTTCCCGTGTTTTGCCAGCAGCTCTTCGAAGGTTTTAATTCCTTCTACACGGATCAGATGGAACAATTCCTGACGCGAGTACGGGAAGTGTTCACACAGGTTGTTGTTGACTTCGATCCCCTGTTTCGCCAGTTCAGCGTTCAGGACCTGCGTTACCAACGGGATACACCCGCCGCAGCCGGTACCAGCTTTGGTTTCAGCTTTCAGCGCCGCAACGGTGTGGCAGCCTTTGTTAATAGCGGCGATCAGCATGCCTTTGGTGACGTCGAAGCAGGAGCAAATCTGCGCGCTGTCCGGCAGTTTATCGACACCGATAGACGGCTTACCGCTGCCCGCGTGAGCTGGCAGAATCAGTGAGTCTGGGTTTTCCGGCAGTTCGATGGCGTTCAGCACCAGCTGCAGCAGGTTGCCGTAATCGCTGGTGTCACCGACTAAAACTGCCCCGAGCAGGGTTTTGTTATCTTCGCTAACGATGAGGCGTTTGTAGACTTCTTTGCTTTCGTCGAGATAGACGTAGCTACGGGCGCCCGGCGTGCGCGCATGCGCGTCGCCAATCCCGCCGACGTCAACACCAAGCAGCTTCAGCTTGGCGCTCAGATCCGCGCCTTCAAAGGCGTTTTCGGTTTCGAGAATATGGTCAACGGCAACCTGCGCCATTTTGTAGCCTGGAGCGACCAGGCCATACACGCGGTTGTTCCAACTGGCGCATTCGCCGATGGCATAGATGTCCGGATCAGAAGTCTGGCAAGTATCGTTAATCACAATACCACCGCGCGGCGCAACGTCGAGGCCGCATTGGGTGGCCAGTTTGTCGCGTGGGCGAATACCGGTAGAAAAGACGATGAAATCGACTTCCAGTTCGCTACCGTCGGCAAAACGCATGGTTTTGCGCGCTTCGGTGCCTTCCTGGACGATCTCTTTAGTGTTTTTGCTGGTGTGGACACGCACGCCCATGCTTTCAATTTTGCGACGTAACTGCTCGCCACCCATGTGATCCAGCTGTTCGGCCATCAGCATCGGGGCAAATTCAATCACGTGGGTTTCAACGCCGAGGCTTTTCAGCGCACCGGCGGCTTCCAGACCCAGCAGGCCACCGCCGACGACGGCACCACGTTTGCTACGGCGCGCGCAAGACTCAATGGCGTTGAGGTCTTCGATGGTGCGGTAAACGAAGCAGTCTTGGGTTTCCGAACCTTTAATCGGTGGGATCCACGGATAAGAGCCTGTCGCCATGATCAGCTTATCGTAATAGACCGTACGACCCGCGCTGGAGTGGATCACCTTCTCCTGGCGGTTGATGGTGATTGCGCGCTCGCCCACTAACACCTTAACGCCATGCTTCTCGTAGAATCCTTCACGCACCAGAGAAAGTTCTTCGGCGGTGTGGTGGGAGAAGTAGGACGACAGGTGGACACGGTCGTACGCTTTGCGGGGTTCTTCACAGAAGACGGTAATATCAAAATTGGCAGCGTCGGATTTATCAAGAAGATCCTCAATAAAGCGATGGCCGACCATACCATTACCGATAATAGCGAGTCTGACTTTGCTCATTTTTGCCTCGATTTCTTTTCTATTACTGCCTACCTTAACGATTCAGCAACCCCGCTTATTGATGCAAATCAAATTCGCCTTTATATACTCCTTAAGAGGTATATGGCTGATTTAACTGCATTTTTATAAGTTACGGAATTAACAGGCTTTTCGTGTTTGTATAAATAGCGTACAAATTAAGGGGTTTTTGTAAGAATTGGCCTACAGCACCAGAGAAAGAAGAGGGCGCGGGAATAGGCCGGAGGGCGTCTGCGCCTTATCCGGCCTACGAACAGCTTGTCTTGTAGGCCGGATAAGATGCGTTAGCATCGCCATCCGGCACTCAGATTAATGCGTTGCGGGTGCGTTATGCTGGCGATGACGCGTGACGAACCCAAGAATAAAGCACATCACGAATACGACCGCATACAAGCCGTTAGCCGTCTGCAATGCCGCCAGCGGACCGCTGTGCGCCACGATAGGGCCAGTGACCACGAAGGTGAGCATAGTACCGATGGTGCCACAGGTCAGAACGAAGTTAACCAGTTTAGGTGATGCGACCTTCGTCTGCTGGGAGCCGAGGGTAATGATGGTGGTATAAATCGCGCTGGAGAAGAAGCCCAACGTCAGAATGAACCACGGCATATGCTCCGGCGTACCGGTGATAAACAGATACATCAGGACGGTGGCCACCCCCGCCAGTACGGTCAGGATGCGCTGCAAATCGAAGAAACGCAGGATAAAGCTAAATGCCCACATGCCAACCATGTAAGACATCCAGAAGTCGCTGACCAGTTTACCTGCGTCGTTCAGGCTCATGCCCAGACTTTTGGCGTATTCCGGTACCCAGGAGATAAAGCCCAACTGACCGAGGATGTAGCACAGCGCGGCGATCGCCAGGAACAGCACGCCAATGCCCCATTTTTCTTTTACCACAGGCGCGTCCGGTTGCTGTGCGTGTTTACCCAGCGCCGGGAATTCGCAGCCGAAGGTCAGCAGGAAAATGGCGACGTATACCAGGCCGATGCAGGCATAAACCCAATACCATTCGATGCTGCGCGCTAACAGGAATGCTGCCACCATCGGGAAAATCATGCCGGCCATGCTGAAGAAGGAGTCAGTAAACAGCAGGCGGGAACCGCGCTGGCGACCTTCGTACATCTGAGTCACCAGGAACGTACCAATCGACATGGTAATACCGCTCACCAGACCCAGTACAAACATGGCGGCTGAGAACAAGGCCAGGCTATGGCTGAGCATCAGTCCGGCGACCGCCAGAACCATCAGGATAAAGCCAAAGCGCAACTGGGTTTTCAGTGGCACAATTTCCATCAGCCATGCATTCAGAAAAATAGAGATCAGAATGCCGGCATTCAGAAAGGTGAAGGTGTTACTCATACTGGAAACGGGCAAATGGAAGTAATCTGCGATGTTTCCCATCACCATCCCGGTGACAATTACCAACGCGCCTGTCAGGGCGTAGGAGAGAAAGCTAATCCATGTGAGCTTGATGCGATTGCTGTTAGTCATGACTGGCCTGTATAGAAGTGTTAGGTGCATTGACTGCACCGTGAGCGGGCAGATTTTAGGCGCTTTAGTGATGCATTTAAATGTTTATTGGTAATTACTTGCTTCGTTACATTTTTTTATGTGATCTAGATCGCATTGAATCTTGAGGCTATAAGGTTACATTTGTTTCAAGTACGTAAAATTAAGTAAAGGGATGGCCTTGTTCTTGAAGGCTCTTTAGAATCAATTCACTTGCTTCATTTCTGCTCTTGTTAAGGAATTCTCATGCTCAAATCGACTCTGGCGGCTGTTGCAGCTGTTCTCGCTCTTTCTGCTCTCTCTCCCGCAGCACTGGCAGCAAAAGGTGACCCGCATGTCCTGCTGACAACCTCTGCCGGTAACATTGAGCTGGAGCTGAACAGTCAGAAAGCCCCGGTTTCAGTGCAAAACTTTGTCGATTATGTCAACAGCGGTTTCTATAACAACACCACGTTCCACCGCGTGATCCCTGGCTTCATGGTGCAGGGCGGCGGTTTTACCGAGCAGATGCAGCAGAAGAAACCTAACCCGCCAATCAAGAATGAAGCCGATAACGGACTACGTAATACCCGCGGCACGATTGCCATGGCGCGTACAGCAGATAAAGACAGCGCGACCAGCCAGTTCTTTATCAACATTGCAGACAATGCGTTCCTCGATCACGGCCAGCGCGACTTTGGGTACGCGGTCTTCGGTAAAGTTGTGAAAGGTATGGATGTCGCGGATAAGATCTCTCAGGTGCAGACCCATGATGTTGGTCCTTACCAGAATGTCCCGTCAAAACCGATTGTTATCCTGTCTGCCAAAGTCCTGCCATAAACGTCTTTTGCGCGGGCAGTTCCTGTCCGCGTTCTTTCCCTTCTCTGCGTAACCTGAAATTGCCGCTTATACTTGTGGCAAGTGTCGGCTCATTCAGGGAGGTCACGTGAAAAAACTCACCGATAAACAAAAGTCCAGACTCTGGGAACAACGGCGAAATGCCAATTTCCAGGCCAGTCGGCGGCTGGAAGGCGTGGATATTCCACGGGTGACTCTGAGCACGGAAGACGCCCTGGCGCGTCTTGAAGAGTTGAGGGGGCACTATGAGCGATAAATTCGGTGATGGACGCGATCCCTATTTGTATCCGGGCCTGAATGTCATGCGTAACCGTCTGGGGATTCATCAGGCACAGCGCCTGGCGCAGGCGGCGTATGAACTGACGGCGCTGCGTGCGGCCACTATCGAATTAGGCCCGCTTAAACGGGGCTTGCCGCATCTGTGCGCCATTCATCGCCAACTGTATCGGGATATTTTTGACTGGGCGGGACATCTGCGAGAAGTGGATATTTACCAGGGCGAGACCCGCTTTTGTCATTTCGCTTATATCGAGAAAGAGGGCAATGCGCTGATGCAGGACCTGGAAGACGAGTCCTGGTTGGTGGGGTTACCGGAAGATAAGTTTGTGGATCGTCTTGCGCACTATTATTGCGAAATCAACGTGCTGCATCCGTTTCGTATTGGCAGCGGTCTGGCGCAGCGAATTTTTTTCGAACAGTTAGCGATTCATGCCGGGTATATATTGAGCTGGGATGACATTCCGGTTGAGGAGTGGAACCTGGCTAATCAGAGTGGGGCGATGGGTGACCTGTCTGCGCTTCGGGCGATATTTCGTAAAGTGGTAAGCGAAGCCCCGGAAACTGAGTAGAATAGCGCGGTTCTTATGTACCGGAGCCGCCATGATCCTGCTTATCGATAACTATGATTCTTTTACCTGGAACCTGTACCAATACTTCTGCGAACTGGGCGCTGATGTCCTTGTCAGGCGCAACGACGAACTGACGCTGGCGCAAATCGACGCGCTAAGCCCGCAAAAAATCGTAATATCCCCAGGCCCCTGCACGCCGGATGACGCTGGGATCTCATTGGATGTTATTCGTCATTTCGCGGGCAAGACGCCCCTGCTGGGTGTTTGTCTGGGACATCAGGCTATGGCGCAGGCCTTTGGCGCGACAGTGGTTCGGGCAGCTAAAGTGATGCACGGTAAAACCTCGCCAATTACGCATAACGGGCAGGGTGTTTTTCAGGGGCTCGCCAACCCATTAACGGTGACGCGCTACCATTCTCTGGTGGTTGCCCCCGCGACGCTTCCTGACTGCTTTGAGGTGACGGCCTGGAGTGAAACGCAGGAGATTATGGGCATTCGTCACCGCGAGTGGGATATGGAAGGGGTGCAGTTTCACCCGGAGAGTATTCTCAGCGAGCAGGGGCATCAACTGCTGGCTAATTTCCTCAACCGGTGATTTGTGGTTGCTATTCAGTGATTTTTTATTCATATTTTGTGATTATAATTTCACTAACATTTCTGCTTAACAGGGTGGCAATGACATGGCAACTGAACAAACTGCAATTACGCGCGCGACATTCGATGAAGTGATTCTGCCGATTTATGCACCGGCTGAGTTTATCCCGGTAAAAGGAAAAGGGAGTCGAGTCTGGGATCAACAGGGCAAAGAGTATGTTGATTTCGCGGGCGGCATTGCAGTTACTGCACTAGGGCATTGCCATCCGGCCCTGGTGGAGGCGTTAAAAACCCAGGGTGAAACCCTGTGGCATACCAGCAACGTTTTCACCAACGAACCGGCGTTGCGCCTGGGCCGTAAAATCATTGATGCGACCTTCGCCGAGCGCGTGCTGTTCATGAATTCGGGTACCGAAGCTAACGAAACCGCCTTTAAGCTGGCGCGCCACTATGCCTGCGTGCGCCATAGCCCGTTCAAAACCAAAATCATTGCCTTCCACAATGCGTTTCACGGTCGTTCGCTGTTTACCGTGTCCGTCGGCGGGCAGCCAAAATACTCTGACGGTTTTGGACCAAAACCAGCGGATATCATCCATGTACCGTTTAACGATCTGCATGCGGTCAAAGCGGTGATGGACGATCACACCTGTGCGGTGGTGGTTGAGCCTATTCAGGGGGAAGGTGGCGTCACCGCGGCAACGCCGGAATTCCTGCAAGGTTTGCGTGAACTTTGCGACCAACACCAGGCGCTATTGGTATTGGATGAAGTGCAGAGCGGGATGGGCCGTACCGGCGATCTGTTTGCCTATATGCACTACGGCGTGACGCCGGATATCCTCACCAGCGCGAAGGCCCTCGGCGGCGGCTTCCCGGTGAGCGCGGTGCTGACCACCCAAGAGATTGCCTCCGCATTTCATGTGGGTTCGCACGGTTCCACTTATGGTGGCAATCCGCTGGCCTGCGCAGTTGCGGGGGCCGCGTTTGATATCATCAACACGCCGGAAGTGTTAGAAGGTATTCAGGCTAAACGTCAGGCGTTTGTCCAACATTTGCACAAGATTGATCAACAGTTCGACATTTTCAGCGAGATTCGCGGGATGGGGCTGCTGATTGGCGCCGAGCTGAAGCCGCAGTTTAAAGGCCGGGCGCGCGATTTCCTGTATGCCGCCGCGCACGAAGGGGTGATGGTACTCAACGCCGGACCGGACGTGATGCGTTTCGCGCCGTCGCTGGTAGTTGAGCAGGCGGATATCGATGAAGGGATGCAGCGTTTCGCACAAGCGGTAGCGAAAGTCGTTGCCTGATTACCTGTTGCCGGATAAGCACAGCGCATCCGGCAGTCGATCTTAACCTTTCATGTCCCGCAGACGGCGGCTCAGCCAGATTCCGTGGTGCGGTCGCTGACGCCATGCTACCGACGAAATGGTGTGCATGGTGTTCAGATGCCCCAGTATCCGTTGCAGATGCTGCTCAAGGGTGCTTAACGGACCGTGGGACAGCATCTCTGGCGCTTCGAGAATATTCACATCGCCTGAGCTTCCCGGTCCGTCATATTCCAGCCGCTGCTGACAGCGCTGGAGCGCAATTTCACAGGATTCCAGATACCGCTGCGCTAAATCCGGCGTCAGCATTGTGTGTTCCCTTGCCAGTGTGGTCATCGCGTTGATGTGCTCGACGATGAACTGGCTGTGCGTGACCCACAGTTTCATGTCCGCCAGGTAGTGCGAGTTGAATCCTGGCTCCTGCATCGCCTGGTTCAGTGAGTTGAACAACGTGTTATGCGCCTGATTGACCCGCATGCGTTGGTACGCCAGCGGCGTGGCCTGCGGATCGTTGCTGAGGATCAGGCGAATGGCCTCCTGATCGGCTTCTAACGCATCATGGGCGTTCTTACGCAGCAGGCCGCTCTGCCACTGCGGCCACAGCCAGAGTGTACCGCCAAAGGCGATTAAGCAGCCAATAACCGTATCGACAAACCGCGGCACGATAAACTGTTCTCCGTTCAGCGTCAGCAGTTGCAGGGTGTATACCGCCGTGACCGTAAAACCGACGGTAGCCCAGCCGTAGTTTTTGCGCATGATCAGATAGCTACCCAGGGTAATCAGCAGCATGCCTGCCAGCGTGTAACCTTCCTGAATATGGAAGTGCAGGGTGACCCCGGCAATGACCAGTCCAACGAGCGTTCCTGCTGAACGGTGTAAAATACGTACCCGGGTTGCTCCGTAGCCATTTTGCGTGACGAACAGGATCGTCATCAAAATCCAGTAAGGCTTTGGCAGGTGTAAAGCGCTGCCCATCAGGCTGGCGATACTCAGCATGACGCTGATGCGTCCGGCATTACGCAGCGCCGGCGATTTCAACGACAGATAGTTTTTCAGGGCCGGGATCAGCGGCAACCGACGCTGCTTGTCTGCCATTAAATCTCGGGCGTACAGCGGTCGCTGGGTGCGTAGCACGCGGGCAATACGGCTGAAGTGCCAGTAGCAAAATTGTCCCACCGGATTGTCCGGATGCTGGTTGGCGATTTTCTCCAGCGTGCCAATCTGCTTGTCCATCGAGAAACGGGTCGGCAAGCGGTGATACAAAATATCATCGGCCAGTACCCGAAGGCGTTCGGCGACGGTGCGCGCATTCCAGCGAATCACCTGTTCGGCGTGGCTACGTTCGACCAGCTTTTGCACCTCTTCCGGCTGGTGGAGGCTGACGGAAATATGCTCCTGCAAGTCCAGTGCCTCCTGAAAGGCACGCAGCAGGCGCTTGTAATCGTTGTTGCGATGCGCCGACAGCATATGCATTTGCTGGTAGCACTGGGTAATCAGATCCACCGCTTTCTGCTGGCGAACCAGCAGGGGAGGTAGCGCTTTTTCCGGATCGGCATGCTGGGTCAGCAGGCTGTACTTGGCCTCACAGTAATCGGCTAATTCACGGTACAACAAGCTGAGCGATTCACGGAGCGGCTGCTCGCGCCACATCCAGAACCAGAACCAGTTGAACAGGCCGTACCATAACGTGCCCAGCGCATAGATCAGCAACGGTTCCCAGACGGGCATGTTCCCGACCAGGCTTAGCGTGAAAATCGCGGCGATAAGTGAGGCCGGTAACAGTCGGGCATGCAGAGGGCTTAGCTCGGCGGTTACGCCAAGAATCAGCGTCAGTCCGGTGAGGATAAGCGGCAGCGGTATGGCCTGTGCCAGCAGCAACTGCATGATCAGACTGCAACCGGCAAACAAAGACGCGCCAATAGCTAAACGTTTGAAAAAGCGCTTATGCGGGGTATCAAGACCAGCAATGTTGCAGCAGGCAGGGACCAGGGAGAAGAGGAGTCCCAGATGAAGCTGACCGATGATCAGACCAACAGCCACAGGTAAACATAGCACCAGCGTCTGCCGTAGTGCGTAGTTGATCTCTGGGTGGTATATCAGTCTTCGCCACATCGGTGTAAACAAAAGTGGCGCATCACTGAGTAACGCGCCACTTCGATGGGGTTAACGGGTGCCGTAGACGACGATGGTCTTACCGTGTGCGGAGATCAGGTTTTGATCTTCCAGCATCTTCAGAATACGACCAACGGTCTCACGGGAGCAGCCAACGATCTGGCCGATTTCCTGACGGGTGATTTTAATCTGCATGCCGTCCGGGTGGGTCATCGCATCAGGCTGTTTCGCCAGATTCAGCAGAGTCTGCGCGATACGACCCGTTACGTCGAGGAAGGCAAGGTTGCCGACTTTTTCAGACGTGACCTGCAGGCGACGAGCCATCTGTGAAGACAGGCGCATCAGAATATCCGGGTTGACCTGAATTAATTGGCGAAATTTTTTGTATGAAATTTCAGCGACTTCACATGCGGTTTTGGCACGTACCCAGGCGCTACGTTCCTGACCTTCTTCGAAGAGGCCTAATTCACCAATAAAATCGCCCTGATTCAGATAAGAAAGGATCATTTCTTTCCCTTCTTCATCTTTGATCAGCACTGCCACTGAGCCTTTAACGATGTAATACAACGTTTCCGCTTTTTCACCCTGGTGAATCAGCGTGCTCTTCGATGGGTACTTATGAATATGGCAATGAGACAAGAACCATTCGAGAGTCGGGTCTGTTTGCGGTTTGCCAAGCACCATGCGCGGTTATCCTCTGTTATAAGCTGTCTCCAGAGCCAGAAAACGACGCTGCCTCTGGGTTTGCAAAAATATGCTTCCCGCTACCTGGGAAAGGGGCTGTCAAAAATTAACTGCAGCCTGTAATGTGATGTCCTCTGCATACATGCAGTACGTCAATGTATTACTGTAGCATCCTGACTGTTTTAGCATAGCTTTCGCCGTGTGTCTCCTGGTGTCTCGCTTCAGCATGACGCAGGTCGCCTTCCGTTGCGAGAATTGTTATGTACGCGTAATCTGTCAGGAAAATTGAAACATTGGAGTTACGAAATATGCAAGCGCGTGTAAAGTGGGTTGAGGGGTTAACCTTCCTCGGTGAGTCCGCCTCTGGTCACCAAATTTTGATGGACGGTAACTCCGGTGATAAAGCGCCGAGCCCGATGGAAATGGTATTAATGGCTGCGGGCGGTTGCAGCGCAATTGATGTGGTTTCGATCCTGCAAAAAGGTCGTCAGGATGTGACCAACTGCGAAGTGAAACTGACCTCAGAGCGTCGTGATGAAGCGCCGCGCCTGTTTACCCACATTAACCTGCATTTCATCGTAACGGGTAACGATCTGAAAGATGCGTCCGTTTCGCGCGCAGTCGATCTCTCTGCGGAAAAATATTGCTCTGTGGCGCTGATGCTGGAAAAGGCGGTGAACATTACCCACTCCTATGAAGTGGTTGCTGCTTCTTGATGTCATGCCTGATGGCGTTTCACTTATCAGGCCTACAGGATATAAACGCGTAGGCCGGATAAGGCATAAGCCGCCATCCGGCAAAATAACACCTTACTCTATCTTTTTGCCTTCCATCAGTCGCTGGACCAGCGGCAGCATAATCAATTCCATCGCCAGACCCATTTTCCCGCCCGGAACAACCAACGTATTGATATGGGAAATGAATGATCCCTGCAGCATGGCCAGTAGCCACGGAAAGTCGATCCCTTCCAGGTTCCGAAAATGAATCACGACAAAGCTTTCATCCAGTGATGGAATACTTTTGGCGGCAAAGGGGTTGGAGGTATCAACGGTCGGTACGCGCTGGAAGTTAATATGCGTACGGGAAAACTGCGGCGTAATGTAATTGATGTAATCGTCCATTGAGCGCACCACTGAGTCCATCACCGCTTCGCGCGAGTGTCCCCGCTCGCTGGTATCGCGGGTCAGCTTCTGAATCCATTCCAGGTTCACGATCGGCACTACGCCAACCAGCAGATCGACATGCCGGGCCACGTTTTGCTGTGGGGTTACGACGCCGCCGTGCAGTCCTTCATAGAACAGGACATCCGTCGGTTCAGGCAGCGGCTGCCAGGGCGTAAATGTACCCGGAACCTGATTCCACGGTACGGCCTCATCGTAAGTGTGCAGATATTTTCGCGACTGACCTTTGCCCGTCTGGCCGTATTCGATGAAGGTTTGCTCCAGCAGACCGAAGTCATTAGCTTCGGGGCCGAAATAGCTGATATGCCGCCCGGCATCGCGCGCTTTGCGAATCGCCATGTCCATTTCCGGACGGGTATAACGATGAAAACTGTCACCTTCCACCTCGGCGGCGCGCAGATTTAACTGCGCGAAAATTTTACGAAACGCGAGGCTGGTGGTGGTGGTCCCCGCGCCGCTGGACCCTGTTACCGCAATCACCGGATGTTTGGCAGACATAACAACTCCATGAATAGGTTGAATTTTTATTATAGTCGGCCGTCGGCTACGGATTACTCGTGAATCTGCTTCCTCGGCATAATGTTGACCGTTTCATGCAGTTCGGACCATACCAGCACGGCTTCACCAGATTGGAGTTGGCGTTTGACGTCGGCGACTTTTTGTTCGAGCGAGCGTTCATGTTCACCATAATCGGTGCCTTCGCGCAAGACAAAGCTTTCAATCAGATTGTCCAGCGCGTCCGGGGAGATGTCTTGCCAGGGGATGATCATGATGATGCCTCCAGATACGTTGTCAGCCAGTCCGGGATTCTGGATTCCAGCCACATCTCAGGACGGCGCACCGTACCGCCAATGAATCCGACGTGGCCGCCGTGTTCCGTCAGTTGATACTCTACCTGTGAGGGCAGATTTTCCGGTTTAGGGATCACGTGATGATCCATAAACGGATCGTCCTTGGCATGGATAATCAGCGTGGGTTTGGCGATCTGGTTGAGCAACGGCATAGCGCTACACTGACGGTAATAGTCTATAGCATCGGCGAAACCGTGGATTTTTGCGGTGATCAGATCGTCAAAATCGCGAATGCGACGTAGAGATTTCAACTGGCCCAGACTCACCGGCAGCGAGCCTGGATATGCCTCTAGCTTGCGCGAGGCATTGGCTTTCAACAGGTTTAGCAGGTAGCGCTGATAGACCCGGGAGAATCCCTTGTCCATATGGTAACTACAGGCTTCCAGCACGAAAGGCGCGGAAACGATAACCGCGGCATCAATTGGAATCTCAGTACCTTCTTTTGCCAGCAGGCAGGCCAGCATGTTTCCACCGAGCGAATAGCCTACCGCCGCGGTCGGCACGCGACCGAACTCACGTGCCAGCCAGTGTAAAAACCAGGTGCCATCTTCTGTTTCACCGGAGTGATAAATACGGTTCAGACGATTGGGTTCGCCGCTGCAGCCGCGAAAATGCATCACCACGCCCAGCCAGCCGCGCTTTTGCGCTGCTTCAATCAGGCCATGTGCGTACGGGCTGTTCAGACTGCCTTCCAGACCGTGAAAAACCACCAGGCGCGGTTTGTGTTTCGCCTGTTGCGGATCTTCACTCCATGCCAGATCGACAAAATCACCGTCGGGCAATTCCAGACGCTGCCAGTGGGCGTCGAACTTCACCTTGCGGCGAATTAAACGCGGCAGCATCGTCTGCAGATGGCGGTTACTGATACCGCGCATCGGGCGGAATTCTCGCGAATCGTCGGTAGGTGGAGTTATTTCTGTGGACGTGATTTCAACCATAACACCAGAGCAATTAATAATCGGAAAGAATAACTATACCGCGCACAGCGCGTGCGGGTTAGCCAATATGTGATTTTGTCGCGAGTCAGTCAGCAGGCAATCATCGGCTATAGTGCCGGATGGCGGCTTCGCCTTATCCGGCACTCATGATTACTCGGCCAGCATCTGCTCAAGCTGTTCCTGAGCCTCCAGCCAGGCCATTTCGCACTCTTCCAGTCCGGATTTCGCACTGGCCTGCTGCTGCAAGCATGCCGTGAGTTCGGCTTTGCGGCTTTGGTCGTACAGCTCGCTATCGCCGAGTTTTTCTTCCGCCTGTGCCAGCTGTGCGTGCAGTTTCTCCATCTCTTTTTCCAGACGGGTAATCTCTTTACGTAGCGGTTGCGTCAGGGTGCGTAGTTCAGCTTCGCGACGCTTCTGGTCTTTACGTGCCTGGGCGCTGTTAACGCTCTCTTTTGCCGGTTCGTCGCTCTGGTTTTCCTGTTTTTGCACATCGCTCAGCCACTGCTGATAATCCTCAAGATCGCCATCAAACGGCTCGACTTTCTTGTCGTGCACCAGATAGAGGTCATCGGTAGTGGAGCGAATCAGGTGACGGTCGTGCGAGACTACAACCAGCGCGCCTTCGAAATCGATCAGCGCTTCGGTCAGCGCCTGACGCATATCCAAATCCAGGTGGTTGGTCGGTTCATCAAGCAGCAGCAGGTTCGGGCGCTGCCAGACGATCAATGCCAGCACCAGACGCGCTTTTTCACCACCGGAGAAGCGGCGAGTCTCTTCGCTGACTTTATCGCCCTGGAAGCCGAATCCGCCGAGGTAGTCTCGCAGTTTCTGCTCCAGCTCCTGCGGCGCCATGCGCGCCAGGTGCTGAATAGGTGATTCATCGGCGCGTAAAAACTCCAGCTGGTGCTGTGCGAAGTAACCCAGCTTGATGCCTTTTGCCAGGCCAATCTCGCCGCTGATGGGGGCCAGTTCGCCGGCCAGCAGCTTAATCAACGTAGATTTACCCGCGCCGTTGCGTCCGAGCAGGCCGATGCGAGACCCCGGTACCAGATTCAGTTTGATCGAATCGAGAATGACGCGGTCGCCGTAGCCGGCGCTGACCTTTTCCATCTTTAACAGCGGGTTCGGCAGGCTTTCCGGCTCGCGGAAGCTGAAGTGGAACGGGTTGTCCACGTGCGCAGGGGCAATCAGCTCCATGCGTTCCAGCATTTTGATACGGCTCTGCGCCTGCTTTGCTTTGGTGGCTTTAGCGCGGAAACGATCGATATAGCTTTGCAGATGCGCCACGCGCTCCTGCTGGCTTTCGTACATTGCCTGTTGCTGTGCGAGGCGGGTCGCTCGCTGGATTTCAAACGCGCTGTAGTTGCCGGTGTACTCGAACATCGTTTGCTGTTCGATATGAATAATTTTATCCACCACCGGGTCGAGGAAGTCGCGGTCGTGGGAGATCAAAATCAGCGTGCCCTGATAGCTTTTCAGCCATCTTTCCAGCCAGATCACCGCGTCGAGATCGAGGTGGTTGGTCGGTTCATCGAGCAGCAGCAGGTCTGAACGGCAAATCAGCGCCTGAGCCAGGTTGAGACGCATACGCCAGCCACCGGAGAAATCGCTGACGGGACGTTCAAGCTGTTCGTTGGAGAAGCCGAGGCCATGCAGCAGGCTGGCGGCGCGTGAGCGCACAGTCCAGGCGTCGATGGCATCCAGCTTGCCATGGACGGTGGCAATGGCGTGTCCATCGTTACGTTCGTTGGCATCGTTCAACTGTGCTTCCAGTTGACGATACTCGCGGTCGCCGTCAATCACATACTCCAACGCCGGCTGTGGCAACGCAGGCGTTTCCTGATTAACCCACGCGAGCTGCCAGTTTCCCGGATAGGTAAATCCTCCGGCGTCGGCGCTAAGTTCATTTTTCAGCAATGCCAGCAGGGTAGATTTACCGCAGCCATTTTTACCTACCAGGCCAACTTTCTGCCCTGGATTAATGGTGGCCGTGGCATTTTCCAGCAGGACGCGCACGCCGCGACGAATTTGTAACGATGAGAAAACAATCATAAGGCGCCGTATGTTCAGACTATGTTAATTTATCATTATGATAATGTAATGTGTGGGCCATTTGCCGCACCGAGGCGCAATGGTAGCCCAAAACGTCGAAAATAGACAAAAGACAAAACCGGGAGGGGGATGATGTTCCAGCCAGCGAAAGTCTTGCTGCTGTATGCCCATCCGGAATCTCAGGACTCGGTCGCGAACCGGGTACTGCTTAAACCGGCCATGCAGCTCAGCAATGTTACCGTGCGCGACCTGTACGCGCACTATCCTGACTTTTTTATCGACATTCCGCATGAGCAGGCGCTGCTGCGCGAGCATGATGTGATTGTTTTTCAGCATCCGCTCTACACCTATAGCTGCCCGGCGTTGTTAAAGGAGTGGCTTGACCGCGTACTGAGCCGAGGATTTGCCAGCGGCCCCGGGGGGAATCAACTGGCGGGAAAGTACTGGCGGAGCGTTATCACTACCGGAGAGCCGGAAAGCGCCTACCGCTATGACGCGCTAAACCGTTATCCAATGAGCGATGTACTGCGCCCTTTTGAGCTAACGGCCGGTATGTGCCGCATGCACTGGATGAGCCCTATCATTGTCTACTGGGCCAGACGGCAAACGAAGCAGGAGCTGGACAGCCATGCGAAAGCGTATGGTGACTGGCTGACGAATCCGATCCCTGTGGGAGGCCGCTGATGGAAGGTTCTGATTTATTGACAGCCGGCGTGTTGTTCCTCTTCGCGGCGGTGGCTGCCGTTCCTCTGGCCTCAAAACTGGGTATCGGTCCGGTGCTGGGTTACTTGCTGGCGGGGATTGCTATTGGCCCATGGGGATTAGGGTTCATCAGCGACGTGGATGAAATCTTACACTTTTCCGAACTGGGCGTAGTTTTTCTGATGTTCATCATTGGGCTGGAACTTAATCCAGCCAAACTGTGGCAATTGCGGCGTTCAATTTTTGGCGTCGGCGCCGCGCAGGTGATGCTAAGTGCGGTCGTGCTGGCAGGGCTACTGATGCTTACAGCGTTCTCCTGGCAGGCGGCAGTGGTTGGCGGCATTGGTCTGGCGATGTCATCGACCGCTATGGCGCTACAGTTGATGCGCGAAAAAGGCATGAATCGCAGTGAATCCGGACAACTGGGCTTTTCGGTGCTGCTATTTCAGGATCTGGCGGTGATCCCCGCGTTGGCGCTGGTTCCGCTGCTGGCGGGGTCTGCTGACGAACATTTTGACTGGATCAAAGTGGGGATGAAGGTGCTGGCCTTTGCCGGCATGCTGATAGGTGGGCGTTATTTGCTGCGTCCGGTTTTCCGCTTTATTGCGGATTCTGGCGTGCGGGAAGTGTTCACCGCCGCCACGCTGCTGTTAGTGTTGGGTTCTGCTTTATTTATGGATGCGCTGGGTCTGTCGATGGCGCTGGGGACCTTTATCGCGGGCGTTCTGCTGGCGGAAAGCGAATACCGACATGAGCTGGAAACGGCAATCGATCCGTTTAAAGGCCTGTTGCTTGGCCTGTTTTTTATCTCCGTAGGTATGTCGCTTAACCTTGGCGTGCTCTATACCCATATTTTGTGGGTGGCGGCGAGCGTGATAGTGCTGGTGGTCGTAAAAATGCTGGTGCTGTATGTACTGGCGCGTCTTAACGGCATGAGAAGCTCAGAACGGATGCAGTTTGCCGGGGTTTTAAGTCAGGGCGGTGAATTCGCTTTCGTGCTGTTTTCAACGGCCTCTTCCCAACGGCTGTTCCAGGGTGACCAAATGGCGCTGTTGTTGGTGACCGTCACGCTGTCGATGATGACCACGCCGCTGGTGATGAAGTTGATTGATAAATGGCTCTCCCGCCAGTTTAACGGCACGGATGAAGAAGATGAAAAACCCTGGGTGGAAGATGATAAACCGCAGGTGATTGTGGTGGGTTTCGGGCGCTTTGGTCAGGTTATTGGTCGTCTGTTGATGGCCAATAAAATGCGTATTACCGTCCTGGAAAGAGATATCAGCGCAGTGAATCTAATGCGCAAATATGGCTATAAGGTCTATTACGGTGATGCCACGCAGGTGGATCTGTTGCGTTCCGCGGGTGCAGAAGCCGCACAGTCTATTGTTATTACCTGTAATGAACCTGAAGACACTATGAAGCTGGTGGAGCTGTGCCAACAGTATTTTCCGCATTTGCATATTCTTGCGCGTGCGCGCGGACGTGTAGAGGCGCATGAGTTATTACAGGCTGGTGTGACGCAGTTTTCCCGCGAAACGTTTTCCAGTGCGCTGGAGTTAGGGCGAAAAACGCTGGTTACGCTAGGGATGCATCCGCACCAGGCTCAGCGCGCTCAGCTGCATTTTCGGCGGCTGGATATGCGCATGTTGCGGGAACTGATCCCCATGCACACGGATACGGTACAAATCTCCCGAGCCAGGGAAGCCCGGCGCGAGCTTGAGGAGATTTTCCAACGAGAGATGCAGCAAGAGCGACGTCAGCTGGATGGTTGGGATGAATTTCAGTAGAGGTAACCATGGCAATTCGTAAACGTTTTATCGCAGGCGCAAAATGTCCGTCCTGCCAGGCGCAGGATACGCTGGCGATGTGGCGCGAAAATAATATCGATATTGTTGAGTGTGTTAAGTGCGGTCATCAGATGCGGGAAGCCGATAAAGAGGCGCGCGAGCACGTTCGCAAAGAAGAGCAAGTGATCGGGATTTTTCATCCGGACTAGCGATATGGCGCAGCTTTTTTTAAGCTAGAGGGTACACGGGTGCAGAATTCCGCTACAATCTGCGCCACTATTCTTTCCATGCTCAGGAGATATCATGAAAGTAGCAAAGGACCTGGTGGTCAGCCTGGCCTATCAGGTACGTACAGAAGACGGTGTGTTGGTTGATGAGTCTCCGGTGAGTGCACCGCTGGACTACCTGCATGGTCACGGTTCCCTGATTTCTGGCCTGGAAACAGCGCTGGACGGTCATGAAGTTGGCGACAAATTCGATGTTGCTGTTGGCGCAAACGACGCATACGGTCAGTACGACGAAAACCTGGTGCAGCGCGTTCCTAAAGACGTCTTCATGGGCGTTGACGAACTGCAGGTTGGCATGCGTTTCCTGGCTGAAACTGACCAGGGGCCAGTACCGGTAGAAATTACCGAAGTGGAAGACGACCACGTGGTGGTTGACGGTAACCACATGCTGGCTGGCCAGAATCTGAAATTCAACGTAGAAGTTGTCGCTATCCGCGAAGCGACCGAAGAAGAGCTGGCTCACGGCCACGTTCACGGTGCGCACGGTCACGACCACGATCATGACCACGGTCATGACGGTTGCTGCGGTGGTCACGGTCACGACCATGGTCACGAGCACGGTGGCGAAGGCTGCTGCGGCGGTGGCGGTAAAGGTAACGGCGGCGGTTGCGGTTGCCACTAATCGTTATACGGCATAAAAAAAAGCGGGAATATCCCGCTTTTTTTATGTCTCAATAATGTGGCGGCGGGGTCTCTTCAGACTGCGACGCGATGTGGGACGGCTGCGTGGCCTTGAGCTTCTCCGTCAATAAACGCAGATGGTCGCGGAGTTTTGCCATTTCCAGTTCATGCGCGGTCACCGTCACGTTGAGCTCTTCAATGGTTATCTCCTGAAATGCCAGGCGACTTTCCAGTTCAGCCAGGCGAGTTTCCATTGTTGTATCCTGCATGATTCACCTCTTTCTTTTTTCTCCGGCAGATCGCGGACTGCGGCGAATTCTACTTAACTTTGCCTGTTTGCACAGCACTCAATCTTCGGTCACGAAACTAATTTAAACAAAAAGAGTCTGAAAAGTGGTGATAATAGGGCGTGCCCGTATGTTGATTTGTTCTGCAACGCTTTATAGTACATTTTTATGTTAGCTAACCTTGGGGTGAGATGCCCCGGCCCTGGAGATATGGATGAAATCACTGTTTAAAGTAACGCTGCTGGCGACCACAATGGCTGTTGCTCTGCATGCCCCGATCACCTTCGCTGCTGACGCTGCGAAACCAGCCGCTACTGCTGACAGCAAAGCAGCATTCAAGAATGACGACCAAAAAGCCGCTTACGCGCTGGGCGCGTCCCTGGGTCGTTATATGGAAAACTCTCTGAAAGAGCAGGAAAAACTGGGCATCAAACTGGATAAAGATCAGTTGATCGCTGGCGTTCAGGATGCGTTTGCAGACAAGAGCAAACTGTCTGACCAGGAAATCGAACAAACTCTGCAGGCGTTTGAAGCACGCGTGAAGAGCTCCGCTCAGGCGAAAATGGAAAAAGACGCGGCTGACAATGAAGCCAAAGGTAAAGTTTACCGCGAGAAATTTGCTAAAGAGAAGGGCGTTAAAACCTCTTCTACTGGTCTGGTCTATAAAGTAGAGAAAGAAGGTACCGGCGCTGCACCGAAAGATAGCGATACCGTGGTAGTCAACTACAAAGGTACACTGATTGATGGTAAAGAGTTTGATAACTCTTATACCCGCGGTGAGCCGCTCTCTTTCCGTCTTGACGGTGTTATCCCTGGCTGGACCGAAGGCCTGAAAAACATCAAGAAAGGCGGCAAAATCCAGCTGGTTATCCCGCCGGATCTGGCTTACGGCAAAACCGGCGTACCGGGCATTCCGGCTAACTCTACGCTGGTCTTTGATGTTGAACTGTTAGACATCAAACCGGCACCGAAAACCGATGCGCAGCCAGATGCTGCACCGGCAGCTAAAGCTGCGGACAGCAGCAAAAAGTAAGTAACCAGACACCGCCGCCCACAGGGCGGCGGTTTTTTATTATCGACAGGATATAATTAATACTGGAAAGCGCCTTGTGCGCTGTATTACTTTAGATGCCCCTATAATAGTGATGAGCCTGCCCTGACAACATAACGACAGGCTCCTGAAAAGGAGTGCTTTTTTTCATGTCCAGGTCGCTTTTAACCAACGAAACCAGTGAGCTAGATTTACTGGATCAACGTCCTTTCGATCAAACCGATTTCGATATCCTCAAATCCTACGAAGCGGTTGTGGACGGGTTGGCGATGCTCATTGGTTCCCATTGTGAAATCGTATTGCACTCTTTGCAGGATTTGAAATGCTCGGCCATCCGCATTGCTAACGGTGAACACACGGGCCGCAAAATTGGCTCGCCGATTACTGACCTTGCGTTGCGTATGCTGCATGATATGACGGGTGCGGATAGCAGCGTGTCGAAGTGTTACTTCACACGTGCGAAAAGCGGTGTCTTGATGAAGTCGGTGACGATTGCCATTCGCAACCGTGAGCATCGCGTGATTGGTCTGCTGTGCATCAACATGAACCTTGATGTTCCATTCTCGCAGATAATGAATACCTTTATCCCACCGGAAACCCCGGAAGTGGGTTCTGCCGTTAACTTCGCTTCTTCGGTGGAAGACCTGGTTACCCAAACGTTGGAGTTCACGATTGAAGAAGTGAATGCCGATCGTAATGTTTCCAACAATGCCAAGAATCGCCAGATTGTCCTGAATCTGTATGAGAAAGGTATCTTCGATATTAAAGATGCCATTAACCAGGTCGCCGATCGGCTGAACATCTCCAAGCACACGGTTTACCTCTATATTCGTCAGTTCAAAAGCGGCGATTTCCAGGGGCAAGACAAGTAATGCGTTTTGCCATTATGGTGACGGGGCCAGCTTATGGCACGCAGCAGGCGAGCAGCGCGTTGCAATTTGCTCATGCGTTACTCAAAGAAGGGCATGAGCTATGCAGCGTCTTTTTCTATCGTGAAGGTGTGTATAACGCCAACTTCCTGACTTCGCCCGCCAGTGATGAATATGATCTGGTGCGGGCCTGGCAACAGCTGAACCAGCAGCATGGCGTGACGCTGAATATCTGCGTAGCTGCGGCGTTGCGTCGCGGCGTCGTTGATGAAACAGAAGCGAAGCGACTGGGACTGGCAGGGGCTAATTTACAATCAGGTTTTAACCTCAGCGGGCTGGGTTCGCTGGCTGAGGCATCCCTGACCTGCGATCGCGTGGTGCAGTTTTAATGAAACGTGTTGCTTTTGTCTTTTCTACCGTGCCGCATGGCAGTTCGTCTGGCCGCGAAGGGTTAGATGCCTTACTGGCGACATCGGCATTAACGGAAGACCTCGGCGTATTCTTTATCGGCGATGGCGTTTTTCAAATCCTCCAGGGACAACAGCCGGATGTCGTGCTGGCTCGCGACTATATCGCAACCTTCAAGCTGTTAGGGTTGTACGATATCGATCAATGTTGGCTTTGTGCCGCCTCATTACGCGAGCGGGGCCTCCAGCAGGGGGATAATTTTGTGGTCGATGCGACAGCGTTGGAACCGGAAGATTTACGCCGTGAGCTAGGCAACTATGACGTCATTTTAAGGTTTTGAGATACTCATGCTGCACACATTACATCGTTCCGCGTGGCTTACCGATTTCTCCTCTCTTCTTCGCCTGATTGGTAAAGACGATGAACTTTTATTGCTTCAGGATGGCGTGACCGCGGCAATAGAAGGAAGCCGTTTCCTTGAAAGTCTGCAAAATGCCTCCATTAAGGTCTATGTACTGGAAGAAGACATTAAAGCTCGCGGCTTAGGTGGTCAAATTTCAGACAGTGTCGTCAGGGTTAGCTATACTGACTTCGTCAGACTTACGGTGAAGCATCCCAGCCAGATGTCCTGGTAATTGTGGGATCGTTGTATATTTCTTGACACCTTTTCGACACCGACCTAAAATTCTGCGTCCTCATATTGTATGAGGTCGTTTTATTACGTGTTTACGAAGCGAAAGCTACAACCAGGAGCTATTTAATGGCAACAGTTAACCAGCTGGTACGCAAACCACGCGCACGCAAAGTTGCAAAGAGCAACGTGCCTGCACTGGAAGCATGCCCGCAGAAACGTGGCGTATGTACTCGTGTATATACTACCACTCCTAAAAAACCAAACTCCGCACTGCGTAAAGTATGCCGTGTGCGTTTGACTAACGGTTTTGAAGTGACTTCCTACATCGGTGGTGAAGGTCACAACCTGCAGGAGCACTCCGTGATCCTGATCCGTGGCGGTCGTGTAAAAGACCTCCCGGGTGTTCGTTACCACACCGTTCGCGGTGCGCTTGACTGCTCCGGCGTTAAAGACCGTAAGCAATCACGCTCCAAGTATGGCGTGAAACGTCCTAAGGCTTAATGGTTCTCCGTTAAGTAAGGCCAAACGTTTTATATTAATGTCAAACTAAACTCGTAGAGTTTTGGACAATCCTGAATTAACAACGGAGTATTCCCATGCCACGTCGTCGCGTCATTGGTCAGCGTAAAATTCTGCCGGATCCTAAGTTCGGATCAGAGCTGCTGGCTAAATTTGTAAATATCCTGATGGTAGATGGTAAAAAATCTACTGCAGAAACCATCGTATACAGCGCGCTGGAGACCCTGGCTCAGCGTTCTGGTAAAGATGGCCTGGAAGCTTTTGAAGTAGCCCTTGAAAACGTGCGTCCGACTGTCGAAGTTAAGTCTCGCCGCGTTGGTGGTTCTACTTATCAGGTTCCAGTTGAAGTCCGTCCGGTTCGCCGTAATGCCCTGGCAATGCGTTGGATCGTTGAAGCTGCTCGTAAACGCGGTGATAAATCCATGGCTCTGCGCCTGGCGAACGAACTTTCTGATGCTGCAGAAAACAAAGGTACTGCAGTTAAGAAACGTGAAGACGTTCACCGTATGGCAGAAGCCAACAAGGCGTTCGCACACTACCGTTGGTAATCCCTTCGGAGTTTTAGTCACCAGGCGGGCGCTTCTAGTAAGCAGCCCGCTTTGGGCTACTTAAATTGAACGCCTAAAAGATAAACGAGGAATCAAATGGCTCGTACAACACCCATCGCGCGCTACCGTAACATCGGTATCAGTGCGCACATCGACGCCGGTAAAACCACTACTACCGAACGTATTCTGTTCTACACCGGTGTAAACCATAAAATCGGTGAAGTTCATGACGGCGCAGCCACCATGGACTGGATGGAACAGGAGCAGGAGCGTGGTATTACTATCACCTCCGCAGCGACTACTGCATTCTGGTCTGGTATGGCTAAGCAGTATGAACCGCATCGCGTAAACATCATCGACACCCCGGGGCACGTTGACTTCACTATCGAAGTAGAACGTTCCATGCGTGTGCTTGATGGTGCAGTAATGGTTTACTGCGCAGTTGGTGGTGTTCAGCCTCAGTCTGAAACCGTATGGCGTCAGGCAAACAAATATAAAGTTCCACGCATTGCGTTCGTTAACAAAATGGACCGTATGGGTGCGAACTTCCTGAAAGTTGTTGGTCAGATCAAAACCCGTCTGGGCGCGAACCCTGTTCCGCTGCAGTTGGCGATTGGCGCTGAAGAAGCGTTCACCGGTGTTGTTGACCTGGTGAAAATGAAAGCCATCAACTGGAACGAAGAAGATGCAGGCGTAACCTTCACTTATGAAGATATCCCGGCTGACATGCAGGAACTGGCTGAAGAATGGCACCAGAACCTGATCGAGTCCGCTGCGGAAGCTTCAGAAGAGCTGATGGAGAAATACCTGGGTGGTGAAGAACTGACTGAAGAAGAGATCAAAAAAGCTCTGCGTCAGCGCGTTCTGAACAACGAAATCATCCTGGTAACCTGTGGTTCTGCGTTCAAGAACAAAGGTGTTCAGGCGATGCTGGATGCGGTAATTGATTACCTGCCATCCCCAGTCGACGTACCTGCGATCAACGGTATTCTGGACGACGGTAAAGATACTCCGGCTGAGCGTCATGCTAGCGATGAAGAGCCGTTTGCTGCTCTGGCATTCAAAATCGCTACCGACCCGTTCGTGGGTAACCTGACCTTCTTCCGCGTGTACTCTGGTGTGGTTAACTCCGGTGACACCATCCTGAACTCAGTGAAAACTGCACGCGAGCGTTTTGGCCGTATCGTACAGATGCACGCTAACAAACGTGAAGAGATCAAAGAAGTTCGCGCGGGCGATATCGCTGCTGCTATCGGTCTGAAAGACGTGACCACTGGTGACACTCTGTGTGACCCGGATCACCCGATCATTCTGGAGCGTATGGAATTCCCTGAGCCGGTAATCTCCATCGCGGTAGAACCGAAAACCAAAGCTGACCAGGAAAAAATGGGTCTGGCTCTGGGCCGTCTGGCTAAAGAAGACCCGTCATTCCGCGTTTGGACTGACGAAGAATCTAACCAGACCATTATCGCCGGTATGGGTGAGCTGCACCTCGACATCATCGTTGACCGTATGAAGCGTGAATTCAACGTTGAAGCGAACGTCGGTAAACCTCAGGTTGCTTACCGTGAAGCGATTCGCGCGAAAGTTACCGATATCGAAGGTAAACACGCTAAGCAGTCTGGTGGTCGCGGTCAGTACGGTCATGTTGTTATCGACATGTACCCGCTGGAGCCGGGTTCAAACCCGAAAGGCTACGAGTTCATCAACGACATCAAAGGTGGTGTAATTCCTGGCGAATACATCCCGGCCGTTGATAAAGGCATCCAGGAACAGCTGAAATCTGGCCCGCTGGCTGGTTACCCGGTTGTTGATCTGGGCGTGCGTCTGCACTTCGGTTCTTACCATGACGTTGACTCCTCTGAGCTGGCGTTTAAACTGGCCGCTTCTATCGCCTTCAAAGATGGCTTTAAGAAAGCGAAACCAGTTCTGCTTGAGCCTATCATGAAGGTTGAAGTAGAGACTCCGGAAGAGAACACCGGTGACGTAATCGGTGACTTGAGCCGCCGTCGTGGTATGCTTCGTGGTCAGGAATCCAACGTCACTGGCGTTGTTATCCATGCTGAAGTTCCGCTGTCTGAAATGTTCGGATATGCAACCCAGCTGCGTTCTCTGACCAAAGGCCGTGCTTCTTACTCCATGGAGTTCCTGAAGTACGACGATGCGCCGAACAACGTTGCTCAGGCCGTTATTGAAGCCCGTGGTAAATAAGCCACAGGATTAAAACCTAAGTCCCGTGCTCTCTCCCCAGGGGAGAGCACTATAGTAAGGAATATAGCCGTGTCTAAAGAAAAATTTGAACGTACAAAACCGCACGTTAACGTCGGCACCATCGGCCACGTTGACCACGGTAAAACTACCCTGACCGCTGCAATCACCACCGTACTGGCTAAAACCTACGGCGGTGCTGCTCGTGCATTCGACCAGATCGATAACGCGCCGGAAGAAAAAGCTCG
>NZ_JANYUK010000014.1:0-192910 GCF_025106035.1 Citrobacter sp. XY323
GGGTCGTTAGCTCAGTTGGTAGAGCAGTTGACTTTTAATCAATTGGTCGCAGGTTCGAATCCTGCACGACCCACCATTGTAAAAAGGCGCCCTAAAGGCGCCTTTTTGCTATCTGCAATTTATAAGATTCGAACCTGCAGCAGGTCGAGTCGAACGCAGTGAGACAACGGAGCCGTTTACGGCGACGGCCCGAAGGGCGAGCGAAGCGAGTCATCCTGCACGACCCACCAATGTAAAAAGGCGCCCTAAAGGCGCCTTTTTGCTATGCAGAGAAGAACCATTTCCCCCCTGATAACCATCAGCGTGAGCGTTATAACTGATACAACGGATCGCGGGCGCGGGCTGCGGTTAATTCACTGGCCTGCATACGCACCACATCCCACAGCGCCTGAGCAGCGGTTGATAAAGAGCGGTTTTTACGTCGGGCCAGCATCAGTTGCCGTTCAACAACCGGCGTCAGGCGCTTAACCTGCAAGTGACTGCCCTGCGGTAAGGGGAGCGCCAGCGCGGGCAGCACGCTGATGCCAATCCCCGCCTCAACCATCGGAAACAGCGTGGCGGGATGGCCAATCTCCTGAACGATATTGGCATCAATGGAAAAATGGGCCAGCGCAGCGTCGATCAGCGGTCGACTACCGGAAGCATAATCCTGTAGCACCAGGCGTTCATGATACAAATCCTGCCAGTTCACCCACTCTCGTTGGGCTAACGGATGATCCTGGCGACACAGCAGCAGGAACGGTTCGGACAGCACGGCTTCACACTGCAAATCGGTGACTGCGCCGGGATCAATCACAATGCCAAAATCCACTTCTCCCTGGCGAATACTCTCCAGCACCCACTGCTGTGGCCGGTCGTGCAGCACAAAATCGATAGCCGGATAAAGCTGATTACTCTGGGCAATACACTGCGGAATAAGATGAGCAGAGATCGTCTGGCTGGCGGCAACCCGCACCGTGCCGGTTAACTGCGTTCCTACCTGTCCGGCTTCGCGCAGCGTGCTATGCAATTCATCCAGAATACGTTCCAGCCGCGCCGCCAACTGGTGTCCGGCCTCCGTCAGCACCACTTCCCGCGTCGTTCTGTCCAATAACCGCACACCCGTCTGCCCTTCCAGCTCTTTGACACTATGGCTGACCGCCGACTGGCTTAAGCCGATGATATCCCCCGCCCGGCTAAAGCTTTTGGCCTGAGCGACGGTGACAAAGATACGCAACTGACGCAGAGAGTAATTCATCTATTCGATTCATATATGGATGCAATAAATCAATTTTATTTCTCAAACGGAAAAAAGCAAAATGTTACTACCGAATTTCAGGAGTCTTTATGAAACTTTTTCGTATTCTTGATCCGTTCACGATAACGCTGATTACCGTTGTTTTGCTGGCGTCCTTTTTCCCGGCCGAAGGTGGTTTTGTGCCTTTCTTTGAAGGCTTAACCACCGCCGCCATTGCCCTGCTGTTTTTTATGCACGGGGCGAAACTCTCGCGTGAAGCCATTATTGCCGGTGGTAGCCACTGGCGTTTGCATCTGTGGGTGATGTGCAGCACGTTTGTTGTCTTCCCGGTTCTGGGCGTTCTGTTCGCCTGGTGGGCGCCGGTCAACGTTGACCCGATGCTGTACACCGGTTTCCTGTACCTGTGTATTTTGCCTGCCACTGTGCAGTCGGCCATCGCTTTTACGTCGCTGGCGGGCGGTAACGTTGCCGCCGCCGTTTGTTCTGCTTCGGCCTCCAGCCTACTGGGTATTTTTCTCTCGCCGCTGCTGGTAGGGCTGGTGATGAATATGCACGGCGCAGAAGGCAGCCTGGAGCAGGTGGGTAAAATCATGTTGCAGCTGCTGCTGCCGTTCGTGCTTGGTCACCTTTCACGTCCGTGGATTGGAAACTGGGTTTCTCGACATAAAAAATGGATCGCGAAAACGGATCAATCCTCTATTTTGCTGGTGGTGTACTCCGCCTTCAGTGAAGCCGTCGTTAACGGGATCTGGCACAAAGTGGGGGTGGGTTCACTGCTGTTTATCGTGGTGGTCAGCATCATACTGCTGGCAATCGTGATTGGCATAAATGTCTTTGTTGCGCGCAAATGCGGCTTTAACAAAGCTGATGAAATCACCATTGTATTCTGCGGTTCGAAAAAGAGCCTGGCGAACGGGATCCCAATGGCAAATATTTTGTTCCCGACTTCGGTGATTGGGATGATGGTGCTGCCGTTGATGATCTTCCATCAAATACAGCTAATGGTGTGCGCCGTGCTGGCGCGTCGCTACAAGCAACAGACGGACGCATTGCAAGCGCAACAGAAAAGCCGCGCCGCGAAGGCTTAAAGAGGACGTTTCAGGGGCTGCACCAGTTGCGTCAGCCCCTCAGTTTTAATCAGCAGCGTGATTTGCATCAGCTCGCCAAGCTTGCCCGGCGGGAATTCATCCTTACGGGCAAACCACAGCAGATACTCTTCCGGGACATCAATCAATCGACGCCCTTTATATTTGCCAAAGGGCATCACAGTATTAGCGATGTCAACCAGCTGCTCTTTTTCCATCTCAGGCACCCAGTAAGCGGATCATTTCAGCTTCATCGATCACGGCAATACCCAGTTCCTGTGCTTTTGCCAGTTTCGAACCCGCCGCTTCACCAGCAATCACCAGATCGGTTTTCTTCGACACGCTACCGGCCACTTTTGCACCTAACTCGGTCAGTCTCGCTTTGGCGTCATCGCGCGACATCAGGCTCAGGCTCCCGGTCAGCACTACCGTTTTACCTGCGAAGGGGCTTTCGATTTCTTCAGCGTTAATGACCACCGGCGCTGGCCAGTGGATCCCCTGCGCCAGCAGTTGAACAATCACCTCGCGGTTGCTCTCTTCGGCGAAGAAATTAAACACGTGCGTCGCCACCACAATGCCGACATCCGGCACTTTTTGCAGCTCTTCAATAGAAGCGGCTTCCAGCGCGTCGAGCGTGCCAAAATACGCCGCCAGACCAGCAGCCGTGGCTTCGCCGACTTCACGAATGCCTAGCGCATAGAGGAAACGGGCAAACGTGGTTTCTTTCGCTTTTTCCAGCGCGTTGACCACGTTTTGCGCCGACTTCGGCCCCATACGATCAAGCCCCGTCAGTTTACCGGCGGTCAGGGTGAAAAGATCCGCCGGCGTGTGGACATACTCTTTCTCGACCAGTTGATCGATAATTTTGTCGCCCATACCGTCAACGTCGAGCGCGCGGCGGGAAACAAAGTGTTTCAGCGATTCCTTACGCTGTGCTCCACAGATTAAACCGCCGGTGCAGCGAGTGACCGCTTCGCCTTCCACACGTTCAACGTCAGAATTACAAACCGGACAATGCGCTGGAAACACAATTTCGCGGGTATCTTCCGGGCGTTCAGAAAGCACGACGTTCACCACCTGCGGGATGACATCGCCCGCACGGCGAATGACGACTTTATCGCCAATACGCAACCCCAGACGCTCGATTTCATCAGCGTTATGCAGTGTTGCGTTACTGACCAGCACCCCGGCAACCTGGACCGGCTCAAGGCGGGCGACGGGCGTAATCGCCCCGGTACGTCCAACCTGAAACTCAACATCGCGTACGAAAGTCATCTGCTCCTGCGCCGGGAACTTAAAGGCCACAGCCCAGCGCGGCGCGCGGGCAACAAAGCCCAATTGCTCCTGCAACGCCATAGAGTTGACTTTGATCACCACGCCATCGATATCAAATCCCAGCGTTGGTCGGTCTTCTTCAACCTTGTGATAGTAAGCAAGTACTTCCTCCGGGGAGTCGCAAAGCGCCACTCTATCGCTTACCGGCAGGCCCCACTCTTTAAATTGCAGCAGGCGGCCCAGATGGGTATCTGGCAGCACGCCGCCTTCCAACACACCAACGCCATAGCAAAAGAAAGTAAGCGGTCGCTTCGCTGTGATACGTGGATCGAGCTGGCGTAATGAACCGGCCGCCGCGTTACGCGGGTTAGCAAACACTTTGTTGCCAGTGCGGCGGGCCTCTTCGTTAATTTTTTCAAATCCGGCCTGTGGCAGGAACACTTCACCGCGCACTTCCAGACGTGAAGGGATGTTTTCGCCACGCAGTTTTAACGGGATTGCGCGAATGGTGCGCACGTTAGAGGTAATATCCTCACCCGTGGTGCCATCACCACGCGTTGCAGCGCTGACCAGCACACCGTTTTCATACAGGATACTCACCGCCAGGCCGTCCAGTTTCAGTTCACAGCACCAGGTCAGTTTATCGGTACTCTTTAGCCTGTCCTGCACGCGCTTGTTGAAAGCGAGAAAACTCTCTTCATCAAACACGTTATCCAGCGACAGCATCGGCACTTCATGGCGAATCTGGCTGAACGCGGTTAACGGCGCTGCGCCAACGCGTTGGGTTGGCGAGTCGGGGGTAACAAGGTCCGGATGCTGCACTTCCAGCTCGCGCAGTTCGCGCATCAGGCGATCGTATTCCGCATCAGGAATTTCCGGCGCGTCCATCACATGATAGAGATACTCATGATGGCGAAGCGTGGTTCGCAGTTCTGTCAGTTGTTGTTCGATTGATTCCATATCGCACCATCAATGATAAAAAACCCCCGACAGGCGGGGGTTTAGAAAGGAAATGTCACGCCAGAGGAAAATCAGGCGAGAGATTCTTTAACTTCGCGGATGCGGTCCTGATACTCGCGCAGTTTCTGCGGCGTCATCATGCGACGTTGATCGTCGAGCACCACACCCCCCACTTCATCGGCAATGTGCTGTGCGGACTGCAGCATCAGCTTAAAGTTTTGCAGCTCGTCCCCGTAGGACGGAACCTGCATAAAAATAGTCACGCCAGGGGTGCTGAAGTCGCCGGTCATTTCTGGGTCAAACGTTCCCGGATTAACCATATTAGCGAGGCTGAACAGCGACGGACCGCTGCCATCCGGGCTCAAATGACGATGGAAAATATTCATATCGCCAAATTTGAAACCGGCCTGCTGAATGCTGTTGAGCAGCACTTCCCCGTTGAGCTCGCTACCATGATGAGCAGCAACGTTCATAATGATGACCGCTTCTTTACGCTGCGGTTTTTCAGCAACAGGCGCTTCTTCTACTACCGGCTCGGGCTGCGGTTGATGTTCAACGACAGGCTCTGCTGGCTGGAAGGTCTGCGGCGCAGGTTGCGGTGCTTGCTGAGCAGGTTGCTGAACCTGCGGGGCAACAGGTTGCTGCACAGGTGGCTGCTGAACAGGCTGATGTTGCACCGGCTGCTGCGGTTGTACAGGCTGCTGAACATGCGGCGGCGGTACCGGCGCTTGTGCAGGCTGCTGCGCAGGCTGACGCGGCTGAGCAGACGCATAAGGCGGCTGGTACTGGTGTTGCGGCGACTGAGGAGGAACACCATGTTCCTGCGCATTACCGGGAGCATGATTCACACGATGAACGCGAACTTCGCCCACGCCTTCGTCTTCCTCGACGTTGTCGTCGAACGAATCCTCGTCTTCACGTTTAGACTTCATGCGTTTCAGTGGGCGATCGCGGAATATAGAAGACCGCTCTTTACGGCTAGTCCAAAAACCATGTACCAGTAAAGCGATTATGGCGATCGCGCCAACAATGATTAATATCAGACGCAAATCCTGCATCATTATATTCTCTGTTGTTCTAACACCTTGCCACCACGGCAAACATTTACTCACTAAGAGTATTTGTCGATTACGCCAAGTGCAAGTGTACTCTTGGCTTTCACGGCATAAAGATGAACAAAATTGTGCTTTTTGCTGTTTTTTCGAACATTTCCGAACAGCTTAACGCTCAACAACCCGGTAAGATACGCACAGTTTACCAGAGCTTATATAACAAGGAGTACGTCCTGACCATGGTTTCATCATCTGCAGTTGTACCTCGCAGCGGCCTTTATTACTTTTCTCAGGGATGGAAGCTCATTACCCAACCGGGCATTCGTCGTTTTGTTATTCTGCCTTTGCTGGTGAATATCCTGCTGATGGGCGGCGCATTCTGGTGGTTATTTACACAACTCGGTAACTGGGTTCCCGCGCTGATGAGTCACGTCCCTGACTGGCTTCAGTGGCTCAGCTATTTACTGTGGCCGATTGTGACCATTTCCGTGCTGTTGGTGTTCGGCTACCTGTTCTCCACTATCGCCAACTGGATCGCCGCACCGTTTAACGGTCTGCTGGCTGAACAGCTGGAAGCGCGCTTAACAGGCGCAACACCGCCCGACACCGGCATTCTCGGCATTATGAAAGACGTTCCGCGCATTATGAAACGCGAATGGCAAAAGCTGGCGTGGTATCTCCCGCGCGCCTTCGTGTTGCTGATCCTCTATTTTATTCCAGGCATTGGGCAGACCGTCGCCCCGGTCCTGTGGTTCCTGTTCAGCGCGTGGATGCTGGCCATTCAGTACTGCGATTATCCTTTTGATAACCATAAGGTGCCTTTTAAGGAGATGCGCGTCGCGCTGCGCACGCGCAAGGTGACCAATATGCAGTTTGGCGCGTTGACCAGCCTGTTCACCATGATTCCGGTGCTCAATCTGTTCATCATGCCGGTAGCGGTTTGTGGTGCCACGGCGATGTGGGTAGACTGCTATCGTGCTAAACATGCGTTATGGAAGTAATGCAAAAATGTGTAAAAGCGGGCTGGCTTATGCCCGCTCTTATTCCATACTGCTACGCATTATTTCTCATCAGCATATAGATATGCGAATTCCTTACTTCCCCATACTTTCTCAACAGGTATGCTGAAGCGGTATCCCAATTTCATACAGTTAAGGACAGGCCATGAGTAAGATTTTTGAAGATAACTCGCTGACTATCGGTCATACGCCGCTGGTTCGACTGAACCGTATCGGTAACGGACGCATTCTGGCGAAGGTGGAATCACGCAACCCAAGCTTTAGCGTCAAATGCCGTATCGGTGCCAATATGATTTGGGATGCCGAAAAACGTGGTGTACTGAAACCGGGCGTTGAGCTGGTAGAACCGACCAGCGGCAACACGGGGATTGCGCTGGCCTACGTTGCCGCCGCCCGTGGTTACAAACTGACTCTGACCATGCCGGAAACCATGAGCATTGAGCGCCGCAAGCTCTTAAAAGCGCTGGGCGCGAACCTGGTGCTGACTGAAGGCGCAAAAGGTATGAAGGGCGCAATTCAGAAAGCGGAAGAAATCGTAGCCAGCGATCCGGAAAAATTCCTGCTGCTGCAGCAGTTCAGCAACCCAGCGAACCCGGAAATTCACGAAAAAACCACCGGCCCGGAAATCTGGGAAGATACCGATGGCCAGGTTGATGTCTTTATTTCCGGCGTCGGCACCGGCGGTACGCTAACTGGCGTGACCCGTTACATTAAAGGCACTAAAGGCAAAACCGATCTGATTACCGTCGCGGTAGAACCTACTGACTCCCCTGTTATCGCCCAGGCATTGGCGGGTGAAGAACTCAAACCTGGCCCGCATAAAATTCAGGGTATTGGCGCGGGCTTCATTCCTGGCAACCTTGATCTGAAGCTTATCGATAAAGTCGTTGCCATCACCAATGATGAAGCTATTTCTACCGCGCGCCGCCTGATGGAAGAAGAAGGTATTCTGGCGGGGATCTCTTCTGGCGCAGCCGTGGCTGCCGCGCTTAAGCTCCAGGAAGATGAATCCTTTACCAACAAGAATATTGTGGTTATCCTACCGTCATCGGGTGAGCGTTATCTGAGCACTGCACTGTTTGCCGATCTCTTCACAGAGAAAGAACTGCAACAGTAATGCCAGCATGTTAAAAACGCGTAAAAAAGCACCCTTTGGGGTGCTTTTTTGTGGCCTGCTTCAAATTTTCAACTCTCCTGGCATTGATTCAACCCGCCGGAACTGGTATTTAACCAAACTAATTATTTTGATGCGCGAAATTAATCGTTACAGGAAAAGCGCTAGCTGAATCGATTTTATGATTTGGTTCAACTCTTCCTTTCGCGGCATAATGTTTAATGACGAACGAAACGTCAGCGGCAAGAAGTTGCCAGCAACGGATTGCACCGAACTCCTTTTGTGTCGCGTCCAGTTTACGCCGATGCTAACAATACAGGCTAAAGTTGAACCGCCAGGCTAGACTTTAGTTCCACAACACTAAACCTATAAGTTGGGGAAATATAATGTTCCAGCAAGAAGTTACCATTACCGCTCCGAACGGTCTGCATACTCGCCCTGCTGCTCAGTTTGTTAAAGAAGCAAAAGGCTTTACTTCTGAAATTACTGTGACTTCCAACGGCAAAAGCGCTAGCGCCAAAAGCCTGTTTAAACTGCAGACTCTGGGCCTGACTCAGGGTACCGTTGTCACCCTGTCCGCAGAAGGTGAAGACGAGCAGAAAGCAGTTGAGCATCTGGTTAAACTGATGGCTGAACTCGAGTAAGTTCAACGAGTTCTTTTAAATATCAGTCACAAGTAAGGTAGGGTTATGATTTCAGGCATTTTAGCATCCCCGGGTATCGCTTTCGGTAAAGCATTGCTGCTGAAAGAAGACGAGATCGTCATTGACCGGAAAAAAATTTCTGCCGACAAGGTTGATCAGGAAGTTGAACGTTTTCTGAGCGGTCGTGCCAAGGCATCTGCGCAACTGGAAGCGATCAAAACCAAAGCTGGTGAAACGTTCGGTGAAGAAAAAGAAGCCATCTTTGAAGGGCATATCATGCTGCTCGAAGATGAGGAGCTGGAGCAGGAAATCATAGCCCTGATTAAAGATAAGCACATGACGGCTGATGCAGCTGCGCATGAAGTTATCGAAGGTCAGGCCACAGCCCTTGAAGAGCTGGATGATGAATACCTGAAAGAACGTGCGGCTGACGTACGTGACATCGGTAAACGCCTGCTGCGTAACATCCTGGGTCTGGCTATTATCGACCTGAGCGCTATTCAGGAAGAAGTTATCCTGGTAGCCGCAGACCTGACCCCGTCAGAAACCGCACAGCTGAACCTGAACAAGGTGCTGGGTTTCATCACTGACGCGGGCGGACGGACTTCCCATACTTCTATCATGGCGCGTTCTCTGGAACTGCCAGCCATCGTAGGTACGGGTAGCGTCACCTCTCAGGTTAAAAACGACGACTATCTGATTCTGGATGCCGTAAACAACCAGGTTTACGTCAATCCGACCAATGAAGTTATTGAGCAACTGCGCGCCGTTCAGGAGCAGGTTGCTACCGAGAAAGCGGAACTCGCTAAGCTGAAAGATCTCCCGGCTATCACGCTGGACGGACATCAGGTAGAAGTTTGCGCCAACATCGGTACCGTTCGTGACGTTGAAGGCGCTGAGCGTAATGGCGCCGAAGGTGTTGGTCTGTACCGCACCGAATTCCTGTTCATGGACCGTGAATCGCTGCCGACTGAAGAAGAACAGTTTGCTGCGTATAAAGCCGTTGCTGAAGCCTGTGGCTCTCAGGCGGTGATCGTCCGTACCATGGACATCGGCGGCGATAAAGAGCTGCCGTACATGAACTTCCCGAAAGAAGAGAACCCGTTCCTGGGCTGGCGTGCCGTACGTATCGCCATGGATCGTAAAGAGATCCTGCGGGATCAGGTTCGCGCTATCCTGCGCGCCTCTGCTTTCGGCAAACTGCGCATCATGTTCCCAATGATCATCTCTGTTGAAGAAGTGCGCGCACTACGCAAAGAGATCGAAATCTACAAACAGGAACTGCGCGACGAAGGTAAAGCATTTGACGAAAGCATTGAGATTGGCGTGATGGTGGAAACACCGGCAGCGGCAACAATTGCGCGTCATTTAGCCAAAGAAGTTGATTTCTTTAGTATCGGCACCAATGATTTAACGCAGTACACCCTGGCAGTTGACCGTGGTAATGATATGATTTCACACCTTTACCAACCGATGTCGCCATCTGTGCTGACGCTGATCAAGCAAGTTATTGATGCTTCTCATGCGGAAGGCAAATGGACTGGCATGTGTGGTGAGCTTGCAGGCGACGAACGTGCTACACTTCTGTTGCTGGGGATGGGTCTGGACGAATTCTCTATGAGCGCCATTTCTATCCCGCGCATTAAGAAGATTATCCGTAACACGAACTTCGAAGATGCGAAGGTGTTAGCAGAGCAGGCTCTTGCTCAACCGACAACGGACGAGTTAATGACGCTGGTTAACAAGTTCATTGAAGAAAAAACAATCTGCTAATCCACGAGATGCGGCCCAATTTACTGCTTAGGAGAAGATCATGGGTTTGTTCGATAAACTGAAATCTCTGGTTTCTGATGATAAGAAAGACACCGGAACTATTGAGATTGTTGCTCCGCTCTCTGGCGAGATCGTCAACATCGAAGACGTGCCGGATGTAGTTTTTGCTGAAAAAATCGTTGGTGATGGCATCGCTATCAAACCAACCGGTAACAAAATGGTCGCCCCTGTTGATGGCACCATCGGCAAAATCTTTGAAACCAACCACGCTTTCTCTATCGAATCCGACAGCGGCATTGAGCTGTTTGTTCACTTCGGTATTGATACCGTTGAACTGAAAGGCGAAGGCTTTAAGCGCATCGCTGAAGAAGGTCAGCGCGTCAAAGTGGGCGACCCGGTTATTGAATTCGATCTGCCGCTGCTGGAAGAAAAAGCCAAGTCTACCCTGACTCCGGTTGTTATCTCCAACATGGACGAAATCAAAGAGCTGATCAAACTGTCCGGTAGCGTGACAGTGGGTGAAACTCCGGTTATCCGCATCAAGAAGTAATTCTTGCTGCAGAGAAGAATGGCGCCTGATGGCGCCATTTTTTTTATCTGGCAGACCTCAAAATCTGCCGGATAGCGCTAAATTTGTGAGGTGACTGGTCGGTAACACGCCTCGCGCATCAGGATTTTCATCCCTTCCGGCCCGCTTTCCAGCATCCGTCGCTCCGAATCCGCCACTAACAGTTCACAATTGTAGCCACCCGCGATGCCAAACATGGCCCGCGCCACACAGATATCTTCCAGCGCCGTTGCCCCGCTGGTGTCAAAATGTCCAACCATACGCCCATTCTGGCGAACCACCAGCCGGTAACTCTTCATCGCGCCTCCCCTGCCGGTGGCAGAATTAACTCATCACAACCGCACAGATTGGTCCATTTCATCACTTCCAGTACGCGCTGTGCTGCATCGTGCGTCGCGGTTGTCAGCGCTTTACCCAGCACAATACCGCTCACCAGCTCAGCACAAAACAGATCGCCAGTTCCCTTCAGATCCGTTTTAACCCGTGGATGAGCGAACACCTCAACCGTTTCAGCCGTCACTACCGCCACGTTAATAATATCTTCGCTATCCCCCGGCGCACTGGTGATCACCACCCATTTCAGCGTTTCGGTAAGCAGCGATTGCGCCGCCGTGATGGCTTCATCAAGCGTACGACACGGCTTTCCGCTCAGCATTTGCAGTTCAAACACGTTCGGCGTCAGTCCCTGAGCCAGCGGCAGCAGGTGCTGACGGTAGGCCTGCGGAATTTCAGCTTTTACATACATACCGCTGTCCGTATCGCCAATCACCGGGTCAACCAAAATGCACACTGTCGGATGCGTAGCCCGCACCGTTTTCAGCCACTGTGCTAACAGAGCGATTTGCTCTGCACTGCCCATATAGCCTGTAGTCACCGCCTTCAGCTCGCGCAAAGCATCACGCTCATTCAAGGCGCGGAGATATCCGCTAAACCAGTCGGCCGGAATAACGCCGCCGTAAAATGTTTCATAATGCGGGGTATTACTGAACAGCACCGTTGGCACTGCCGTCACGCGTAATCCCTGCGCTTTAATGGCTGGAACGGCGATGCTGTTGCCTACGCTGCCATAAACCACCTGTGACTGGACGGCGACGATATCGGTCTGTAACGCCCGATGCTTGTCGCCGAAGAGCACTGACTGAATATCACTCCCCTGCTCCATAAATTTCTCCTCTCGCTGGACAGCGGGCTTACGCCTCACTATTATCGTCATATGCTAAAATTCATTTTGTCATAGGTCAATAATGATCGACGGAAAAACCGCTAACGAAATTTTTGACAGTATTCGTCAACATGTCGCTACAGGCACGTTGGCAGCAGGAGAAACGTTGCCGCCGGTGCGTGAACTGGCAACAGCATTGAACGTTAACCGTAATACTGTCGCGGCGGCTTATAAACGCCTGGTCACCTCCGGGCTGGCACAAAGCCAGGGACGTAACGGCACGGTAATCAAGGGGATTTCAGCCCCCGTTGCGCTGGAAGGCGGCAATCCGGATACCGCGCTTATCGATCTTTCCGGCGGTAATCCAGCCCCCGCGCGTCTTCCCGATCTCAGCCGTTATTTCGCGCAAATAAATAAGAATCCTCGTTTGTACGGTGATGCCGCTGTATCACCCGGCCTTGAGGCGTGGGCCGCGCAATGGATGCAAGATGCGATGCCAGCCAAGGGAGAAATTGATATCACCAGCGGCGCCATTGATGCCATTGAGCGCCTACTGTGCGCCCATTTACTGCCTGGCGACAGCGTTGTGGTAGAAGATCCATGCTTTTTGAGCAGCATCAACATGCTGCGTTATGCCGGATTCTCCGCCAGTCCGGTCAACGTTGACAGCGAAGGCATGCAGCCAGACATGCTGGAAATCGCGCTACAGAAAGGCGCGCGGGCGGTGATTCTGACGCCGCGCGCCCATAATCCGACAGGATGCAGTCTGAGCGCATCCCGCGCGGCGCAATTGCAGGAAATCCTGGCCCGCTATCCGCAGACGCTGGTGATCGTCGACGACCACTTTGCGCTGCTGTCCGCATGCCGTTGGTATCCGGTGATTGCGAAGGAAACCACGCACTGGGCGATTGTTCGCTCAATGTCGAAAACTTTAGGCCCGGATTTACGCCTGGCCATCGTCGCCAGCGATCCACTCACTTCCGCGAAACTGCGTTTACGGCTCAACGCCGGCAGTCAGTGGGTCAGCCATCTGCTGCAGGATCTGGCCTGCGCCTGCCTGAGTGACGAGACTTATCAACACACGCTGGCGCAAACTCAGCAGTTTTACGCCGCCCAGCAGCAAAAGCTGGCAGCGGCTCTGCGGCTTCATGGCATTACGCTGCCCGACAGCGACGGTCTTAATCTGTGGCTGCCGCTAGAAGATAACAGCCAGGCGATCGCTTTTGCGCTGGCAAAGTCCGGCTGGCTGGTACGTGAAGGCGAAGTGTTTGGCGTCAATACGCCTGCGCATGGCCTGCGCATTACGCTGTCAACATTAGCAGACAGCGACATTGATAAGCTGGCGACTGATATCCATCAGGCGCTAAAGCGCTAACAGGAGAGGAAAAGTGCGAGTTCATTTTGTTATTCATGAGTCTTTCGAATCTGCTGGCGCGTACCTGCCGTGGGCCGAATCACGCGGCTATACCATCAGTTGGTCGCGCGTTTACGCCGGAGAAACTGTTCCCGCTAATGCCGATGGCTTCGATATGCTGGTGGTATTTGGTGGGCCGCAGTCACCCCGCACCACGCTCGCAGAGTGCCCATACTTTGACTCTCAGGCAGAGCAGCATCTGATAAACCAGGCGATTGCGGCACGTAAAATCGTGGTGGGGATCTGTTTGGGGTCGCAGTTAATCGGCGAAGCACTGGGCGCGAAGGTGTGCCAAAGCCCGGAAAAAGAGATTGGTCACTATCCGATCGCCCTGACCGAGGCAGGCCAACAGCATCCGTTGTTCAGCCATTTCGGCTCACCGCTCAACGTGGGTCACTGGCACAATGACATGCCGGGATTAACCGACCAGGCGACAATTCTTGCCACAAGCGAGGGATGTCCGCGACAAATCGTGCAATACGGTAATTTCGTCTATGGTTTTCAGTGCCACATGGAGTTTACCGCCGAAGCGGTCGAAGGATTAATTCAGCACTCTGAGCAAGAACTGGCCGAAGCGAAAGGGAAGCGCTTTATTCGCGCTGTTGAAGAGATGCGCACCTGGGATTACCAGCAGATGAATGAGACGCTGTGGCAATTCCTTGATAAGTTGGTAGAAAAACGTAACGATTGAACAGTGCGGGCCGGAGAAGACGCTTTGCGTCGTCATCCGGCGATCCTGCCGTACGGTTGCCTGCTAGCGCTACGCTTATCAGGCCGACAAATTAAATCCCTAATCCCTGGCTAAAATGCTCTTCGCCAAAGACCCCAGTGGAAAGGTAGCGATCGCCGCGATCGCAGATAATCGCCACCACCACCGCCCCCGGTGTCGCGCGCGCCACGCGTAACGCGCCCGCAACCGCGCCGCCAGAACTCACTCCGCAAAAAATCCCTTCGCGAACGGCCAGTTCACGCATGGTGTTTTCCGCATCGTTCTGATGAATATCCAGCACCTCATCCACCAGCGAGGCGTTGAAAATGCCCGGCATATATTCCGCTGGCCAGCGACGAATGCCCGGAATACTACTGCCTTCTTCCGGCTGCAGGCCAACGATGGTGACGGGTTTGTCCTGTTCACGCAGAAAACGCGATACGCCGGTAATGGTGCCTGTCGTCCCCATGCTGGAGACAAAATGGGTAATACGTCCTGACGTCTGCTGCCAGATTTCGGGTCCGGTAGTCGTGTAGTGCGCATACGGGTTATCAGGATTATTAAACTGATCGAGAAGTTTACCTTCTCCGCGCTGCGCCATCTCAAGGGCTAAATCACGCGCCCCTTCCATCCCCTGCTCTTTGGTCACCAGAACCAGTTCAGCCCCGTAAGCACGCATCGCCGCACGTCGTTCCTGGCTCATGTTGTCTGGCATCAGGAGCTTCATGCGGTAGCCTTTCAGCGCGGCAATCATCGCCAGCGCAATACCCGTATTACCGCTGGTGGCCTCAATCAGCACGTCGCCTGGCTGAATTTCCCCGCGCTTTTCCGCTTCAACGATCATCGACAACGCCGCGCGGTCTTTCACTGAACCTGCGGGATTATTGCCTTCCAGCTTGACCCAAATTTCACTGCCGTTATCCGCCGTCAGACGTTGTAATTTCACCAGAGGCGTATTGCCAATTGTTTGTTCTAATGTGTTCACGTTTTCAGCTCAATAAAATGCCGGGTGGCGCTGCGCTTACCCGGCTTACAGGTCATGCACCACCCGTTAAGCCCGGTAAGCGCAGCGCCACCGGATGATAACTATACGAATTAACCTATCAGGCACTTTGCGCCAGGGCAAGTTCCTCTTCACGCGTTTCAATACGCTGGTCGCCATTATACAAACGCGCATTTTGCAGCCCAACAAACAGACGTTCGCCGCGGTTCGGGGAATCATCGCCCTGCATAATCACCGTCAGCGGTTCGTTATACCACCCCAAGGGTTGCACAACTAATTGGGTGTAGTGTCCTTTCGGGCTGGCTTCCAGCACCTGTACCGGCAACGGTGAATCCAGACTGGTACGACGGCTGACGTCCACTTCCCACGGACGCAGGAACAGATCTACCGGACCCTGATAGCCAGGCGTATAGCCCAACGGCCAGCGATGTGCGCCCACGTGGAATTGTCCACCGCGAATCGTCCCTTGCAGGCGGTTAACTTCACCCATAAATTCCAGGACAAAACGGGTAGCCGGTTCGCGCCATACCTGATCGGGTGCATCGGCCTGCTCGATATGACCCTGGCTCATCACCACCACGCGGTCTGCGACTTCCGTCGCTTCTTCCTGATCGTGGGTAACAAACACGCTGGTGAACTTCAGCTCTTCATGCAACTGACGCAGCCAGCGACGCAGTTCTTTACGCACCTGAGCATCGAGCGCGCCAAACGGCTCGTCGAGCAACAAGATCTGCGGTTCTACCGCCAGCGCACGCGCCAACGCCACGCGCTGCTTTTGCCCACCGGAGAGCTGTGCCGGGAAACGGTCCGCCAGATGAGCCAGTTGAACCATCTCCAGCAGTTTGGTTACTTTTGCTTTGATCGTTGCCGCATTCGGGCGCTCACGCCGTGGCAGAACAGTCAGACCAAAAGCGATATTGTCGAAAACGGTCATATGACGAAACAGCGCATAGTGCTGAAACACGAACCCCACCTTACGGTCGCGGGCGTGCAAACGACTGACGTCAGTGCCGTGGAAACGGATATGCCCGCTGGACTGATGCTCCAGCCCGGCGATGATGCGCAGCAGCGTGGTTTTGCCCGATCCAGAAGGCCCCAACAGGGCGACCATCTGACCTGAAGGAATATCCAGCGAGATATCGTTCAGCACCTGTGTGCGACCAAAAGACTTCTTAATATTGGCAATCTCAATGCTCATGATTTTCCTCCTGCTGCGCGCGTTTCTCCTGGTTTTCCAGGCGCCATTGCAACATGCTCTTCAAAAACAGGGTAATAATCGCCATCAGCGTTAATAGCGCCGCGGCGGTAAAGGAGCCGACTGTGTTGTAGTCCTGCTCCAGTAATTCAATCTGTAACGGCAAAGACAAGGTTTCACCGCGAATCGAGCCAGAAACCACCGATACCGCGCCGAACTCGCCAATCGCACGGGCGTTGGTCAGCACCACGCCGTACAGCAATGCCCAACGGATATTCGGCAGCGTAACGCGACGGAACATTTGCCAGCCGGAGGCGCCAAGCAGAACCGCCGCCTCATCTTCATGGCTGCCCTGGCTTAACATTACCGGCACCAGTTCGCGCACCACAAACGGACAGGTCACGAACACCGTCACCAGCACCATTCCCGGCCAGGCAAACATAATTTGCAGGTTGTGTTCATCCAGCCATCCGCCAAGCGGGCCGTTAGAGCCGTAAAACAGCAGATAGACCAGGCCAGCGACCACTGGTGAAACGGCAAATGGAATATCCAGTAATGTGAGCAACAACTGGCGTCCAGGGAAGTTAAAGCGGGTCACCAGCCAGGCCAGTAACACGCCAAACACCAGGTTCACCGGCACCGCAATCAGCGCAATCAGCACCGTCAGCCAGATGGCGTGCAGCATGTCCGGATCAGCCAGGTTGTGTAATACCGGCATCAACCCCTTGCTGAACGCCTGCACGAAGATGTAAACCATCGGCACCAGCAAAATAAAGGCGGATACCAGCATGCCCGTGCCAATCAGAAACCATTTCCCCCAGTTGATGCGGGGTGCGCCATAACGTTTCAATTGGGTAATGTCTGCCATCAGTGACCTACCACGCGTCGACCAAAGCGACTTTGCAGGGTGTTAATTGAAAACAGCAGCAGCAACGAAGCCCCGAGGATCACAGATGCAATCGCGCTGGCGGCCGGGTAGTCAAACTCCTGCAAACGAACAAAAATCATCAGCGAGGTCACTTCCGTTTTCCATGCGATGTTTCCGGCGATAAAGATAACCGCGCCAAACTCACCGAGGCTGCGGGTAAACGAGAGCGCAACGCCCGCGACTAGCGCGGGAGACAGCTCCGGCAGTACCACTTTACGAAAGCTCTGCCAGCGCGTAGCGCCGAGCGTTTCCGCCGCTTCTTCATACTCCGGACCTAACTCTTCCAGCACCGGCTGCACGGTACGCACCACGAATGGAATGCTGGTAAAAGCCATCGCCACCGCAATGCCAAGCCAGGTGTAGGTCACTTTAATATCCAGCTTCGCCAGCCACTCGCCGTAGAAACCATTGACCGAAAAAAGCGATGCCAGCGTCAGACCTGCTACCGCCGTAGGCAGCGCAAACGGCAGATCCATCAGCGCATCCAGCAGCGTACGGCCCGGAAAGCGATAGCGGGTTAAGATCCACGCCATCAGCAAACCAAACACGCCGTTAAAAATCGACGCCACAAACGCCGACAGCAGCGTCACTTTATAAGCCGCCACCACCTGCGGGTTGGTAATCACATCCCAGTATTGCGCCCAGCTCATTTGCGCCAATTGCATCACCAGCGCGCTAAGCGGCAGCAGCAAAATCAGGCAGACAAACAGTAAGCTGGTGCCCAAACTTAAGGTAAAGCCGGGCAGCACGCGTCGGGAAGAAACAGCAAACATTTACTTACGCCCCGCCGCCAACAGTTTGTCCAACTCACCGCCGCTGACAAAGTGCGTTTTCATTACCTCAGGCCACGAGCCAAACCTGTCTTCCACGCGGAAAAGTTCGGTCTGCGGGAATTTATCCTGCAGTTTGTCCATCACCTGCGGGTTATTCACGCGGTAGTAGAAATCGGTAATGATGGTTTGCGCCTGCGGGCTATACAGCCAGTTCAGGTACGCTTTTGCCGCTTTTTCAGTACCGTTAGCCTGCACATTTTTATCTACCCAGGCCACCGGGAACTCCGCCAGAATGTTGACCTTCGGCACCACCACTTCGAAGCCCTGGTCTTCATACTGTTTACGGATGTTGTTCACTTCTGATTCAAAGGTGATCAGCACATCGCCCAGGCCGCGTTCCACGAATGTGGTGGTTGCCCCGCGACCGCCGGTATCAAACACTTCCACGTTTTTCAGAAACTGGGTCATGAACTGTTCAGTTTTGGCTTTATCCCCACCATCCGCTTTATCTGCCGCGCCCCACGCAGCCAGATAGGTATAACGCGCGTTACCGGAGGTTTTCGGATTCGGGAAAATCAGTTTCACGTCCGGGCGAACCAGGTCGTTCCATTCGTGGATATTTTTCGGGTTACCCTTACGCACCAAAAACGCCATGGTGGAATAGAATGGCGAACTGTTATTCGGCAGACGACTTTGCCAGTCGGCCGGGATCAGCTTGCCTTTGTCATGCAGGATCTGTACATCGGTCACCTGGTTATAGGTCACCACATCGGCTTTCAGCCCCTGCAGAATCGCCAGCGCCTGTTTTGATGACCCGGCATGAGATTGTTTAATCGTCAGTTTGTCACCGCCGTTATCCTTCGCCCATTGCTGTTCAAACGGCGGGTTAAGGGCGGCAAACAGCTCGCGAGAGACATCGTATGAACTGTTCAGCAGCTCCGTTGCCTGCGCCTGACCCACCAGCAACAGCATTGCTGCCAGCGTCAGGGTTCTTTTTTTCAGTAAGTTAACGGCCATTGCGCACCCTTATAAATTTAATGACTTTCTTATGGTCATCATATTTATAACCAGTGCTAAAGGAGTAACGGTTTTATATACCGTTTGATGATTTGAAAGTTGAAAAGAGAATAAGGGTACCTCCTCCCCAGCGCACGGGGAGGAGACCGGCATCAATCAGACGCCGACGCTAACGCTTTCAGGCAGGGTGCTGCCGCCATCAATCACGTTTTGCGTGCCAGTCAAGTAACTGGACTCATCCGACGCCAGGAATGCCGCCAGTTCACCAACCTCAAGTGGGCAGGCCAAGCGGCGCATCGGGATCGCTTTTGCCATTTCGACTAATACGGATTCAGGATCCTCCGGATTAGACTGACGAGCGATATTTTCCGCCATCGGCGTACGAACGTAGCCCGGGCAAATAGCATTAACGCGAATGCCGGACTGCGCGTATTCCACCGCCAGAGATTTGGTCAAACCGATGATTGCGGCTTTCGACAGCGCGTAGGCCGTTTCGCCCGGATCGGCAACCATATCGCCGGTCACAGAGGACATCATTACGATGCGCCCGTCTTTGCGCGCAATCATCTCCGGCAGAACGGCTTTCGTCACGTTCCAGACACCTTTAATGTTGATATCAATGTGGAAATCGCGATCTTCATCGCTCATATCAAGGAAGTTGCCGAGGCGACATACGCCCGCATTGTTGACCAGAATATCGATTTTGCCTTCAATCTTCTTCGCGCGTTTTACCGCTTCCGTGACCGACGCAAAATCTCTGACGTCAGCGTGTACGGCGGTGCAACGGTGCCCGCGCCCAGCCAACTCATCCGCCAGTTTTTCAATCTCATCGGAGATATCCAGCAGGATTAGGTTCGCGCCATGGCGGGCAAATGTTCTGGCGATCCCTTCGCCAATACCCTGAGATGCGCCCGTAATCAATGCTGTTTTGCCCGTGAGTTTTCCCATTTCAATATTCTCCTTTTGAATATGAAGCATTCGCTTCATTCACGCAGAAGATACAGCAATAACAAATAAGTGCTGAGGAATAGCTCACTAAATCAGGTTAATCTCAGGTAAAAAAAATCCCCGGCGTTGCGGGGACCCAACGGTAAACATGCTCTGACCAGATTAACAGAAGACTTACAGCCGTTTTTCCAGCAAATGTGCTCTCATCAACTCCGATGCCATCTGCGCATCCCCTTTTTTAATATGAAGCAGTATTTCCCTCTGTTTTGCCGCCGTATCAAGAAAATACTGACGATCGTTCGCAGGTAACGACTCCCTTGTTTTCTCAAAATAAGTAATGAGGACATCAGAGAAAACCTGCAGCACCCTGTTGCCACTCGCCTGTAGCAAGAGCAAATGAAAATCTCTATCGTGACGATCGGCCACCTGGGGGTTATCCGCATTCTCTTCAATAAGCCTTAGCTCATTTTCAAGTTTGGAGAGCATCGCCGGGAAAATTCTACGCGTTGCCAGAGGGATAATCGCGCATTCAATCAGGATCCTCGCCTCTGTAAATTCTGTGATATCAAACCCAGACAAATCAAACTGCATTAACAACTGGTGATTTATGTTGTGCTGTTCCAAATTCTTCAAGACGCTGCCACGACGAGGAGATCGTTCCAACATTCCCATCTGTACCAGTGTGCTGAGCGCCTGACGAACTTTATATCTTGATGTATTAAAACGAACGGCAAGCTCAGTTTCAGTTTCAATGCGACCATCAGCATTGCGGTTAGCATCATCAAGCAGATAATTTTTAATATTTTCAAACAGTTCGTTTTTGTTATCCATAAACACTCTCGGATTAAAGTGCTGCAAAACTGATGAGTATAAATAATCTAATAAGTTAGATTGCTTAATATACTGTTATGGTAAGATTATAGCCCCTATTATTCAAATTATACCAAGCCATTTGTTAATAAAAAGGAATTAATTATGGTGTTATTCGTAACTCAGTTTGCGATAGTACTTATATGTATCGGTATAGGTGGGCGTTTTGGTGGGATTGGCCTGGGGGCTGCTGGCGGGTTAGGACTCGCTATCCTGACTTTTGGTTTTGGACTCCCTCCCGACTCACCTCCTTTCACTGTTATTTCTATTATCCTTGCGGTTATCACTTGCATCACAATCCTCCAGGCGGCTGGCGGGCTTGATTTATTCGTTACGATGGCAGAACGGATCCTCAGAAAGTGGCCGGGCGCGATCACTTTCCTCGGCCCCGCAGTCGCTTACCTTTTTACTGCTATCTGCGGAACAGGATATGTTGCCTTTTCGGTTTATCCAGTCATTGCTGAAATTGCAGCAGATGCCAGAGTACGGCCAGAGAGAGCCATGTCGATGTCAGTAATCGCTGCCAATTTTGGGCTTATTGCCAGCCCGGTCAGTGCGGTCGTAACAGGGACAATTGCTGTCCTTGCTGGATTACATGTCTCTGCTTTAGATATCTTGTTAGTCACCGTTCCCGGAACGTTCCTTGGCTGCGTTGTCGGCTGCCTGTTCGTCTTTAAAAGAGGTCATGAGCTTAAAAATGATCCGGAATTCCAACGCAGGGTTGCTGAAGGTGAGTTTGAATCAGTAAAAGCTGAAGAGCGAACAGCCAATATAGTGACAAAAGAGGCGAAGAGAGGATTGCTGATTTTCCTTACCGGTATCATTCTGGTCGTACTTATGGGTTCAATTCCTGAATTACGTCCTGAGTGGAATAACGGTACCGGAATGGAGCGTATGAGTATCCCTACCACGCTGCAAATAGTTATGCTGACAACAGCATGTATTATTATGATGGTATGTCGAATTTCTCCGTCAAAACTCGATTCAGGTTCTGTCTTTAAAGCAGGTCTTGTAGGTGTTGTCGCCATATTTGGTCTGTCATGGATGATGAACTCCTTTTTTGAGGCATGGCACGAATTATTTAACACGGCTTTCCACGGTTTTCAGAATCCAGTCTTGTTCGGCATTATTGTTTTTGGTCTTTCAGCCGTAATTTATAGCCCCGCAGCGACTGCTGTCGCGCTACTCCCCGCTGGCGTGTTAATGGGATATCCGGCAGAAACCCTGGTCGCCCTGCTCCCGCTGACTTGTGGATCATTCATTATTCCAGGGGGGGCACAGATTGGCTGTGTGGCGTTTGATCGTACCGGGACAACTCGAATTGGCAAGTATGTGGTTAATCACAGCTACATGCTACCTGGTCTTGTCACCGTTGTAGCATCAACTCTTTTTTGCTTCCTTTTTTCCAAAATGCTGATGTAGTGAGAGAGCAATTTAATTGTGGTAAACCTTTTCTTCATGGCATCCCCCCTGAATGAATTCAGAGAGGATGCCTGTTACTCACTTCTGAATAGCGCCACTGCAATTTTCCATAGAATTTACTTTACAGAACAACCTGAGCAATGAGATAAGCAAAAATTACCTGAGAGATAACCATCACAAAGCCCGGACGAATATAGCTATGGTTGACAACAAAGCGTCCAATCTTTGTGGTACCTGTTCGATCAAATGCAACACAGCCGATTTGATTTGCTCCAGGTATAATGAAGTCACCACAGGTACAAGCAAAAATAGCGATAAGAAACGGGGCTGGAATACCTAAGGTAACACCGAGTGGCATGATGGCAGCTACCGTCGCCGCCGGGCTCATAATGACCAGCGAGAACAAGAATACAACCACACCAAATAGCATTGGTGCATCATTGACAATGCCACCAAAAACTTTAATCAGTTCTGGCTGATAAGCATCAAAAAACGTTGCCGTCATCCATGAAACACCGAGTATTGCTACCACTCCCATCAAACCTGCACGGAAGACTGAGCCGCTATTCAAGGTACTACTTGGTACTTTACTGACAATCATAATAAACAAAGCGGCTGTCAACATGACCATCTGAATAACCATTGGGGTTGACAGTCTTTTTCCATCCCAGGAAGGGAGTAACTCAGTAAAAGAACCTAAAATAAGTACCAGTACCACACCAATCGCAAAGATAACGACACCTTTTTTAGCGCCAGCTGAAGCAACAAATTCTTTTTTCTGCTCAGTATGCATGAACTCATATTCGCCAGCAGCAACTCTCCTCTGGAATTCCGGATCATCCTCCAGCTCTTTTCCGCGTTTATAAACTGAAAAGCTGGTAACAATAGCTGCCATAAAGAATGATGGGAGAGCAATCGTCAGTATTTGCCCAAGGCTAATCCCGGCATATTCATGCAGAATAGCCAGCATCCCCGCGGTTGCCGCACTCATCGGACTAGCAGCAACTGCGACACTGGCCGCAATAACCGTTGCGGACAACGCTCGCTCCGGACGAACCTTTGCTTCAGCAGCAACTTCAGCGACAACCGGATACAAAGAGAAAGCAACGTAAGTAGTCCCACAGAATAACGTAAATATGGAAGTTAATATCGGGGCAACAAAAGTAATTGCCTGTGGTTTTTTACGGAGTAATTTTTCAGCCACGCGCACCAGATAATCAAGCCCACCAGCGGCCTGTAATACGCTGACAGCGCCAATCACACAAATAATAATTAGCATTGCAGTAATAGATGGTGCGGAGGGTTTTAGTCCAAAACCCAGAACTAATATTGCAACACCAAGTCCTCCACCAGCACCCAGCCCCATTCCGCCATAACGCCCGCCTATACCAATACAGGCGAGTACAATAAATAATTGTATAAAAAATAAAGCATCCATTTTTCACCTCAAAGCGTCTCCCGGATATTGCATCCGGGAGATATTAATTACTATGCTCGGGATTAGTTTAAATATGATTTAGCAATTTCGATCTGTTTTTTAACAGCATCAGTCCCTGTACCACCATAAGACATTCTTGATTTAATACATGCTTCGAGAGATATACTCTCATAAATATCATTTTCGATTTTATCATCAAATGTGTGGAATTCATCCAGAGTAAGCTCTTCCAACATTTTTCTATGTTTTATACAGTAATTAACAGCACTGCCAACAATATGGTGAGCTTCTCTAAAAGGAATGCCTTTACGAACCAGGTAGTCAGCCATATCGGTTGCGTTTGAAAATCCTCTTGCCGCTGCGCTACGAGTATTATCTGAAAGAATAACCATTTTTTCGAGCATCGGCGCCATAATTTTCAGACTGGTCTGTAAGGTATCCATAGAGTCATAGACCTGCTCTTTATCCTCACTCATATCAGTATTATAGGCCAGAGGGATACCTTTCATAATGGTCAACATCGCCATTAGATTTCCGTACATACGCCCCCCTTTGCCGCGCATTTTTTCAGCCACGTCGGGGTTTTTCTTCTGTGGCATGATGCTGGAACCGGTACAGAAATCATCTGAAAGCTCAATAAATTTAAAATCCTGACTTGAGAATAAAACCAGTTCTTCTGACAAACGGGTAAGATGCATAAAGCACATAGCAGCGGCGGCAGTGAATTCAACCATATGGTCACGATCGCTGACAGAATCAATACTGTTTTCAGTCGGTTTGTCAAAGCCAAGCTCTTTAGCCGTGAAATCACGATCAATGGGGAAAGTAGTACCGGCAAGGGCTGCTGAACCTAAAGGGCATTCCCCCATGCGTTGATAAAGGTCTGCAAAACGAGTCCAGTCACGGCGTAACATCCAATAATATGCCATTATCCAGTGCGACAGAAGAATAGGCTGACCGGTCTGTAAATGAGTATAGCCAGGCATGATCGCATTAATGTTATTTTCAGCCTTGCTGATAATAACTTTTTGTAGATGAACGATATCCTGCTGAATTTCACGAATAGTCGATCTCATGTGCATTTTCGAATCGACAGTCGTCTGGTCATTACGACTGCGGCCAGTATGTAGCTTCCCGCCTACAGGACCAATTATTTCTGTCATACGTCTTTCTATCGCCATATGAATATCTTCATCAACGGTATCAAAAACGAATTGCCCGTCCTCAATCTCTTTATTAACTTGCCTTAACCCGCCAATAATCGCATTCGCTTCATCCTGCGTGATAATCCCCTGACGGCCCAGCATAGTGGCGTGAGCAATACTCCCCTGAATATCAAAAGGGCAGAGACGTTGTTCCAGCATAATTGTCGCATTATAAGATTCGACCAGTTTATTTGTAGGCATATCAAAACGCCCACCCCATAATTTTGTAGACATAAAACCTCCAATGACCCTTTGTTGCAAAATGGTTAAATATGAATTCCGTTATTTTTCGGTCATTTTCAGATTACAAGACAGTCATTTTAATTGTCAATAAATGAAGGTATTAAATCAATTTATAGCGAAATTAATTACACTTATTATTTATTTTATTTTCATAAATTGCATTAAAAAACCTGATCTTCCTCACATTTAAATTGTGATTTAATTCAGATATATTCAGAATTTTTAAAGTAATAAATTGGTATTAATAGTTTATTAATTCCAAATAATTCCATTTAATACCGTTGTCATAACCGAGAAACTGGCAGGTAAATAATAATGAACGTGGGAGGTGATTTTTCAGGATGAGCGTCAACGCGAGTGCATCATCAGCATGGCGGACGTTGGGTGATTCGGGGGAGAGCTATATTGTGCCAGATGGCGGCATCAGCGCCATCTGGCATCAAAAAATTACAGGGCCAGCAAACGATCCAGCGATGGCGCGAAATAATAGCCGCCGGTCACCGGTTTAGTGAAACGCAGCATCGCATCGCGCTTGCCGTCAGTGTCGCCAAACATGCTCAGCAGTTGCTGCTCGATGTTGTGCAAACGGGCGCAATAGGCACAGAAATAGAGGCCGTGCGTACCGCTGGCGGTGCCGTATGGCAGGCTCTGGCGCACAATTTTCAGTCCTTTACCGTCTTCTTTGAGATCGACGCGGCTCAGGTGAGAAGTAACCGGACGGTCATCACCGTCGATCTCTTCGTTGGCTTCCTTGGTACGCCCAATCATCATTTCCTGGTCATGAATGCTCATGCGGTTAAGCTGCTTCAGGTTATGTTCCCAACGCTGCACAAACACATAGCTGCCACCAGCATCCACTCCATCTTTAATAACCGCGACTTCACGGCGCGTTTCAACGCCTGCCGGGTTTTCCGTTCCGTCAACAAAGCCGCTGAGATCGCGCTCTTCAACCCAACGGAAACCGTGGATCTCTTCTTTGACTTCAATACAGTCGCCAAACGCTTCCATTGCCGCCTGTGCAACGGAGAAATTCACGTCATGACGCAAAGAGAGAATATGAATCAGCACATCATACTGGGTGGCTGGGGCAAGACCTTTACCGTAAGGGATAAAGTCTTTTAACTCTTCTGCGCCAACGCCGCCGCTCAGTGTACGCCAGGTGTTATTGCCAAAAGCAACAACCGCGCCCAGATGCGCATCCGGGAACTTCGCTTCAAAGGTCGCCAGCTTATCGGCGAAGGTTTTGCTGGCCCCACGCAGGGCCTCAACGTCGCCTTTAACATTGGCTTCAATCCAAATCGCCGCACGGCAATGTTCTGGCAAAATGCCACTCTGAACCTGAGACATTGTTCCTCCTGAAAAAAAAGATGCCACGACATCGTGGCATTGATGGGCGCTATTCTACCTGTTTTTTTAACAAGCCGATTTGTTCAGACGCAAATTAACGCCGCCAGATAATTTTGCTTACTTTCCATGCTTTCAACGTATCGTCAGACGGCATTAAGCCCTCAGGCCCGCTCCACTCACCGGAAAAGACATAGCTAATATGTTGACTTCCCTCAGCTTTGCATTCAACGCCCGCGCTGTCATCGCCAGCCGCCTTCTGACAATTACCAAAGGCTTTAGTGTAAAGGTCGCTAAACGGTGTACCGATTTCGACACCCGCAGAAGAGGGAATATCGCTGTCGACTACATCAATACGGCTAATCGTTCCCTGATTGCCATTGATGACCATCGCCAGCTTGTCATCTTTCATCGCTTCATAAAAGCGCACCACATTACCGTTATCGGTCTTCATCCCGCTACGCAGGCGGTAATCACCGTCCAGCGCATCAGCAATGGTTTTTTCATCCAGCGGCGTAGCGCCAGTCAACGCTCCGACGCCCTGCTCAGTGACCTGCGTTGAAGAACCAAACCAGTTCCACGGATTGGCGGCAGACCAGTTCACCGATGACAACGTTGAACACCCGGTCAATAGCAGCGGCATCGCGCATAAAGTCAAACGCAGTGATTTCATTTCACTTCCTTCCTTATTTATCAACGTTGCTTGGAGTCCGGTTTCGCCAAAAAGTGCCGTTATTCTTTCTCGAGGGAAAAACAGGCGCGCAGACGTTGATTAGTTAAAAGCCAGATCAGCGCAACGACATCCGCCACCAGCAGCGCCAACCCGACACCGTTGACCGGATCGCCTGCCAGCCACATCACCGGCTGCCAGCACAGCAGCACCAGTTGAGCGAGGATCAGTAACCCGCGCAGCCAGCGCCATAACACAGGAAACGCAAAGCGTCGCCCGCTGAGTAAAAATGCCAATACCGCAGGAACGCCGGGAAGCAAACCCAGCCAGAAAGCGTCGTGATCGGGATAAAACAGATTCAGCAGCGCGTTGCCCTGCTCACGGGAAGAACCGGCAATCACAAACAGAACCCAGGTGCGCGCCTGCAGCAGCAGCACGCACCAGAAGAGAAAAGGCAGGCGCAGACGCCCATGAGCGTCATAGTCGGCCGGATGAAACTCAGTACTCTTCATCTTCGATCAAACGCTTGCCCAGATTGAGTACATCCGCATGTTCATAACCCAGACGTTCATACATACCCTGTACGACGTCATTATCGTCACGCACCATGATTTGAATCTTCGGACAACCGCGGGCAATGAGCTTTTTCTCCAGCCGGTTGAGCAGCGCATTGGCAATGCCGCGACCGCGAAACTCAGGATGTACGCCCAGGTAATAGGCCGAGCCGCGATGCCCGTCATATCCGCCCATCACCGTACCGACCACCTCGCCATTCACTTCAGCGACCAGGAACAAGCTGACGTCATGATTGAGTTTACGCTCAATGTCCATTTCAGGGTCGTTCCATGGACGCAGCAGATCACAGCGCTCCCAGAGGGTGATCACCTCTTCGAAATCTTCCTGGCGAAAAACGCGTATTTCCATGGTATTGGGTACCTTTTCAGGACGTTAAAAAGCGATTATGGCGCGAACGGCTGATTTAGCCAATATCTGACGCGAAGCGGCGGAAAAAATGGCATAATACGGAATTGTCACGTATTGAAATGAAAAGTAAAACAATTCCTATCCCGATCCGTCGCAACGGACAACGCGATACGATATAACGTTTAGAACCTTTTTTTACAACTCAGGCCGTATGAGCACTTTTAAACCACTAAAAACACTCACATCGCGCCGCCAGGTGTTGAAAGCCGGGCTGGCCGCCCTAACGCTGTCAGGCATGTCGCAAGCCATCGCTAAAGAAGAAGCGCTTAAGACCAGCAATGGACACAGCAAACCGAAAGCGAAAAAAGCCGGCGCTAAGCGCGTTGTTGTCCTTGATCCGGGTCACGGAGGGATTGATACCGGCGCAATTGGTCGCAATGGGTCGAAGGAAAAGCACGTGGTACTGGCGATTGCCAAAAACGTGCGCTCGATTCTACGCAACCAGGGGATTGATGCGCGCCTGACGCGCTCCGGCGATACATTTATTCCGCTTTACGATCGCGTCGAGATCGCACATAAGCATGGCGCGGACCTGTTCATGTCGATCCACGCCGATGGTTTTACCAATCCGAGCGCTGCAGGTGCGTCGGTCTTTGCGTTGTCCAATCGCGGTGCCAGTAGCGCCATGGCGAAGTATCTGTCCGATCGTGAAAACCGGGCCGATGAAGTGGCCGGGAAGAAGACCACCGATAAAGACCATTTGCTGCAGCAGGTGCTGTTCGATCTGGTGCAAACGGATACCATTAAAAACAGCCTGACGTTAGGCTCGCATATTCTCAAGAAGATCAAGCCGGTACATCGTCTTCACAGTCGCAGCACGGAACAAGCCGCCTTCGTGGTGCTAAAATCACCATCAATTCCGTCGGTACTGGTCGAAACCTCGTTCATTACCAACCCGGAAGAAGAACGTCTGCTGGGCACGGCGGCATTTCGCCAGAAAATCGCCACCGCTATCGCCAATGGCATCATCAGCTATTTCCACTGGTTTGATAACCAGAAAGCACACTCGAAGAAACGTTAACCATGAAGCCCGATGCACAGCGCGTAAAACAGTTCCTGCTCAGCCTGCAAGATGATATTTGCCAGCAGTTATCCGCCGTAGACGGCGCCGAGTTTGTTGAGGATAACTGGCAGCGTGAAGCAGGCGGCGGCGGGCGCAGCCGGGTGCTGCGTAACGGCGGTATTTTCGAGCAAGCGGGCGTCAACTTCTCCCACGTTCACGGCGAGGCAATGCCGGCCTCGGCTACCGCACATCGCCCCGAGCTTGCGGGACGCAGCTTTGAGGCCATGGGCGTCTCGCTGGTGGTGCATCCGCAGAATCCCTACATTCCGACCAGTCATGCCAACGTGCGATTTTTTATCGCGGAAAAACCGGGCACTGACCCGGTCTGGTGGTTTGGCGGCGGCTTTGACTTAACGCCCTACTACGGCTTTGATGAGGATGCGGTTCACTGGCACCGCACGGCGCGAGATCTGTGCCAGCCGTTCGGCGAAGACGTTTATCCCCGTTACAAGAAGTGGTGCGATGACTACTTCTTCCTCAAGCATCGCAACGAACAGCGCGGCATTGGCGGGCTGTTTTTCGATGATTTGAATACGCCGGATTTCGACCACGGCTTCGCCTTTATGCAGGCGGTAGGTCAAGGCTATACCGAAGCGTATCTGCCCATCGTTGAGCGCCGCAAAGCAATGAGCTGGGGCGAACGTGAACGCAATTTTCAGCTTTACCGTCGCGGACGCTATGTGGAATTTAACCTGGTGTGGGATCGCGGCACGTTATTCGGTCTGCAGACCGGCGGCCGTACGGAATCGATTCTGATGTCGATGCCGCCGCTGGTGCGCTGGGAGTATGACTGGCAGCCGGAAGCGAACAGCCCGGAAGCCGCCCTTAGCGAGTTTATTCAGGTTCGCGACTGGGTGTAACCCCAGACAATACCAGCCCCCAGGCCGGATAAAACGCATTTGCGTCGCATCCGGCACATTCATCGCATCATGCCCACTGGCGCATGCGCTGATGCAGCGTCAATGAAGGTTTTTCCGCAAACAGCTGCTGGTAGTCGGTGGCAAATTGCCCTAAATGCCAGAATCCCCACTGCATCGCGGCGTCTTTCACCGTCGTACTCTGCGACCACGGGCTTATCAGCTCGCGACGTACGGCGTTCAGGCGAATGCGTTTTAACCAGGCATTCGGACCGATACCAAGGATCGCATGAAAGGCGTTTTGCAACGTCCGACGGCTGACGTGCAGTTGATTACACAGATCGAGCACGGTCAGCGGTTCTGACATATTTTCCAGCACATATTCGCGCGCACGCGACAGCAGGCGACGATAGCTCTGATGGCTGATGCTCTCAGCCGTGATAATCGGCTGCGCCTCTTCCAGCATAGTGCCCATCGCCAGCAGCAGGTTATCGCCCAGCACTTTGCGTACCGCAGGTTGATGGAGGTTTTCCGGATTTTCGCTAAACGTCGCCAGCGCCTGCTGCACAAAGCCCCATAACGCGGCTTTGTGTTGTTCTTTTACTTCCAGCGCCGACTGGTTGCGCAGCATATGCAGCACTCTTTCCGGGTTATGCAGGAAGTTGGCCTGACGGGCAATCGCCTCTTCCGAAATGACGACACCCAGAATGGTGTAATCATCCGGCGTACTCAGTTCAAACTCTGTCCCGCCAGGGCGGGTGGCAATTTCAGCGCTCCCCAGACACTGGGTGCCAATAAATCCCTGTTCGCCGCGCGTGGCCGGAATACCAAACCAGAAAGAGTTCGGCCAGACAAGACACGACTGACGCAACGCCAGTCCGGTGTATTCACGGAACACCTGAATATCATCGAGCAGGATTTCCGTGAACTCGCCATGAAATTTTCCCGGATGCAACTGGTCGTAGATCTGCTGCCATGCGGTAATCGTCAGCGCATGCTCATACACATCCGTTGTTCGCCGCTGGTGAACGTTGTCCACCTCCACTTTCGGCGTAAGTTTAACGTCTTCGGGTAATGCTTCATGATAAAGATGGTGCAGGTTTGCAGTACGGTTCTTTTTCATGATCTTTTAAGCCGGAAGCTTCAACGAAGCCCCCGGCCCTCCGACAGGTTAATTTTTTAAGCGATAGCGACTACTGCGTTTACGCAACGCTCCGTCAGAAAAGAGCTGTTCCAGCGCCTTTCTGGCTTCATCAAGTGACCAGCCAAAGTGGGCAGCCACTTCCCCTGCCGTCATTCCTTGACGGACCGATGCCAACAGCGTCAGAAGTTGATCAGAGGATTCAGGCGTCAACGGGGCGTCCTGCGTCTTCTGCGTTTTTACATCTGTTTTCACTTCTGGCTTCTGTTCTGGTTTCTTCGGCTGGCGCTTAAAACCGCCGATCAGCCACTGGGTATCATCGTCCGGTCGGCCGATTTCCTTACGGCTGATAACATGGCCTGTACGCGCAGCAGCGGCGCTGCCGGCATCCAGCGCTGCGCGGCACGCCGCCAGATCGCCTTCCACCACCAGCGTCAACCGGCCAGGATCGAGCACTTCGTGGCTAAGCAGGCGCACGTTCGCGGCTTTCAGCATGGCATCCGCCGCATCCACGGCAGCGACCATGCCATCCACTTCCAGTAATCCCAGTGCATTGATCATCACAACCTCTCTTACGCGCGCTGGATTGGGTTACGGGCAATATCCAGAACGGCATCGGCAAAGGCGTTACATGCAGCTTTACAAGCAGCCTGGCTACCGGTCATAAACGCAGCCGAATAGTTGGTTTCTGACGGCGGCGGAACGTAGGTCACCAGTTGTACATCGGCCGATTTCAGCGCAGCATCAATACCAAATGTCGCTTCCAGCGGCGGCGCCACCAGATACGCCATCGGATCGCCAAGCCGGCATCCTGCGGTCGCCGAGAGATACGAGCCGGTACGCGAAACCACATGCGCCAGGAAGGCGGTATCTTCTGCGTCATTCGCCCACTGAAACGCCGCGCCGCTTTCAATATTGGCTACCATCGCGTCCAGACCTGCGCGAACTTCTGCCGGGTTGGGTCCACCGAGCATAATCAGCACTTCACCCGAAGTTGGAGAGGGACTGTGCGCCGCGCCGGCATACAGCGAGCGGCCATAAACCACTTCCACCATTGCCTGTTTTGTCGCTTCGTCTGCGGCAATATACGCCACGTCATCAGAATCTGCTGTGATGAGTCCGAGGCTACGTATATGTGGCGGTAATTTAAGTTCACGGGCAAAACCGTCATTTACCGAGGCAATCACGCGCATTGCGGTGACTGAAGGTCTAATCAAATCTAATGCTGGCATGATGCCTCCTTAACGGGTCATATTGATGCCGGATGCTTTTTGCTCCAGCATGCGCTTGGCCAAATCCACAATGACCGCCGCCGCTTCAACCGGTGGCGTACCGCCCTGGTGAATGTTCGAGATACAGGTGCGGTCAGCTTCAACGGTCGTCGCCACACGCGGCGAATAGACGGCGTAGCAAGAAAGGCTTTCCGACTGGCCCAGGCCCGGACGTTCCCCAACCAGCAGGATCACCGCTTTCGCGCCCAGCAGTTCGCCGATCTGATCTTCGATTTTCACGCGACCATAGCGAACAAAGAACGGCGTCCCGACCTTCAATCCGGCCTGTTTTAAGCCAGACAACAGCGGCGGCAGAATCTCTTCGTAGTTAGCGGTGATAGCGTCCGTAGACAGGCCATCAGAGATAATCACCTGCACATCCGGGTTCATTACACACTGTGATTTCAGCGCTTCAATGGCTTCCGCACTCAGACGACGCCCCAGATCCGGACGCGTCAGATACAGGTTTTTGTCACTGATTTCCGAGCGCACTTCCAGCAGCCCCTGGGCTTTTACCCACTCTTCCGGCACTTCTTTCAATACCGTATCTTTCGAACGCGAGTGGTCGGCCAGGAAGCGCAGCAGCGCCTGGGTACGCGGACGTGGACCGGCTCGACCGGTACATACACGCGCCGCAGTGCTGCGACGCAGTTCAGTCAACACCTCTGCGCGGTGCGGATTCTCAACGCCAATCCACGCTTTAGCCTCGGCTGAGCCTAAATCCATCGCACAGCTTTCACCGGTCGGCGCGGCGCACTGGGTGGTGCTGCATTGCGCTTGTACTGCCGGCGCTTGCGCCTGCGGCTGCGACTCACCCATTGACGCCATCACGCTGCGTACAATTTCTTCAATCTGTTTTTGATCCATCGTGTGTCATCCCCGCGTCATCAGAAGAACAGTGACGGATCGCCCGCCCGTTTGGTCAGGCGACCGTTTGCCATAATGCCCATGGTTTCCAGCCAGCGTTCAAACTCCGGCGACGGACGCAGGTTCAGCAACTGGCGCACGGTCGCGGTGTCGTGGAAGGCGGTGGTCTGATAGTTGAGCATGATGTCGTCACCGAGCGGCATGCCCATGATGTAGTTGCAGCCAGCGGTGGCGAGCAGAATCATCAGGTTTTCGTTGAGGTTCTGGTCAGCATCAGCATGGTTGGTATAGCAGCAGTCGCAGCCCATTGAGATGCCGCTCAGCTTGCCCATAAAGTGATCTTCCAGACCCGCGCGAATAATCTGACGGTCATTGTAGAGATACTCCGGCCCGATAAAGCCGACAACGGTGTTCACCAGGAACGGATCGTAGTGACGCGCCAGACCGTAGTTACGTGCTTCCATCGTCACCTGATCGGCACCGAAGTTAGCGCCAGCAGAAAGCGCAGACCCTTGTCCGGTTTCGAAGTACAGGCAGTTTTCCCCAGCGATACGGTTAAACTCAGCGCCCACTGCACGCGCTTCATCCAGCATGGCCAGCTCAACGCCAAACTCTTTTAAGCCTTTCTCGCTGCCGCAGATACTCTGGAAAATCAGCCCGCCCGGCGCGCCGCGACGAATGGCTTCGATCTGGGTAGTAACGTGCGCCAGGACGCAGCCCTGGGTCGGGATATTGAATTTGTCGATGACGCCGTACACGGTATCAAGTACGCGGCTTAAGTTTTCCACGTCATCTGTTACCGGGTTAACGCCAATCACCGCATCGCCCGCCCCGAAGGACAGCCCTTCGTAGATTTGTGCCGCAATACTCTGCACGTCATCACGGGTGTCGTTCGGCTGTAAACGACAGCTGAAGGTGCCCGGCAGACCAATGGTGGTGTTGGCCTTTTTGATCACCGGCATTTTCTTACCGCCGTAGATCAGGTCCGCGTTAGAGCAGATTTTTGCAACCGCTGCGACCACTTCCGACGTTAATCCTTTGCGCGTAAACGCAATGTCATCAACGGAGGTTTCATCGCTCAGCACGTACTCGCGCAGCTCGCTGATACTCCAGTTTTTGATGCGGTTATAGGCCGTTTCGTTGACGTCGTCCTGAATCAGACGCGTCACGCAGTCCTCTTCATAGGAAATCACCGGGTTGTTGCGGATATCCGCAACCGTCATTTCCGACAGCACCTGTTTGGCCGCCACTCGCTCTTGCGAACTGGTTGCAGCTACCCCTGCCAGCACATCCCCCGAACGCAGTTCGTTGGCTTTTGCCAGCACCTCTTTAACATCCTTAAACTGATAAACATTGCCGAACAATGTGGTCTTTAGTTTCATAAGTCGTTCCCTCAGGAAGGAAATGCGAGTGATTTCACCGTCACCGGCACAACCGATCCGCCAAAAAGAGGCGTACCAATGTCGATATAGTCCCCCGCCCGGACAACCACCTCATCGATGACTGCCAGCGGGTGTTGCTGTAACTGTGGGCGTAACAGCATGCCCAGGGCTTTACCAAAATCCTGCTCGGCTACCACCAGCAGGGGATGCGGATTCGGATGGCGCGCGACAAAGGCCAGTAGCGCATCAATAACCGTTAACAGCGCGGCGTAGCGCACCGGCAGCGAACCGGGCAGCGCCAGCACGTAAGCGTCTGTTTGCGGGTCCAGATCGAGCTGCATCAGCGCTTGTTGCCAGGCGGCCACCAAATCAGCCTCATCAACCGGAATCGCCACCGGCAGATTGCGCAGCGGAAGCGCCACACCTTCCAGCCAGATGGTGCTGCCCGAAAGCGACAGCGTATGCGCACCGGCGCCAATCACCGTGGCGCGCACGGTTTGCGCCGGGAACTGCACGTTCATCTCACGCAGACGCGGATGTTCATGCAGCGCCGTCGCTAACAGCGGCCCAATATCGGAAAAACAGAATGGATCGGCAGGCTGGTTGCGGTAGCACTCGCCCACCCCGCCGGACAACGTAATCACTTCCGGCTTCACACCCGTCGGCAACAGACCGGTTTGCATCAGCGCCTGCGCCAGCGGTGACAGCGTGCCGTCAATCACCTCAACGATCAGCGCCGCCATCCGTCGGGCCACCTGAACAAGCTGCGCCGCATTGAGGGTCCGGGCGTCGGTGCCTGGACCAAATACGTCATCAACAATCATCTGTCCTGGCTGATGCGCATGCACCACCCGCCCCTGACCGTCCGTTTCCAGCAGCCGTCCGCCGACGTTCAGGCAGGCCGAACCGCTGACTTTTCCGGCATCGAACAGGACGTAGTTCGACGTCCCGCCACCGATGTCGATATTCAGTACGCGGCACAACTTCTGCTCTGACAGGGTTTGAGCCCCTGCGCCGTGACCGGCAATCACTGATTCCAGATGCGGACCGGCGCTGGCAACCACGAAGTCCCCCAGCGACTGAGAGAGCGTCATCACCGCTGGTCGCGCGTTGCGGGTTTTGGCACTTTCTCCGGTAATGATGATCGCGCCGGAATCGACGGTCTCAGGCGCAATCCCCGCCTCCTGATACTGGGCGAGGATCAGCGCCTTAAGTTCGGCCTCTTTCAGCCCGCCCTGCTTATCAACGGGGGTAAAGAACACCGGGCTTTGCCAGCTAATTTCGCGTTTGATGAATTCGTAACGCGGCACCTGCGACACTGCCGCACGGTTGACCAGCTCAAGGCGTGAGAAGATCACCTGAGTGGTGGTGGTGCCGATATCGATACCGACGCTGAGTAGCTGGCGAGTATTCACGATTGCGCCTCCGGGTTGGTTTCTGCTGGTGCCGGAATATCTTCGTCTTTCGGTACCAACAGCATAGCCACACCAATCGCCGTCACGCCGCCAATCAGCTTGCCGACAATCATTGGGAAGATCATCGCGTTCATGTTGGCCGCGGCGAAACCTAAGTGGTCACCCAGAGCGAAGGCTGCGGAGACCGCAAAAGCGCAGTTGATCACTTTGCCGCGGGTATCCATATTCTTCATCATGCCGAACATTGGGATGTTGTTCGCCAACGTCGCCACCATGCCCGCAGCCGCAATATTATTGATTTTTAACAGGTTACCGACGCTCATCAGCGGCTTTTCAAACCAGCGGGTCAGCAGCAGTACCATTGGGTACGCACCCAGCAGCACGCAGGAGATAGAACCGATAACTTCGATGGCGCGCATCACTTCACCCGGCTTGTCACCTGGTGCCATGAAGATAGGATCAAGACCCGGAATCAGTTCCCAGCCGAGCAGGAATTTGATCACCGCTGCCGCCAGACCGATGGTGATCAGCGCCACCAGGAATTTCGCGAAGATCTGGAAGCCGTTGATCATTTTTTCCGGGATGAATTTCAGTCCCAGCGCCACCAGCACGGCAACGATCAGCACCGGGATCATGTTCATCAGGATCAGCGCGAAGGTGAACTCCACCGGCTGCCCGTTGATTTCGACACCGGAGTACATCGCGATCAAACCACCCGCAATACAGCCAATCGGAATGGTGACGATCCCAGCCAGCACGCCCAGCGCCAGATAACGACGGTCGGACGGCTCAATAATCCCCAGCGCAACCGGAATAGAGAAGACCAGCGTCGGCCCCATCATCGCCCCGAGGATCAGGCCGGAGTACAGCCACGCCGCAACGTCGCCGCCCGCCAGTTCTTTCGCCAGGAAGAAGCCGCCCATATCGCACGCCAGCAGCGTTCCAGCAAACATCGACGGGTTAGCACCCAACATTTCGTACAGTGGAATAATCACCGGCCCGAGCACATGCGCCAGTACCGGTGCCAGCGCGGTCATACCGACCATCGCCAGACCCAGCGCGCCCATCGCCATAAAACCTTCTTCAAACTGGCCGCCCGATCCCTCAATACTCTTCCCGAACTTACCGAGGAAGCGTGCCGAACCGCCGAACTGCGACAGGATCCTGTCCACGGCGGCAATCAGCATAAAGAACATCATGATGTACATGATGATTTCGTTAATTCCCATAACCTTCACTCCCTGTCATATGTGTATTTATTGTGCCGCCGCATACAACGCGATAATGTCGGCCTGCGTGGCGGTGCGTGGGTTACTGCGAATACAAATATCCTCCAGCGCGGCGTGAGCCCATGCGCTGTAATGCTCGGGCTTCGCCCCAACGTCAGAGAGTCGTTTGGTCTGGCCCACTTCGCTAATCAACTCGCTGACGGCGTTGATGGCATCGCGATCGTCCGACTTCTTGTTGGTTAGCGCCCGTCCGATATGGCTGAAACGCTCACGACACACCATGCGGTTGAAACCCATTACTGTGGGCAGCAACATGGCGTTAGCCTGTCCATGTGGGATGTGCAGCGTCGCACCCGGCTGGTGCGCCATCGCGTGACACAGGCCCAGCCCCGCGCTGGAAAACGCCATCCCGGCCATACAGGAAGCCAGTAGCATGCTTTCTCGCGCCGCCAGATCCTGACCATAGCCAACGGCCTTCGGCAGCGATTTACCTATCATCGCAATCGCGCCAATCGCCAGACTGTCGGTAAACGGCGTCGCGTTCAGAGCGCTATACGCTTCAACGGCGTGCGTCAGCGCATCGATCCCGGTCATCGCCGTTACGTGTGCGGGCACACCTTCCGTCAGCGCAGCGTCAAGAATCGCCACATCCGGCATCAGGGTTGCATGGGCCAGCACTTTTTTAAGCCCGGTCGCAGCGTCGATAATCACCGTGACATTAGTGGTTTCTGAACCCGTTCCGGCTGTAGTCGGTACGGCAATCAGCGGCAGACGCGGGCGTAACGCGCTGCTCTCGTCCATGTCTGCCAGCGTCTGGGTGGGATTGGTCACCAGCAACGCCACGGCTTTTGCGGCATCCAATACGGAACCGCCACCAAAGGCCACTACGCCATCGCACTTCGATTCACGCAGTTGCGCGACCGCCGCGCAGACGTCCGTAATGCACGGTTCGCCCACCGGACATGGCCACAGCGTCATCGCCACGCCTTTCATCGCCAGGCTGCGTTCCAGTGCGGCGGTCATCCCCGCCTGGTGCAGGAAACTGTCGACCATGACGAACATATGCGTCAGGCCACGCGTTTGTGCTTCCTGTCCGCAGGTACTGAGCGCTCCCAGTCCACACAACGTAACCGGTGGAACGCTAAACGTTTTTACGCGTTGCAGATTCAGGGTATCGAATGCCTGAAAGAGCGCGGTCTGCAATTCAGCTTGCATAGATTCCTTCCGCTTTTTCTTTTCCGCTATTTGCAATCGCCAGCGGGGTCATAAACAGGCTGTGCTGGGGTAAATGCACCTGCAGTTCCGGGAAACGCTTACGAAACAGTTCATCAACGCCCGGCTGCATACAGGAACCACCGGCCAGCCATAAATCAGCCACGCCCTGTCCGGCAATATGGTGAGCCACAATTTCCGCCATTTTTTCGTAGACCGGCTTAACCACCGGCCAGATTTCTTTACCGTTGCTGCGTTTGTACTGCTCCGCCTCTTCCAACTGGATGCGACGGTTCCCGGCAAGCGTCAGAGAAATGTGGTGCCCGCCGGTCGCTTCATCGGCGGAGTAAGTCACCTTGCCTCGCTTCACAATCGCAATCCCGGTGGTACCGCCACCGATATCCACCACGCCAGCGTTATCAAGCTGCAACAGGTCCGCCACCGCGGTCGGTTCGTCGAGCACATGACTGACTTCAAGCCCGGCAGATTCCAGCACGTTGATCGAGATCCGTGGGTCAGTTCCCGGTGGAAACGAGGTTGCCGCGTGGGTAAAGCGGCAACCCAACTGTTGTTCGAGCGTATCGAGATGGCGACGAACGATGGTCACCGCACCGAAGAAATCCCAGACGATGCCATCGCGCACGACGTCGGCCCAGTCCAGGCAAACCGCAACCGGCTGTCCGTCACTGTCGACAACCATCGACACCACATCACACGTCCCCAAATCCACGCCCAGCCACAGCGGTGAATCGCTCTTTACGGGCGTCTGGTTACATAGCGTTGCCGCTTTTAGCAATCTGGGTGTCAGCCAACGTTGTTCGTCGTGCGCCATGTCGTTCACTCCTTATACAATTCTGAAGGCGTCCACCAACACACAGCGACGCAGACGCACAAACGTGCGTGCGCTGGTCACCCCTTCCCCGGTTGGCGTGGTAATGGTCATCGTGGTCCAGCCTTCGCCGCCGAGTCCAAGACCGGCAATGCACGGTCCGTTCTTAACGAAAATGCTGGTATCAATGGCGTTTGCCATGCGGTTCATGTTGTCGATATTGCGTGAGTGCATCGCCGCCGTATGGTGACAGCCGCCTTCAAGCTTGACCGCCAGTTCAATGGCCTCATCGACGTTGGCGACCCGCACGACCGGCAGAACCGGCATCATCAGTTCGGTTACGGCAAACGGGTGAGTCGCAGAGGTTTCGACGAACAACAGCCGGGTTTGCTCCGGTACGTTCAGACCAATCGCCGCAGCGATTTTTCCTGCGTCGCGGCCTACCCAGTCACGACTGACCGTGCCTTTACCGCGTTCATCGACATTTTTCAGCAGCACCGGTTGCAGCTGTTCGGCCTGAGCCGTGGTCAGCTTGACTGCATGCTGGCTTTCCATCAGACGCATCAGCTCATCAGCGACGCTATCGACCACGATCAGCACTTTTTCGTCGGCGCAGATAATGTTGTTGTCAAACGAAGCGCCTTTGACGATCGACTGGGCTGCGCGTGCCAGATCAGCCGTTTCATCAACCACCACCGGCGGATTTCCCGCACCGGCGGCAATCAGACGTTTGTTGGTGTGCTTACGCGCGGCGTCCACTACGGCTTCACCGCCGGTCACCACCAGCAGGCCGATGCCTGGGTACTTAAACAGACGCTGGGCGGTTTCGATATCTGGATTGGCCACGGTAACCAGCAGGTTTGCCGGTCCGCCTGCTGCAACTACCGCCTGGTTAAGCAGAGTGATAGCGCGCTGAGACACGCCCTTGGCAGCCGGATGCGGTGCGAAGACCACGCTGTTGCCAGCCGCAATCAGGCTGATGGCGTTGTTAATAACGGTCGCAGCCGGGTTGGTGGACGGTGTCACCGAGGCCACCACGCCCCACGGCGCGTTTTCAATCAGCGTCAGGCCGTTATCACCGGTCAGAACCTGTGGAGACAGGCATTCCACGCCCGGCGTGGCGCGTGCCTGCGCCACGTTTTTGGCAAATTTATCTTCAACGCGTCCCATGCCGGTTTCTGTGACGGCAAGTTCCGCTAATTCTCGGGCATGTTTTTCGCCCGCCTCACGTAGAGCCGTGATAGCCAGTTGGCGCATGGCAACGCTTTTCAGCCCTTGCTGGGCCAGTTTTGCTGCCGCCACTGCGTCATCCAGGGAGGCAAAAACGCCCATTTCTTGAACGGCACTGACGGGTTGGCTGCTGTCTTTCATTTTCAGCAGCACCGCTTTCACGACCTGTTCAATATCCTGTTGATTCATGATTTTCTGCCTTATTTATGGAAGATCACCTGACCACCTGCCACCACTTCATCAACAATGCCAATCACGCACAGATCGACAGGTGATGATTCGTTACGGTGCGCCTGACGGGCTGAGCTTCCGCTGACCAGCAGCACCCACTCTCCGGTTCCCGCCCCAATGCTGTCGATAGCAACAGCACATTGCCCGTCGGGATTTCCGCAGGCATCAATCATTTCCACCATCAGCAACTTGTCGTGCGCGAGCCCCTGATGGCGTACGGTACAAACAATTTGTCCTGTGACGATTGCCAGTTTCATACGCGCCTCCGTGGCATATTTCAGGTAAAACCTCCCCCTACCCTCCGCAGAAGGTAATGTGAAAAGGAGAGAGGGTGACGCCAGCAATGAAGTCTGTGGCGTCACATGGACGACTTACATGTCGTTGCTGTCGCCTTTAAAGCTGATCGGGAACACTTCTTCCAGATCGCCATGCGGACGCGGGATTACGTGTACGGAAACCAGCTCACCAATACGCTGTGCAGCAGCAGCACCAGCATCCGTTGCGGCTTTACATGCCGCTACGTCGCCACGGACCATTGCAGTAACCAGACCGCCGCCGATCTGCTTCACGCCGACCAGTTTCACGCGTGCCGCTTTAACCATTGCGTCAGAAGCCTCAATCAGTGCAACCAGGCCCCGGGTTTCAATCATTCCTAATGCTTCCATTGTGTTTTCCTCTCATTAAGGGGTCCAGAACGGGACCTAAACAACCAGTGTGTGTGAGGCGTTTTCACGACTCATGTCAGTCTGACGCGGCACTGCTGCCACCAACGCCAGTTCGATAATTTCCTGTACGCTACAGCCGCGAGAGAGGTCATGAAGCGGTGCGGCAAGCCCTTGGATCAACGGACCTACGGCACGATACCCTCCCAGACGCTGGGCGATTTTGTAGCCAATATTGCCTGCCTCCAGCGATGGGAAGACCATCACATTGGCATTGCCCTTTAACGGACTGGCGGGCGCTTTTTGCGCGGCGACATCCGGAACAAAGGCGGCATCAAATTGCAGTTCCCCATCCACGGTAAGCTGCGGGGCACGCTCACGAACGATCTCCGTAGCCTGCTGCACGTTAGCGACGTTGGGATGACGAGCGCTGCCTTGACTTGAAAACGACAGCATGGCCACGCGCGGTTCTTCACCGGTAATCGCCTGCCATGTCTGCGCGCTGGCAATCGCAATATCCGCCAGCTGTGCGGCTGTGGGCTGCGGCACGACGCTGCAATCGGCAAACCCTAATGCCGGCCCGAGGTACTGCGGCAGCATCAGGAAAATTGACGACAGCGTTTTACAGCCTGGCTGTAACCCAATAATGCGTAACCCAGCGCGCAGCACGTTTGCTGTCGACGACAAATTGCCCGCAATACAGACGTCAGCTTTACCCGCGCTAACCATGGCGGCGGCGAACATCAGCGGATCGTTGAGTTTTTCCAGCGCATCTGCAGGCGTTTTATCTCCCGCGCGGGCCAGCCAGCGCAGCGCAAACTCTTCACGCATGGACTGGTTGCTTTGCGGGTCGATAACCTGAATGCCATCCATCGCCACCCGATGGCTGAGGGCAAACTGGCGCAGCGCAAACGGACTGGCGACGAGAACAGGATGTGCCAGACCGTGCTGATGCAGGTAATTTGCCGCTTTCAACACCCGAACATCCAGCGCATCCGGGAACACCACCCGTGCAGGTGAGCGCTGGGCGAGTTGACGAGCACGTTCAATGATCATTGCTTCTCCCCCAGTCGCTGTTGAATTTGGCTAACCGTCAGTGGATGCTTCGCTACGCTCAGAATCATCATCACGTAGACCGTACTGGAAAGGCGATTGAGCGCCTGCATGATGTCCGGTCGCATCACGTCAAAACTACGGGTGATGAATACCTGGGCCGCCACCGTCTCCGTTTCACGAACTTTGGTACGCAGCAGATTAAGCAACGCGCAATCACGGCCATGACTGGCTTCAGGCACCAGATGGTCGTGGTCCAGATAGCGCAGCGGCTGATGCGAAAGCCGGTGTAAATCTTCGTCGCTTAACCCGACGATAGCTTGTGCTGCCAGCGGCTCGTCGATAGCGTCGGCGCGCATAATGTTGCCCAGACGCGAACGGATATCCGCCAGCCACGGCTGCCACGGTTCCGCCAGCTCTATCTGCAACCACACGGCCAGGGCGATGGTGCTGTCCAGCGCGGCGCGAAATCCCAGGCGCGGGTCACTTTTAGCGACCATCTTGTCCGCTGTCAGATGCGTCAGCGTGTCTGCTTTCTTCACCACCGGTTGATGACACAGTTCGCAACTGGCCTGTGGATGCGTATCGCTGCTGGTTAAACCATGCACCTGCTGCGGCTGCTGTTCTTCGTCATCAATAAACAGGCTGCCCTGCTCGTCGATAAACTTAATGCGCAGATGTCGGCTTTCCAGTAATTCCCGGGCAGATGGCGTCAGGCGAGCATCAGCGGGGAGATGAATTTCAGCCCCTTCGCTGAGCGTATGATTCGCTCTGAGCCATGCTTCGGTAATGAAATCCTTCATACATCCGCCTTAGCAGGACTGCCAGTTCGCAGGCCAGGCCACATACAGAAATTTCACCGTCGATGGCGTACCAAATTCGATGCTGGAGCCTTTCGGAATAAACATCACGTCCCCGGCTTTAGCAATCATGGTTTCGCCTTCGTGGCGAACGTGCAGCTCGCCTTCCAGAATCATGTCGATTTCGTCGTAGTTCAGCGTCCATGGGAAAAAAGCGTTATCCCACTGCATGAACCCGGCGGCCATGCTGCTACCGTCCTGGTCGGTCACCAGATCGGTTAAACCCACGCAGTGCGGCTGTGCGCCGTCAAAACGACCAAACTTCACGCTGCTGCCGTCGATGACTTTGACGCCGCCTTTGCCGGTCACCGAGTTAAAGCTCGGCTGCATTCCGCCCTGCTCCAGCGACTGTTTCTCCTTCATGACTTTGTCCATCAGTTGGGCGACCAGGCTTTCGGTAAACTGCCCTTCCGGTAACTGCGCAATGATGGTTTCGCGAATGCGCTGGCTTTCCGTTTTGCCATCATCCACCGCAACCGGTGCGGCAGCAGCAGCGGTTGGCGCGGATTCATCGCATTCACTGATGGTGACGCCCAGCAGCTCCGCAACTTCGCGCGCCTCCGGGGTGATGATGCTGGCGCGCAGAACAACCGACATTTCCTGTTCGCCGCGTGCGTGGGCCGCACGAATATCGTTAGCTGTGATGAGTTTTTTCACCTGCCCTTTCCTCCTTTTGGCTGAGCTCAGTCAGATAATCCACCAGGTGCTGCACGCTGCGCGGGTCATGGCTGTTGAGTTCGAAAATCGGCTCCTGGAACCCTATCCCGCGAAGTAGTTGTCGCGTTGCGGCGACGTCGGCATCCGGCATGTCCGTTTTGCTGATAACGGCGATTTGTCGTTTACTGGCGCCGATATCCAACAGCCCGGCAGGTAAGCGACTTTCTTTATCATTTGCCGCGTGTATATAAATCAACGTATCAACATCCTGCAGCGTGGTAATTAAGGCGTGATACCAGCGCGGATGGCTAAAATATTCTCCTGGCGTGTCGATATCGCCATTTTCATTAAACTCCACGGCCTGTGTTTTTCTGGCGAGGGAATAATTTCCCTGTAGCGCATTAAAGAGCGTTGTTTTCCCCGCCCCCACCGTACCGACAAACGCAATACGTTTCATCGCCGCCTCTGATTAACTTTTTGTCAGGTTGCACAAAGTGAAATTTAATAACCGACCCAGACCGCTTACCGTCTGTAATAACGCTTCTTCTACCGCGCCTACCGAGCCGTAGATGACCAGCGCACCGCTGAATCGATCGAGAAAGCCGATATGTACATCTGCCGCCTTCATAGCTAAGTCACCGGCAATCATCGCGGTTTCGCCTGGCGTCAGCGTCATGATGCCGATAGCGCCCGCTTCGGGAACGCCGATCTTTTTCGCCAGTTCCTCACCAGGGTGCGCAATGAGATGCGCCAGCGTAACCTGTTTCCCCGGCACAAATTCCTGAATAATGCGTTCTTTTTCCATTGCTCACCACCTCCGCTAAAACTGCCCTCATCGTGGCAATTTTTTGTCAGAGTAAATAACAAAATTCGGCAACCATGTTTAAAAGGTGAAGTGGATCACTAAGAAAGGGGAAATAAAAAGGCGCGGGAGAAACCCGCGCCGGAAATAAATTAAAGTGAAATTACAGCGGTTGAGTTTGGGCTTCTACGACCGCCAGCGCCACCATATTAACGATACGACGAACAGAAGCGATCGGCGTTAATACGTGAACCGGTTTCGCAACCCCCATCAGCACCGGGCCGACCGTTACGCCTTCAGAGCTGGAAACGCGTAGTAAGTTGTAACTAATACGGGCAGCTTCCATATTCGGCATCACCAGAATATTCGCTGAGCCTTTCAGCGGACTGTCCGGCATGCGGTCATGACGGATGCTTTCCACCAGCGCAGCATCGCCGTGCATTTCGCCATCAATCATCAACTCTGGCGCACGCGCCTTAATCAGCTCCAGCGCTTCGCGCATTTTGCTGGCCGACGGACAGTTAGATGAACCAAAGTTGGAGTGCGACAGCAGCGCCACCTTCGGTTCGATACCAAAGCGACGCACGGTTTCTGCCGCCATCACGGCGATTTCCGCCAGTTGCTCCGGCGTAGGATCGTCGTTAACGTAGGTATCGGCGATAAAGGTGTTACCGCTTGGCAGCAGCAAGGCGTTCATCGCCCCGGCAGTATGCACGCCATCGCGATGACCAAACACCTCTTTCACCACGCTGAAGTGCTCATGGTAGTCGCCTATCGTACCGCAGATCATCGCATCCGCTTCGCCGCGCTGCACCATGATCGCGCCGATCACCGTGGTGTTGGCAATTACCGCACGCTGCGCCTGCTCCTGGGTAATACCACGACGTTTCATAATCTGGTAGTACTCGCTCCAGTACTCTTTAAAGCGCGGATCGGATTCATTGTTGACGATCTCAAAATCGACGCCCGCTTTGATCTGCAGACCCAGTTTCTGGATACGCATTTCGATAACGCTCGGACGACCGATCAGGATCGGTTTCGCCAGACCTAAAGTGATCAGCTCCTGCGTGGCATGCAGTACACGCGCCTCTTCCCCTTCAGTCAGCACCACGCGCTTCGGCGCTTTGCGTGCCAGAGAGAAAATCGGTTTCATGAACAGGTTGGTTTTGTAGACGAATTCGGTCAGCTTATCGATGTAAGCATCAAAGTCGGCAATCGGACGCGTTGCCACACCGGAATCCATCGCCGCCTTCGCCACCGCAGGGGCGATTTTGACGATCAGACGCGGGTCGAACGGTTTCGGAATAATGTATTCCGGCCCGAAGCTCAGGTCCTGGTCGCCATAGGCGGAGGCCACGACTTCGCTCTGCTCGGCGTGCGCCAGCTCAGCAATAGCGTGTACCGCAGCCAGTTTCATCTCTTCATTGATGGCAGTAGCGCCGACGTCCAGCGCGCCGCGGAAGATGAATGGGAAGCACAGGACGTTGTTAACCTGGTTCGGGTAGTCGGAACGGCCGGTGCAAATGATGGCGTCAGAACGCACCTCTTTCGCCAGCGGCGGCAGGATTTCCGGTTCCGGGTTGGCGAGGGCCAGGATCATTGGCGCACGCGCCATCTTCTTAACCATTTCCTGCGTCAGCACTTTCGGACCAGAGCAACCGAGGAAAATATCCGCGCCGTCAATGACATCATCCAACGTACGCTTACCGTCATCCACCACTGCGTAAGCCGCTTTGGTTTCCGCCATGTTTGGTTCACGATCTTTGTAAATCACCCCTTTGGAGTCGCAGACCACAATGTTGTGTTTCTGCATCCCCAGCGCCACCAGCAGGTTCATACAGGCAATCGCCGCCGCACCTGCGCCGGACACCACCATGCGCACATCAGAGATATTTTTCTCAACCACCCGCAGACCGTTAAGGATTGCGGCAGTACTGATGATTGCCGTGCCGTGCTGGTCATCATGGAATACCGGAATATTCATGCGCTCACGGAGTTTTTGCTCAATGTAGAAGCACTCCGGCGCTTTGATATCTTCGAGGTTAATGCCGCCAAACGTTGGTTCAAGCGCCGCTACCACGTTGATAAATTTATCCGGATCGAGTTCATCAACTTCGATGTCGAACACGTCAATCCCGGCGAATTTCTTAAACAGAACGCCTTTACCTTCCATCACCGGTTTACCGGCCAGCGCGCCAATATTACCCAGGCCCAGAACCGCAGTACCGTTGGAAATAACCGCAACCAGGTTGCCGCGTGCGGTGTATTTGTAGGCTGCCAGCGGGTCCTTTTCAATTTCAAGACACGGTGCAGCCACGCCCGGCGAGTAGGCCAACGCGAGGTCGCGTTGGGTTGCCAGAGGCTTGGTCGGAGAAACCTGGATTTTACCGGGTACCGGAAATTCGTGGAAATCGAGGGCGCTTTGTTTTAACTGGTCATCCATCTTGTTGTTCCTTTCACGTATCTATCAAAAAAGTGGCGCGGGTAACCATTCTACTGAGCCGCACATTATCACCTCAGTCAACGGCACAAACTTTGAAGGTCCCCATACTCTCACCATTCAAAGAAAGAATTTGTTATCAATTTATAACATCTATGTTACCTGCTTAAGCCAGCAATACCATGCTTGTCTGCTATGCTTTTTGCTGACAACGCCCGCAATTATCTCAAAAGTGTGAATCACAACACGCATCTAACACTTTACTTTTCAAGGAGTATTTCCTATGCCCCGTAAAGAGCTTGCCAATGCCATTCGTGCGCTAAGTATGGATGCCGTCCAAAAAGCTAACTCTGGCCACCCTGGAGCACCAATGGGGATGGCCGATATCGCCGAAGTACTGTGGAACGATTTCCTGCGCCATAACCCGTCCGATCCCACCTGGTACGATCGTGACCGGTTTATTTTATCCAATGGCCACGCCTCAATGCTGCTTTACAGCCTGCTGCATCTTTCCGGCTACAACCTGCCGCTCGAAGAGTTAAAGAACTTCCGCCAGCTCCATTCGAAGACGCCAGGACACCCGGAAATTGGCTATACGCCGGGCGTGGAAACCACCACCGGACCGTTGGGTCAGGGTTTAGCCAACGCTGTCGGAATGGCGATTGCAGAACGCACGCTGGCGGCGCAGTTTAACCAGCCAGACCACGAGATTGTTAATCACTATACCTGGGTCTTTATGGGCGACGGCTGTCTGATGGAGGGCATTTCTCACGAAGTGTGCTCGCTGGCGGGCACCCTGGGACTTGGCAAACTCATCGGCTTTTACGATCACAACGGCATCTCAATTGATGGCGAAACCGACGGCTGGTTTACCGACGATACCGCGAAACGCTTTGAGGCCTATCACTGGCATGTGGTGCACGAGATTGACGGTCATGACCCTGAGGCGGTGAAAAAAGCGATTCAGGAAGCACAGGCCGTTACCGATAAACCGTCGCTGATTATCTGCCGCACGGTGATTGGTTTTGGTTCACCGAATAAAGCCGGGAAAGAGGAAGCGCACGGCGCGGCGCTGGGTGAAGAAGAAGTGGCGCTGACCCGGCAGAAGTTGGGGTGGCATCATCCTGCCTTTGAAATCCCCAAAGAGATTTACCGGGCGTGGGACGCTCGTGAAAAAGGCGAGAAAGCCCAACAGAGCTGGAATGAGAAATTCGCCGCTTATCGACATGCACATCCGGACCTGGCGGCAGAGTTTACCCGCAGGATGAGCGGTGGACTGCCGGAAGAGTGGGAAGAAACGACGCAGAAATATATCACCGAACTGCAGGCCAATCCGGCCAAAATCGCCACCCGTAAGGCCTCGCAAAATACCCTGAACGCCTACGGGCCGATACTGCCTGAGCTGCTTGGTGGTTCGGCGGATCTGGCGCCCAGCAACCTGACCATCTGGAAAGGCTCCACTTCTCTTAAAGAGGATCATGCAGGCAACTACATCCACTACGGCGTGCGGGAATTTGGCATGACCGCGATTGCCAACGGTATCGCTCACCACGGGGGCTTCGTACCGTACACCGCAACGTTCCTGATGTTTGTCGAATATGCCCGTAATGCCGCACGCATGGCGGCGCTGATGAAAGCCCGACAAATCATGGTTTATACCCACGACTCGATTGGCCTTGGGGAAGATGGTCCCACGCACCAGGCCGTCGAACAGCTCGCCAGCCTGCGTCTGACGCCTAATTTCAGCACCTGGCGACCCTGCGATCAGGTTGAAGCGGCGGTAGGCTGGAAGCTGGCGGTCGAACGCCATGACGGGCCAACGGCGCTGATCCTCTCGCGGCAAAATCTGGCGCAGGTTGAGCGGACGCCTGAGCAAGTGCAGCAGATTGCCCGCGGCGGCTATGTGCTGAAGGATGGCGGCGGTAAGCCGGATGTTATCCTGATTGCTACCGGTTCAGAAATGGAAATCACGCTGCTGGCGGCGGAAAAACTGACCGGTGAAGGTCGTAACGTGCGGGTGGTTTCTCTGCCCTCAACCGATATCTTCGACGCCCAGGATGAAGCGTATCGGGAATCGGTCCTCCCCTCAAACGTCAGCGCGCGCGTGGCGGTAGAAGCAGGAATTGCCGACTACTGGTACAAATATGTTGGGCTGAAAGGGGCGATTGTCGGTATGACGGGTTATGGGGAGTCGGCTCCGGCAGACAAGCTGTTCCCGTTCTTCGGCTTTACGGTGGATAACATTGTCGACAAAGCGCATAAGGTGCTTAACGTGTGATCCACAGCGTGGGCCAGGCATCTGGCCCATGCCAGTTATCGCAGCTTGGCTCTTGGGCATAGCGCACCAGACGAAAACGCTGACCGTCGTAGCGCCAGCGAGTCTGGATACCGCAATCTGCCAACCCTCGTCCTTTAGCGAGGGTTACCAGCTCGCGCGACTTCTCATCAAACGTGGCGTTGGTCAGCTCCATATCGCGGCTTTCCGCATCCGTTTTAAAAGGCAGGCTTAGCCGTACCGCCCGTGACGTCAACGGGGTAGTACGTGAAACCACCCACGCCAGATCGATGGTGTTATATGCCCCGGCTTCACAGCCGATCATCAGCAGCGCTTTATCATCCGTTAAGGCCGTGACGCGCATCTCGCGACGCAGCGGATCGATCGAACAGCGAATACCGTTGATCCGCCAGTTACCGTAATCCAGCAATTCACTGCGCTCTTGTTGCGTGAGAGGCGTTGGCGTTGGGTTAATCACAGCCACGCCTTTTAAAGCGGGAGCGGGAGGAACGCTGAGCGGAGGCTCGTCGCCTTTTTCGATCCATGCGGTTTCGCTGCCGACCCGTTTTTGCTGGGCGTCGATAAAAAGCAGCGCGGCTTTTAGCCCGACCAGGGACAGGTTTTGCGCCCCTTTTTGCAGGGTTATCGCCTTCGCGTCCTGTACGGTTGTTAAAAATGCGCTGATGGTGGCCGGATCATCGGTCATCAGCTGCCAGGGGGTAATACGCCAGTGTTCGCCGCGAAGCGGGAGCGGCGCGCCATCCAGTAGCAGACGTGGCGCAATATCGCTCTCTTTGGCTGTAGGCGATTCCAGCCCACCCAGTTCAATACGCAACACGGCGTCGGTATGTGCCCCGGCACTGCGGCTCAAGGTCATGACCAGGCCGTGATGTTCTCCGGTATTGCGCGCCACGCAAAAGTTTTGGTTATTGCACGTCACCTGCCAGTCAGAAAACGTCTGTTGCGCGGGCGCGGCCCACAGCAAACGGACGGGTAACAACCCGAGCAGGAAAAGTAAAATAACGCGATAGCGCATGGACGGTACAACCCCGAAGTCAAAACACACAGCCTAAGCGGTATCTTCCTTGCGCGACTGATGTGGCTCAATAAGAATCGTCGGATTGGCCGAAAATTTGTAAAGAAATATAAATCCCGCGCATTAGTCCATGAGATGCGACGACTGCAAATAGTTCAGCAATAGCACCGTCTTACCGTCACGGATTTCACCCGTTTTAATCATTTCCAGCGCCTGGGTGAACGGCAGCTCCAGAACCTCAATATCTTCATCTTCCACCCCTCCGCCCGCATTTGCCCGCTGGCTGTCGCTGTATTGTGCAATAAAGAAATGAATTATCTCCGTCACGCCGCCCGGCGACATATAGAGCTCAAACAGCTTACGCACTTCCCCCACTTCAAAGCCGGTCTCTTCAATGGCCTCTTTCCGAATGCACGCTTCCGGTTCGTCGTTATCCAGCAGCCCGGCGCAGGTTTCAATCAGTTGACCGTTTTCATTACCATTGACCCAGGTGGCGACGCGAAACTGGCGGATGAGCACCACCGTTTTCTTCTCCGGGTTATACAGCAGGATAGTGGCGCCGTTGCCGCGATCGTAAACCTCGCGTTTGTGACGAATCACCTCTCCATTGCTACGGGTCAGGTCATAGGTGATATTGCGCAGGATGAAGTAGTTATCGGAAAGGACTTTATCTTTGATGAGGGTAATTTTTTGCGACATACCGGCTCCACAGCAAGAAGTGAGAAATAATACTACGCCGTGAAACCGGGTTTGTCTTGGTGCAATGTCGGCCTGATAAGCGAAGCACCATCAGGCAATTATGCGGCACAGAGCCGGATAGCAACGCTAACGCGCCTTATCCGGCCTTCTTAGCGACTTAGTGAGATTTGACTGATTTTATGCCCAGCCAGTCGACGATCCCCTGGGCGGCATGCCGTCCTTCCGCCATCGCCGTAACCACCAGATCCGCACCGCGTACCGCGTCGCCACCGGCGAAGATTTTCGGGTTACTGGTTTGATAACGGTATGCGCTTTCAACATTGGCGGCAATGCGCCCCCAGTTATCGACCTTAACCCCATGCGTCTCCAGCCACGGCATGCCATGTGGGTGAAAACCAAACGCCATGATCACCGCATCTGCGGGCATGACAAACTCACTCCCGGCGAGGGGAACCGGGCGACGACGCCCCTGCGCGTCCGGCTCGCCAAGCTGGGTACGTAAAAAACGCACGCCGCTGACTCGGCCATCATCATGCAACACCAGCTCAACCGGCTGGACGTTAAACTCGAAGTTCGCCCCCTCTTCCCGGGCGTTCTTCACCTCTTTTTTCGAACCGGGCATGTTGGCTTCATCACGACGATAAGCGCAGGTCACCTGGCGTGCGCCATGACGCAGCGCGGTACGCACGCAGTCCATTGCCGTATCGCCTCCGCCCAGTACAACCACGTTCAGTCCGGCGGTATCGATGAACGGCTCTTCAGGCAGTTCATCCAGCCCCATCACCTGCTTGGTGTTGGCAATCAGGAACGGTAACGCGTCATAAACGCCAGGCGCGTCTTCATTCGGCAGATCCGCCTTCATGGAACGATAGGTTCCTACGCCCACGAACACGGCATCGTAATCCTCCAGCAGCGCCGACAGCGCCACATCCTTACCCACTTCACAGTTAAGTTCGAAATGAATACCCATGGCGCTGAAGATTTCACGGCGGCGGGCCAGCAGCGATTTGTCCAGCTTGAAGGCCGGAATGCCGAACGTCAGCAAACCGCCGATTTCAGGGTGGCGATCGTATACGGTGGCGCTGACTCCGCTGCGCGCCAGCACATCCGCGCAGGCCAGACCCGCCGGACCCGCGCCGATGATAGCAACGCGCTTGTCCACTTTCTGCACGTGGCTTAAGTCCGGTCGCCATCCTTTGCTCAGGGCCCGATCAGAGATGTAACGCTCAATATTTCCGATAGTGACCGCCCCATGCTCGCTACGCACCGTACATGCCCCTTCGCAAAGTCGGTCCTGCGGACATACGCGCCCGGTCACTTCCGGCAGGCAGTTGGTCTGGTGAGAAAGCTCAACCGCCGCGTCGATATTCCCGGCTTTGACCAGTTCAATCCACTGCGGAATATGGTTATGCAATGGGCAGGTCCATTCGCAAATACTGTGGTCGCCGCATTTCAGGCAGCGGGACGCTTCCCGTTCCGCCTGCGCCGTACGAAACGGCAGATAGATCTCCTCAAAGCTGGTTTTACGGGCCTCAATTGCCAGCTTATCCGGCTCACCACGCGCAGGCGTCGCCTGTATTTGCTCACGTTTGGTAATTGTATGCGAAACGAAATCGGTGGCGTTGGCATGCCAGGGCTGGCTTTCCAGACTGGCGGTGCGTAGCCTGCGCGCTTTTGACAGACCAGTAAGCGAATTTTCCGTCACCAGTTGTAACGCTTGTGTCGGACAGTTCTCTACGCAGGCGGGTCCCTGTTCGCGTCCCTGACACAAATCGCATTTGTGCGCAGTGGCTTTCACCTTCCCTTTAGCGACAGGAGTGAGTACGATCTGCATCGTGCCGAAAGGACAAGCAACGACGCACGATTTACAGCCAATACACTTTTTCGGGTTCACCTGAACGCTGTCGTTATCATGGCTGATTGCCCCGTTCGGGCAACTTCTGGCGCAGGGCGCATCTTCACAGTGATGGCAGGTTACCGCACTGCGCTGCTGCTGATGCTTGATGACGGTAATTCGGGGCTGGAAATGCCGTTGACTCAGGACATGCTGCTCGCCATTGTGAGCCATGACGCAGGCGACCTCACAGGCATGGCATCCCAGGCACTGCTGGCTATTAACCATAATAAAACGATTCATGGCTTCCTTCTTTTTTGGTTGCAAAAACCTTATTCTTTATATGAGTGTTGTTATTAACCGACACGGAAGGAAGCGGCAATGTTCATTTGCCCAGGAAGCACAACTATTTATCCAGAACCTGTGGCAGATCAATTTATTTCATCGCATATGAAATTGTGTTTCAGTTACCATCCAGTTTCATGGCGTTTTATTAACATTTATCAAATACACCGCATCGTTCGGGCTGTTTTAAAGCGCGACGTGTATTGTGTGAGGATGCACAAGTGACGGTAAAGCGTCCGGTCTCGGCCAGTCTGGCTAAAGCTTTTTTCTACATAGTGCTGTTGTCGATTCTCTCAACGGGTATTGCTCTGCTCACGCTGACCAGCAGCTTACGAGATGCCGAAGCCATCAACGTGGCTGGCTCATTGCGCATGCAAAGTTACCGTCTGGGTTACGATCTGCAAAGCCAAAGTCCGCAGCTTAACGCTCACCGCCAGCTTTTCCAGCAGGCGCTAAATTCGCCAGCACTACAGAACCTGAACGCGTGGTACGTGCCTCAAGCGGTAAAAAGTCGCTATGGACGTCTACATGCAAACTGGCTGGAAATGAACGCCCGTCTGATCGATGGCGATTTAAATTGGTACCAGAGCAATATCAATAACTATGTCGATCAAATCGATCTCTTCGTGCTGGCGCTGCAACATTATGCTGAACGCAAAGTGATGCTGGTTTTTGGTATTTCACTGGCGGGCGGGATCGGCATTTTCACCCTCGTTTTCTTTACCTTACGGCGTATTCGCCAGCAGGTGGTGCGTCCGCTGAATAAGCTGGTGGTGGCCAGCCAGCACATTGAACACGGTCAGTTTGACATCCCGTCGCTGGATACTGATTTGCCCAACGAACTCGGGTTGTTGGGCAAGACCTTCAGCCAGATGTCGAGTGAATTACACAAGCTGTACCGCTCACTAGAAGCGTCTGTCGCTGAGAAGACCCACGATCTCCACGAAGCTAATCGTCGTCTGGAAGTGTTGTATCAGTGCTCTCAGGCGTTAAATACCAGTCAGATTGATGTGTACTGCTTCCGCCATATTTTACAGATCGTCCGCGAGCATGACGCCGCCTATTTCCTGGAACTCACCGTCGGAGATAACTGGCGAATTAGCGAAGGCGCAAAAAGCCCCGAGCTGCCGATGCAGATCCTGCCGGTCACCATGCAGGAAACCGTCTACGGTGAACTGCACTGGCAAAGCCCGAACGTCAATGCTTCTACCCCGTTGCTTAACAGCGTCTCCTCGATGCTCGGTCGCGGGTTGTACTTCAACCAGGCGCAAAAACATTTTCAGCAGCTGTTGTTAATGGAGGAACGGGCGACGATTGCGCGCGAGCTGCACGACTCGCTGGCGCAAGTGCTCTCTTATTTACGCATTCAGCTCACGCTGCTGAAGCGTTCGATTCCCGAAGATAACGCCCCGGCGCAAAGCATTATGGCGGATTTCTCTCAGGCGCTGAACGATGCCTACCGCCAGCTACGCGAACTGCTCACCACCTTCCGCCTGACTTTACAGCAGGCCGATCTCCCCTCCGCCCTGCATGAAATGTTGGAAACGCTGCAAAATCAGACCTCGGCTAAACTGACGCTTGATTGCCGGTTACCGACCCTGGCGCTGGACGCGCAAATGCAGGTGCATCTGCTGCAGATCGTCCGTGAAGCGGTGCTGAACGCGATTAAACATGCCAGCGCAACCGAAATTGCCGTCAGTTGCGTGACCGCGCCGGATGGTAATCACACGGTTTATATTCGCGATAACGGTATCGGCATTGGCGAGCCGCATGAGCCTTCGGGGCACTATGGGTTAAATATTATGCGCGAGCGGGCGGAAAGGCTGAGCGGCACGCTGACTTTCTCTCAACCCTCCGGAGGGGGAACGCTGGTGAGTATCAGTTTTCGTTCGGCAGAATCCGACGGTGAGCTAACGTAAAGAACCGCAAAGCGCCGTCGGTTCTCGATCCAGGCCTGACGGCGTTGGCACGAAAGGTAAGCTGTAAACGGGCATGATAATTTACATTATCTTCTTTTTTTCTCCACGTTTGCCCCGTACCTTGCCGCTAAAGTGAAGCAATTCACACCCATAACGATACGCAGAAACACGAGGTCCCCTTTTAATGGCGAATTTTTTCATCGATCGCCCCATTTTTGCCTGGGTGTTAGCAATCCTGTTGTGCCTGACAGGAGCCCTGGCTATTTTTTCGCTGCCCGTTGAGCAATACCCCGATCTGGCACCGCCAAACGTGCGGGTAACCGCGAACTACCCTGGCGCGTCCGCACAAACCCTGGAAAATACCGTCACCCAGGTTATCGAGCAGAACATGACTGGTCTCGATAATCTGATGTACATGTCGTCGCAGAGCAGCGGGACAGGCCAGGCGTCGGTTACGCTGAGCTTCCTCGCGGGAACCGATCCTGATGAAGCCGTCCAGCAGGTGCAAAACCAGCTGCAATCGGCAATGCGTAAGCTGCCGCAGGCGGTACAGAATCAAGGGGTCACGGTGCGCAAGACCGGTGACACCAATATTCTGACCATCGCCTTCGTCTCCACCGATGGCTCAATGGATAAGCAGGACATCGCCGACTACGTCGCCAGTAATATCCAGGATCCGCTCAGTCGTATAAACGGCGTGGGCGATATTGACGCCTACGGTTCACAATATTCCATGCGTATCTGGCTCGACCCGGTCAAACTTAACAGCTTCCAGATGACCGCCAAAGATGTGACCGATGCTATCGAGTCACAAAATGCGCAGATTGCCGTCGGGCAACTTGGCGGCACGCCTTCGGTGGACAAACAAGCGCTGAATGCGACGATCAACGCCCAGTCGCTGCTACAGACTCCGGATGAATTTCGCGCGATTACGCTACGCGTCAATCAGGACGGCTCAGAAGTTAAACTGGGTGATGTGGCGATGGTCGAAATGGGTGCGGAAAAGTATGACTATCTCAGCCGCTTCAACGGCCACCCGGCTTCCGGTCTGGGGGTAAAACTGGCCTCCGGCGCCAATGAAATGGCAACGGCGGAGCTGGTTATCGACCGCCTGAACGAGCTCTCACAGTATTTTCCGCACGGGCTGGAATACAAGGTGGCGTATGAAACTACCTCCTTTGTCAAAGCCTCAATCATCGACGTGGTGAAAACACTGCTGGAAGCGATCGCGCTGGTATTCCTTGTCATGTACCTGTTCCTGCAAAACTTCCGCGCCACGCTGATTCCTACAATCGCCGTTCCCGTCGTCCTGATGGGTACTTTTTCCGTGCTCTACGCCTTTGGCTACAGCGTTAACACCCTGACGATGTTTGCGATGGTGCTGGCGATCGGCTTGCTGGTCGATGATGCCATTGTGGTGGTGGAAAACGTCGAGCGTATTATGAGTGAGGAAGGCCTCACACCGCGGGAAGCGACGCGGAAATCGATGGGGCAAATCCAGGGCGCGCTGGTCGGTATCGCCATGGTGCTGTCGGCGGTGTTTATCCCGATGGCCTTCTTCGGCGGCACTACCGGGGCTATCTACCGCCAGTTCTCGATTACCATCGTCTCCGCAATGGTTCTTTCAGTTCTGGTGGCGATGATCCTCACCCCTGCCCTGTGCGCCACTCTGCTCAAACCGTTACATAAAGGCGAGCATCACGGGCAAACCGGTTTCTTTGGCTGGTTTAACCGGATGTTTAACCGCAACGCCGAACGCTACGAAAAAGGCGTCGCCAGGATCCTGCACCGCAGCCTGCGCTGGATACTGATTTACGGCCTGCTGCTCGGCGGTATGGTTTTCCTGTTCCTGCGCCTGCCAACCTCCTTCCTGCCGCTCGAAGACCGCGGCATGTTTACCACCTCGATACAGTTGCCCAGCGGCTCGACCCAGCAGCAAACATTGAAAGTAGTTGAGGAAGTGGAGAAGTATTACTTCACCCATGAGAAAGACAACATTACGTCGGTCTTTTCCACGGTCGGTTCCGGCCCTGGTGGGAACGGTCAAAACGTGGCGCGGATGTTTGTCCGCTTAAAAGACTGGGATGATCGCGACACCACCACCGGAACCTCTTTCGCCATCATCGAGCGCGCGACCAAAGCCTTTAATAAGATTAAGGAAGCCCGCGTCTTCGCCAGCAGCCCTCCGGCGATTAGCGGTCTCGGGAGCTCTGCCGGTTTCGATATGGAGCTGCAAGATCACGCCGGTGCGGGCCATGATGCGTTAATGGCCGCGCGCGACAAGCTGATTGAGCTGGCCGGGAAAGACGCGTCTCTGACCCGTGTTCGTCATAATGGTCTGGACGACAGCCCGCAGTTGCAAATTGATATCGATCAGCGCAAAGCCCAGGCGCTGGGCGTTTCCATTGATGACATCAACGACACCTTGCAAACGGCCTGGGGCTCCAGCTACGTCAATGACTTTATGGACCGGGGTCGTGTGAAGAAGGTTTACGTGCAGGCGGCGGCAAAATATCGCATGCTCCCGGACGACATCAATCTGTGGTACGTCCGCAATAATAGCGGCGGCATGGTGCCTTTCTCGGCCTTTGCCACGTCGCGCTGGGAAACGGGTTCACCGCGTCTGGAACGCTATAACGGCTACTCCGCCGTCGAGATTGTTGGCGAAGCCGCCCCAGGCGTCAGTACCGGTACGGCGATGGACATTATGGAATCGCTGGTCCACCAGTTGCCGACCGGATTCGGCCTCGAATGGACCGCGATGTCTTACCAGGAACGGCTGTCGGGCTCTCAGGCGCCAGCCCTGTACGCCATTTCTTTGCTGGTGGTGTTCCTGTGTCTGGCGGCCCTGTACGAAAGCTGGTCGGTTCCCTTCTCCGTCATGCTGGTTGTACCGCTGGGGGTCATTGGCGCGCTGCTCGCTACCTGGATGCGCGGTCTGGAAAACGACGTGTACTTTCAGGTCGGGTTACTCACCGTTATCGGGCTTTCGGCGAAGAACGCAATATTGATTGTTGAATTCGCCAATGAGATGAACGAGAAAGGTCACGACTTGCTCGACGCCACGCTGCATGCCTGTCGCCAACGCTTACGCCCAATTCTGATGACGTCACTGGCGTTTATCTTTGGGGTGTTGCCGATGACCATCAGCAGTGGCGCAGGTTCCGGCGGTCAGCATGCGGTGGGGACTGGCGTAATGGGCGGGATGATTTCAGCCACTATCCTGGCGATTTACTTCGTTCCTCTGTTCTTTGTGCTGGTACGCAGACGTTTCCCGTTGAAGCCACGCCCAGAATAATCGGACACAAAAAAGGCGACTTACGTTGAGTCGCCTTTTATTATCCTTTGCAGGATATGAATTTCTTCCAGAAAATTATTTACGAAGCATCACTTCGATAAAGTCTTTCCAGTTCCCCAGTTCACGTTCAATCATAACAACCTCTCTTATTATTATGGGCATTCTACGAAATCATCATCATAAAAAGAAGATCATTTAACCAATGGTTGCGATTACATCCTCCAGTGTTCGGGGGTATATGTAATCACTATGCGCTAACCTCATAAATTTTATGTGACTTACTGCAATATTTTGAAATATTCATACATCATCTACGACTTTGGCAATTCTGATGGAAAAACAGGCTGATGCAAACAGGCAAATTCTGATTTTCAGTTTCCCGTGAATTTTGGAACTTTCAGGAATCATTATTCACCATTCAACAACAATGTTATATTTTTCTATAACGGTTCGATGACAATATGTATTATTCATGTTTATAGAACACAAGAATAAATATTCAAATTACGTCAATAAGGATTCAAATGATCACCCTCTACGGCATTAAGAATTGCGATACGATTAAAAAAGCCAGACGCTGGCTGGAAGACAATGGGGTCGACTACCGCTTCCATGATTATCGCGTCGACGGCCTGGACAACGCGTTATTACACGCCTTTATCAGCGAATTAGGTTGGGAGGCGCTGCTCAATACACGTGGAACCACCTGGCGCAAACTGGATGAAGCCACACGTAACCAAATCACCGATGCGTCCTCTGCTGCTGCATTGATGATTGAAATGCCTGCAATTATCAAACGCCCATTGCTCTGCGCGCCGGGTAAGCCTATGCTGCTTGGCTTTAGTGAATCCAGTTATACGCAGTTTTTTAATGAGGTATAGTCTATGTCGTGCCCGGTTATTGAGCTGACACAGCAGCTTATTCGCCGTCCTTCCCTGAGCCCGGATGATGCCGGGTGCCAGGCGTTAATGATTGAACGCCTGCGCGCGGTAGGTTTTACCGTTGAGCATATGGATTTTGGTGACACACAGAATTTTTGGGCATGGCGCGGCAAAGGTGAGACTCTGGCATTTGCCGGTCACACTGACGTAGTGCCTGTCGGCGATGTCGATCGTTGGATTAATCCACCGTTCGAACCGACTATTCGCGATGGCATGTTGTTCGGGCGTGGCGCAGCCGATATGAAAGGCTCACTGGCGGCAATGGTCGTGGCCGCAGAACGTTTTGTCGCCCAGCATCCGAACCATCAGGGTCGTCTGGCGTTTTTGATAACCTCTGACGAAGAGGCCAGCGCCCAAAACGGCACCGTAAAAGTGGTTGAAGCACTTATGGCGCGCAATGAACGACTGGATTATTGTCTGGTTGGCGAGCCGTCCAGCACGGAAATCGTTGGCGACGTGGTGAAAAATGGGCGTCGTGGTTCACTGACCTGCAATCTGACCATTCACGGCGTGCAGGGCCACGTAGCCTACCCGCATCTGGCCGATAACCCGGTACACCGCGCGGCGCCAATGCTCAATGAACTGGTGGCGATTGAGTGGGATCAGGGCAACGAATTCTTCCCGGCGACCAGCATGCAGATTGCCAATATTCAGGCAGGAACCGGCAGCAACAATGTTATTCCCGGCGAACTGTTTATCCAGTTCAACTTCCGTTTCAGCACCGAATTAAACGATGAAATGATTAAGTCCCGGGTGCTGGAGCTGCTGGAGAAACATCAGTTGCGTTATACCGTCGACTGGTGGCTTTCCGGTCAGCCGTTCCTGACCGCACGCGGTAAACTGGTGGATGCGGTGGTGAACGCCATTGAGCACTATAATGAGATTAAACCGCAGTTACTGACTACAGGCGGGACGTCCGACGGGCGTTTTATTGCCCGCATGGGGGCACAGGTAGTAGAACTGGGGCCGGTCAACGCGACCATTCATAAAATTAATGAATGTGTTAATGCCGCCGACCTGCAGCTGCTTGCCCGTATGTATCAACGTATCATGGAGCAACTCGTCGCCTGATGAGTGTTCCTGTAAGAGGAAATGAGCATGGACTGGCTGGCAAAATACTGGTGGATTCTAGTGTTGGTGTTTCTGGTAGGCGTATTGCTGAACGTGATTAAAGATCTCAAGCGCGTCGACCACAAGAAATTTCTTGCCAATAAGCCGGAGCTTCCCCCGCATCGTGATTTTAACGATAAATGGGATGACGACGACGATTGGCCAAACAAGGATCAACCGAAGAAATAAGCCAACGTAGGCCGAATGGCGGTTTCACATCGCCATCCGGCCTGCGGGTTAAATCATCTCAATCACATCATCATCGTGAGGCTTACCACCGCTCAGCGCTTCATCAAAGTAGTGCTTCGGTACGGTAAAACGCAGGTGGTCGAGCGCAAACTGCATACTGCGTTCATCAATGGCGTGCCCCAGATTTTCGACGATATCCAGCGTCACATCCCCACCGGCACGTATTAACGCCTCCTGTGCGGCAACGGCATGAGATAACTCAATCACCCGGTCTTCACCGCCGTGAATCAAATGCACCGTCGTCGCGGTGGTTGCAACCTCCGGCAACGTGGCATAGCGACCATTAAAGGCGATGACCCGCGACGCCAGCCCAGGCTCGGCTTTAATACTCTCAAGCGACATAATCGAGCCCTGAGAAAAACCAATCAGCGCGGTCGCCTGAGGCGAAACGCCGCTTTGCTTCTGCCAGTAGCGAACGGTTTCGATAAAGACCGGCATAATCGCGTCAATACGCGCCTGGCGGTTCTCTTCCGTTACCCCCTGTACCGAAAACCACTGACGCCCGGAAGTCGTACCATAAGGCTCTGCCCCGCCAATGCTGACGATTAGCGCATCCGGAAACAGCGGCGCAAACCAGGAGCCAATTTCGCCCATGGCAACCGGGTTATCGCCGACGCCATGAAACAGCAACAAGAGCTGTTGAGCGGGTTTATCGGGACTTTGAACAACAAAATGGTCATGTTTCATGGCGATCTCCTTAACTGATGAGAATCATTCTACGCCGCTTAACCGCAATGACCATGCCAGGAAATTGAAGAAGTTAGTGAAAAAATTGCCATTGCATAATGCGATTATGTAGCCGTTGTTCACGCTCAGCATCCAGCTGTTTTAAGGCCTGCGCCGCCTCGGTGCGCTGAACTGCCAACAGCGCTTTGCGACCCGATATTTTCAACTGTTGGCACAATTCAGCATCGCTGCGTTGAGCCTGTATACGCCCGCGCAATGCCGGAAGAGGTAACTCGCTGCGCTCAAGCAAACGACTCAGACAACCTAATGATGTCAGTAATGGTCGATGCGCGAAGGCAAACCCAGCCAGCTCACCCCAGTCATCCTCATTAAGCGTAGTCTCTTTCAGTGGTACCAGCGGAAGGCGCTCTGCGTTCCACTGCGCAAGAATCTCCGCATCCCGTCGCAGGCGCTGGTGCGCCCGCCAGGCAAGGCGTTTTCCCGCTTCGCTGATGGGCAGCACCGCCATAGCGGTATAACAGCCGCTGCTGGCTTCCCGATGATTGCCCATCCGTACCAGGACAAAACCGCAGCGCTGCCAGAAACGCCATAATTCAGCCGTATAACCAAAGCTGACGGACAGATAGTCGCACTGCGTGCAATAGTGCCGGGCCTGCAGAATCAGCTGTTGCCCAATACCTTCCCTTTGACGCGCGGGATGAACCGCAATTCGACTGACCCGCCGCCCGACGAGCGTCGCCGCCAATGGGTCTCCGCCGTGCGCCGCCAGTGACTGCGCAACCAGATTTCCTCTTGGTCGGCGATATCCGGCCCAGACGGCCTGGCTTAATTCTGCGGATAATCCCCCCTCGTCGACCAGCCAGACGGCTCCCGCCACCGAGTCAGCAGCCGAAGCCTGAAGAAAATGCTGACCCGGCGCGTCCATCATTCGCCGCAGATCCAGTGGCGAGGTGCGATAATGCGCGCCGGAAAGCAGCTGATATACCGCTAACGGAAGCGCCGGGTTTGTCTGCCATGAGAGTTGCTCAAATGCCGAGAAGTTAAGCTCCCCCAAGGGGGCATGCGCAAAGGTTTCGTCGTCAAACACCAGCGCATCGCTGACAATTTTCTCCAGCGGACATCCCTGCGCCCAGCGCACGGGTTGTTGCAACTCATAGCGTCGAAGATGGGGAAAGCGGGCGCAGAATTTCAGCAAAAAGCCTCTGCCGGTACCCTCGTAGCCCTGAACGGTGGTGGTTAACAGCGTACGAGGGAAACGCGCAACCAGTTGGTGCAGCAGCGGCGCGGGGATCGCGGCGGCTTCATCCACAACCAGCCAGTCTGCGGTTGCAGAACTGCTTAACAGCGCATCCGGGGCCATAAAGCGGTAACGCTCTGCGGCAAATTGCGCCAGCACATCCGTTGCCGCTTTAGCAGGCGCGGTGACAATCGCGGTCCCGTTGATACGTGCTATCAGTTGCCCTGCCAGAGCCGATTTGCCCCGGCCACGTGCAGCTGTGACCGCAGCCACGCCGGGAGGCATATCCAGCAACTGGGTTAAAATCATCGCCTGTTCAGGCTGAGGGTAACCGGTTGCCGCGTGCCAGACTGCACGAACAGGAAAACGCGGGCTGGAAACTGCGTGATGCTGCTGCCAGTGCAGAGCCTGTCCGTCACGGGAAATCACCCGTTTGACATGTTCAACAAAGTGCGGCGTTGGGATAGGTTCAGCACAGTCGCTCCAGCGCAGTGAATCCACGTCCGGATGCGTGTGCCAGGTATGCCAGGGGGGAGTCAGCAAAACCAGCCAGCTCCCGGCGATCAGCGTTCCGCTTAAGGCGGCAAACGCCGCAGCGTCAAATCCCTGCCCGGCGTCAAAAACCGCATGACGAAACTCGCGGCCTAATAACGTTTGCAGCGCCTGTGGCGTACAGTTTGGCTCAGCAGGGGCGGGGGCGCCCACCCATAACCAGTCGCCGGGTAACGTGTCGCGTAGCGCTAATGCCCGCTCCTGACACCAGTTCCCCTCGCCACTGATAATCAGCAGACGACGGATCCCTTCGTGGGCCATCTGTTCGGTTAACGCGCTCAGCGCCGTATTATCAGACATCCCTGCCTCAGTAGCTTAAATGCCTTTACCAAAAGTATTACATTGTCCCGGATCGCCGCTGTCAAAACCGCGTTTGAACCAGCTAAGCCGCTGCTCAGAAGTGCCGTGGGTAAAGCTGTCCGGCACAACGCGTCCTTGTCCCTGCTGCTGCAGGCGATCGTCGCCAATAGCCTGAGCGGCGTTCAGCGCTTCAGCCAGGTCGCCGGACTCCAGCACGCCCTGCTGCTGCATACTGTTGCCCCAGACGCCGGCAAAGCAGTCCGCCTGCAGTTCCATACGTACGGAAAGACGGTTCACCTCAACCTGTGAGGCATTCTGCTGCATCTGGCGAATTTTCGGTTCAATACCCAGCAGTTTCTGCACGTGGTGGCCCACTTCATGGGCGATAACATAGCCCTGAGCAAAATCACCATCGGCGCCCAGCTTGTTTTTCATGTCATCATAAAATGAGAGGTCGATATACACCGTACCATCCGCCGGGCAGTAAAACGGCCCCATCACCGACTGACCTGCGCCACAGCCGGTACGCGTCGCTCCGCGATACATTACCAGCTTCGGCTGTTGGTAGGTCCGGCCCATGTTTTCAAACTGCTGCCCCCAGGTATCTTCCGTGGTGGCCAGAATCACCGAGGTAAATTTTGCTGCTTCATCATCATTTGGGCTGATGGAGTGTGATGATTGCTGTTGGGAAACTGGCTGGCCGGTCATTAATCCGGTGAGATCCACGCCATAATATCCCGCCACCAGCACCACAATCAGCAGGATGATGCCGCCTTTACCACTGGGCAAACGAAAACCAGGGCCGCCTATAGAAGGGCCGCCACCGGAGCTATTTCGTCTGTCTTCCACATTGTCACTTTCACGACGCCCTTGCCAGCGCATAATCACCTCAACTTTTTATTCATTATGATGATGATCGTAGGCGGTTCGGAACAGGATTACCATAAGAAACAGTAATCAAAATCGGCGGGATTGATGAGCCGGAGAGCGATCGCCGGCTCAGGGGAGGATTAGTCTAACTTCACACCCAGACGATGCGCGACGGCTTCATAGGCTTCGATCAGGCCGCCCAGGCTCTGGCGGAAGCGATCTTTGTCCATTTTATCCAGCGTTTCTTTGTCCCACAGACGGCTGCCGTCCGGTGAGAACTCATCGCCCAAGACCACTTCACCTTTATACAAACCAAATTCAAGTTTGAAGTCGACCAGAATCAGACCGGCATCATCAAACATCTTTTTCAGCACGTCGTTGGCTTTGTAGGTCAGCTCTTTCATACGCGCCAGATTCTCTTTGCTCACCCAACCAAAAGTTTCGCAATAGGAATCGTTAATCATTGGATCGTGCATAGCATCGTTTTTCAGGAACAGATCAAACAGCGGCGGATTCAGTTCAATACCTTCCTCAACGCCTAAACGCTTAACCAGGGAGCCTGCTGCGCGGTTACGAACCACACATTCAACCGGTACCATCTCCAGTTTTTTCACCAGACATTCAGTATCGGAAAGCAGTCGCTCCATCTGGGTAGGAATGCCCGCTTCTTGCAGTTTAGTCATAATGAAATGGTTGAACTTGTTGTTCACCATGCCTTTACGATCAAACTGTTCAATGCGCGCGCCATCCCCTGCTGACGTATCATTGCGGAATTCGAGCACCAACAGGTCCGGGTTTTCCGTGCTGTATACGGTCTTCGCTTTACCACGATACAACTCAGCTTGCTTTTGCATCTTTATTACTCCTGGGTGTGAATTAACGATAAATATTGCGTTTTTCTGCCGACGCACACGTTTGCGTATCATATCAGAAAAAAAGGGCTGGAGTTATCCAGCCCTTTATTTTTACTTACTGAACGCTGCCTGGAAGACGGCGACCAGCGCGTCGTTCTGGCTTTGCGTCAGGGTATGCCCCTTCGGATCGATAAACTGCAAGCTACTGCGGTTGTCTAAATCACCGACCTGCAGTTTATAGTCGCCGGATACCAGACCCGGATCGCTTGCGCCCAGCTCCTGCCAGTTGCTATCAGACAGTGGTTTGTAGGTCACGGCGATGCTGCCCTGAGAACGGGTGCTGTCGGTCACTTTCATCCCCACTTTCTCAAGCGCTGCCGGCAGACGCTGCCATACCACGTTGAACGGTCCACGTACCACCAGCATCGGTAAACCGGTGTCATCGGCAGCACTCTGAACATCCATGGTGGCGGCAGAGCGGTTCTGCGCGGCATTCGCGGCGTCAGTGGCGTTCTTATCCAGACCTGCGGAGATAACGTTCATCATCTCAGCGCTGTAACGCTGCATTGATGCTGGATCAGCTACGGGTTTACCCGCCTGCTCGAGGTTAATCAGTTTCACCGTTACCGCTTGCTGATAACCCTGCGGTTTAACCGAGATTTGATAACGTCCACGGTACTGCTCGTCTTCATCCAGACGGTTCCAGTTAACCCAGTCGGTGGTCAACGTCTGGCTGGCATCATCACGTTTGGTGATCGTGTAGTTTTTAGACTGAATGACGCTAACGACCTGTGGCCACAGCGTGTTGCCACGACCATTTTCCACCAGCAATGTCGACGTATCACCCGCGATCTGAGTGCGAGCACCGGTGACTAGTGCTAACGGCTGAGCCGGCGGGCGAATGTCCAGCGCTTTACCAACGGCACCGCTGCCGTTGGTGACCGGGATATTATAGTCACCCGACATAACCGGCAGAATCATCCCAGCTGGAGCGTGAAGCTCAGCAAGCGGTGCGGCCTCCAGATAGGATTCATCACCGCTCACCTGGCGCTTATAACGCGAGTCAGAACTACAGGCCGCGAGCAACATAACAAGCGAAACACCCGCAACCTTGGCCAGGCGCGACTTTTGTACTGAGTAAGCCATCAAATCTCCCTAAACTTTACAGCAAACCGGCATGCTTAAGCGCCGCTTTGACGATTTCACGAGCATTATCCGTGATTGGCGTCATCGGCAGACGTAGCGTATCGGTCGCCACAAGTCCCAACTCCTTACACGCCCATTTCACTGGGATAGGATTGGGTTCGACAAATAGTTTGTTGTGTAACGGCATCAGACGCTGGTTAATCACCCGCGCCTCGGCAAAGTTCCCGGCTGCCGCCAGTTTGCACATTTCGGCCATATCGCGTGCCGCAACGTTAGACGTCACGGAAATCACGCCATGACCACCGAGCTGCATAAAATCCAGTCCGGTCGCGTCATCACCGCTGAGCAGAATAAAGTCGTCTGAAACCAGCTCTTTGATCTGGTGAACGCGACTTAAGTTCCCCGTGGCCTCTTTAATAGCGATAATATTTTTTACTTTCGCCAGGCGACCAACGGTTTCCGGCAACATATCGCAGCCGGTACGGGACGGTACATTATACAGAATTTGCGGCAGGTCAGTATGTTCAGCGATGGCTTTGAAATGCTGGAACAAACCTTCCTGGGTTGGGCGGTTGTAGTAAGGCGTCACCGTCAGGCAGCCGACAACACCACTGTCGTTGAAACGCTGCGTCAGACTAATGGCTTCCGCGGTCGCATTAGCGCCGGTTCCGGCAATCACCGGAATACGCCCGTCGGCCAGCTCCAGGGTCATCATCACCACATCGCCATGCTCATCATGACTCAGGGTGGCAGACTCACCGGTGGTGCCAACCGAAACGATCGCCGAGGTGCCGCTGGCGACATGATAATCAATCAGTTTTTTCAGGCTCGACCGGCAGACTTTACCTTTCTCATCCATCGGCGTAACAAGCGCGACAATACTTCCCGTGAACATGGGCCATCCTCTGTGCAAACAAGTGTCTCAATGGTACGTTTGGTACGACAATAAAAGCAAGCGACCAGAGCCGTTCTGATTGTTGTATGCATGTTTTTTTTATGCTTTCCTTATGATTACCTCACCGCTCAAAGGAAGAACAGGTTTGACATCGTCATCGCAACACTATCTGGTCATTACTGCGCTGGGTGCTGACCGCCCGGGAATTGTGAACACCATCACACGTCATGTCAGCAGTTGCGGCTGTAATATCGAAGACAGCCGACTGGCCATGCTGGGTGACGAGTTCACGTTTATCATGTTGCTGTCGGGCACCTGGAATGCCATTACCCTAATTGAATCAACCTTGCCGTTGAAAGGTGCAGAGCTGGATTTACTGATTGTGATGAAGCGCACGACCGCACGCCCCCGTCCGGCGATGCCCGCTACGGTATGGGTGCAGGTCGATGTTCCTGATTCTCCGCATTTGATTGAACGCTTTACCGCCCTGTTTGACAGCCACCAAATGAATATTGCGGAACTGGTTTCACGCACGCAACCGGCTGAGAACGAAAAGGCGGCACAGCTGTTTATTCAAATTACCGCACATAGTCCTGCGTCACATGATTCGGCAAATATTGAAGATGCGTTTAAAGCACTCTGTACAGAACTCAATGCGCAAGGCAGTATTAACGTCGTCAATTACTCACAGCATGATGAACAGGATGGAGTTAAGTAATGAACCCACTGAAAGCCGGTGATATCGCACCGAAATTTAGCTTGCCGGATCAAGACGGAGAACAAGTAAATTTAACCGACTTCCAGGGACAGCGTGTTCTGGTTTATTTTTACCCGAAAGCCATGACACCCGGCTGTACCGTTCAGGCCTGCGGCCTGCGCGATAACATGGATGAGTTAAAAAAAGCAGGTGTTGAAGTGCTGGGAATCAGCACCGATAAACCAGAGAAGCTTTCCCGATTCGCGGAGAAAGAAGTCCTTAACTTCACGCTCCTGTCCGACGAAGATCACCAGGTTTGCGAGCAGTTCGGCGTCTGGGGTGAGAAGTCATTTATGGGCAAAACCTATGATGGCATCCACCGCATCAGCTTCCTGATTGATGCTGAAGGGAAAATTGAGCATGTGTTTGATGACTTCAAAACCAGCAACCACCACGACGTGGTAATGAACTGGCTGAAAGAGAACGCCTGATTTACATTTTGCCGGATAGCGCCTGATGGTGACGCCACGCGTCTTATCAGGCCACCATCCGCATAACTCCGTAGCCGGATAAGGCGTTTACGCCGCCATCCGGCATCAACGTCGTTTATTCAAACGTCCCTTTTACACAGGCTTTTTTCTCTCTGACGACGGCTTTGCCCTTCGCCCACAGGTGATGAACTTCAAGCGCATCATTGAGCACCAGAATGTCGGCATCGCATCCCACCGCCAGACGCCCTTTATGCTCCAGTCCCAAAAATTCTGCGACCGTTCGCGTCAGCGGACACAGCGCCAGTTCCAGCGGTATGGCATGAACCTTCACCAACTGGCGCACTGTTTCAGCCAGTGATTCAAACCCTGCGACACCGATGCCGGTAAGATTACCGTAGTCATCAAATTCCGGCTGGCTACCGTTACCATCCGAACTCAAGGTAATACGCGACAGCGGCACGTTCTGGCGTAGCGCCGTGGCGATAGCCGTGGCCGGGTCGACGGGTTTATCAATGCTGCTGGTAATGTCGATATAACCGCCTTTGCGGGCATACTCCAGCGCCGACTGAAACAACGGTTCCGCACGATTGACGTGTGTGGGCAGCAGCTTGGTAATCGGTACATCGCAACTGTCGAGGATCTGGTACAACGGCTCCAGCATGCGCGGGCTGTCGCCCATATGGAAGACGCTAATCCCCGGCTTGCGCCCTAACAATCCGCCAACGCGCGACTGCGCCGCCATGGTTGCCAGCGCCGAGGTGTCCGGGGCTGAAGAACGATGGTCTGAAACAGCACATTTCACGCCAATGATTTTATCGATCAGCGCCACATCGCGATCGATACTGCCGGTGATGGTCGGGGAAGGCAGAGAATACGCCCCGGTCAGCATCCATGCGCTGATGCCTTCAAATTCCAGCGCGCGGGTTTTCGCCAGCAGCGATTCAGGGTGACGGGTAATACCATCTGTCCCCAGCAATCCCACCACCGAGGTGACGCCAGCTTCAACCAGCCGCGACAAGCGCACTTCCGGCGTGCGGGTGTGCGGCCCCGCTTCTCCGCCGCCGCCAATCAGATGGACGTGTTGATCGATAAATCCTGGGCACACAATCGCACCGTCAAGATTGATACACTCGCAGCCAGGAAAATCGTCAGGGGAAATCGACGGCGCGATGGCAACAATTTTGCTGCCAGATACCAGTATATCCTGGCGTCCTAAATCTTCCGGCGCGTACACGTGTCCCTGCAGGAACAACGTCAAATTAAGAATGGAACAGTTCATAACCTTCCTTGTCAGGCAATAACCTGCATAACCCAAATAGAGAGCAGCGCATTAATTACGCATACCGCAATAATAAGCGGGTAATAACGGGGATGGACCCCCGCGGTACCCAGACAGCGTCCCACATTTTGCACCGGATTGCCCATCAGGTAGATAGCCGGTAACAGCACCGTAGCATCATGTCCCGAAAGCGTACCGGCGACAACCAGGCTGGCGCAAACACCGACGCCGCCTCCCATACTCATCACTGCCGCCAGCAGTACGGTAGCAGATTCCCCCGGCAGTCCCCACAGCGCCATTACCGGCTCACATACCCGCCCGACAATCTCAAGCAGTCCCGTCACCTTCAGCGCCTGAATAATCACAAACGCCATTACCACGTTAGGCAACAGGCTGGTTGTTGCAATAGTGAATCCGCGCCGTGCGCCATCGATAAACATATCCATGACGTTTTTACGTACTTGCGTTGTCATCTCACGCCTCCTGCTGCGTACGGCGATTTTCCAGCTGCGCAATCCACAAACGCAGCAGGTTCGCACCCACAAATTTGAAGACAAGGATCACCGCCAGCGGCGTAATCACCGGGACGGTAACCATCGTAAACAGCGCAGCACCCGAGGAAAAATAGTTGGTAATACACGCACTGCCGCTGGTTTGCCAGCAGGCAAAAATGGCACGTTCCTGTTCAGTGATAATGCCCTCTTCCGCCATTTCTTTAGTCATCCCTGCCGCAGCATCGGTATTTTGCAAATTCGCAATCAGCGCCAGCGAACAAATACCCGGAATACCGAGTAACGGGCGCAGGACTGGCGTCATCAGTTGCTGTGCCGCACGCAACCCTCCCAGCCCTTCGGTGACGGAAATTATCCCGAGTGAAAGAATGACGGAAGGCGCCAGCTCAAGCGCGAATAAGAAGCCGTCTTTTGCGCCCATACCGCCCGTGCCGCGAAAAGAGACCGCCGTGTCCCCCGCCGCATTAATCTGCCCAAACGCACCGTTGAGAACGGTGAAATCAAAGACTCGCCACCATTCGGTACTTTTCGCAAACATGCCGGAAAAAAGAATAATCGTAATAAAAAAAGCGAGATAACCGCCCCATCCCACCTTCTGCTGCGTGTGTGTGTTGTGACCCATTTTGTTCTCCTGTTGGCCTTATTCCTTGCGTGACTAAAGACATCACGCGGGTCAAGTTAAAGACAAACGCAGAGAAAAACGACACCAGAGGAGATTATTCAGAATGTGTGGATAGAGGTCAGACAAGTTCGGCTCCGGCGACATTGCATCGCCGGAGCAAACAGATTAGGGTTCATCAACGACCTGACCATCCGGCCAGGCATGCATTACCGCTTTGATTAACGTCGCCAGAGGAATCGCAAAGAATACGCCCCAGAATCCCCACAGGCCGCCGAATATCACTACTGAGAGAATAATCACCAGCGGATGCAGATTTACCGCCTCGGAGAACAGCACCGGCACCAGCAAATTACCGTCCAGCGCCTGGATTATCAGGTATACGGCAAAACAGCTCCAGAACTCGGTGCCAAGCCCGAACTGGAACAATGCCACACCGACCACCGGAATAGTGACCACGAAAGCGCCGATATACGGGATCAGCACGGAGAAGCCTACCAGCACCGCCAGCAGCAGCGAATAGTTGAGGCCAAACAGCAGGAAGCCGAGCCAGGTCGCCACGCCAACCACCACCATTTCCAGCACCTTGCCGCGGATATAGTTGGTGATTTGCTGGTTCATCTCTTTCCACACCTGCCCCGCCAGTCCGCGATTACGCGGCAGCACCCGACGCACTGCGTTCAGCATTTGTCCTTTATCTTTGATCAGGAAGAACACCATCAACGGGACGAGAATCAGATACACCGCCAGCGTCAGCAATCCGACCAGTGAAGCCAGCGAATATTTCACCACCGAATCGCCCATGGTGAGCATTCGCGAGCGCATATTCTCCGCCATCGCATCAATAATGCCTGCATCCATCAGCGCCGGATAACGCCGCGGTAAAGTGGCGGCAAAATCAGACAATTTATTGAGCATGCCGGGCATATCGCGGATCAGGTAGATCCCCTGTTGCCATGCAACGGGCATTACCACAAACGCCATCAGCAGCAAAATACCGACAAACACCACCAACACAATCGATGTCGCCCAACGCCGTGAACAACCAATATGTTCCAGCCGTACTGTCGGCCATTCGAGCAGGTACGCCAGCACAATGGCGACCAGCAGCGGCGCCAAAAGACCGCTAAAAAAGAACAGGATGCCAAAACCGGCAACCAGAATAATCAGCAAGGCGATGGCTTCGGGGTCGCTAAAGCGGCGGCGATACCATTGCATCAACATTTCGAGCATAAAACCCTTCCATGAATCCAATAGCGGGATTGCGATCCCGAATTGTATCGAAATGTCACAAAAAAGACTTCGCTTTTTATAGCGGATTACGCAAAGTGAAAAGACATTTTTCCTGGGTGTTCATCGTCAGGTTTCGCAGTTACACTCCCTAAGCTTGCGGAGTGTGAACGATACTTCACGGCATTGGTCAAATGGCTATCTCAAAAAAGAATACAGGACAGAGGTTATGTTCAGGCAGTTGAAAAAAAACCTGGTTGCTACCCTCATTGCTGCACTGACCATCGGTCAGGTTGCGCCCGCATTTGCCGGAACCGCGGACACCCTGCCTGATATGGGAACCTCGGCAGGGAGTACGCTTTCCATAGGACAGGAAATGCAGATGGGCGATTATTATGTACGCCAGCTGCGCGGCAGTGCGCCATTAATTAACGATCCGTTGCTGACGCAATACATTAATGCGCTGGGGATGCGTCTGGTCTCGCACGCCGACTCGGTAAAAACGCCCTTCACCTTCTTTTTGATTAACAACGATGAAATCAACGCCTTTGCTTTCTTTGGCGGCAACGTTGTTTTGCACTCCGCACTGTTCCGCTATTCCGATAACGAAAGCCAACTGGCATCGGTTATGGCGCACGAAATTTCCCACGTTACGCAGCGTCACCTGGCGCGCGCAATGGAAGATCAGAAACGCAGCGCGCCGCTAACGTGGGTGGGTGCGTTAGGGTCAATTTTATTGGCGATGGCCAGCCCGCAGGCGGGTATGGCGGCGCTGACCGGTACGCTGGCGGGTACACGCCAGGGGATGATTAGCTTTACGCAGCAAAACGAACAGGAAGCAGACCGCATCGGTATTCAGGTACTGCAACGCTCGGGATTCGATCCCCAGGCCATGCCGACGTTTCTGGAAAAATTGCTCGATCAGGCCCGTTACTCTTCGCGTCCACCAGAAATTTTGCTGACTCACCCCCTGCCAGAAAGCCGTCTGTCGGATGCCCGTAACCGCGCCAACCAAATGCGTCCGGCTGTCGTCCAGTCTTCAGAAGATTTTTATCTGGCCAAGGCACGCACCTTAGGCATGTACAACTCTGGTCGCAACCAGCTGACCGATGACCTGCTGAGTAACTGGTCGAAAGGCAATATACGTGAGCAACGTGCGGCGCAGTATGGCCGGGCATTGCAGGCAATGGAGGCCAGTAAATATGACGAGGCACGTAAAGCACTGCAACCGCTGCTGGCGGCAGATGCTAACAATGCCTGGTATCTCGACCTGGCAACGGATATCGATCTCGGCCAGAAGAAAACCAGCGATGCCATTAATCGGTTGAAAAACGCCCGCGACCTGCGCACCAACCCGGTACTGCAGCTCAACCTGGCAAATGCGTATTTACAGGCCGGGCAAGCCAAAGAGGCGGCGACCATCCTGAATCGCTATACGTTTAACCATAAGAACGACCCTAACGGCTGGGATCTGTTAGCGCAAACGGAAGCCAACCTGAACAACCGCGATCAGGAGCTGGCGGCCCGCGCGGAAGGGTATGCCCTCGCAGGACGTCTGGATCAGGCGATTTCGATGCTCAGCAGCGCAAGCTCACAGGTCAAGCTGGGTAGCCAGCAGCAGGCCAGATACGATGCCCGTATCGACCAGCTACGCCAATTGCAAGAGCGCTTTAAACCGTATACGAAAATGTAATTATCGAACCCTTGCCGGATGGCGATATGTAGGCCTGATAAGGCCTTTGGTCGCTATCCGGCAGGATTGTTATGCAAGGAGAAGTCATGTCAGACGCGATTAAAATCTACCATAACCCACGCTGCTCCAAGAGCCGTGAAACGCTGGAGTTACTGAAGTCCAACGGTGTGGACCCGGAAGTGGTGTTGTATCTGGAAACCCCGGCTGACGCCACAACCCTGCGTGAATTGTTGCAGATGCTGGGCATGTCCAGCGCGCGCGAGCTGATGCGCCAGAAAGAAGATCTCTATAAGTCACTTAATCTGGCGAACGTAAATCTGAGTGAAGATGCGCTGATTCAGGCAATGGTGGAAAACCCGAAATTGATGGAGCGCCCGATTGTGGTTGCCAAAGGCCAGGCGAGAATTGGACGCCCGCCGGAGCAGGTACTGGAAATCATCGGTTAACCTGAAACCTGCCGCAGTCTCTTCGGCTGCGGCGCTTACAGCTTCAGTATCTCTTTTACGAATGGAATGGTCAGCTTACGCTGGGCGGTGATCGATGCATGATCAAGCTGATCCAACGTCATAAACAGCGTACGCATTTCTCGATCCAGACGCTTGAGCAGGAAGCGTCCCACATCTTCCGGCAGTTCAAACCCACGAAGTCTGGCGCGTAATTGCAACGCCTGCAGCTTATCTTCATCGGAAAGCGGCTGCAGCTTGTAGATTTGTCCCCAGTCCAGGCGCGAGGCGAGATCCGGCAACCCCAGATTCAACTGTCTTGGCGGGCGATCGCCTGTGATCAGCAGACGCGTTTTCCCCGACTCCAGGATGCGGTTGTAGAGATCAAAGATCGCCATTTCCCACAGCGAATCCCCGGCCACACATTCGATGTTATCGATGCATACCAGCGATAAATGCTCCATACCGTCGAGCACCTCGGGGACGAACCAAGTACGCTTGTCGAGCGGCACATAGCCTACCGCATCGCCGCGCGCGGACAGTTCCGCACAAGCTGCATGCAGCAAATGACTACGGCCAGCGCCTTCACGCGACCAGAGATAAATATACCCGCTATGGTCCTGACGCAGCACGTTTTGCAGTGCAGCCAGTAAAGAGGAGTTATCCCCCGGCCAGAAACTTGCGAAAGTTTCGTCGTCAGGAAGATAAAGTGGCAAAGAGAGCTGTGCCGGTGTGTTCAGAGATACCTCAACCCAGGATTTCATAAAATCGCGTTGAGTTTAACACAGAAATACGTCGTGATAGAACCGGGCAACATCGCCACCCGGTAAGAGATTTACTGTTGCGGACTGTCGGCATCTTCCGCGTCAAGCACGACTTCTTCCGGACGCAGCAGGCTGATAACTTTGAAAATCAGGCTCAGACAAACGCCAACAATGGTCGCCAGCGCCATGCCTTTCAGCTCAGCGGCGCCAATGTGAACTTTCGCACCACTCACGCCGATGATCAAAATAACCGAGGTCAGGATCAGGTTTTGCGCTTTGTTGTAGTCAACTTTTGACTCGATCAGTACGCGAATACCAGAAGCACCAATCACGCCGTACAGCAGCAGCGATACGCCACCCATGACCGGCAGTGGAATGATTTGGATCGCCGCAGCCAGTTTGCCCACACAGGAGAGCAGAATGGCAAAAATTGCCGCGCCGCCGATAACCCAGGTACTGTAAACACGGGTAATCGCCATTACGCCAATGTTTTCGCCGTATGTGGTGTTCGGCGTAGAGCCGAAGAAACCAGAGATAACCGTAGACAGGCCGTTGGCAAACATAGAACGATGCAGGCCAGGATCGCGAATCAAATCTTTTTTCACGATATTCGCCGTTACCACCAGGTGTCCAACGTGTTCAGCGATGACCACCAGCGCCGCCGGCAGGATGGTCAGAATGGCAACCCATTCAAAGCGCGGCGTGTAGAACGTTGGCAGAGCAAACCAGTGGGCCTGCGCAATCGGCGTGGTGTCCACGACCCCCATCACGAAGGAGAGCGCGTAGCCGGCCAGCACCCCAATCAGAATCGGGATAATCGCCATAAAACCGCGGAACAGTACAGAGCCAAATACCGTAACCGCCAGCGTCACCATTGAGATGATGATGGTTTTTGAATCCGGTAATTGTCCCTCTGCTGGCAGTAACCCCGCCATGCCCGCAGCGACGCCAGCCAGCTCCAGACCGATGACGGCAACGATTGCGCCCATCGCCGCAGGAGGGAACATGACATCCAGCCAGCCGGTTCCTGCTTTCTTAACGATGAAAGAAACCAGACAGAACAGAACGCCGCACATAATGAAACCACCCAGCGCCACTTCATACCCTAACGGCAGCAACAGCAGTACCGGGGAAATAAATGCGAAGCTGGAACCCAGATACGCAGGAATTTTACCTTTACAGATAAAGAGATACAGCAATGTACCAATGCCGTTAAACAGCAGAACGGTAGCCGGGTTGATGTGGAACAGGACTGGCACCAGTACCGTTGCGCCAAACATGGCGAACAGGTGCTGCAAACTAAGCGGGATTGTCTGTAAAAGCGGCGGTCTTTCACTCACCCCGATAGCACGGCGCGTCATAGTGTTTTCCTCTGAGTGTTGTTTGTTATTAGCCTTGGGTTGTTATATTCAAAAAAAAGCCGACTCTTAAAGTCGGCTTCTTTTCACTTATTCGTTTACTTGGTACCAAAAATCTTATCGCCGGCATCGCCGAGCCCCGGAATAATGTATCCGTGCTCGTTCAACCCCTGATCGATGGAGGCCGTGTACAGCTCAACATCCGGGTGCGCTTTTTCCAGTGCCGCAATACCTTCCGGTGCCGCAACCAGGACCAGCACTTTAATGCTGGTGCAGCCTGCATTTTTCAGCAGGTCGATGGTGGCGATAACGGAACCGCCGGTTGCCAGCATCGGGTCAACGATCAGCGCCATACGCTCATCGATGTTAGATACCAGCTTCTGGAAGTACGGAACCGGCTCCAGCGTTTCTTCGTTACGGTACATACCAACCACGCTGATACGCGCGCTCGGAACGTTTTCCAGTACGCCTTCCATCATGCCCAGGCCCGCACGCAGGATTGGCACAACGGTGATTTTTTTACCTTTGATTTGGTCAACTTCAACCGGACCGTTCCAGCCTTCAATGGTCACCTTTTCGGTTTCCAGACCAGCGGTTGCTTCATAAGTCAGCAGGCTGCCAACTTCCGAGGCGAGTTCACGAAAGCGTTTAGTGCTGATGTCGTTTTCACGCATCAGTCCCAGCTTGTGTTTGACGAGTGGGTGTTTGACTTCCACGATCTTCATACTCTTCTCCTTTCCTCAGACGAGTGGCAACCACAAAAAAAATCGCCGGATTATACCGCTTTTCGTCTCTGGCGCAACACTGGATACGCTTGATATGGATCAACCAAAGTCGTTTGCGTCTGGATGATGAGTATAAAACAAGCCCCGCATTATTGGCGGGGTTGGCTGTCAATACTATGAATTTTATAGATATTCAGCATTGGTCTGGATAACGTTTTGATACCATGAAAAAGATTTCTTCGGCGAGCGTACTAACGTTCCGCTTCCGTCATTATTTTTATCAACATAGATAAAGCCGTAGCGTTTTTTCATCTCCCCCGTCCCGGCCGAGACTAAATCAATACAGCCCCACGGGGTATAACCCATCAGGTCCACGCCATCTTCCACTACCGCTTTTTTCATTTCGCTGATATGTGCGGCCATATAGTCAATACGATAGGAATCATCCACCGATCCGTCGGCCTGCTGCACGTCAATCGCACCAAAGCCGTTTTCGACGATAAACAGCGGCAGTTGGTAATGATCCCAGAACCAGTTCAGCGAATAGCGCAGACCAACGGGATCAATCTGCCAGCCCCAGTCCGATTTCTGCACGTACGGGTTGGAAACCAGACTTTTCGACTCGTCGTAGTCCAGCTGTGGGTTGTCTGCCGTGGCCTGCGTTGCGAAAGACATATAGTAGCTAAAGCCGATGTAATCGACCCCCCCCTCGGTCAGCGCCTGACGGTCTTCCTCGGTGATATCAAGATCAAAGCCACGCCGGGCAAAGTAGTTGAGAAGATGCTGCGGGTATTTGCCGCGCACATGGACATCGGTAAACCAGTAACGCCGGTGCATGGCGTTCATCGCCATCATCATATCGTCCGGCGCACAGGTCAGTGGATAGATAGGACACATGGCAATCATGCACCCTATCTGCAATGCCGGGTTAATCTCACGCGCAGCCTTTACCGCCAGCGCGCTTGCCACCAGTTCATAGTGCGCCGCCTGGTACATAACCGGCTCGCGGTCTTCACCGGGCTGATATTTCAGGCCAGAGTTAGTAAAAGGCGCGAAGTCTTCGTGATAATTTGCCTGGTTGTTAATTTCATTAAACGTCATCCAGTACTTCACTTTGTGCTGGTAACGGGTAAAAACCACTGCGGCAAAACGGACAAAGAAATCGATAAGTTTGCGGTTACGCCAGCCGCCATATTCCGTCACCAGATGGTATGGCATCTCGAAATGCGACAACGTAATCACCGGTTCAATGCCATATTTCAGGCATTCGTCAAACAGGTCATCATAGAACTGCAGGCCAGCCTCATTGGGTTGCGCTTCGTCGCCTAAAGGGAAAATACGCGTCCAGGCAATCGAAGTGCGAAAACATTTAAACCCCATTTCGGCAAACAGTTTAATGTCGTCTTTATAGCGGTGATAAAAATCGATGGCGTCGTGGTTAGGGTAGTTTTTACCGGCAATCACACCGTCAGTGATTTCACGCGCCACGCCATACGCCCCCGCCGTCATGACATCGGCAACGCTAATTCCTTTTCCACCTTCCTGCCAGCCACCTTCCAGTTGATGAGCGGCTACGGCACCACCCCACATGAAATCTGCTTTAAATCCTGACATACCCTTCCCCTCTCGTGATTACTCTGTGCCAAACGCTGTTGATGAGGTCTGCAACAGAAAACAGAAACCGGTTTCAGTACGATACTGTGTATTCAGCAGGCAGGTTTCAAGCACAAGACTGTACCCGGTTTCATTTTCGTGGCGCAGTTCAAACAAATAGATAAATGATTGTAAAATGCTGAAAAAATCAGCACATAAAACTTGATGCAGAGCAGGCTCGCAAACGTTTGCTTTCCCTGTTAGAATTGCGCCGAATTTAACTTTTACTGCAAGTAAACATGTGGGGAAGCAGGCAGTGACCGATAAAACCTCTCTTAGCTACAAAGATGCCGGTGTTGATATTGATGCAGGTAATGCTCTGGTTGATCGAATCAAAGGCGTAGTAAAGAAAACTCGTCGTCCGGAAGTTATGGGTGGTCTGGGTGGCTTCGGTGCGCTGTGCGCATTGCCGCAAAAATATCGTGAACCGGTACTGGTTTCCGGCACTGATGGCGTCGGCACAAAACTGCGTCTGGCGATGGATCTGAAACGCCACGACACTATCGGCATTGACCTCGTCGCAATGTGCGTCAACGACCTCGTGGTTCAGGGCGCTGAGCCGCTGTTTTTCCTCGACTACTATGCTACCGGCAAACTGGATGTGGATACCGCAGCCAGCGTCATTAACGGTATTGCCGAAGGCTGTCTGCAGTCTGGCTGTGCGCTTGTCGGCGGTGAAACGGCTGAAATGCCGGGGATGTACCACGGCGAAGATTACGACGTGGCAGGCTTCTGCGTTGGCGTCGTCGAAAAATCTGAGATCATCGACGGTTCAAAAGTGGCTGACGGCGACGTACTGATTGCACTCGGCTCCAGCGGTCCGCACTCCAACGGCTACTCTCTGGTGCGCAAAATTGTTGAAGTCAGCGGTTGTGACCCGGAAATCACCGAGCTTGAAGGCAAGCCGCTGGCCGATCACTTACTGGCCCCGACCCGCATTTATGTCAAATCCATTCTGGAACTGATTGAGAAGGTTGATGTGCATGCCATTGCCCACCTGACCGGCGGTGGTTTCTGGGAAAATATTCCACGCGTTCTGCCAGACAACACGCAGGCTGTGATCGACGAATCTTCATGGCAGTGGCCAGCCGTCTTCAACTGGCTGCAAACGGCGGGTAACGTCAGCCAGCATGAGATGTATCGCACCTTTAACTGCGGCGTAGGCATGGTTATCGCCCTGCCAGCTTCTGAAGTGGACAAAGCCCTTGCTTTGCTCAATGAGAAAGGTGAAAACGCATGGAAAATCGGTATCATCAAAGCTTCTGATTCCGAACAGCGTGTGGTCATTGAATGAAAAACATTGTGGTGCTCATTTCCGGCAACGGAAGCAATTTGCAGGCGATAATGGATGCCTGCGAACAGAATAAAATCAATGGCACCATACGTGCAGTATTCAGTAACAAGGCCGATGCGTTCGGCCTTGAGCGCGCACGCGAAGCGAATATTCCTGCACACTCGCTGGAAGCCGCCCAGTTTGCCAGTCGCGAAGCATTCGACCAGCAACTGATACAAGAGATCGACGCTTATGCCCCCGATCTCGTGGTGCTGGCCGGTTATATGCGCATTCTAAGTCCGACGTTTGTTGCTCACTATTCTGAACGATTGCTGAATATCCACCCTTCTTTATTGCCGAAGTATCCTGGCCTGCACACGCACCGTCAGGTTCTGGAAAACGGCGATGAACAGCATGGCACTTCCGTCCATTTCGTCACAGATGAACTGGACGGCGGACCGGTTATTCTCCAGGCCAAGGTTCCGGTATTTGAAGGCGACAGCGAAGATGATGTCACGGCACGAGTCCAGACCCAGGAACATACCATTTACCCGCTGGTGGTAAGCTGGTTTACTGATGGTCGCCTGAAGATGCGTGATAACGCAGCATGGCTGGACGGCGTTTGTCTGCCGCCACAAGGCTACGCCGCCGACGAAGAATAAAATCAACCTGTAAACCGGATCTCATCATCCGGTTTACAGGCATAAATACCTTTTCCGGTTAACATCTCCGGTATTCATCTACGCTCCCCCTTTCTCTTTGCTATCAGACGGTTTATTGTCATATTTTTCTGGCACTGTTGGACATCTGAGAGCAATGCTCGCCATAATAAATCGGTAGTGTCCCGTGAATGAAACGGAGTAAAAGTGGTAATGGGTCAGGAAAAGCTATACATCGAGAAAGAACTCAGCTGGTTAGCGTTCAACGAACGTGTACTCCAGGAAGCTGCTGATAAGTCAAACCCGTTGATCGAACGGATGCGTTTCTTAGGCATCTATTCCAATAATCTCGACGAGTTTTATAAGGTTCGTTTTGCCGAACTGAAGCGCCGAATCATTATTAGCGAAGAACAGGGTTCAAACTCTCACTCCCGCCATCTGTTAGGTAAAATCCAGGCCCGTGTATTAAAAGCCGATCAGGAATTTGACGGCCTGTACAACGAGTTGCTGCTGGAGATGGCGCGCAACCAGATTTTCCTTATCAATGAACGTCAGTTGTCGGTCAATCAACAGAGCTGGTTACGCCACTACTTCAAACAATATCTTCGCCAGCACATTACACCGATCCTGATTAACCGCGAGACGGATTTAGTTCAGTTTCTGAAAGATGACTACACCTATCTGGCGGTGGAAATTATCCGCGGCGATACGATCCGCTATGCGCTGCTGGAAATCCCTTCCGACAAGGTTCCCCGTTTTGTGAATCTACCGCCGGAAACCCCGCGCCGTCGCAAACCGATGATCCTGCTGGACAACATCTTACGCTACTGCCTTGACGACATTTTCAAAGGGTTCTTTGATTACGATGCGCTGAACGCCTATTCGATGAAAATGACTCGCGATGCCGAATACGATTTGGTGCACGAGATGGAATCGAGCCTGATGGAGCTGATGTCGTCCAGCCTGAAACAGCGTCTGACCGCAGAGCCTGTACGTTTTGTCTATCAGCGCGACATGCCCAATGCGCTGGTCGAGGTACTGCGTGAAAAGCTGACGATTTCTCGCTACGACTCGATTGTTCCCGGCGGGCGTTACCATAACTTCAAAGACTTTATTAATTTCCCCAACGTTGGCAAAGCTAACCTGGTGAACAAACCGCTGCCGCGTTTGCGCCATATCTGGTTCGATAACGAGAAGTTTCGTAACGGCTTTGACGCCGTTCGCGAACGCGACGTGCTGCTATATTATCCGTATCACACTTTTGAGCACGTTCTTGAACTGTTGCGCCAGGCCTCTTTCGACCCGAGCGTGCTGGCGATAAAAATCAACATCTACCGTGTGGCCAAAGACTCGCGCATCATTGATTCGATGATCCATGCTGCGCACAACGGTAAGAAAGTCACCGTGGTGGTGGAGTTGCAGGCTCGCTTTGATGAAGAAGCCAACATTCATTGGGCCAAGCGTCTTACCGAGGCAGGCGTTCACGTTATCTTCTCCGCGCCGGGCCTGAAAATTCACGCCAAATTGTTCCTTATCTCGCGTAAAGAAGGTGATGAAGTTGTGCGCTATGCACATATCGGGACGGGGAACTTCAACGAAAAAACGGCGCGTCTCTATACCGACTACTCGTTACTTACCGCCGACTCACGCATTACCAACGAGGTTCGTCGGGTGTTCAACTTCATCGAGAACCCGTATCGTCCGGTGACGTTCGATTATCTGCTGGTTTCTCCGCAGAACTCGCGCCGTTTGCTGTACGCGATGATTGACAAAGAAATCGCCAACGCGCAGCAAGGACAGCCTTCCGGTATCACCCTAAAACTGAATAACCTGGTCGATAAAGGCCTGGTTGATCGTCTCTATGCGGCCTCAAGCTCAGGCGTGCCAGTCAATTTATTGATTCGCGGTATGTGCTCTTTGATTCCGAACCTGGAAGGCATTAGCGACAATATTCGCGTGATAAGCATAGTTGACCGCTACCTTGAACACGACCGGGTTTATATCTTCGAAAACGGTGGAGACAAGCAGGTATACCTCTCCTCCGCAGACTGGATGACCAGGAATATCGACTATCGCATCGAAGTCGCCACACCGCTGCTGGACCCGCGTCTTAAGCAACGGGTGCTGGATATTATCGATATCCTGTTCAGCGACACGGTGAAGGCTCGCTTCATCGATAAAGAACTCAGTAATCGCTACGTACCACGCGGAAACCGCCGTAAGGTTCAGTCACAATTGGCGATATACGACTACATCAAATCACTCGAGCAACCTGACTAACGCTATGCCAATACACGACAAGACTCCACGACCGCAGGAATTTGCTGCGGTCGACCTTGGTTCAAACAGTTTCCATATGGTCATTGCCCGCGTGGTTGATGGCGCAATGCAGATTATCGGGCGACTGAAACAGCGCGTTCATCTGGCGGATGGCCTCGGCGAAGATAACAAGCTGAGCGAAGAGGCAATGGAGCGCGGATTAAGCTGCCTGTCGCTGTTCGCCGAACGTCTGCAGGGCTTTCCCCCATCAAGTGTATGCATCGTGGGAACCCATACTTTGCGTCAGGCGCTAAATGCGACCGAGTTTCTCAAGCGAGCAGAAAAAGTTATCCCCTACCCGATTGAGATTATTTCCGGTAATGAAGAAGCCCGACTGATTTTTATGGGCGTGGAGCACACCCAGCCGGAAAAGGGTCGTAAGCTGGTTATTGATATCGGCGGTGGTTCAACAGAACTGGTGATCGGCGAAGATTTCGAGCCCAAACTGGTGGAAAGCCGTCGTATGGGCTGCGTCAGTTTTGCTCAGATGTATTTCCCGGGCGGCGCTATTAGTCGAGAAAACTTCCAGCGTGCGCGCATGGCGGCAGCGCAAAAGCTTGAAACCTTAACCTGGCAGTTTCGCATTCAGGGCTGGAACGTTGCGCTGGGCGCGTCGGGCACGATTAAAGCGGCACACGAAGTGCTGCTGGAGATGGGCGAGAAAGATGGTTTTATCACCCCTGAACGCCTGGACAAACTGCGATCCGAAGTGCTGAAGCATGCGTCATTCGATGCGCTCAGCCTGCCGGGGCTGTCTGAAGAGCGAAAAGCGGTGTTTGTGCCGGGACTCGCGATTCTGTGCGGCGTTTTTGACGCACTGGCTATCCGCGAACTCCGCCTTTCTGATGGCGCACTACGCGAAGGCGTGCTGTATGAGATGGAAGGTCGTTTTCGCCACCAGGACGTTCGCAGCCGTACCGCGAGCAGCCTGGCGAACCAGTACAACATCGACAGCGAACAGGCCCGGCGCGTACTGGAAACGACGATGCAAATGTACGATCAGTGGCATACGCAGCAGCCAAAGCTGGCCAATCCACAACTGGAAGCGTTGCTGCGCTGGGCGGCGATGCTGCATGAGGTTGGGCTGAACATCAACCACAGCGGTTTACATCGCCACTCGGCGTATATCCTCCAAAACAGCGATTTACCGGGTTTCAATCAGGAACAACAGCTGATGATGGCAACCCTGGTTCGATATCATCGCAAAGCGGTGAAACTGGATGATTTGCCCCGCTTTACGTTGTTCAAGAAAAAACAGTTTCTGCCGTTAATTCAGCTGTTGCGCCTGGGCGTGCTGCTGAATAATCAGCGACAGGCGACCACCACGCCACCGACGCTGACCCTAATTACCGACGACAACCACTGGACCTTACGCTTTCCGCATGACTGGTTTAGCCAGAATGCGCTGGTGCTGCTCGATCTGGAAAAAGAGCAGCAATACTGGGAAGCCGTTACCGGCTGGCGACTCAAAATTGAAGAAGAGAGTTCACCCGATATCGCCGCATAAGCTCTCAGCAGGTGCCAGTTCTTCTGGCACCTGTTCTTCCAGCATTTCATGCAACGGCTGCGGTTTACCAATCAGATACCCCTGCATGTAATCAATCCCCAGCGAAATTACCGCACTGCGTATTTCTTCGCTTTCGACGTACTCCGCGACCACCAGCATTCTTTTCATCCGCGCCAGATGGCAAATAGAGGCCACGATTTGATAGTCGAGGCTATTCGAAACGATGTTGCGAATAAAGCTGCCATCAATTTTCAGGATATCGGCATTCACATTCTTCAGCCGCGCATAGCTGGCATATCCGGTACCAAAATCATCAATCGCAATCTGACAGCCCAATGATTGCAGCTGCAGTAACGTTGCCTGCGCCTGTTCCGCATTGGTTAAGGCATTGCTTTCCGTTACTTCAAAAATCAGCTGCCACGGTTCAACTTTGTACTTAATCAGCAACTGGTTGATGTCATGCGGAAGCCGGGCACGGCATACCGACGTGGGAGATAAGTTAATAGCAAACCGACGGGCGGGCATTTTTTCCCGATTCTGCGCCATAAACTTCAGCGTATTTTCAATCACCCACAGATCGATGCTGGATGACAATCCAAACTCATGCGCTACCGGTAAGAAGCTGTCAGGACCGATGGTTTTACCATCATCCCCCTCTAGCCGCAGCAGAATTTCGTGATAAACATCGCCGCGCACGCCTGAAATCGGCTGCGCCATCAGGAAAAAGCGATTGTGCTCCAGCGCCAGCTGCAGACGATTCATCATCGCAACCTTATCTTTCAGGTCACGTTGCAGGTGCATCACGCCTCGGCGCTGCAAATTCTCTGGCGCATTAGTCGCCAGAGAAAGCTCGGCGATGGTGCTTAACTCCCCCAGTAACAAGTAGATGTGGTTAACAGGAGAACGGACATAGCAAAAACTAATCCCCACCTGCGGCTGTAAAGGCATGCCATCCCAGATAAAACGAAACTGCTTGATATGCCTGTCCAGCGCTTCAATACGCTCCTGATGCGACTCGGTGTTAAAACGCAGCACTAAATCATTACCCGATAACTGATAGACATGCTCATCTTGTTTCAGCAATGGCTTTACCCACTGGGCAAGTTTTTGCTTGTACTGGATACGCAGCATAATGCCGTAATTTTTCACCAGCAGTTCCATACCCGGAACACTCAAAAAGCAAAGCACTGACCATGGCGCCTTTCTCAAATCCCGGTTCAAAGCGCGCAAATTCGGAATATGCACCATGGGGTCAAAGAAGGCCAGACGATGAGAATGTCTGGCAACAATTCTCTGGCGCGTTGCCAGTACGGCAATAAAATTCACGATGAAGGAGAAAACCAGGTAACTCGATGAGGTAATGGCAAGCTGCACATCGTAACCCGAATACCAGGGCATATAGCGTTGATAATAATGAATTGCTGTAATGAGTACGAGCATCCATATTAACGAAATAAATTTATAACCGTAACGCATTGCTCCCCATAGCATGACGGGCAGCAGCAGTGACAAGGTATAATTCGTGCTAAATATCGAGCTTTGCTCATCTAACGGCATACACAACAATGTCATTAGTATGGTCAATATAATCAGCCAGACCGCAAACTCTGTTTTGGTAACTTTGGTGTCAAACTGCTGCTTTAACTGAGATAAATAGCCTCTGATATACAAAGGATTACGAATCGTGCGAATGATAAAGTAGCACAGTGGAACCCCAACCAGATTCCCGGCCAGCATGGCCTGATAGTTGATCAACGTGCCGGTATTAAGGGGCATAACGCCCACCATGCCGGATTTGCTCTCATAGACGCCCACAAACGCGGCGAAATGGAAGAATAGCAGAAACAGCGTTGCCGGGCAGAAAACCTGCCAAAACATGTGCTGAAACATCAGGTGGGAGTCACCGTAAGAAACGTTATTACGCCGGGGAGCAAAAACTTTATACCCTCCCCAACTAAGCACTATCGTAACTATAAAGTGCGAAATTATTGAGAGCATTTCAAATAACCCAACCTGCGGATATTTGTACCAGATGATGGAAATGATAATTCCTGGTAATGCCGCCCAACCGAAAAACAACATCAGGCTAACCATTAGCGCTAAAGGCAGGTAGAAAAGAATTACGTTCCCGGTACTAATATGGGCATAGGTGTTAGCAGTGCTCAATATAGGCAACAGCAAGGAAGGCAAGATGAGAGGTAACGCCCACCATCTATCTCTAATACCAATATAATTTTTATTGAGTTTCATAGATGCTCAGTAGAATCCCGCACATCCTGCAGGGGGTATTCGGACAGGCATCCCACCTGACGTTAAAACGATAAAGTTAAATACATTAAAATGACTCATCAATTCTAGTTGTCAGCAAAGGGTGATGCTTGATACATATCAATAAATAAGTCCCTCATTAATCAATTATTACTCTTTTCATGGTTTTTTATCGTTATCTCATTATTAATGCAAATAATAATATTAATTTCCATAACATAAATAGATAAAACAACTGAATCAATTTTACATAAGGAAAAATTGACCATTCCCTCACAGTATGCCTTAATGTGACTATCGCCCTCAGTTGGGTACACTACAAGGAACCTTTTGTGAGCCAGGTTACCAGCCTACGCAAACGACACCGATTTAACAGTCGCATGATCCGGATCGTACTGCTTATCAGCTTTCTTTTCTTCTTCGGACGCTTCGTCTACTCCGCCATAGGTGCGTGGCACCACCACCAGAACAAAAAAGAATCTCAGCAGATCACCCTGCCGCAACAGGCATCTCCTGCACAAACTGACGTACGCTGACCGCTCGCGCCGATGATACCCACAGCATTAAGATTCCTTACCGGATGGCTAATCGCCTGACATTTAACCATCCGGTAAGGGATTTGAGTGATGAAACTTCACGCAGTCTTACCCACCCACACGTGCTGATATATCGGATAATCAACCGTGTTTTTCGCACAAATACACCATCTTTTAATCCCACTTCACCGCGCCATTCGCGCTGATTTTTTTACGTTCCAGTGTACTGGATATAAAAAAGATACACTGCGCTCAAATAGACGCTAATTAATATCGCTAGAAAATATCACTGACTAAAACATTCATATTTAGCATGAAATTAAATGCTTATCTGAATTGTTACCATTATTAAATTCCACAGGGTAATACCATGAGTACTTTTCATTATTTCCGTAAATAAGAAGCGGTGTTGAATGGATCGCAGACGTTAAGTGTGTGATTAACCCTACTATCGAGCAGGACTGTCGCATCGATAAAATTCGCGCAATAAAAAGCCCTCTGTAAACAGAGGGCTTTTACATACTACCGGTTCAGAAACCGCTAAACGGGAGGAATATTATTCCCACTCAATCGTAGCTGGCGGCTTACCGCTGATGTCATACACCACGCGGGAAATACCGTTAACTTCGTTGATAATGCGGTTAGAGACGCGGCCTAAGAAGTCATACGGCAGGTGCGCCCAGTGCGCGGTCATAAAGTCGATGGTTTCAACAGCACGCAGGGAAACAACCCAGTCGTACTTACGGCCATCGCCCATGACGCCAACGGAACGTACTGGCAGGAACACGGTGAACGCCTGGCTCACTTTGTTGTACAGGTCAGCGTTGTGCAGTTCCTCAATGAAGATAGCATCCGCACGGCGCAGCAGGTCGCAGTACTCTTTCTTCACTTCGCCCAGCACGCGTACGCCCAGACCCGGCCCCGGGAATGGGTGACGGTACAACATGTCGTACGGCAGACCCAGTTCCAGACCAATCTTACGCACTTCGTCTTTGAACAGCTCACGCAGCGGTTCAACCAGACCCATCTTCATCTCTTTCGGCAAACCGCCCACGTTGTGGTGAGATTTGATGACGTGCGCTTTACCAGTGGCAGAAGCCGCGGATTCGATCACGTCCGGATAGATGGTTCCCTGCGCCAGCCACTTAACGTCTTCCAGCTTCAGCGCTTCTTCGTCGAAGACTTCCACGAACACGCGGCCGATGATTTTACGTTTAGCTTCCGGATCGTTCTCGCCTTTCAGCGCGTCCAGGAAACGCTTTTCACCTTCAACATGAATGATGTTCAGGCCGAAATGGTCGCCGAACATATCCATCACCTGCTGAGCTTCGTTGAGACGCAGCAGACCGTTGTCGACGAACACACAGGTCAGGTTTTTGCCAATTGCACGGTGCAGCAGCATCGCGGTGACGGAGGAGTCAACGCCGCCGGAGAGGCCGAGGATCACTTTATCAGTGCCAACCTGCTCACGAATGCGGGCAACGGCGTCATCGATAATTTTTGCCGGGGTCCACAGCGCTTCACACTGGCAGATGTCGCGCACAAAACGCTCCAGCATGCGCATCCCCTGACGGGTGTGGGTAACTTCCGGATGGAACTGCACACCGTAGAAACGTTTTTCCTCGTGCGCCATGATGGCAAACGGGCAGTTGTCGGTGCTGGCAACGGTCACGAAACCTTCCGGAATAGCGGTCACTTTGTCGCCGTGGCTCATCCACACGTCCAGCAGTGGTTTGCCGTCTGCGGTCAGAGAGTCTTCAATACCGCGGATCAGCGCGCTGTCGGTCTGAACTTCAACCTGCGCATAGCCGAATTCACGTTCGTTAGAACCTTCAACATGGCCACCGAGCTGCATTGCCATAGTCTGCATGCCGTAGCACACGCCGAACACAGGCACGCCCGCTGTGAAAACGTATTCCGGCGCACGCGGGCTGTTTTCTTCAGTGGTGCTTTCCGGACCACCGGAAAGAATGATACCGCTTGGGTTGAATTCGCGAATTTGTGCTTCCGTAACATCCCACGCCCACAGTTCACAATAGACGCCCAGTTCACGTACGCGACGAGCAACCAGCTGAGTGTACTGAGATCCGAAATCAAGGATGAGAATGCGATGTTTATGAATATTGTCTGTCATTGACGCTAATTCCGAGGCAAGTGAAACAAATTCGCCCGGCATATAGCCGGGCGCGGAAACTTATCAGGAGCCCATGCGGTAGTTAGGGGACTCTTTGGTGATGGTCACATCGTGAACGTGACTTTCCTGAATACCCGCACCGCTGATACGTACAAACTCTGCTTTTGTTCGCAGCGCGTCGATAGTACCACAGCCGGTCAGACCCATACAGGAGCGCAGGCCACCCATCTGCTGGTGAATGATCTCTTTCAGGCGACCTTTATACGCAACGCGACCTTCGATACCTTCCGGGACCAGTTTGTCAGCGGCGTTATCGCTCTGGAAATAACGGTCGGAAGAACCTTTGGACATCGCGCCCAGAGAGCCCATACCACGGTATGATTTGTAAGAACGGCCCTGATACAGTTCGATTTCGCCCGGAGATTCTTCAGTCCCCGCCAGCATAGAGCCAACCATCACTGCAGAAGCACCCGCAGCGATCGCTTTTGCGATGTCGCCGGAAAAACGAATACCGCCATCGGCAATAACCGGGATACCAGTGCCTTCCAGCGCTTCAACAGCGTCAGAAACGGCGGTGATCTGCGGTACACCTACGCCGGTAACGATACGGGTAGTACAGATGGAGCCTGGGCCGATACCGACTTTAACAGCGCTGCAGCCGGCTTCCGCCAGCGCGCGAGCGCCTGCACCAGTCGCAACGTTCCCCCCGATGATCTGCAGATCCGGGTATTTAGCACGAGTTTCACGGATACGCTGCAGTACGCCTTCTGAGTGACCGTGAGAGGAGTCAATCAGCAGTACATCAACGCCAGCGGCAACCAGCGCGTCAACACGCTCTTCATTACCCGCACCTGCGCCTACAGCAGCCCCAACGCGCAGACGACCATGCTCGTCTTTACAGGCGTTAGGTTTACGTTCCGCTTTCTGGAAATCTTTAACGGTGATCATGCCGAGCAGATGGAAGCTGTCGTCAACAACCAGCGCTTTCTCGACGCGTTTTTCGTGCATTTTGGCAAAGACAACATCGCGTGCTTCGCCTTCACGAACGGTCACCAGACGCTCTTTCGGCGTCATGTAGACGCTAACCGGCTGATTCAGATCAGTCACAAACCGTACGTCACGACCGGTGATGATGCCGACCAGTTCGTTATCTTCAGTCACAACCGGGTAGCCTGCGAAACCGTTACGCTCGGTCAGTTCTTTTACTTCGCGCAGAGTGGTGGTTGGCAGTACGGTTTGTGGGTCGGTCACGACGCCAGATTCGTGTTTCTTCACGCGACGAACTTCTTCCGCCTGGCGCTCAATAGACATGTTTTTGTGGATAAAACCGATGCCGCCTTCCTGAGCCAGGGCAATTGCCAGGCGCGCTTCCGTCACGGTGTCCATTGCTGCGGAGAGCATAGGAATGTTCAGGCGAATGGTTTTCGTCAACTGGGTGCTGAGATCAGCAGTATTCGGCAGAACGGTAGAATGAGCGGGAACGAGGAGGACGTCGTCAAACGTCAGGGCTTCTTTTGCGATACGTAGCATGGGCAATATCTCACCTGGGAGGTTATTAAATATTGCCGCGGCATTATACAGAGCGTAACCGATTGCATCCACACTTTTTTGCAAAAAAACCTTGCGCTCCTCTGTGAGCATGTTACTTTCGACTGAATAACTTGCTGATTTAGAATTTGATCCCGCTCACATGTTATCCTCTCAGACCACCTCAATTTTTACCGTAAGCCGCCTGAATCAGACGGTTCGTTTGCTGCTTGAGCAGGAAATGGGACAAGTGTGGATCAGCGGTGAAATTTCGAATTTCACGCAGCCGTCCTCCGGTCACTGGTATTTCACGCTCAAAGATGACACCGCTCAGGTACGCTGCGCGATGTTTCGCAACAGCAATCGCCGGGTAACGTTCCGACCACAGCACGGTCAGCAGGTACTGGTACGCGCCAACATTACATTGTACGAGCCTCGCGGCGACTATCAGATAATTGTTGAGAGCATGCAGCCAGCGGGCGAAGGTTTGCTGCAGCAAAAATATGAGCAACTCAAGGCCAAACTGCAGGCTGAAGGGCTATTCGATCAGCAGTTCAAAAAAACGCTGCCCTCACCGGCCCACTGCGTCGGGGTAATCACCTCTAAAACCGGCGCCGCGCTGCACGATATCCTCCACGTCCTGAAGCGTCGCGACCCTTCCCTGCCCGTTATTATCTACCCGACCGCAGTCCAGGGCGATGATGCGCCAGGGCAGATCGTTCGGGCCATTGAACTGGCGAACGCGCGGGGCGAGTGCGATGTGCTGATCGTCGGGCGCGGCGGCGGCTCGCTGGAAGATTTGTGGAGCTTTAACGACGAACGTGTAGCACGGGCGATCTTTGCCAGCCGCATTCCAGTCGTCAGCGCCGTCGGCCATGAAACCGATGTCACTATTGCCGATTTTATTGCAGATTTACGGGCACCTACGCCGTCGGCGGCAGCAGAAATTGTCAGCCGTAATCAGCTTGAACTGCTGCGTCAAATTCAGCATGGTCAGCAGCGTCTGGAGATGGCGATGGACTACTACCTCGCCAATCGTACTCGTCGGTTTACCCAGCTTCATCACCGCTTGCAACAGCAGCATCCGCAACTGCGTCTGGCCCGTCAACAGACCGTGCTGGAACGACTGCGTCAGAGAATGAACTTCGCACTTGAGAATAAGATTAAACAGGCAAATCAGCGTCAGCAGCGCATGCTGCAGCGTCTGAATCAGCAAAACCCGCAGCCACGTATTTACCGTGCGCAAACACGCATTCAGCAACTGGAATACCGCCTGGCGGAAAATATCCGTGCGCGTTTAAGCGAACAGCGCGAGCGTTTTGGCAACGCGGTTACCCATCTTGAGGCAGTCAGCCCGCTGGCCACGCTGGCGCGCGGTTATAGCGTGACGACCGCAAAAGAGGGTGAAGTGCTGAAACAGACTAAACAGGTTACAGCAGGTGATGTGCTCACCACCCGCCTGTCTGACGGATGGGTGGAAAGCGAAGTGAGAGCTGTCACGAAGACAAAGAAAACACGCAGGAAAAAACAGGATTAAAGCGGCACAAACGCCACGCGTTTCTTCGAGATAAGGCCATGACCGTTCTGGCAGAAATAATCCACCGCGCCACAGGCTTTAAGCACCTGCAGTGGCTGATTGCACTCCGGGCAGTGCGCTTCTAACTGAATATCTTTATTACAGTTATCACAGTGCGCCATACCGTTTTGCGGCTCCAGCTCTGCATGACAATCCGGGCAAATAATAGACATAGCGACTCCAGTACAGGGATCCATTACTGCGCTGAGTTTAACACGATGCGTTTAATGCCGCCCGCGTAACTGCTGCTGTAACGTTAACAGGCACTCCACTTCCTCCAGCCTGCGCTGCGTCGTGCGGCTCACTTCCTGTGGACTGCGTTCAAACAGACTTTGCGCGCCCAGAATATGCTCCGCCAGACAATGGGCATATACGCTACCAGGCAGACTCCAGCGTTGTACAACATCACCGTCAATCAATTCGAGCACATCCTCGACACCACGGCGATCATGGCTAATGACACGACCATCGCGCAGACAAAGGCGCAGGCCTTTTTGTCCGCCAGCCGGCCCCGCGTATTTATTCAGCCAGATATCCAGCGGAATGCCGCTAATCTGTCCCTGCAGATGCGCCTCTCCTTCTGCTGTGGTCAGGTCGCCCTCTACAATATTACGTCCCAGACGGTCTTTAGCGCTTTTCACCTGCAAGGTCATACTGTCATTACCGCCCAGGTAACGCACTGTTTCACGCAGCATTGCCAGTACATGTGTGCCAATGTCCAGAATCACACCGTCCGGATGACGAAGCTCACGGGTATCCGGCTCACCGGTGGCAAAGTTTAGCGCAATAGGTTCTCCAACAGCGTTAAACCCGCTCGGTTCCTGCAAAAAACCGTCGATTTTAGCAATGTGTGAAAAGTGAGAGACAAGTGCCTGTTGCGGATTATCGCCCTGCCACTGCGCTCCGAGTTTGCCCAACGCCAGCTGCATTGCGCCATTGCGTGCCATCCAATGGTCGAGTGCCAGCACGCGGTTGGCAGCATCCGGTTGAGCCAGCAGCGTTTTCAGTTTTTCAATTTGGGAAAGCGTGGCGACAATAGGCTTTTCGACCACGATACGAGCGATGGGAGCCGCCAGCGCCTGTTCAAGCACATCAAGGTGATGCAGGGATGCGGTGGTAATAAACAGGGTATCAAGCGGCATTGCAAGAAGTTCAGCGAGCGACGTACAGCGTGTCACGTCTGCGGGCTGCTTTGCGGGTTGAACATCAAATCCCACACAGCGTAGTGCATCACCGAACATATTACGTAATGCGGGCAAGTATGCCGTTTCAACGACTGCACCAAGCCCAACAAATCCTAACAGCATGCTCTTACCTCGTTAATTGAATAGCCGGGACATAACGTCTGCCCCGGCACAATCGAGGTGTTATCAGGCGCTAGTTGCCGGTTTAGTTTGCGTATTCTCCAGCATGCGACGAATCGGAACAATGAGGATGATCAGTACCGCAGCGCAGATCAGCAGCGCAATCGAGCAGCGTGCGAAGAGATCCGGCAGCATATCCAGTTGGTCAGCCTTCACATGACCGCCAATCAAACCTGCGGCCAGGTTGCCCAGCGCACTGGCGCAGAACCACAGGCCCATCATCTGCCCGCGCATTCTTTCCGGCGCCAGCAGCGTCATTGTCGCCAGACCGATCGGACTCAGGCACAGCTCGCCAAGCGTCAGCATCAGGATACTGCCCACCAGCCAGAATGGAGAAACGCCTGCCCCGCCGTTACTGAGAACGTTTTGCGCCGCCAGCATCATCAGACCAAAGCCTGCCGCCGCAAAGAGGATACCGATAACAAACTTGGTGATGCTACTCGGGCGAATATTCATGCTTGCCAGCTTCGGCCATGCCCAACTGAATACCGGTGCCAGCAGGATAATAAACAGCGCGTTTATCGACTGGAACCAGACCGCCGGGATTTCAAAATCACCGATCATACGGTTAGTGTAGTCGTTGGCGAACAGGTTGAACGAGGTTGGCTTCTGCTCAAACGCGGACCAGAAGAACGCGGCGGAAACCAGCAGGATAAAGCAGACCAGCAGTCTGGCACGCTCTTTACGGTTCAGACCGGCAAAGATGAACAGGTAGATAAAGTAGAGCGCAACGGAGGCTGCAATCACGTACACCAGCATGCTGGCAACCGCGACCGGATTAATTACAATCACGCCCTGCGCTATCAGCGTAACGATAACCGCCGCACCGACGGCCAGCGCCAGCAGCCACGCGCCCACACCGTTACGTTTCACTACCGGGCTATTCCAGGTGGAGTCGAGCCCCACTTCGCTGTCGTAGCGTTTCATTGATGGAACGGCAAATACACGGAAAATGATCAACGCCACCAACATCCCGATACCACCGATGCCAAAGCCCCAGTGCCAGCCGTGGGTTTTAATCAGCCAGCCGGAAATCAGCGGCGCGATAAACGACCCCATGTTGATGCCCATGTAGAACAGCGAGAAACCGCCGTCGCGACGCGCATCGCCTTTTTTGTACAGCGTGCCAACCATGACCGAAATACAGGTCTTAAACAGACCGGAACCGAGCACGATAAACATCAGACCAATAAAGAACAGGTTGTTCCCCATAATGGCGGAGAGCGCAATTGACAGATGGCCGAGGGCAATCAGGATGGAACCGTACCACACCGCTTTCTGTTGGCCGAGCCAGTTATCCGCCAGCCAGCCACCCGGCAGCGCAGCGAGGTACATCGTACCGGCAAAGATACCCACAATCGCCGAGGCATTTTCACGTGCCAGCCCCATGCCGCCGTCATAAACGGTAGCAGCCATAAACAGGATCAGTAACGGGCGAATACCATAAAACGAGAAGCGCTCCCACATCTCTGTGAAGAACAGCGAGCCGAGCGGATAAGGATGGCCGAAGAAAGTTCGGCTTTCTTTTTGATTAACAGAGGATTGCATAATTCTCCCGAAAGTTATGTCGTCGTGTGTGTAAACACCGCGATGTACGCCAGCCAGTTACGTATCTGACCGATTTTTTACATGCGGCGAAAATTTATTTAACCATTTGATAACCTAAGGCTAGTTTTGTCTAGTACCAGCCCCCGGACTTTAAGATGAAAACTCGACAAATGTCTACTTTCTTAGATTTAAACTTGGTAAAAAATGAATAGTGATTGACATCGCACGGGCTGAGGCTGGCGATGAAACTTCGAAAAAAAACCCGCGACAAGCACGGGTTTTTATCAGCATCAGCAACGGTTACTTGCTTTTTTTGATGTGTTTTATCAAACGCTTACGTTTGCGCATCTGCGTCGGCGTCAGCGTATTACGCTTGTTCGCAAACGGGTTTTCCCCTTCTTTGAACTGAATGCGGATCGGCGTCCCCATTACATCCAAAGACTTACGGAAATAGTTCATCAGATAGCGCTTGTAGGAATCCGGCAGGTCTTTGACCTGGTTGCCGTGAATCACCACGATTGGTGGGTTATAACCACCGGCGTGGGCATATTTCAGCTTCACACGACGACCACGCACCAGCGGCGGCTGATGATCTTCTGCCGCCATAGTCATAATGCGCGTCAGCATCGCGGTGCTAACGCGACGGGTAGAGCTGTCATACGCTTCGCGGACCGATTCAAACAGATTACCCACGCCGCTGCCGTGCAGCGCAGAGATGAAGTGTACACGCGCAAAATCAATAAAGCCCAGACGGAAGTCCAAGGTCTCTTTGACCTGCTCTTTCACTTCCTGCGTCAGGCCATCCCACTTGTTGACCACAATAACAAGTGAACGCCCACTATTGAGGATAAAGCCCAGCAGCGACAGGTCCTGATCGGAAATACCTTCGCGCGCGTCAATCACCAGCATCACCACGTTGGCATCTTCAATCGCCTGCAGCGTTTTGATAACTGAGAATTTTTCTACTGCTTCGGTAATTTTGCCGCGCTTACGCACGCCCGCGGTATCGATGAGCACATATTCGCGCTCATCGCGTTGCATCGGGATATAAATACTGTCACGCGTGGTCCCCGGCATGTCGTAAACCACTACGCGGTCTTCGCCGAGAATACGGTTAGTAAGCGTGGACTTACCTACGTTCGGGCGACCAACAATCGCCAGTTTGATCGGCAGGTCCTGCGGATTGAAGTCGTCTTCAGGCTCTTCTTCGCCGTTCTCTTCGGCTTCCAGTTGCGCCCAATATTCTGCATCTTCATCCACTTCTTCCTGAGGAGCAACGTCATCCATCCACGGCAGCAGAACATGCTCCAGCAGGCTGAGAACACCACGACCATGGGATGCCGCGATCGGATAAATTTCACCCAGACCCAGCGAGTAGAAATCGACGACCGCCTGATCAGGATCGAGTCCGTCAGTTTTGTTGGCTACCAGGAACGTCGGTTTCTGGCGCGAACGCAGATGTTTCGCAATGGCTTCATCCGCAGGCATCAGGCCAGCACGCGCATCTACCATGAACAGCACAACGTCCGCTTCTTCGATCGCCAACAGCGACTGTTCCGCCATGCGGGTTTCTACACCGTCTTCGGTGCCATCAATACCGCCGGTATCAATACAGATAAACTCGCGGCCTTCAATTTCCGCACGACCGTACTTACGGTCACGAGTCAGACCCGGGAAATCCGCAACCAGCGCATCTCGGGTGCGAGTTAGACGGTTAAATAACGTGGATTTGCCAACGTTAGGGCGCCCGACAAGCGCGACCACAGGTACCATGTTTAAAGCCTCATTTAATAAATCATCAGACAACGGGCACATTTTTTGCCCCGTTGTTAAAAACAGTAAAACGGCCCCTGCACCAGGAGCCGTTTTTCAAAGCGAGCGGCCGGGACGATTAACGCGTAATAGAGTACAGCGTACCGTCTTTCGCCTGGATCAGCAGTTTACCATCAGCAGAGACCGGCTCGGTCAGGAAACCAGAGCTGTCAACTTTCTGCTGGGCGACAAAGCGGCCATCGTCAACGTTAATCCAGTGCAGGTAGCCTTCGCTATCACCCACGACCAGATTGCCGTTATACAATACCGGGGACGTCAGCAGACGGTGCAGCAGATCGCTTTGCGTCCACAGCGTCACACCGCCGTCGGTGGTCAGCGCCAGTACACGGTCGTTCTGGTCAACCAGGTAGATACGGTTACCGTCGACGATGAAATCATTCACTGAGCCCAGTTCACGTTTCCACATGATCTGGCCGCTGCGCAGATCCAGCGCCGTCAGGTTACCATTATAAGCCAGCGCGTAGACAACGCCATTGACGATAACCGGCGTGGTATCAACGTCGCTCAGACGATCGATTTCCGTTGGACCTGTCGCCTGAGAAATACGCTGCTGCCAAATCATCTGGCCCTGCTGCATCAGCACGGCGCTTACGCGGCCGTTATCACCGCCAACGATAGCTGCGCCAAAGGCGGTCGCTGGGGCAGATTCGCCGCGCAGAGACAGTGAAGGCATGTCGAGGTTAACGGTCCATTTGATAGCGCCGTCAGCTTCGTTCAAGGCCTGCAACTGACCGTTACTGGTGTGGATTAATACCACGCCATCGCTCACAACAGGACGAGACAGCGCTTCACCGGCAACTTTCGTCTGCCATGCGGTGGTACCATCGCTGGTGTTCAGCGCATAAACCTGCGCTTTTTCGCTGCCAATGTAAACATGGCCACCGGACACGGTTACACCGCCAGAAAGCTGTGCAGAGGCGCGGGAGAACCAGCCGTCTTTCTCACCCAGATTAACAGACCAGACTTCTTTGCCGTCGTCCGCATTCAACGCCTTAACGACGCCGGCGCGATCGGCTGCATAGACAACGTTATCCGCCAGCGCAGGATGAAGATTGGAATAGAAATCACCAATACCGTTACCTACAGAGGTGCTCCAGTCCGTAGACGGAGTAAACTGGTTTTCAACCACCGGTAATGGGGACATCTTAACGACATCTTCTTCGCCACTAAACAGTGAACAGCCGCTCAATAGGGTAACGGAAAGCAGCCCTGGCAGAAGTAATTTACGCAATTGCATCGGGTCCCTCTCAGATGGACAAATTATTGATTTTCATCTGCATCATTTCGCTCAGAGCAGGAGAGGCATCGCTTTTCACGCCCGCTTCCCATGCGCTACGCGCACCTTGTTTGTCGCCTTTGCTCAGCAATGCTTCACCGCGCAGGTCGGCAACAATGGCCGTCCACCCTTCACCTTTAATGGTGTCGAGTGTTTTCAGCGCGGTATCAGCCTGTTTAAGCTGAACCTGAACACGAGCCAGACGCAGGTTAATCACCGCTTTGAGATTCTCATCGCTGGTCGCTGCTAAGCCTTGTTGCAGCTGGCTTGCGGCTTTCTCAAGTTCATTTTGGTCAACAAACTGCTGCGCCAGTTCCAGTGAAGCTAACGCGCCGTAGGTATTTTTGTTTTCTGCGGCAAATTTCTCTGCAGCAGGAAGACTATCCGGTTTACCCGCGCTAACCGCAGTCACCGTATTTTGATATGCCAGAGAAGCAGAGCGTGCGGACTCCGTCTGATGGCTGGTCCAGTAACGCCAGCCAACCAGCGCGCCAACCCCTAAAATGACCCCAACAGCCAGCGCTTTGCCGTTTTCAGCAAAGAAGCGTTTTACTGCGTCAATCTGGTCGTTTTCGTTCTCGTAAATTTCCACGCTGTCCTTCTCCTTAGCCCAGTAGAGTGCGCAAATGCGCGGCAACGCTATCCTGCGCTACTGCCGTTTGCTCACCAGAGCGCAAATCCTTCACTACAACAGTACCGTCAGCCACTTCGGACTCGCCCAGTACCAGTGCAACGCGGGCGCCCCACTTGTCGGCGCGGGCGAACTGTTTCTTAAAGTTGCCGCCACCGTGGTTTGTCATCAGTTTCACACCAGGAACTTCATCGCGCAGACGTTCTGCAAGCCGCATTGCAACCGACTGCGTATCCGCCCCCGAAGCGACCAGGTATATATCGACAACAGGATCTGCGTTAAATTCCGGATTAACTGCCTGAACTAACAAAACAAGTCGTTCCAGACCCATGGCAAAGCCTACGGCCGGCGTTGCGCGACCGCCAAGTTGCTCTACCAGACCGTCGTAACGCCCACCGGCACACACGGTACCCTGAGAGCCCAGGCTGCTGGTAACCCACTCAAATACGGTGCGGTTGTAATAATCAAGACCACGAACCAGACGCTGATTGACGGTGTAGGCAATACCTGCGGATTCCAGCAGTTTGCACAGGCCCGCAAAGTGCTCGCGAGAGTCGTCATCAAGATAGTCGCCCAGCGCAGGTGCGTCGTTGAGCAGCGCCTGTACTTCCGGGTTTTTGGAGTCGAGAACGCGCAACGGGTTAGTGTACATACGGCGCTTGCAATCTTCGTCCAGTTTCTCTTTGTGCTGTTCCAGGTAGGCAACCAGCGCATCACGGTAGTTAGCGCGGGCTTCAAGCGAACCAATTGAGTTCAGCTCAAGGCTGACATGCTGAGAAATACCCAGCGCGCGCCACCAGCGAGCGGTCAGCATAATCAGTTCAGCATCGATGTCCGGGCCTTGCAGGCCAAACACTTCGACACCCAGCTGATGGAATTGACGATAGCGCCCTTTTTGCGGACGTTCGTGGCGGAACATCGGCCCGATATACCACAGACGCTGTTCCTGATTGTACAGGAGACCATGTTCGATGCCGGCGCGTACGCAGCCCGCAGTCCCTTCAGGACGCAACGTCAGGCTGTCGCCATTACGGTCCTCAAAGGTATACATCTCTTTTTCAACCACGTCGGTGACTTCACCGATCGCGCGTTTGAATAACGGGGTCTGCTCTACAATCGGCAAGCGGATTTCACTGTAACCGTAGCTGCCGAGCACGTTTTTGAGAGTGCCTTCAATGCGCTGCCAGATGGCGGTTTCGCCAGGCAGATAATCGTTCATGCCGCGAATGGCTTGAATGTTTTTTGCCACGTTTATTCTCTTTATGAATATAAAAATGAACCCTCAGCGCTAACCCGAACAATGCGGGCGCCATGCGGGTTCAATCATACACGGGAAGCACGCCGCTTCCCATCACGTTGTTATTTTTCAAGCTGCTGCACGTCAATACGACGCGCTTCGTCCAGGATACTCGCTTTGGCGCGAATGCGGGCTTCAAGCTGCGTAATCATATCGTCGTTATCGAGTCGATCCTTACGCACGCCGTCTTCATACAGACCGCTTTTCTTGTTACCGCCCGTGACGCCCAGCGTAGAAACCAGCGCTTCGCCAGGACCGTTCACCACGCAGCCGATAATCGAAACATCCATTGGCGTAATGATATCTTCCAGACGTTGTTCCAGCGCGTTAACCGTACCGATAACGTCGAACTCCTGACGCGAGCAGGTTGGGCAGGCGATAAAGTTGATCCCGCGCGCACGAATGCGCAGCGATTTCAGGATATCGAAGCCAACTTTGATCTCTTCCACCGGATCCGCCGCCAGAGAGACACGCAGCGTATCGCCGATCCCTTCGGACAACAGCAATCCTAAACCGATCGCTGATTTTACCGCCCCACTGCGTGCGCCACCGGCTTCGGTGATCCCCAAATGCAGCGGTTGATCGATCTGTTTCGCCAGCAGGCGATAGGATTCTACGGCGAGGAAAACGTCAGACGCTTTAACGCTGACTTTGAATTGATCGAAGTTCAGACGATCGAGGTGATCCACATGGCGCATAGCGGATTCCAGCAGCGCCTGCGGCGTCGGTTCACCGTATTTTTCCTGCAGATCTTTTTCCAGCGATCCGGCGTTGACGCCGATACGGATAGGAATATTTTTATCACGAGCGCAGTCCACTACCATGCGAATACGCTCTTCATTACCGATATTGCCTGGGTTGATACGCAGGCAATCGACGCCGTATTCCGCCACCTTCAGCGCGATACGATAGTCGAAGTGAATATCGGCAACCAGCGGGACATTAACCTGCTGTTTGATAAGCTTGAACGCTTCTGCTGCATCCATTGTCGGTACAGAGACACGAACAATATCTGCGCCGACGCGTTCCAGCGCTTTGATCTGATTAACCGTCGCTTCCACATCTGTGGTACGCGTATTGGTCATAGACTGTACGGCGATGGGCGCGCCATCGCCGATCGGCACGTTCCCAACGTAAATGCGTGTCGATTTTCTACGTTGAATTGGAGCCTGGTTATGCATTAAAAAATCTCCCGCATTGCCGTCTGTTACTGAGCCGGTGATTGTTCGGCATTAACGGTCAGACGCGCAACCTGGTTAGTTCTGATAAAACGACTCAGATCGACAGGTTTACCCTGGAACTGAATCTGCACTGCCGCCGGAGCGCCAATTTTCAGTTTGTACGGCGCCTGACCCGTCAGATTCAGATTGCCGTCCTTACGCTGCATACCACTGAACAGTTTTTTTCCGGTCGCATCGGTCACTTCCAGCCAGCAATCGGCGGTAAAGTTCATTACCAGTGCGTTAGAATCGGCTGCTGGAGTAGTGACACCCGCCTGGTCAGTCGGCAGCGGCGCCGCGGTAGCTGGCGCTGCAGTTGCGGTATCGACGTTAGCCTGAGAAGGTGCCACAACGGCATTCTGCTGCGCATCAGCGGCAGGTGCCGGGGTTGCAGCAACATCTGGCGTAGGCGCTGCGTCCGCCACCGCGCCATCGTCTGGAGCCGGGGTAGTATCCTGGCCCGCTGCGGCGCTGGTATCTAACGGTACGTTCTGCGCACCATCTTTACCGGCATTCAGCTCAGCGGAGGATTGATCGGCCATGGTGGTGATCTCTTCCTGCTGCGCCTTATGGTTCTGCCACCACCAGGCTCCCGTCAGTCCGACAACGACAAACAGCACCAGCCAGGTAAAGGTCATTAACCAGCCGTCACGTTTCTTACGACGCTTACCGAGCGAGAAGCTCTGCATCGGTGCGACTTTGGCTGGGCGAATCGGAGCCTGTTTTTCCAGCCCTGGCAACAGTTCTTCTTCAGGAATATGCACCAGACGCGCATAAGAACGGATATACCCGCGCAGGAATGTTGAAGCGAGATCGGCTGGCGCCTTATCTTCTTCAATATCACGTACCGTGGAGACCTTCAGGCAAAGTCGCTCCGCGACTGCCTGCTGGCTGAATCCGAGTTGTTCACGGGCATTGCGCAGACGAACGCCGGTGGATAGTGCTTCATTTTTGTCGTGCGTGGCTTCAGTATTCATTCGCTACAGCTGCGTAAATTTGGGTTCTGATGCCGGCGAGCCACAATGCTCACCCACACCGCGAAACATCTGGTCAGTTAACCTTCGTCAGACAGTATAAAACGGTCAGACTATCAAAGACAAAACAACGTAAACCTGAGGGCTAAAGGCTTGTTGCGCCGCTACATACTGCCTTAAAGTCGACAAAAACGCACCGTTATTATTGACCTCACGAAAACAACAAAGAACCTCATTTGGCTTACGTTGCACTACGGTACATGAATTATACCGTAGTGCACTCAACATCAAACGGTCTTGATATCGATAGCGTCGCCCTGCATACGCTTACGCAGGGTACGCTTGGTACGGTCGATAACGTCACCCGCCAGCTGACCGCAGGCTGCATCGATGTCATCGCCACGTGTTTTACGCACGATGGTAGTGAAACCATAGCTCATCAACACTTTAGAGAAACGATCGATACGGCTGTTAGAGCTACGGCCATATGGCGCGCCTGGGAACGGGTTCCACGGGATCAGGTTAATCTTACACGGCGTATCTTTCAGCAACTCTGCCAACTGATGCGCGTGTTCAGTACCATCATTGATGTGATCTAACATCACATACTCAATGGTCACTCGACCCTGGTTAGCGTTGGACTTCTCCAGATAACGACGAACTGCGCCAAGGAATGTTTCGATATTGTACTTTTTGTTGATAGGTACAATTTCGTCACGAATTTCATCGTTCGGCGCATGCAGAGAAATCGCCAGCGCGACATCAATCATATCGCCCAGCTTATCCAGCGCAGGGACAACGCCTGAGGTGGAGAGCGTGACGCGACGCTTGGACAGCCCAAAACCGAAGTCATCCAGCATGATTTCCATCGCTGGCACCACGTTGGTCAGGTTGAGCAGCGGCTCGCCCATCCCCATCATCACTACGTTAGTGATAGGACGCACGCCGGTAGCTTTCACCGCACCGACGATTTTCGCCGCACGCCAGACCTGACCAATGATTTCCGACACCCGCAGGTTACGGTTAAAGCCCTGTTGCGCCGTAGAGCAGAATTTACACTCTAATGCACAACCGACCTGTGAAGAAACACACAGGGTCGCGCGATCGTCTTCCGGGATATACACGGTTTCTACGCGCTGATCGCCAACCGCGATGGCCCATTTGATCGTACCGTCAGAAGAACGCTGCTCTTCCACCACTTCCGGGGCGCGAATTTCAGCCACTTCTTTCAGCTTGTTACGCAGCACCTTATTGATGTCAGTCATGTCATCAAAGTTGTCGCTGCAATAGTGGTACATCCACTTCATGACCTGATCGGCACGAAACGGTTTTTCACCCATATCTTTGAAGAATTCGCGCATTTGCTGACGGTTCAGATCCAGCAGGTTGATTTTTCCATTTTTATTTGGAACCGCAGGAATGACGACTTCAGAGGTGTTAACTAATTCAGACATAATTTTTTCCGGCCTCGTTGTTACACGTTGTGGCCCGTGGAGGGTTAAAAAGAAACGCCCCGGCAAGCGTTCTGCTCTTCCGGGGCGTTGCATTGTACAAAGTCTGGCGCAGGGATGCCACGTTTGCACGAAGCATTAGCGAAAATAATATGTAAATCGCTAATTCCTCTCCAAAGGATTTCGCATCGCAGGAAAGCGGCACGTTCGAGCCTCCCCGAAAGCATAGAAAACTATGCGATGTGAAAGACTCAGGAGATTAGCGCGTGCGCGGGCAAACCTCGCCTTCACCGAAGAAATAGGCGATTTCACGCGCGGCAGATTCAACGGAGTCGGAACCGTGAGTACCGTTCTCAGTGAAGCTGTCAGCGTAGTCTGCACGCAGAGTACCCGCCAGCGCATTCGCCGGGTTGGTTGCACCCAGCAGATCACGGTGACGCTGTACGGCATTTTCGCTTTCCAGAACAGAAACAACGATCGGACCGGAGGTCATGAATTCAACCAGACCGTCAAAGAACGGCTTACCATCATGCTCAGCATAGAAGCCACGCGCCTGCTCAACGGTCAGGTGCAGCATTTTAGTACCGACAATTTTGAACCCTGCTGCTTCAAAGCGCGCAAAGATGCTCCCAATAACGTTTTTTGCCACCGCGTTTGGTTTGATGATGGAAAAAGTACGTTCAATAGCCATGATTACCTCTGAAAAAGATGTTTTGTTGTTGTTTACCTGGCGCGGATTATAAAGAGCATCCCGGCAATTGACTATTGACGAAGATAACATTTCTTTAAAATAAGATGAATTTTAGCAACAAAGGTCACCTGGTGGTCTACTGCAACGAAAATCTCACCGTCGCCACCTGTCCGGCGTCATCCATCACCAGCAGTTGATAATCCCCTTTGGTCGCCAGCCGTAGCGTAAGACGGCGTCCGCGTTCATCCAGCCGTTCACCGTTAAGAAACCACCAGCGATCGCCAGTCCCACCGCTGGTTTGTACTGGCAATGAGGCCAGCGCAGAACCGGGTAAACGCTTCACGATCGCGCCATCACGAACCCCTGTCAACTGCAACGGCAGCGAAGCATCCTGCCCCAGCGGCGGACACGTGGCAGAAACCGGCGGTAATCTCGCCCCACGGCGCTCTGACTCCGGCAGCCATGGCTCCAGCGGTAAAGGCCAGACGATTAACGTTTGTTCGCGCGCCTGCGGGCAATCCGCCGCCACACGTTTACCTTCATCGTCCAGCCAGACGGGGAAACGAATGCCACTCACGCCCTCCTGTTCGGGCAATAACAACGTGGGCGGCTGGCTGCCGTCCAGCAGCCAGGTTGCCAGACGGCGTCGACAGTTGCTGTCTCCCGGCGCAAGTGACTGCCCGCCCGGCCAGCACACTACGCCGCGGCTAACGGATTCAGGGCGCGGATCCTCTGGCTGATTTGCCCCGCGAGAGAGCAAAAGATTGTTGACCTGATTGAGCAGCGGCACGGCGCTGGCAAAACCAAACTGGCCCACCACCGGCGTACCGTCGGGTCTACCGGTCCAGATACCCATCACATAACGGGCGTTAACGCCAATCGCCCACGCATCGCGATAGCCATAACTGGTACCCGTTTTCCACGCCAGCGGAACCACTCTGCTCAGCGCGTTATCCGGCAGCGGTTGCGCTTCGTCAGCCATAATGCGGCGAATAATCCACGCCGCGCCCACCGACATCAACGGACGCTCCAGCAGAGGATCGTCTGGCTGCAGGCGCAGTTTTCCCGCTTTTCCCTGACGGGCAAAGGCACTGTACGCCGCCGCCATGTCTTCCAGTCTGGCCCCTGCCCCGCCCAAAATCAGCGACAGATTCGGTGCGGCACCAGCGGGCAGATACAGCGGTAAGCCAACGTTACGTAACGATGCGGCAAAACGCTTCGGGCCATAGGCTTCAAGTACCTGCACGGCGGGTAAATTCAGCGAGCGCACCAGCGCTTCGCTCATACTGACCGGGCCATGAAAACCACTGTCAAAATTCCCTGGTCGATAATCTCCGGTTCGACGCGGCACATCCTGCAACAATGAAGCAGGATGAATTAATCCGTCATCCAGCGCCAGACCATAGATAAACGGCTTCAGCACCGAGCCCGGCGAGCGGATCGCATTCACCATATCCACATGGCCAAAGCGGGAGTCGTCATTCATATCTACCGACCCCACCCAGCCACGCACGCTCATATCCGTGTGATCGACCACAATCATCGCCAGCGAACTGCGCGCAGGTAAGCGGCCCTTCCAGTTTTGCGCCAGCTCTTCCAGTTGGCGCTGTAATCCGGCGTCAAGGGTGGTCACGATTTTATCGCTCCGGCTTTTTCCCAGCATCATGCGCGAGAATAACGGCGCTAACTGCGGCATTTGTCTGGGCGCCAGCCAGACCGGTTCTTCGCGTGACTCCTGCACCTGTCTGGCAGGCCAAACGCCCTGCGTCGCCATGCGCTCAAGCACTTTATTGCGCGCCGCTTCAGCACGATCCGGCCAGCGGTCCGGGCGCAGACGGCTCGGTGCCTGCGGCAACACGGCCAGCAGCGCGGCATCGGAATAACTCAACTGTGTGGGAGATTTACCAAGGTAGGCCCAGCTCGCAGCACCCACGCCCTGCAGCGTGCCGCCAAACGGCGCACGGTTAAGATATAGCGTCAGGATGTCGCGCTTAGAAAGATGCCATTCCAGCTGCAATGCGCGCCAGAGCTGGCGGAACTTGCCGCCGAAAGTTCGCGGGTGGGGATCGAGCAATCGTGCGACCTGCATGGTGAGCGTACTGCCGCCTGAAACGACGCGACCTGAGGAGAGGTCCTGCCATGCCGCGCGCAGCACTGAAAACGGATTGACGCCGGGATGTTTCCAGAACCAGCGGTCTTCGTAGTTGATTAACGCCTCAAGGTAACGGGGGGACACCTCATCAATAGTCACCGGATAACGCCAGATACCGTCCGCGTCGGCGAAGCGCCATAGCGGCGTACCATCGTAAGCCACCACGACACGTGCCGGATCGACTTCGTGAAGCGGCAGCGGCCAGATTTTATCTGCCGCCCAAACCCCCGCTACCAGCAATAGCGCAACGGCTGCCTGCCAGAGCCAGCAGCCGCGTTTCCCCAACCCGCGCATCATTTACGGTCTGACAATCAAAAGCCCCTCTGTCGCACCGGTCGCGCGCCACTGCGGAACATACATTGACTCCACTTGCGGCACAGGAACCTGATAGGTCCCCGGCGTTACCGCCCGCGCCAGATAGACCAGCGTCACAGGCTGTCCTTCGTTGAACGCTACCGCGGCGACAAAGCGATCGTCACGGAACTCAACGTGCTGGATATCCGCCTGCTGCATCTGATTGAGCAAATTCGCTACCTCGCTGCCGCTGTCCTGCAGGCTGGCGCTGCCGTTAGCCAGATTCTGGTTTTCCAGCTCCAGGCCGGCTGGCAGTAAGTCAACCACCAGCGCATCCGGTACGTTCTGGCTGGCTTTCACCTCCAGCCAGACCAGTACCAGCTCGCCGCTGCGCAGAGAATCCAGCGCTTTGCTGTTCCCGTCGAGCCCCAGGATCTGACGCTCAATGTGCAGGACGTTGCTGGCAGGCGTCGGCGAGGTTTGCGGGTAACCGCTCACATCCAGACGCAGCCACAGCGGCAGATTACCGGTATTGGTGACGTTCAGCGTAGACAGCGCGTCAGCATCCAGATTACGCGTTTGTGATTTCTCCCCGGCTAACGCCTGTTCAGAGAGTGACGTTTGCGCCTGCCACGAGCCTGGCAAGTCCTGCAACGTACGCGCGGCAAGGAACAGCGCATTGTTTTCCTGAGTAGAGAGCCAGCGCTGCCCAAAGGCCTGTTCTGACAAGGTATTCAGCAGCGTATTCTGCACTTCAGGTTTAAGCTTGTTCTCTTCCAACAATGCCAGCATCAGCGCGTTGTCACGTAGCTGACTGCCGTAATCCGCCATCCACTGCTGCGCATCGCGGCGTGGCGTATTCAGCGCCAGCGTCAACGCTTGTTCACTGCGGTTGGCGTCGCCCATGTTTTTCAGCGCTATCCCCAGTTGCAACAGCGGTAAACCGGAAGCCGCCTGTGCACGACGCTCCCAGATCTCACGCAGCGCGCCGAGCGGGGCTTTCTGCTGACGAGCCAGCACCAGCGCGGCGTAGGCCTGTACGGCAAACCGGCTTGCTGATGCGTCGTCGGTATAGCGAATCGACATCATGCCCGGATCCTGCAAATAGCGCAGCAGCCGCTCGTTACCCCGGTTAATCACCTCTGCCGGAACGCTATAGCCCTGTTCATTCGCGCGAACGAGGAAATCCATCACATACGCGGTCAGCCAGTACTCTTCCGACCCGTTCTTATCCCACAGCGCAAAACCGCCGTTATCACGCTGCATTTGCAGTAAACGAGAGATGCCAATCTCTACTGCCGCACGGCGTTTTTCATCGCTGTCGCCCGCGATACCTAACGCCTTCAACTGCGCGGCATTGGTGTATAAGGATGGGAACAACCCGCTCGCCGTTTGCTCGAGGCAACCGTAAGGGTAAGCTTTCAGTTCACGGATATAGCGCGCCAGATTCAGCGGTGGCTTACCGCTGAACAGCAGTTGTCCCTGCATCGTCACAGGAGAGAAATTCGTCAGTTCTTCGCCCGGAATCTGCCAGGTTGCGCCCGGCTGAAGTGCGACGCCGTAATTAACAGTTTGCGCCGGGAACGCCGGTCGCACGCCAATTTTCCACTGTTTATGCTGAACAGGCAGCGTTTCACCCGGTAGATTCAGACCGCTAATTTGCGCCTGAATTTCGCCATCGCCAAAGCCCTCCCGCGCACGCACCGGAATAAACAGCGTAGTCCGTACGCCTGGCGCCAGATTCACCGGGGCGGGATCTTGCCCCATCAGCTCCAGTAAACCGCTGGCCGCGAGATTAATAATCAGCGTTTGCGGTTTGTCAGTCAGGTTGGTCACGTCCAGCGTCAGGCGCGAGGTATCGCCCCCCGCCAGAAAGCGCGGCATGTTCAGTTCAGTAATTACCGGCGCGGCGACAATCACTTTGCTTTCGCTACTGCCAAAGTCATCCGCCGTCCAGGCTTGCGCCATTACCCGCAGCTCGCCGTTGAAATCACCAATTGGTAACGTCACCGTACCTTCGCCCTGCTCGTTAAGCGTCACCGGCAGCGCCTGTTGCGCCACAATATTGACGTGATTAACCGGTGGCTTGCCGCCGCGTTTTAACTCATCGCCGTCACCACCAAAGCGCAGCGCCGCCAGACGTCCTTGCCCTTCGATCACCTGGCCGTAAATATCATAAATATCCGCGCCATAGCGTTTTTGCCCGAAAAACGCCTGCCAGGGATCCGGCGTGGCGTAATCGGTAATGTTCAACACCCCGCTGTCAACGGCTGAGACCAGCACGTTAACCTGTTTTGGCACATCGCCATTTTTAACACTGGCTTTAATCTTGACAGTCAACGACTGATTTGGACGCATTTTCGCCGGACTTTCCAGCGCCAGCGCCAGACGACGGTTTTCATCGCCTAACGGCAAATGCAGTAAGCCGACTGCCCGCTTTGGCGTTGCCGAACGAGACTTGTCGCCAGGACGAACCACCAGCGCGCTGAGATACAAGTCATGGCGATTCCAGGTTTTATCGACCGGGATGGAGATATCAAGACCATCCGTCGGTACGTCTATCTCTTGCCACCACAGCGGGCCTTCGCTGGACTCCACCATCGCGTAACCTTTGCCAGCAGCGGGTGCGGCAATGTGTAGCTTCATGGTATCGCCGGGACGATAGCCGGGTTTATCCAGTTTCAAGGTCACGCGATCTGGACGCACTGCCCCGCTGCCGTCGCTGTTATCCTGCCAGCTATAACCAGCCCAGAAGCGCACGCTGCTCACCGCATCATTCGGAGCTTTCACTTCCAGGCGATAGGCACCCCACTCGACCGGGAAGCTGACTTTACCGGTCTCATCGGCCTTAAGATCCAGGGTCTGCTCACCCTCAACCAGATCTTTTTGATCGAACTGCGATTGCCAGCCCTCACCTTCAGACCAGTTCCAGTAATAATCACGGCGTTCACGGATCAAACGCACCTGTAAACCGGACACCGCTTTTTTCTCGCCTTGCGCATCGGCATACACAATATCAAAAGCGGCATTGCTGTTTTCATCAACGCCAGGCTGATTGACGGTGGTATCAGTGCGGTAGTCATAAACGGCTTTCGCCGCAAACTGCGGACGAATACCTGGCAGCGTATCCGCAGGCCAGATGGCTTGTTCAACCCGACGCGTCACCGGACGGCCACCCGACTCCAGCAGGCTGGCTTGCAGAATCACCTGTAACGGAGAATGCGTCTCCTGCCATTGGCTGTTGGTAGTCACTTCGCCGCGACCGTGGTCATCCAGCGTCAACTGAACCTCATCGAGGCTGCGAGAAAGATTTTCTTCGGCAATATTACCAAACTGGAACCCCGGTAATGCCTGCACCGCTTCCCGCAGCGGGCGCAGGAAAAGCTGCCCTTGCAGAGCATTGCCGTTGGCGGGCGCGCCGTACAGGTAGTAGCCCACCACCGAAAACTTCACTTCATCAGTTGGAGCCAGCGGCATCTTATTGGCGGTGAGATTGAGCGCCATCCGCTCAGGCATGAAATCTTCGACGTGGAAATCCCACATCCGCGACTGGTTGTCGCCAGTATTGGCACGAATATGCCACATGCCGGTTGGCGCGCTGCTGTCCAGCGGCCAGCTAAAGCGATACAGACCGTTTTCCGGTTGGCTCACTACCGAGCGTAACACCTGTCCGTCGGGCTTAACGACCTCCAGCTTCACCGGCTGGTCAGGCAGCGTTTTGCCGTCGCTATCTCGCAGTAATCCGTTGAGGATCACCGTTTCGCCGGGGCGATAGAGGTCTCGGGGGCCAAACATAAAGAACTGCTTGCTGTATCCCGGCGCGCCGGCAATATCAAATTCAGCCAGATCCAACGCCGGGAGCTTCAGGTCCAGCAGCGTGGTTTGCCCGTCTTTACGGGCCAGCAATAAGGCCGCGTCTTTATCGGTTTCCAGCTTGACGTGACCCTGCGCGTCGCTGGTAGCCTGCGCCAGCGTCTGCCCTTTTTCGTTGAGTAACGTGACCTCAATACCCTGCTGCGCAGCGCCGTTTTCCAGACTCTGCGTAAAGACATCCAGTTGATTGTGGTAACGGTGCGCAGAGACACCAATGTCACTGAGCGTAAACAGCGTAGCAGCATTGCTGTAGTTATAGTGTCCGGCCTGATTCATCACCGCAATGTAAACGCCTGCTTGCTGCAACGGCTTGATATCGCTCAGTGGCAGTAGCAGCTTCTCTCGGGTATTACGCGCAGGATTGAGGTCAAAGCGTCCGGTATAAACCAGTTCCGCCATTTTCAGCAGATTGTCTGACTCCCAGTTTGACAACGAATTACGGTATTCCCACTGGCTGACAAACGCACCGAGCGATTCAGGCTTCACGCGAAAGAAGTTTACATCCACGCTATCAACATTAAGGGCCATCACCGGTAACCCATCAATCACTTTTCCCGGCAGCAGCGAGCCGCGACTAGCGAACCCTACGCTTGGCTGGACGTCGCGGGTGGTAATGTTTTTTTCATAATCGATAGCGAACGTCGCTTTATTCAGCGCCAGTAAATCACGCTCAATGGTAACCACCAGTTCCCGATTAGGTTCGAGATGGCGTAAGCGTAGCTCTTTTAGATTTGGCGCCAGCTCCCAGGCACCATCCACTTTGCCGCTTTTTTTATCAACAACGTGCACTACGCGAGAAAAATCTTGTTCCGGATCGAGGGGAATGGAAAAGGTCAAAACGAGCGTTGCCGCGCCGTCGAGTTGGACCTCGGAGGCATCAAGCAACGTCAGCGACTTGCCCTGGCTTTGCTGAATCAGCTTTTGTAATTGGGCCTTATCTTTTGCTGGCGCAGTCTGCGGTGCAGGCGCATCAGGCTTCGCAGCCGTCGGCGATTTTTCGTTATTATTATCGCACCCAACCAGTGCCAGCATCAGCATACAGGCCGCTACGCGTAAATGTTTCATTTTTCATCCCTGGCCGTAGTGGCCCGTTAGCTACGTAGAACAACTATTATGCGTCAGATTTTCGGCTGTGGAAGCCAGTAACTGTTCTACGTTGTCCTATTTTTCGTGATTAATGTGGATTCGCCTGACAAATCAGCCTCTTTTACTTGTCGCATTGCACTAAACATCCGACAATTTGCCAAAACCTGGTAAAAATGGAGATGCCTATGACCACCGCCTTTTTTGTCGCTGCCGACTGGCTTGCCGAACACATTGACGACCCGGAAATACAAATTCTTGATGCCCGGATGGCACCTCCAGGACAGGAAGATCGCGATGTTGGCGAGGAGTATCGCGCGGGCCATATTCCTGGCGCAGTCTTTTTTGATATTGAAGCGCTTTCCGACCATACGTCACCGCTACCGCATATGATGCCGCGACCGGAAGCCTTTGCCGTAGCGATGCGCGAATTGGGCGTTCATCAGGATAAACACCTGGTTGTCTACGATGATGGCAACCTGTTTTCCGCGCCGCGCGCATGGTGGATGCTGCGGACATTTGGTGTCGAGAATGTCTCCATTCTGGCGGGCGGTCTGGCTGGCTGGCAGCGCGATGAGCTAATGCTCAAAGAAGGAAATGAGGATTTACCGGAAGGTGAATTTAACGTGGCATTTACACCTGAAGCGGTTGTGCGCGTTACCGACGTACTGCTGGCCAGTCATGAAAAAACAGCGCAGATCGTCGATGCCCGACCGGCTGCGCGTTTTAATGCCGAAGTTGACGAGCCGCGTCCGGGCCTCAAGCGTGGCCATGTGCCTGGTGCGCTTAACGTACCGTGGACAGAGCTGGTTCGTGACGGTGAACTGAAAACTACCGACGAACTGGATGCTATTTTCTTCAGCCATGGCGTAAGCTTTGACCGTCCCATTATCGCCAGCTGCGGCTCAGGCGTCACGGCGGCGGTGGTTGTGCTGGCGCTTGCCACGCTGGGCGTTTCTAACGTCGCATTGTATGACGGTGCATGGAGCGAATGGGGCGCGCGTAACGATTTACCGGTAGAACCGGCCGCCCATAATCCCTCTGCTTAACCCTCCCCCTGCTGTTACCCCGCTCACAACGCATAACGTTACATGTAACGTTATGCGTCATTTGTTTTTAAAACAAACAGATAGCTAGAATTCTCCCCTTTGACGCTGCTAACTTTGTCCTGTTTTCGCACTCTGATGTGCGGTTCATATAAGAGAGAACATGATGAAAAGAGCTGTCAATGCCCTACAAAATTTTGGCAAATCGCTCTATGGTCCGGTGCTCATTCTCCCGATCGTGGGCTTATTCATTGCCTTCGGTAACGTCCTTAGCAATGGCAATCTTGCGCAATATTTACCTTTTCTCGCTCATCCCATTTTACAAAACAGTGGTCAGTTAATTGCGAAATCCGCCGTATCTGTACTGGCAAATCTGGCGCTGGTTTTCGCCGTCGGCATTCCCATTGGCCTTGCCACCCGTGATAAAGGTTATGCGGCCTTGACAGGTCTTGTCGCTTTTATTGTTTTTATCAACGCGATGAACGTCACGCTTCAGCTACGCGGCGATCTGGTTGCGACGGATCAGATGCGCGGTGCGGGTCAGAGTATGGTGCTTGGCGTGCAGGTGCTGGAGATGGGCGTTTTTGCCGGGATTTTGCTGGGCGTCGTGGCAGGTTATCTCTATAACCGCTATTCCGGCGTGCAGTTCAGCGGCGCGATGGCGATTTACTCAGGCCACTGTTTCGTCGCCATCATTATTCTGCCCACCTCAATGCTTCTCGGCGTAGCGATGAGCGAACTGTGGCCTTTCGCTCAGCATGGCATCAGTACCATGGCGTTGACCATTAAAGACGCTGGACCTTACGGCGTCGCTATTTACGGTTTTCTTGAACGCATTCTGGTGCCGACCGGACTACACCACCTGGTTTACACGCCGTTTCTGTATACCGAACTGGGCGGCACTGCCGAGGTTTGCGGTAATGTGTATCAGGGGGCGCGCAACATCTATTTCGCCGAGATGGCCTGTCCGACAGTGGCACAGCTCAGCAATACGGTGGTGTGGGACGCTCGCGGCATCAGTAAAATGTTTGGCCTGCCTGCCGCCGCGCTGGCTATGTATATGACGGCCACGCCACAGCGCAGGGCTGCCGCGAAGGCCATTCTGCTCCCCGCCGCACTGACCTCATTACTGGTCGGCGTCACCGAGCCCATTGAGTTTTCCTTCCTGTTTGTCGCTCCGCTGCTGTTTGTGGTACACGCGGTGCTGACCGGCATCGGCATGATGCTGTTTTCTCTGCTGGATGTTCACGCCATCGGCGCCAACGGCGTCATTGACTTCATTCTCTACAACCTGCCGCTGGGCGTCGAAAAGGCTAACTGGCCGATGTACATCGCGGTCGGGATGATGATGTTCGTTCTCTACTTCGTCATCTTTCGCTTTCTTATCCGCTATTTCGATATGAAAACGCCAGGTCGTGAGGAGGACGCGCGGGAGACACGTTTGTACAGCAAAAAAGATTATCAGGCAAAAGGCCGCGATGATTCAGGCGAAGCCATTATTGCCGGGCTGGGCGGTCGCGCCAATATTGAAGTGGTTGATAACTGTTACACCCGTCTGCGCGTCACCGTGAAAGATATCGCCATCATCAACGAGCCGCAGCTCAAAGCGACCGGCGCGAAAGGCGTCATTAAACAAGGTAATAACGTTCAGGTGGTCTACGGACTGCATGTTAAGAAAATGCGAGAAGCCGTAGAGGCGTTTCTCTGAAGGAGCCAATCATGTTTACCCCCCCTTTTATTTTATCCATTGCTGGCGGTGGAAGCACTTATACGCCCGGGATTGTCAAAAGTCTGATGGTGCGTCTTGCCGATTTTCCGCTGGCTGAAATTCGTCTGTATGACATTGACGAAGCACGTCAAAGCACCATTGCACCGGTGGTTGAAAAAGTGATCCGCGATCACAGCCAGTCAATTAAATTTACCGTAACCCGCGATGCGCAAACGGCCTTTCGCGGGGCGCATTTTATTTTCTCGCAGATGCGCGTAGGCCAGTACAAAATGCGCGAGCTGGACGAAAAAATCCCGTTAAAACACGGCGTCGTCGGCCAGGAGACCTGCGGCCCCGGTGGTTTAGCCTACGGGCTACGCACCATTCTGCCGATGGTGGAACTAATCGATCTGGTCGAACGTTTTGCCGATAAAGCGGCGTGGATTGTCAATTACGCCAATCCGGCGGCGATTGTGGCAGAGGGGGTACGTCGCTTACGCCCGAACGCGCGGGTTCTCAATATTTGTGATATGCCGGTCGCTGCAATGCGTAACATGGGTGCGATTCTGGGCGTTGACCGTCATAAGCTGGAGGTGGACTACTTCGGCCTTAACCACTTTGGCTGGTTTACCCGCGTGCGGGTTGATGGCGAAGACCAGCTCCCGGCGTTACGGCGGCATATCGCTAAATTCGGCCTGCTGACAGAAGATGCCGCACAAACGGATCCGCAGCATGCCGATCCTTCATGGGTCAAAACATGGCGTAACATCAAGCCGATCATGGACAACTTCCCTGAATATCTGCCGAATCCGTATTTACAGTATTACCTGATGTCGGAACAGATCGTGGCCCATCAGGATCCAGATCACACCCGGGCCAACGAAGTGATGGAGGGGCGTGAGAAGAAATTATTCGCCGCGGCTCAGGAATACCAGAGCACGGGGATTTTGCCCGATGCGTTTCACGTCGGAGTTCACGGCGCGTTTATCGTTGATGTCGCCTGTAGCCTGGCTTTTGATTTACGCCAGCGTCACCTGGTGATTGTTGAAAACAGAGGCGCGATTGCCAATCTGCCCTATGACGCGATGGTCGAAGTACCTGCGTACATCACTTCACAGGGAGCTGAACCGGTTCGCATGGGGGCAGTACCGTTGTTTCACCAGACGCTGCTGATGCAACAGCTGGCCTCAGAGCAACTGCTGGTTGAGGCCGCCATTGAAGGCAGCTACGAGAAGGCACTACAGGCTTTCACGCTGAACCGGACGGTGCCAACCATGGTACATGCCAAAACCCTCCTTGATGAGATGATCGAGGCTAACCGGGACTACTGGCCAGCGCTGAAAAAAGCCTGGCAGGAGGGGGAATTGCGCTAAAGTCTGGTGCGGAAGACTTGTCGGTGTGGATGAAAACACCGACAATTCCGCGAATTGATGAAAACGGAGGCCCAATGACTATCCCATATTTCTCCCTTCCTGCCCGGCAAGTGAAACCGGCCTGATCATGGACAACCGGCTTGCCTCTCTGCTGACGCGCGGAGAACCGCTTACCCGCGCAGAGTACCGTGTGCTGGCGCACCTGACACAGCATCCGCTGCTGGTAGGTAACATCACGGTACGTGAGCTGGCCCAGGCGACTTTTGTTTCCACCGCCACCATTATGCGCTTGTGTCAGAAACTGGGCTTCAGCGGTTTCAGCGAGTTTATATGGCACTGCAAACAGCTGCTCTCCGATACGCCGCACATCGCAGCGCAGGCCGCGGACAGCGGCGAGTTACCGGCGATGCTTAGCCGTTTCATCGCCAACTATCAGCTTACTTTTCAATGGAATACCCAGGAAAAACGTCGCCATTTTGTTGATTTATTACGGCAAAAGGAGAGTTTCTTTCTGTATGGCGCCGGATTTTCCTATCTGTTTGCGGAGTATCTGACCAAAAAATTGCAGGTTCTCGGTAAGACCGCTTTTATTTCCGGGCCAGGCGACAGCCGGAACATCTTTCTCAGTAATGCCGCCCGCTATCAGGTATTCGTCGCGGTGTCACGCAGCGGCGAAACGGAACAGGTTATTGATAAAGTCAGGATTGCGCAAAACGTTGGCATGACGATTGTGGCCTTTACCCGTGCGTCGGCCAATTCGCTGGCGGGCATGGCGGATTTGCACTTTGCGCTCTATGACGAAGCGGTACACTTTGCCGCGGAGGCCGCCGGAGTGACCTCTTTTGAATCGAATCTGGTGCTACTCATGGATTTGTTGCTGCTGGAAGCAACGGGGTGAGCGCTCACCCCGAATGCCTCAGATAATCCGGTTCTGTTTGAAGTCGCGCAGGAAACCGCCCCAGCGGCGTTCGTAGAACGGTGCGATGTGCTCAGTGATAAAGTGACTCACGCCCTTCTCACCTTTCTTCACCTGGCAGATATCAATGGGTTCATCACCCGGCAACGTATCGGTCGCGACGCTACCCGCAGCATGGATGATCTCTTCAATATCACCTTCAGCTTCAATACCAATCAGCAGATTCGGCTGGGCTTCCGAACTTTCTTTGATTGAGCAGAGAAATGCGCGTTTTACCGGCTTAATGGTTTTAAACAGCGTGGTCAGTGAGTCAATCATCTGCGCCGGAGGTTCAGCGACTTCAGAAAGGATCAGCGATTCACCACCTTCCAGTACTTCCTGGGTGCTTAGCGGATTACCCTCTTCCCCCATCAGCAGGCTGATTTCACGCGGCATAAACTCTTTGCCGGTCGGCAGTTTAGCGTTGAGAAAGAGCGTTTCGCCAAGCGTCATTTCAAATAGCGTACGCACCGGCATAACGACAAATGCTTGCTCATCTTCAACCGCCTGTTGCAGGGCTTCCAGGGAGGTGAAGAACGGGATCACGGTCGTGCCGTCTTCTTTTTCCCAGTGCTGAAGGTCGAGGGCGCTGTCTTCAACCACCGCCTCGCCTTCTGCGGCAGTACCCGGCACCCAGACGGTGGATTCCAGTAATGTACGGAAAAATGCCGGACGATGCGCAGGTTCTGTCGCTGCTTGCTCCAGCAACGTTTCTAATTCATTTTTTGTTTCGGACATAAGTATCACAAATTGGATGAATACATGTAAGCCGGATAAGCGTAGCGCCATCCGGCAATACAGTCATGAATTATGCGGTCAGCAGATTCGCGATGGTGCGCACACCCAGACCGGTTGCGCCCGCAGACCACTGCTCAACAGGCGCTTTGCGATAGGTTGCAGAGCAATCGATGTGCAGCCAGCCTTGCTGGTAATTTTCCACGAAATGGGACAGGAAGCCCGCCGCGGTGCTTGCACCCGCTGGGTAGGCCGCACTGCCGGTATTATTCAGCTCAGCAAAATTTGACGGCAGTTGGCTACGGTGGAACTCTGCCAACGGCAAACGCCAGAACGGCTCGTTTTCTTGCGCCGCACTTGCCAACAAACGCGCGGCCAGTTGGTCATCAAAGCTAAACAGCGCGTGGTAATCGTTGCCCAGTGCGGTTTTCGCCGCGCCGGTCAGCGTGGCGGCATCAATGATCAGTTCCGGTTTTTGCGCGCTGGCGTCGATTAAGCCATCGGCCAACACCAGACGCCCTTCAGCATCGGTATTCATCACTTCAACTTTTTTACCGTTGCGATAGTGAATGATATCGCCAAGCTTAAAGGCGTTGCCGCTGATCAGGTTATCCGCGCAGCACAGATACAACTTCACACGCTTGTTCAGGCCACGGGTGATGGCAAACGCCAGCGCGCCGGTGACCGTTGCCGCACCGCCCATATCGGACTTCATTGAGTCCATAAATGCGCTTTGCTTGATGCTGTATCCGCCGGAGTCAAAGGTAATTCCCTTGCCAACCAGGCAGGCATAAACTGGAGCTTCTTTGTCGCCAGTCGGGTTGTAATCCAGCGCCAGCAGCACCGGCGGGCGTTCAGAGCCTCGACCTACGGTATGCAGCCCCATGTAGTTCTGCTCGCGCAGATCTTCACCTTTGGTGATACGGTACGAGACGTTGTCGCAGGCCACGCCGCACAGCAGGTCTACCGCGCGTTGCGCCAGCTGTTCCGGGCCCAGCTCTTCTGCAGGTGCGTTAATGGTATCGCGCACCCAGTCAATAATCTTCAGCCGGTTATCCAGCTCTTTGCGCTGCGCCTCGTCCAGAGCGGTCCACTCAACTTTGCGGGTGCCTTTTGGTCCTTTGTAACCCTGCCAGAACGCCCAGCTACGTTCGGTATCCCAGCCTTCACCATCCAGTTGGACATGTTTAATACCCAGGCCGTCAATTTTACGCGCGGCGCGCTGGATAAGGCTGAGATCATCTTTTCCGTTCAGGTGCAGGGTAATACCGTCATTATTAATGCTGTATGTCGCCTTTTCACCCCAGCGAGCGTCAGCGGGTTGCGTGGAAAGCGTAATTTTCATGGCTTCTGTCATTTTATTTATCCTTATTTCGCGCATACAGGAAAACGGGCCACCCGTGGGCAGCCCGTTGACTTATTCGGCTTCGTCCAGCCAGACCAGTAAAATGGCCTCAAGGATTTTTTCGTTCGATGCCTGTGGATCATCATCGAACTCTTCCAGGTCACAGATCCATTGGTGCAGATCGGTGAAACGAACGGTCTTGGGATCGAGATCGGGGAACGCGTCGTACAGCGCCTCGCCGATTTCGCGGCTATCGGTCCACTTCAGTCCCATACTACCCTCTGTTAATGCTCACGTGCATGATTGATTGTGTAACGTGGGATTTCGACCACTAAATCGTCCTCGGTTACCCGTGCCTGACAGCTTAAACGGCTCTCCGGCTCCAGTCCCCAGGCTTTATCCAGCATGTCGTCTTCTTCTTCTGTGCTTTCCGGCAAAGAATCAAAACCTTCACGTACGATGCAGTGGCAGGTCGTGCAGGCACAGGATTTTTCACAGGCGTGTTCAATCTCGATACCGTTACGCAGGGCAACGTCGAGAATGGTTTCGCCGGTCTCAGCTTCCAGAACTGCGCCATCGGGACAGAGATCCTGATGAGGCAAAATAACAATCTTTGGCATATTAAACCTCGTCCACGGAATGGCCTTTCAGCGCGCTACGGACGGATTTGTCCATACGGCGAGCGGCGAATTCCTGGGTTTGTTTGTCTACGTTTTTAATGGCTTGTTCTATCGCGTCAACATCGTCACCCTGTGCTACCTCGCTCAAATGCGTAGCAGCGGTGTCGATAGCCTGACGTTCTGCGGCGCTTAACAGCGCGGCATCAGCGTTCAGCGCACCGGATAAACTCTCCAGTACGCGTGCCGCTTCGACTTTCTGTTCTGCCAGCATACGAGCTTTAACGTCCTGCTCGGCAAAACTCATCGAATCCTGAATCATGGAGGCGATTTCACTGTCGGTCAGACCGTAGGACGGTTTGACCTGAATCGAGGACTCAACGCCGGTGGATTTCTCCATAGCGGTGACGCTCAGCAGCCCATCAGCATCGACCTGGAAGGTCACGCGGATATGCGCGCCGCCTGCCGGCAACGCCGGGATACCGCGCAGCGCAAAACGCGCCAGTGAACGACAGTCCTGCACCAGCTCACGCTCGCCTTGCATCACGTGAATGGACATCGCGGTTTGGCCATCTTTAAACGTGGTGAAGTCCTGCGCACGCGCCACCGGGATAGTAGTGTTACGCGGGATCACTTTCTCCACCAGACCGCCCATGGTTTCCAGTCCCAGAGACAGCGGGATAACGTCCAGCAGCAGCATTTCGCTGTCCGGTTTATTCCCGACCAGAATATCCGCCTGGATTGCCGCACCGATAGCGACCACTTTGTCCGGGTCGATAGAGGTCAGCGGCGTACGGCCAAAGAATTCACCGACGCGTTCACGTACCAGCGGCACGCGCGTTGAACCACCGACCATTACCACTTCCAGCACATCCTGCGGCTCAACGCCCGCATCTTTCAGCGCACGGCGGCAGGCCAGCAGCGTACGTTTAACCAGTGCGGAAATGAGTTCATTAAAGGTTTCACGGGTGATTTCACCCTGCCATCCCGCCACGTTAACCGTCACAGAATCGGCGTCGCTGAGTGCGATTTTCGCTGCAATCGCGGCATCCAGCAGTTCGCGCTGTACGCGGTTATCGCTGCGATCGGCAACGCCCGCCTGCTCGCGAATGTAATCGGCCAGCAGATGGTCAAAATCGTCGCCGCCGAGCGCGGAATCACCGCCGGTCGCCAGCACTTCAAACACGCCGCGACTCAGGCGCAGAATAGAAATATCAAAAGTACCGCCGCCAAGGTCATAGACCGCGATCACGCCTTCCTGACCGGAATCCAGGCCATAAGCGATCGCCGCAGCGGTCGGTTCGTTCAGCAGACGCAATACGTGCAGGCCCGCCAGACGCGCGGCGTCTTTCGTCCCCTGACGCTGTGCATCGTCAAAGTAAGCCGGAACGGTGATCACTACGCCATCCAGTTCGCCGGACAACGATTCGGTTGCCCGCGCGGCCAGCGCTTTCAGAATGTCAGCGGATACGCGCACCGGATTAAGCAAACCGGCAGCGGTTTCAATCATCGGCAGGCCGTTTTCGCTCGCCTGGAATGAATAAGGCAGATGTGGGTAACGTGCCTGGATATCCGCCAGAGAGCGGCCCATCATGCGTTTTACCGAGCTGACGGTGTTTGCCGTATCCTGCGCTGCATTGGCGCGGGCATCGTAACCGACCGAGTAGCCCTGCTGCTGATAGTGAACCACTGACGGCAACAGGTGGCGACCTTCATGATCTGCCAGCGTTTCGGCCTGGCCGCTGCGTACGGTCGCAACCAGGGAGTTGGTGGTGCCTAAATCGATACCGACCGCCAGACGACGCTGGTGCGGCGCGGCGCTCAGACCAGGCTCACTAATTTGTAATAAGGCCATTTTCGCTTCCGGAAATTAAAAATCGAGCAGTTTTTCTTCGAGTTGTTCTGCACTGCTTCGCAGTTTATCGAGAAAACGCAGCTTACGCACGGTATCTGCCGCTGCGTCCCACGTCTCGCTATCCAGCTGTTCCACCATCAGTTGATGGCGAACGTTGTACATTTCGCTGACGCGTTGCATAAACGCATCCAGCCGTTGATTGTCTTTTGCCTGTTCAATCTCGTCCAGCTCTTCGCGCAGCTCAAGTTGCTCCATCAGGAACGCGGTATCGCGCACCGTGTGCTGCTCGCTGCGGATATCAAAGCCGTGTAAAGACAACAAGTATTCGGCGCGCATCAAAGGATGACGCAGCGTTTGCCAGGCCTGGTTGATAGTGGCGGACTGCGAAACCGCAGCAAGTTGTTCCGCCTGAGAACCGCTGGCGAATTTATCAGGATGATACTGACGTTGCAGATCCTGAAAACGTAGGCTCAGCGCCTGAGTATCGAGCTGATAACGGGCCGGTAAGCCAAAGAGGGTGAAGTAGTCCATAACATTCTCAGGGCATCGATTCTCTGTTGTTCGATGAGGCAAAACCAGAGAGTCAGGTAAAACAAACCCCACGCGCAGGCGACCACGGTGGGGTTATCAGTAAGCGCGTTACACGTGGAAGCTTTCGCCGCATCCACATTCGTCTTTCACGTTCGGGTTAGTGAACTTAAACCCTTCGTTCAAACCTTCTTTGACGAAGTCTAACTGCGTACCGTCGAGGAATTGCAGGCTCTTACCGTCGATCACGACTTTTACGCCTTTGTCTTCAAACACGGTATCTTCAGCCGCCGGCTCGTCAACAAATTCCAGTACATAAGCCATACCTGAGCAGCCGGAGGTTCTCACGCCCAGACGCAGACCAAACCCTTTACCGCGGTTTGCCAGGAAGGTATTTACACGCGCTGCTGCACTGTCGCTTAAGGTAATCGACATAATAAAACCTCAACTCTTAATTATTTTGCTTCACGTTTGCTTTTGTAATCCGCAATCGCGGCTTTAATCGCGTCTTCAGCCAGAATAGAGCAGTGAATTTTCACCGGTGGCAGTTCAAGCTCGTCGGCGATATCGGTATTTTTGATCGCCTGTGCTTCGTCCAGAGATTTCCCTTTTACCCATTCGGTAACCAGAGAGCTGGAGGCAATAGCGGAACCGCAGCCGTAAGTCTTGAAACGCGCGTCTTCAATGATACCCTCATTGTTGACTTTGATCTGCAACTTCATCACGTCGCCACAGGCCGGTGCACCCACCATGCCGCTGCCCACGTTCTCGTCGCTGTTGTCAAAAGAGCCCACGTTACGTGGATTCTCGTAATGATCGATTACTTTTTCGCTATAAGCCATGATGAATTCTCCTTATCGGTACCGATTAGTGATGTGACCATTCAATACTGTTCAAATCCACGCCCTGTTTGAACATTTCCCACAGCGGGGAAAGGTCGCGCAGGCGGCCAATGGAGTTGCGAACCAGATTGATGGCGTAGTCAATCTCTTCTTCGGTAGTGAAACGACCTAAAGAGAAACGAATTGAGCTATGTGCCAGCTCGTCGGTCATCCCCAGCGCGCGCAGCACGTAGGATGGCTCCAGGCTTGCAGAGGTACATGCAGAACCGGAGGATACAGCCAGGTCTTTCAGCGCCATAATCAGCGACTCGCCTTCAACAAAGTTGAAGCTGACGTTGAGAATGTTCGGTGCGCCCTGCTCGAGGTCACCATTGAGGTACACCTCTTCCATATCTTTCACGCCGTTCCACAGACGGTTACGCAGAGTGCGCAGGCGCGCCATCTCGGTTTCCATCTCTTCTTTGGCGATACGGTAAGCTTCACCCATCCCAACGATTTGGTGCACAGGCAGCGTACCGGAACGCATACCGCGCTCGTGACCGCCGCCGTGCATCTGCGCTTCAATACGAATACGCGGTTTACGACGAACGTACAGCGCACCGATACCTTTCGGGCCATAAATTTTGTGGCCGGAGAAGGACATCAGGTCAACTTTCAGTTGGCTCAGATCGATAGGCAGTTTGCCCACGCTCTGGGTCGCATCAACGTGATAGATGATGCCGCGGGCACGGCACATTTCGCCGATGGTTGCGATATCCTGTACCACGCCGATTTCGTTGTTAACGTGCATGATGGAGACCAGAATGGTGTCGTCACGCATTGCCGCTTCAAGTTCTTTCAGGTCGATAATACCGTTACGCTGTGGGGCGAGGTAGGTCACTTCAAACCCTTCGCGCTCCAGCTGACGGCAGGTGTCCAGCACGGCTTTGTGTTCGGTTTTGCTGGTGATGATGTGCTTGCCTTTTTTCTGGTAAAAGTTGGCTGCACCTTTAATCGCCAGGTTATCGGATTCCGTCGCACCGGAAGTAAAGACGATTTCACGCGGATCGGCACCGACCAGATCAGCAATCTGATTGCGGGCGATATCTACCGCCTCTTCAGCTTGCCAGCCGAAACGGTGTGAACGGGAAGCTGGGTTACCAAAGTTTCCGTCCAGGGTCAGACACTGCATCATTTTCTCGGCAACACGCGGGTCCACCGGCGTGGTTGCGGAGTAGTCGAGATAGATCGGTAATTTCATTGCTCTATAAACTCCGTACATCGCTTCAATGCAAGGAATCAGGCAACCGGCTGGATGTACGACCGAGTTAACGGGGCGTCTGGCACCCCGGCCTGATTCTGAAATACTTTTTACGCTTCATCTTTCTGGCTGCCTTAATGCAACCAGAAGATATTGCGTAATTTTTATTAGGCACGCAGTTTGACGTCGATAGCGTCTTGCGTACGGGTGCTGCGTGGAGCGTCATGTGTGTGCTGGCGACCAGACACATCCAGGACTTCCTGATTATTCACCAGTTCGCCCAACGTAATGTTGTTGAGGAAACCGGTCAGACGATCGCTCAGATCGCGCCACAGCGCGTGGGTCAGGCATTTATCGCCGCCCTGACAACCGCCTTTGCCCTGGCAACGGGTCGCGTCTACAGACTCGTCAACAGCGCTAATCACTTCACCTACTGCGATGCTGCCGGCATCTTTACCCAGCAGATACCCGCCGCCTGGTCCACGTACGCTGGAAACCAGACCGTTTTTACGCAAACGGGAAAACAGCTGCTCCAGATATGACAGGGAAATTCCCTGACGTTCAGAAATATCAGCCAACGGTACCGGGCCCGTTTCGGAGTTGAGCGCAACGTCCAACATTGCGGTCACGGCATAACGCCCTTTTGATGTCAGTCTCATGTCTTACTTAGCCTCAAACTCGCCCCTGCCCGGGGTTTTTTATTGTAAAATGGGGGTATTGCATAGCAGGGGCAAGTCTGACATTCCCGACTAAATCAGTCAACTATTTACTTGACTAATTTAGTCAGGTATTTAACCTTCAGTGCCATTTTCATTTACCGGATGGCGCTTCGCTAATCCGGCCTGGAAATCGTGCAGCCATCCGACATCAAGACGCTTACTTGCCTTTATTCTGCTGCTCTATAGAAGCTAAAATTCCGCGCAAAATGTTCAGCTCCTGGCTCTCAGGACGCGCACGAGTGAACAGACGGCGCAGCTTGTTCATCACCTGCCCCGGATGTCCTTCGCGGATAAACCCGGTCGACAGCAGCGTTTGTTCCAGATGACCGTAAAAACGCTCTAAATCATCGACCAGCGGATACTCAGTTTCTTCGTATTCTGCGGTCTTGTCGCTTTCCTGCGTTGCCAGCCAGGCCATGCGAACTTCATAAGAGATGACCTGCACCGCCATCGCCAGGTTGAGCGAGCTGTATTCCGGGTTTGCGGCAATGGCGACGTGATAATGGCACTTCTGCAGCTCTTCGTTGGTCAGGCCAACGCGTTCACGTCCAAACACCAGCGCCACCGGCGAGTTCGTTGCTTCAGAGACGCTTTTTAAACCGCATTCACGCGGATCCAGCATTGGCCACGGCAGCGTACGGGAGCGCGCGCTGGTACCCACCACCAGGCTGCAACCCGCCAGCGCTTCATCGAGAGTGTCGACGATCTGCGCGCTGCCGATCACATCGCTGGCACCTGCCGCCAGGGCGATGGCCTGGGAGTCCGGTTTAACCAGTGGATTTACCAGCCACAGATTAGTTAAACCCATGGTTTTCATTGCGCGGGCCACAGAGCCCATGTTGCCAGTGTGAGAGGTTTCCACCAGCACGATTCGAATATTTTGCAGCATTGTATTTCTTCGGCTAAAGATTATTCGGGCATATTATCATAAAACGAAGACATATTCCGAACTCGCTGCTATACTCTGCGCCGTTTTCCCGTTCTTTAACATCCAGTGAGAGAGACCGATGCATCCGATGCTGACCATCGCCGTGCGCGCAGCGCGCAAGGCGGGTAATGTAATTGCCAAACACTACGAAACGCCAGACTCTGTAGAAACCAGCCAGAAAGGCAGCAATGATTTCGTGACTAACGTCGATAAAGCCGCCGAAGCGATTATTATCGAAACAATTCGCAAATCTTACCCACAGCACACCATCATCACCGAAGAAAGCGGTGAGCATGTTGGTGAAGATCAGGATGTTCAATGGGTTATCGATCCACTGGATGGCACCACCAACTTCGTAAAACGTCTGCCGCACTTCGCGGTTTCCATCGCAGTACGCATTAAAGGCCGTACTGAAGTCGCCGTTGTTTACGATCCAATGCGTAACGAACTGTTTACCGCAACCCGCGGCCAGGGCGCACAGCTGAACGGCTACCGTCTGCGTGGCAGCACCGCACGCGATCTGGACGGTACCATCATCGCCACCGGTTTCCCGTTCAAAGCGAAACAGCACGCCACTTCTTACATGAAAATTCTTGGCAAGATGTTTACCGAGTGCGCTGACTTCCGCCGCACAGGTTCTGCTGCGCTGGATCTGGCTTACGTTGCCGCTGCACGTGTTGACGGTTACTTCGAAATCGGTCTGAAACCATGGGATTTCGCCGCAGGTGAGCTGATTGCTCGTGAAGCAGGCGCACTGGTTTGCGACTTCACCGGCGGTCATAACTACATGGCGACTGGCAACATCGTTGCAGGTAATCCGCGCGTAGTGAAAGCCATGCTGGCTAACATGCGTGACGAACTGAGCGACGCGCTGAAGCGTTAATTCAGTACAGCCCGGTGGTGTCATGCTACCGGGCTTACGTGTTGATACAGGCCGGATAAGGCGAAGCCGCCATCCGGCTTTGATTAAAACGGTCTAATCCCTCGCCCCACCGGCACCGCGCTCACCCACATCACTACCGCAGCAGCAATCAGCACCGCACCACCGGCTAATGCCAGCGTCGTCCAGCCAATCTGTCGCCACAGCACCGGCGCTTTATGTCCGCTAAGTCTCACCGCCAGCGAGCGGAAACTGTGTACCAGCAAAGCCAGTGACGTAATGGTCAAAGAGGTTCCTGCCGCCATCGCCAGCGCCGATGCCATGCCCCAGCTAAAAACGCCAACCACTTTGCTAAACAGTAAAACCATAATTGCCCCGGAGCATGGCCGCATTCCCATAGACAAAACGATCATCAGCCGGGCGCGCCAGTCATTACCGCTTTGCAGCTGTTCAGGATCAGGCAAATGCTGATGCCCACAGCCACATCCCTCGTGATGCACATGGTGCGGCGTGAAGGCGATAAATTTCGGGCGACGCAGCAACTGGCGCAATTTCTTCAGCGCACGGACGCACAATAAAACGCCCAACACGCCAACCAGCGCATAACTCCCTTTCTCCAGCCAGAAACTACTCATATGTAGCTGTCGTGCAGGCAACTGCAAAATGGTGAGCACCACAACCACCAGCCCGATGGCGACCAGTCCCTGTAATAAAGATGAGGCCAGCGTCAGGCCAATACTCGACCTCAGCTTCGAGGGATGCGTTGCCAGCCAGGTGGTAATGACGACTTTTCCATGTCCTGGCCCCAACGCATGCAGCACACCATAGAGAAAACTAAACAGCAGCAGCGATCCCCCGGCCTGGGCCGGATTGGCGGCAACGGCTTTCAGCAAACCGCTCATCTGCTGGTTAACGTCGCGCTGCCAGACGACACTCTTCATCATCACCTGCGGCCAGGCCTGCCATAGCCACAGTATGCCGACTGCAGCCAGCAGTAAAAACACCGCCAGCGGCCATAGCGTGAGCCAGCGGCGTCTGGCGGCGCGTTGTTGATAAACTACGGACATTGCAGCGTCACCGTCTGTGCAAACTGTTTACCCAATTCCATATCCTCCGGCGGTGCGTCTTCTTTATCCAGCGACTGCGCAAAGCTCAGCATTTGTTCATTCGGCGTCGGCGTATGTACTGAAATACGGCATTGCTGACTTATGGCCTGCGCCAGCCAGGCATCGCTGTCTTTGTCATAGCTCATATCAACGTAGTAGGTGGGGTCGAAGGTTGAAATGGTATATTTTTGACCGCTCAGCGGCTGAGCTTCTGCCAGCGGCAACACGAACGTCAGCACTGCCTGATGTTCTTCACGCTCCATGCCATATTCCGTCGGCCTGTTTTTAAACTTTACCTTTTTCCCGTCGTGCCACACTTCGGTGAAATAGTGCTGCCCGAGGACGTTGGCCATCACTTCTGCCGCCAGTTTTTTCCAGATCTCATCACCAGGCTTGGCATTTCCCGCATCGTAAAGCAGATCTGCCGAGGTGATTTCATCCATCGTCCAGCGCATTTTTAGCGCGACGAACTGGTCATTCTCGCTCACTATCTCGGTTTTCAAATGGATAAAGCTGTGGGGATGCGCACCTGCGCCAAAGGACAGGATCGCGAGAAACAACGTCATAATGATACGTTTAACGCCTTGCATGAGTTCTCCACGAGAAAAATCTACACCGCCACAAATAATGATGCCGTGTTTGGCGAAAGTGTGCTGAGGATACCATTGAACGAAAAAATGTTGAGCCCCCTTTTCCGGTATCGATTCAGTTCTCAATTTCAACAATTTCTTCTTCAGCAACATCCTCCCAAATACCTTTTCGTCGCCACAACTTAAGTAAAATGATAACAATTTGTTAATTTATGGTTTCATTTTAATGTTTTGTTAACACTGAATTTAAATCCATGAGTGTACTCCCGTGCAAATTTAACTAATATTTAACCATTTATTTTCCATAAAATTACAATAATGGGCATAGATCACATTCACCAAACTTGTGATTCATTCCCTCTTCCATTCGTTGTTAACTTCACGCCGTGACATGTCCTGCCCCCTACGAAAGGTACAACTATGAAATTCAAACTCGCATTACTCAGTGCAACCCTGGTTTCTGCATGCATGTTGTCCGGCACGTCCTTTGCGGCGGAAAAATATGAAATTGCTGTGGTTGCCAAAGTCACCGGGATTCCGTGGTTTAACCGGATGGAAACCGGTGTTAATGAAGCAGCAAAAAAACTGGATGTGAATGCTTACCAGACCGGGCCTTCCACGCCGGATCCGGCACAGCAGGTCAAAGTGATTGAGGATCTGATCGCCAAAAACGTCAATGCCATCATCGTGGTACCGAATGACGCCAAGGTCCTTGAGCCAGTACTGAAAAAAGCGCGCGATAAAGGCATTGTCGTTCTGACGCACGAATCCCCGGATGAGCAAATTGGCCAATGGGATATCGAAACCATCGATAGTGAAAAATACGCACAGGCCAACGTCGATGAGTTAGCAAAAAACATGGGCGGCAAAGGGGGTTACGCCATCTATGTCGGTTCACTGACGGTGCCGCTGCATAACGCGTGGGCGGATTATGCAATTAAGTACCAGAAAGAAAAATATCCGGAAATGTTTGAGGTCACTTCACGTCTGCCGGTCGCGGAAAGCATCGATAAATCCTACGCCACGACGCTGGACCTGATGAAAACCTATCCGCAGATGAAAGGCATTATCGGTTTCGGCTCGCTGGGTCCAATCGGGGCGGGTCAGGCTGTGCAGAAAAAACGCGCCAAAGATAAAATCGCCGTCGTCGGGATCGCAATGCCAGCACAGGCTGCACCTTACCTGATGCGCGGTGATATCAAAAAAGCGCTGCTGTGGGATCCAAAAGACGCGGGCTACGCGCTGGTAACGGTTGCCGATCAGCTGTTGCAGGGCAAAGAAGTTAACGCCGACCTGAGTATCGATGGTTTAGGGAAAGCCGATATCGACACGGAGAAGAAAGTGATCCGCTTTAACAAGATCCTCGAAGTCACCAAAGACAACGCACAATCACTTGGTTTCTAAGGCTTTAGCCAACACCAGGGAACCTTAACGCCGGCCGTCTGGCCGGCGCTATCAACCAAACTAACACTCAGCGTCCATCCGGGCGCTCGCAGGGGTATTGTCCATGGCAGACACCACCGCATTTATCACTCTTGAGAATATCAGCAAACAATTCCCGGGCGTGCTGGCGCTGGATAACGTGAATCTGACGCTGAGAAAAGGCGAAGTTCACTGTCTGGCGGGTCAAAACGGCTGTGGTAAAAGTACCATTATTAAAGTGATCTCCGGAGTTTATCATCCGGAAAAAGGCGCGCAGATTTTACTCGATGGCAAATTGTTCCATCACCTGACGCCGCAGCTCTCTTCCCATTATGGCATTCAGGTTATTTATCAGGACCTGTCGTTGTTCCCTAACTTTAGCGTCGCGGAGAATATCGCGGTCAACCGCTATCTGCCCGGTGGCGATATCTGGGTACGTCGTGGCGCCATGAAGCAGCAGGCGCTGGCAGCCATGAAACGCATCGGTGTGAACATCGATCCCGATAAAAAGGTTGAAAAACTCTCGATTGCCGACCGACAACTGGTCGCCATTTGCCGGGCGATTGCCGCCGACGCGCGTCTGGTGATTATGGACGAGCCCACCGCCTCACTAACCCGTCAGGAGGTTAATGGCCTGCTACGGGTCGTTAACGAACTAAAAGCTGCCGGAATTTGTGTAGTGTTTGTCAGCCACCGTCTGGATGAAGTGATGGAAGTGGCTGACCGCATCAGCGTGATGCGCGACGGCAAACTGGTGGGCACTTATCCTGCCAGCGAACTCGACAGCCACGAGCTGGCTTTCCTGATGACCGGACAACGCTTCCACTATAGCCCGCTGCCGGAAAGACCCGCTATTGAGCAAGAGCCCCTGCTGGAGCTGCGCAACCTCAGCCGCAGAGGCAAATACCAAAACATTAATCTGTCGCTGCACGGCGGCGAGATTGTCTCCATTGTGGGCCTGCTGGGCGCCGGACGCACCGAACTTTGTCTGAGCCTGTTTGGCATGACGCACCCAGAAAGCGGTGAGATTCGCATTAACGGCCAGCCGGTCACTCTTCGCAATAACCATGATGCCATTAAACATGGGATCGGCTACGTCTCAGAAGATCGCCTGACGCAGGGGCTGATCATGGAGCAGTCGATCTACGACAACACCATCGTCACGGTGTTTGATCAACTGCATACCGGCAGCGGCCTGCTCGATCACCGTAAAGCGCAAAAGCTGGTCGCCGACTTGATCCGCGAGCTGAATATCAAAGTGTCCGATCCACACCTGCCGGTTAAAACCCTTTCCGGCGGTAATGCCCAGCGTATCGCCATTGCCAAATGGGTGGCGACTAATCCCCGCATCCTGATCCTCGACTCCCCTACCGTGGGCGTAGATATCGCCAACAAAGAGGGTATTTACCAGATAGCCCGCGATCTGGCGGAACAGGGTATGGCGGTGCTGATGATTTGCGATGAAATCCCGGAAGCGTATTACAACAGCCACCGCGTGCTGGTGATGCGTCGCGGCAGGCTGGTGGCGGAATTTAATCCTCATCAGTGCCGTGAAGAGGAGATTGCTGAAGTGGTCGAGGTAATCAATGAATAAGATGCATCTCTCCCGTTTAATCGGGCAACATGAGTTTTGGCTGGGCCTGCTGGTTGTGGCCCTTGCCGTTGGGCTGAGCATCAGCACCGATGAGTTCTTGTCTTTGGGGAACCTGACGGATGTGGCTACCAGCTATGCGATTCTCGGCATCCTTGCCTGCGGGCTGTTTGTGGTACTGATTTCCGGCGGGATCGACATCTCATTTCCGGCGATGACCGCGATAGCCCAGTATGCGATGGCCAGTTGGGTTATCGGCCACGGCGGCAACTTCGCGCTGGCGTTAATCATCGCGATTGCGGTGGGTCTGCTGCTGGGACTTATTAATGGCTTCCTGGTCTACTGGCTGCGCGTTCCGGCCATCATCATTACCATCGCCACTTTGAACGTTTACTACGGTCTGCTGGTGTACGCCACCAAAGGCACCTGGCTGTACGGCTTTCCAGACTGGTTTATGAACGGCATCAATTGGTTCTCGTTCACCGCGGCGGATGGCTACGACTACGGCTTGACACTGCCTCTGCTGTGCCTGGCGGCTGTGATCATCTTTACCGCCGTGCTGATGAACTATACCCGTCTTGGCCGTCAGGTTTACGCCATGGGCGGTAATCGTGATGCGGCTTCGCGCCTGGGGCTGAATCTGCTGAAGCTGCATTTCTACGTGTATGGCTACATGGGTATTCTGGCAGGCGTTGCCGCCGTGGTTCAGGCGCAAATCACCCAGTCAGTTGCGCCCAATTCGCTGCTCGGCTTTGAGTTGACGGTGCTGGCGGCGGTCGTGCTCGGCGGAACCAGCATGAGCGGCGGACGCGGAACATTAACCGGAACCCTGCTCGGCGTGGTCCTGCTGGCCTTCTTACAAAATGGCCTGACGCTGCTCAGCGTCTCCTCTTACTGGCACACCGTGTTCAGCGGCGCCATTATCCTGGTCAGCATTAGCGCCACGGCCTGGAACGAAAAACGCAAACTGGCAAGGGAGCTTTGAGATGAAAACAATCGCCAGATTTTTACCCGGTGATGCCATCATTCGTCTGCAATGCGTCATTATTGTGGTCGTCGCCCTGGTCTTCTCGGCCCTGCTCGGCAGCCGTTTTTTCAGCGTCGCTAACTTCCAGTCGATTGGCTCGCAACTGCCGATCCTTGGCATGCTGGCCCTCGGGATGGGCATGACCATGCTGACCGGCGGCATAAACCTGTCGATAATTGCAGGAGCGAATGCCTGCTCGCTGGTAATGGCGGCGATTATCGTCACCCATCCGGATAACCCGCTGTTTCTGGTGCTGGCGCTGCTGGCAGGCGCTGCCGTGGCGGTCGCAATCGGTACGCTCAACGGCGCGCTGATTGCCTGGGTCGGGGTTTCGCCGATTCTCGCCACGCTCGGCACGATGACGCTTATCTCCGGGCTGAATATTCTGCTTTCCAATGGGACGGTGATTTCCGGTTTCCCGACCGCCATTCAATATCTTGGTAACGCCACGATTGCCGGTATTCCGGTAGCGCTGCTGCTCTTTTTCCTGGTGGCAATCCTGCTGTGGGTACTGCTGGAGCACACCACGCTTGGGCGCAGTCTGTATCTCGTGGGTTCCAATGAACAGGCTACCCGCTACAGCGGCGTAAATACCGTCCGGGTACAAATTTCCGTGTACGTGATTTCTGCCCTGCTCGGCTGGGTCGCCGCCATTCTGATGATGGCAAAATTCAACTCGGCAAAAGCCGGATACGGTGAGTCCTACCTGCTGGTCACCATCCTTGCCTCCGTCCTCGGCGGCATCAACCCGGATGGCGGTTTCGGGCGCATTATCGGCCTGGTACTGGCGCTGATTGTGCTGCAAATGCTGGAAAGCGGCCTTAACTTGCTGGGGGTGAGCAGCTATCTGACGATGGCGCTGTGGGGCGCGGTGCTGATCCTCTTTATCGCATTACAGAATCGTAAAGCCTGATTTCAGGAGAAAAAATTATGGCAAGTTACTTTATTGGTGTGGATGTCGGAACCGGAAGCGCCCGTGCCGGCGTGTTTGATCTCAACGGCAGAATGGTCGGCCAGGCCAGTCGGGCTATCGAGATTTACCGCCCGCAGGCCGATTTTGTTGAGCAGTCTTCCGATAACATCTGGCAGGCGGTGTGTAACGCGGTTCGCGATGCGATTAACCAGTCAGATATCAACCCAATCCAGGTGAAAGGTCTGGGCTTTGACGCTACCTGCTCACTGGTGGTGCTGGATAAAGAAGGTAAACCGCTGACCATCAGCCCGTCCGGGCGCAGCGAACAGAACATCATTGTGTGGATGGATCACCGCGCCATTACCCAGGCTGAACGCATTAACGCCCTGCATCATCGGGTGCTGGACTACGTTGGCGGCATTATCTCCCCGGAAATGCAAACGCCCAAGCTGCTGTGGCTGAAGCAGCATATGCCCAATACCTGGGCCAATGCGGGTTACTACTTTGACCTGCCCGATTTTCTGACCTGGCGCGCAACAGGCGATGACACACGCTCATTGTGTTCGACAGTGTGTAAATGGACCTATATGGGCCATGAAGACAAATGGGATGCCAGCTATTTCCGCCAGATTGGGCTGGAAGACCTGCTGGAACATGATGCTGCCAAAATTGGTCGCTACGTGAAAACCATGGGCGAACCGCTCGGTCACGGGCTGTCCGCGCGCGCCGCCAGCGAAATGGGACTGATTCCGGGGACCGCGGTCAGCGTCTCGATAATCGATGCCCACGCCGGTACACTCGGTACGCTCGGCGCAAGCGGTGTTTCCGGCGAGGTGGCGGATTTTGACCGTCGTGTCGCGCTAATTGGTGGCACCTCCACCGGACACATGGCAATTTCCAAAGAGCCGCGTTTTATCGGCGGCGTCTGGGGCCCTTACTACTCAGCCGTACTGCCGGAATACTGGCTCAATGAAGGCGGGCAGTCAGCAACCGGGGCGTTAATCGACCACGTTATTCAGTCGCACCCGTGTTACGAAACCCTGCTGACGCAGGCTAAGTCTCAGGGGCAAACCATTTATGAAGTGCTGAATGCGCTGCTGCGCAAAATGGCTGGTGAGCCGGAAGATATCGCCTTTTTGACCCGTGACATGCACATCCTGCCCTATTTCCACGGCAACCGCTCGCCGCGCGCTAACCCCACGCTCACGGGAGCAATCACCGGACTGAAGCTGTCCCGCACGCCGGAAGATATGGCGCTCCAGTACCTCGCAACCATCCAGGCCATTGCGCTGGGAACGCGCCATATCATTGAAACGATGAACCAAAGCGGCTACACCATCGATACGATTATGGCCAGCGGCGGCGGGACGAAAAACCCGATCTTCGTTCAGGAGCATGCCAACGCCACCGGTTGCGCCATGCTGCTGCCTGAAGAGAGCGAAGCCATGCTGCTGGGCGGCGCCATGATGGGGACTATCGCTGCAGGCGTGTTCGACACGTTCCCGGAAGCGATGTCGGCAATGAGCCGGATTGGTAAAACGGTGACCCCGCAGACCAATCGCATTAAGCAGTACTACGATCGCAAATATCGGGTATTCCACGAGATGTATCAGGATCATATGAAATACCGCCAACTGATGCAGGAGGACGCATGAGTGACTCCTGGTCTCAGGCCACCGGCGTATTTCAGCTCTATAGCGATGCCCTCGCAGGTCTGGGACAGCATCTGACTGAACCGGTCTGGCAGTCGCTAATGGCGGAGCTGCGCGGTTGCCAGGGGAAAATCGTCGTCACTGGCGTCGGTACATCCGGTATTGCGGCGCGTAAAGTCGCGCACATGCTCGCCTGCGTGGAACGTCCGGCGATTTACCTCAACGCGACGGATGCGGCGCATGGCGATCTCGGTTTTTTACGCGCCGACGACCTGGTCATTATGCTATCACGCGGGGGAAATTCGGATGAACTCACCCGACTGCTGCCCGGGCTGGCTGCGAGAAATGTGCCCATCCTGAGCGTGACTGAAAACGCCGACTCAGCCATTGCTAAAGCGTCGAGGCTGGTGATTTCCACCGGCGTCCAGCGTGAGGCCGACCCGCTGAACATGTTGGCCACCACCTCAATTTTACTGGTCCTGGCTATCTTTGACGCCGCCTGCGCCTGTCTGATGAGCGAAAGCGGTTACTCAAAAGAGACGCTATTGTCTGTACATCCTGGCGGTGATGTGGGATTAACGCTGAGCCGCGAGCAGTAACACCAGACCGCGCATTTCCACTCGTCTTCTCAACCCGTCACCCTCAGGCGGGTTTTTTTATGTCTCAATAGAAGATAAAACAGTGAAAAAGCCAGTTAACGCGCTGCGTTCCACTCCTGCTATCTGTTCCGCACGTTAAAAATTCTGTGACGCTCTCCAGCATTCCTGGTGGAAAGCATTCCATTCTCCAAATCTATGAGCAAACTTTAGCTATTCTTATCAAACATACTTACGGGAGATCCTGCAGATGATGTCAACGCTTGCTCCACCATCTGTACTTTCCGCTCCCCAGCGCCGTTGCCAGGTGCTGCTGACGCTTTTCCTGCCAGGGCAAATCGCTACAGCTCAAACCTTCAGTAGCCTCAATGGCGTTGATGATGCCACTGTTGAGGAAGATATTATTGGCGCAGGACTCGAAATCCAGCGCTATCACCGGCTCGCGATTACCACCGCGCTGAATGGCGGCTATACGATCGAAGGGACCCCGCTAAATCAGCGCCTGTGTCTGTTGCAGTGGCTACGCCGCGGTCTGCGGATCTGCCCGACTTTCATCGCCCAGCATTTCACACCCGCATTAAAAATGGCGCTGAAACAACAAGGTATCGCGCGTACGCTGTATGACGACACCAATCTGCATGCGCTCATTAATCTGTGCTCCCGGCGCTTGCAGAAGCCGTTTGAGTACCGTGACATCCAGTTCCTGCGCCTGTATTTACAGTATTGTCTGCTACAGCATCACGCGGGAGTCACCCCGGAATTTAATCCGCTCCAGCAACGCTGGGCGCAATCCTGCGCAGAGTATCCGCTCGCTGAGGAAATTGGCCGCCACTGGCAGCGCCACGTCATGCAGAGTGCGCCGCCGGGCGAATCGCTGTTTATGGCGTTGCTGTTCTCAATGCTCCGTATCCCCGACCCTGTGCGCGATAACCACCAGCAGGATCGTCGCCTGCGCCTTGCTATTGCACGGCTGGTGCTGCGTTTTCGCGAGTATGGCAATGTGCGCTTCAGCGATGAGCAAGGACTGAACGATCAGCTGTATATTCACCTTGCCCAGGCGCTTAACCGCAGCGTGTTTGCCATTGGCATTGATAACACGCTGCCGGAGGAGTTCAGCCGACTTTATCCCCGTCTGGTTCGTACTACCCGCGAGGCGATACATGGCTTCGAAGCGGAGTACGATGTGCAGTTTTCAGAAGAAGAGATCGGGCTGGTCGCCGTTATTTTCGGTGCCTGGCTGATGCAGGAGAAGGATTTGCACGAGAAGCAGATTATCCTGCTGACCGGCAACAATGAACAACTTGAAGCGCATATTGAGCAACAGCTACGCGAACTGACGCTGCTGCCGCTCAACGTAAAACATATGCCGATGCAGGACTTTCAAAAACAGGGTACGCCGCGCGGAGTCACGTTGATTATTACGCCGTATACCACGCCGCTGCCGCTGTTTTCACCGCCGTTGATTCATGCGGATCTGGCACTTACGCCGCATCAGCAGCAGCAGATCCGCAAAATTCTCGAATCATAACGTTGCAGGCTGCGCCACCACCTTCGGGCGCAGAAAGATTGCCGGTAGCGCCACCAGCGCCATCACCCAGAATACGCCGTTGCCCAGATTCTGGTACAGGTAGCCTGCGAATACGGTCATGATGGCGATGCTGCCGCCCATCGCCACCGCAGAATACACCGCCTGCAAACGTATCACTTCGCTGCCCTGGCGCGTCGCGATATAGCGCATTGCCGCCAGGTGGCAGACGGTAAAGGTTCCGCAATGGAGGATTTGCACCACAATCAGCCACGGTAGCTCAGTGCTCCAGCCCATCAACCCCCAACGTGCCACGCCGCAAACGGCGGAAAGCAGCAGCAAATCCCGCGCGCTAAAGCGGCGGAACAGCTTGTGACTGAGCGCAAAAATAATCACTTCCGCCACCACGCCTAATGACCATAAATAGCCCACCGCCGAAGCGGAATATCCGGCAGACTGCCAGTAGATGGCGCTGAACCCGTAATAAGCGGCATGCGCACCTTGCAACAGACTCACACAGGCAAGAAAACGCCAGCTTTGGGTTATCAACGCACGCCAGGCGGGCCATCCCGCGCTCTCCTGCTGACGGTTTTCCCCCGCTGGCTGCACGCTCGGGCGGATCATCATCCCCAATAGCATCGACGCGACGCCAAGCGACAGCAGGACCAGGATCACCCGATAGTCAAACAGGCTCACCAGCTTACCGGTCAGCGCGGAGCCAATCACAAAGGCAACGGATCCCCACAGTCTTACCCGACCGTAGTCCATGGTTATCTGTTTTTGCCAGGTGTTGGCCAGCGCGTCGGTCAACGGCACCAGCGGCGAGAAAAACAGGTTAAAGCCGACCATCACCACCATCAGCCACGCCACGTTGGTGCCCGCCCAGAAGGCCAGCGCAAACACCAGCGTCAACAGGGCAAGAATACGTAAAGCGGAGATCAGACGAGAGGGATCGCTTACGCGCGGCGCAATCAGCAAACTGCCGAGAAAACGGGCAATCAGCCCCGCGCCCAGCAGTAAACCGATGGTTTCCGGCGTCAGCCCCAGCCCTTCGAGCCAGACGCTCCAGAAAGGCAGAAAAATACCGTAGCTAAAGAAGTAGGTGAAATAACCGAGCGCCAGCCAGCGCGTGGAATGCAAAGCCATGAATCCCTCCCGTTTGGAGGCGATAGTCTGGCGACAAACGCAGGCTGGCGCAAGAGAGTATTAACAGGCAGATAACATGATTTTGCCCTATTCGACGCAAATCTGCATCGCAAAATGGCAGCGTTCTCCCTGCGCTAAAACCTGCAATCCCGGCTGCCCCTGCATGTGGTGGGCATTCACCGGATGCGTTTGCGGCTCCAGGCACAAGAACTCCTCACCCGACATTCTGAACAGCATCAACCATGGAGTTTGCGCTAAAATCGTGACTTTCATCACATCTCGCTGAATAACGGCCCGCCCGCTCCAGCCAGAATATCCAACGTTCAGCCAGCTATCCTCGCCGTATTGCGCGTACATGAAATCCGCCGCTGGAGGGATTTCACGTTGCCATTCCAGCGGCAGATGCTGTTCCCCCTCCGGCCAGTAGCCGCCGGTGGTGAATTGCGCCGTGCTGTGCTTATCAAAAGCGAAAAACGGATGGAACCCACAGCCATAAATCATCGGCTGTTCACCGCAATGGGTGAGCGTCAACGAGACGTGCAGGCTTGAGGTTTCCAGTTGATAGCAAAGTTGCGCCGTATAGTCATAGCCACAGGGATGCCAACTGCGCAACTGCAGCAAACAACCGCTTTGGGTCACGGTGATAACCTGCCAGCGTTGCAGCCAGCCGTCACCGTGCAGGAAAAAGGTGTCATCTGCGCCATGTTGAGGTAACACCACCTCTTCACCGCGCAGCATAAAACGATTTCCCGCCACCCGATTCGCGACCGGCAGCATCGGGAACAAGCCGCAATCACCGGGCTGCTGACCATGACCTTCGCGTAAAATTGCCTGTTGATGTTGTAACGAAACCAGACTTAATAGCGAACCGCCCTGCGGATCTACGCACATCCGCAGATGTGCGTTTTGTAGCATCAGCAGACCATCCATTAGCGAGCGCTTCGTTGTTGGGCTGATGCGCCAACTTTCGTATGCTGCGCCGCCAGCTGCTCTTCCAGCGCTTCCAGCGTCACGCCTTTGGTTTCAGGTACATTACGCAGAACATACATGAATCCCATCGCGCAAATCACACCGTACAACAGGAAGCTTCCCGACGCGCCCAGACTCGCATTGAGCAGCGGGAAAGTATAGGTCAGCAGGAAGCAGGCAATCCACAGCGCTAGCGTACCGAGCGACATCGCCAGCCCGCGGACGCGGTTAGGGAAAATTTCAGACAGCAGCACCCAGGTCACCGGGGCCAGCGTCAGGGCATAAATAGCGATCGCCGCCAGCACCAGAACCAGAACCGGCCAGCCCATAATGCCCAACCCGTACGCCCCGGCAATCAGCATATAGATAACCGTTAGTCCTGACGCCCCGAACAACATCAGTTTACGGCGACCAATTTTGTCTACTAACGGCAGAGCGGCAAGGGTAAAGACCAGATTGATGATCCCTGTCGCCACGATCGATTTTAACGTACCGTTGATGTCGAATCCGGCAGAGGCGAAGATCTCCTGCGCATAGTTGAAAATAACGTTGATCCCACACCACTGCTGGAACACTGCCAGCACCATTCCAATAATCACGATCGGTTTGATCTGCGGTTGTAACAGCGTTGACCACGCGACCTTGTGATTATCTTTTTGCAACGTATGTTCAATCTCTTTCAGCGTTTGACCAGCATATTCCGCCGAACCAATGCGCTGCAGCATGGTACGCGCACGATCGGCTTTGCCTGCTTTCACCAGCCAGCGCGGCGATTCAGGTACAAAGAACATCAGTACCAGGAAAATTATCGCGGGCACTAATTCAGCGCCAAACATCCAACGCCAGCCCGTCTGACCGTTCCAGCTTTCCACAATCGCCTGCTGCGTAGCGCCTGAGGCTACAGGTTCGGCAATCATCAGGTTGATAAGCTGCGCCGCCAGTACGCCAATCACGATAGTGAGCTGGTTAACGGCAACAAAGCGCCCACGCTTTTCAGCCGGACTAACCTCGGCGATATACAACGGGCTTAGCGCAGACGCCAGACCAATCCCCACGCCTCCAACGATGCGATAAACAATAAACATGTCGAAATTACTGGCGACGGCAGTTCCCCAGGCGGAAGCGCTAAAGAGGATCGCCGAGAGAATCAGCGGCATCTTTCGGCCAAACTTATCGGCGCACCATCCGGAAATCAGCGCGCCAAAGATACAACCGACCAAAGCCGAACTCATCGCCCAGCCGGATTGCGCCGGATCGGTAATCGAGAAATAGGCTTCATAGAAGGGTTTTGCCCCACCGATCACCACCCAGTCATAGCCAAACAGTAAACCACCGCAGGCCGCAACCAGGCAGATAGTCCAGACGTAACCAATCTTTAAATGTGTCTGCGCGTTATTCATTATGATTCCTCTTTCAGGGAAACGCAGGGGACAGTAGGTTTCGGGTGAGGTTGCCCCCACCCATTTCGGGTGTTACTGGAAAAGCCTTACGTTAATGGCGTGACGCAGCAGTAATGCCTTGTCATGCGCCGGATTGAGCTGCAGGAGTGCGTCAAGATCGCGCTGGCAAGCAGCACTATTTCCCAACCCCAGATGCCCGAGCACACTGATAAACAGGCAGTGTTGCTGGTGTTTTGCTTGTGCTGAGGTATCCAGTACCACCAGATCGGGTAGCGATACGGCAAAGAAATCGACATCCGGGACATTGTCGCGATGCGATTCAACCCATTGCAGGAAGCTATTAAACAGAGCGTTCGCCTGAGCATCATCGCCAAGTTTTCTCTGCGCCATACCCTGCCAGAAGAGATAATCCACAGGCTGGTCGTTGTAGTAACGGCCGGCATCCAGTGTGCTACCGCCGCGCGTCGCACGGGAGAAGTAACGCTGGGATTCATCAAAACACCCCTGCTGCTGCGCGCAATGTCCCAGTAAATACCAGATATCGTTATCCGTTTGTCCGGGTAAACGCCCCTCCCCGAGGTTTTGCGGGTAGTGCAACGCCTGTTGCAACTGCGCGATGGCGGTTTGCGGGTCGCCGGACTGAATGGCAGCCAGCGCACGATGCATCTGATTCAGCAGATATTGCCCTGTGGCTTTGCCTTCACCACCTTCCCACGGATGGAACACGCGCTCACGTAATACTGCTGCGGCATCGTCGTAACGCCCTAATCCATTCCACAGACTGAGCAGTTCCACCGTCAGATCGTCACGATGGAAGACAATCTCTTTGCTGGCTTCCAGTCGCTGCAGGCGCAGCTCAGCCGGTTGCGCCATCAGCTTCTTGAGATAGTCGAGTTCAAACAGGAAACGGGCATTTTGCGGCTCCAGTGCCACGGCCTGCGACAGATACTGCATCGCCTGCTGCGCATCATGCAGTTTGTTCCAGGCATAGATCCCCAGTAAGCGGTGCACCGGAGCGAAATCCGCTTCCTGCGCAAGGGTAAACTGCCAGCAGGATACCGCTTCGGCATAACGCCGTTTGCTGTACCAGAAACAGCCAAGTAAATAGCGGGCAAAAGCGCTCTGTTCGAGGGTTTGCAGCATCTGCACTTCATCCAGCGTATTGGGGAAACGAACGCGGTTTTGCAGGCATTCGCGGGCACGTTTGATGAAGGGTTGTGGGTTGTCACTTAGCGAGGCGCGCCACAGCATAGGCAGCGTTTCCTGGCTGTCGAGCAGTTCCAGCACGCCACGGGCAGCATCCTTTTGCCCCAATGAGATCAGCCAGCCTGCCAGTTCACACGCGTTGGTACCGCGCCGCCCGGTAATCGAGATCAGCGCTTGCGCCGTCGCCTCGTCCTGACAGATGGCCCAGCGCGCATAGTGCAGGGTGTAGCTCAGAGGATAATCAACCAGCTGTTGGCGAATGTAGTCCAGGGCTTGCGGAATGCGATCAAGTTTTGCCAGCGCCAGCGCTTTCAGTCCCATCGCCAGGTTATTACTGCCGTTAAAGCGCAGGCTCTGCTCGACCTTTTCCAACGCGCCAACGTAGTCCTGACGCTTCATCGCCAGACGCGCTAACGACCAGAAAGCCGCATCCCGACAGTTGCCGCTCCAACTGGCCTTATAATAATGATCCCAAGCACTGTCATCGTCGCCCTGACGTTCCTGTGCGGCGGCCAGCAGCATGCTCGCCTCGCCATCACGCGGATTTTTATTGAGCTTATGCGCCCGTTCCAGCGCCTGACCCGCACAATGCGCCGCCAGCGCCCAGTCCGCGCGGTTTAGCGCCAGCGTCCCCATGGCCACATTATTGCGGTAATCCAGCGGATCAACATCCAGCGCGCGGCGATAATAATCTTCAGCATAGCGGCTGGCATGGTTGTACTGCTCCAGATGCTGACCAATAAAATAGAGTTCATCGGTATTAGAGAGTGCTTCTGGCTGTGCTGGCGCGACGGCCGCCGAAGGCAGCGGTAACTCTTGCGCGATGTGCTCTTCGTACTGCAAAAGCGTAGCACCATCGGCGTTAGTGACGGTCATTGTCACCCGGGTATGGCCATTGTCTGACACATCAGCCAGCCAGCTCTGTCCCGGCTCCAGAGTGAGTGTATTTTCATAGAATGGCTGCCCGTGTGCGGCAAGCGTAACCTGAACATCGCGTAACGGCGCAATCGCATAAATGCCCACAGAAAGCTGGCGACTCTCACGCACCAGACGAAGCGCCAACTGCGTGCTGGCGTTTTGCACCATACCCAGTTCGCTGTAAGGCAGGAAGTTTTGCACGAAGACTTTCTCTTCGTACGGCGCAAGCCAGGTGAAATCCGGCTGGTTATCGGTAAAGACCCCGGTCATAAGTTCGATATACGGACCGTTGTCATCAGTGAGATTACGATCCCAGGCAACGCCAAAGTCGCCATAACCCCAAGTCCACTGTTTTTTCCCTGGCGAAACGTGGTGATCGGCCACATGCAGCAACCCACCGCGCTCGCCGTGATGCCAGGCACCAACAAAATCATAATCAGATTTTTCAGCCATATAGGAGGTCGGCACTGGTACGTTTTTGTAGCGCGAGATATCCACGCCAGCCGAATAGTCCACTTTGTAGTATGTGCCGGTGGCGATGGGAAATGCAGAGACATCGCGCTTACCGTGGTCGAATACCGCCGTCACATCCGGTGGAAACACGCTTTGGTGATCGTCGCCGCCCTTCACCGCCGGATTCGCCCACCATAAGAAGTGGCGCGGGGTAGCGTTACCGTTAAAAACCTTCCCGGTTATCTCGATCAACGCGCGATCCGGATACAGCGTGAATCCGGTCATGACCTGTAAACCACGCATGGGCTCTACCTCGCCCATCCAGACGGTGTATTCGCCCTGCTCACCCTGCTGTTGCGTAAAATCCACCGGCATAAAGGTGGTCGGGCGATGATGTTGCGGCCAGTTAAACTCAATGCCGCCAGAGATCCACGGCCCAAGCAGACCGACCAGCGCAGGTTTTACCACTTCGTTGTAGTAGACGAAGTCGCGCTGCTGCACTTTGTCATACGCTCGATGAATGCGTCCGCCTAACTCCGGCAGCAGCATGATGCGAATGAAGTCATTCTCCATCCATACCGCCTGATAGTCGCGCATTTCACGTTTGCCGGTCAGCGTATCAATCACGCCATAGGGATAAACCGCTCCTGAAGACCCCTGATAAACTCGCTTTTCCAGAAACATTGGGTTGGCGTCTTCTTCACCCGCTGTCCACGTGGGGAGGGTGATCGTTTCCTGCCAAACTTTTACTGAACCGTACATGCCGCGCTCCACTTAATAAACAAAAGTAAAAATTCAACTTGATGCTATTCTGCGGCAGTTAAGTGGCGTTAAAATGCGCAATGCTCACGCAATATAGTTAAGGGAGTTAAGTGAATGCAGCGTTCGGGGTTCAACAACGCCAGGGTACGTCAGGCGAATAAACAGATTTTTTTGTCACATCTGTGGCGAGAAAAGCAGCTCAGCAAGTCACAGCTGGCGCAGCTCACCAGCCTGTCGATCCCGGCGGTTAGCAATATCCTCGAAGAACTGATGGATGAAGGAAGAATCAGCCATTCACGAGAAACTTTAAGCCAGCGCGGTTTGAGCAGTGGCAGCTATCATTTGCCAGAAAAAGGTGCCTGGACGCTGTGTATCAACGTCACCCCCACCAGCATCACCAGTCAACTGGCGGATGCTCGGCTGGTTGCCGTCGGCGACTGGCAGCATGAAGTCATCAACCCCGAATCGCCAAAAGCGCTGCTGACAGCATTGGCGGCGCACTGGCGGGAATATCGTCGACAATTTCCCGAGGTCACGATTAATCTGGCGCTTGGCGTTCACGGTCAGGTTGATCCGATAACCGGCGCATCAAAAACCATGCCTCAGGCGCCGTGGAAAACACCGGTGGAAATAAAATATCTGCTGGAGGAGATGCTCGGCGTACAGGTCCGGCTGGATAATGACTGCGTGATGCTGGCGCTGGCGGAAAAATGGCAAAACCCGGCGGCTAACGGTGATTTTTGCGTGATTAACGTTGATTACGGTATTGGCTCATCGTTTGTGATTAACGATAACATCTGGCGCGGGAGTCTGTATGGCAGCGGTCAGATTGGACATACCATCATTCATCCCGATGGGATCGCCTGTGACTGTGGCCGTTATGGCTGTCTGGAAACAGTGGCGTCATTGAGCGCGTTGAAAAAGCAGGCCCGCGTGTGGATGAAATCGCAGCCGACATCCCTTTACGACCCGGAAACGCTCACCACCGACCAGCTTATTACTGCCTGGCAACACGGAGATGTTCGCATTCAGGCCTGGGCCGAACATGCCGCCAGCGCCATCGGCCTGAGTCTTTATAATTTTTTGAATATACTGAACATTAATCAAATATGGTTGTATGGTCGTAGCTGTGCATTTGGCGATAGCTGGCTCAATACGCTGGTACAGCAAACCGGGTTTAATCCGTTCGATCACGGCGATAACCCGCGTGCCAGAGCAACTCAGATAAGCTTCGGTCAGCTTAATCGCCCTCAGCAACTCATGGGAATTGGCTATCTTTATGTCGAATCACAGCTTAGCGAGCTGTAGTCATTACTCCGCCAGGCTCACGGCTAAACGTTCATGCACAGTGGCGATAAAATCGGTCAATGCCGGTTTGATTGGCCCTTTTTTCCACGCCATCAGCAGGGCAATGGTCGGAACATCGCCAACAATAGGCCGAAAAACCACCTGCCCGGTATTAAAATTATTCATATAACCGGGTATCAAAGTCACCCCCAGCCCCATGCCGACCAGATTCATGGTCACCAGAATATTGGTCGCTACCTGCACAATATTGGGCTGGCTTTCCTGCTGCTGAAACCAGTTTTTGACAATCATCGCTAGCGCCCCGGAATAAGCGGGATCGGTACTGACAAAATTTACGCCGTGTAACTGTTCTGCGGAGATCGCTTGCTCATTGGCTAACGGATGATTCACCGGTAACACCACGACCAGCGGCTCATGAATCAGCTCCAGATAATCCAGCTCCGGGCTGTACACCGGGTGACGCATTAAGCCCACGTCCAGTTCTCCGTTGAGGATCCTTTCTTCCTGTTCGGTGGTTATCAGGCTTACCAGCTCAATGTGCGTATCCGGTTGTTTTAAACGAAATAAGGGTAGCACCTTCGGGAGCAAATTCACCTCAGCGGAAGGGACAAAACCAATAGCGAAATGATTATCTTCCTGCCCCGTTTTACGGGCGCGAACTTTGGCATTTTCCGCCTTCTCAAGGATCGCCAGCGCGTCCTGTAAAAAGCACTCCCCCGCCGCCGTCAGCGCAACTTTTCGCTTATCCCGCACCAGTAACGGAACGCCCACGCAGGTTTCCAGATCGCGGATCTGGCTGCTTAACGACGGCTGAGAGGTATGCAGCTTTTCTGCCGCCCGGGTGAAATTCAGCGCCTGCGCCACCGCCACAAAATAGCGTAAGTGCCTAAGTTCCATGCCTTTCTCCTTGTTATCGAAAAAATGTCTCAACTGGTAGAAATTTACTATTTCACAGATTGATAACTAACCAGCAACATCCTTATGGCACAAAAATAGAAGGTCAATACATCTTATCTTTCAGGATTAAAAAATATGACCACACCCTCAAATTTAGACATCTACCAACTGATCGACACGCAAAACGGTCGTGTAACCCCACGGATTTATACTGACCCAGAAATTTACCAACTGGAGTTGGAGCGCATCTTCGGGCGCTGCTGGCTATTTCTCGCCCACGAAAGCCAAATCCCCAAAGCCGGTGATTTTTTTAACACCTACATGGGCGAGGATGCGGTCGTGGTGGTTCGCCAGAAAGATGGCAGCATCAAAGCGTTTCTCAACCAGTGCCGCCACCGGGCGATGCGCGTCAGCTACGCCGACTGCGGGAACACCCGCGCCTTTACCTGCCCGTATCACGGCTGGTCGTACGGTATCAATGGCGAGCTGATCGACATCCCGCTGGAGCCTCGCGCTTACCCGCAAGGGCTATGCAAATCGCACTGGGGACTGAACGAAGTTCCTGGCGTAGAGAGCTATAAAGGGCTGATTTTCGGCAACTGGGACACCACCGCGCCCACGCTACGCGATTATCTCGGCGACATCGCGTGGTATCTCGACGGTGTGCTTGACCGCCGCGAAGGCGGCACAGAAATCGTCGGCGGCGTACAGAAGTGGACCATCGACTGTAACTGGAAATTCCCCGCCGAACAGTTTGCCAGCGATCAGTATCACGCATTGTTCAGCCACGCCTCCGCTGTGCAGGTGTTGGGGGCAAAAGACGACGGTAGCGATAAACGCCTCGGTGACGGACAAACCGCTCGCCCGGTGTGGGAAACCGCCAAAGATGCACTACAGTTCGGCCAGGACGGGCACGGCAGCGGCTTCTTCTTTACCGAAAAGCCGGATGCCAACGTGTGGGTCGACGGCGAAGTCTCCAGCTACTACCGCGACACCTACGCGGAAGCTGAACAGCGTCTGGGTAAGGTTCGTGCTCTGCGTCTGGCCGGTCACAACAATATTTTTCCAACGCTTTCCTGGCTCAACGGTACCGCTACGTTGCGCGTCTGGCATCCGCGCGGTCCTGATCAGGTTGAAGTGTGGGCGTTCTGTATTACCGATAAAGCCGCCTCTGATGAAGTGAAAGCCGCATTTGAAAACAGCGCTACGCGCGCTTTTGGCCCCGCCGGATTCCTTGAGCAGGACGACTCGGAAAACTGGTGTGAAATTCAAAAACTGCTGAAGGGGCATCGGGCGCGTAATAGCAAACTGTGCCTGGAAATGGGGTTAGGTCAGGAGAAACGTCGTGAAGACGGCATTCCGGGGATCACCAACTACATCTTCTCAGAAACCGCCGCCCGCGGCATGTATCAGCGCTGGGCTGATTTACTCAGCAGCGAAAGCTGGCAGGAAGTGCAGGAAAAAACCGCCGCTTACCAGCAGGAGGTGATGAAATGAGTGCTTTAGTTTCCCTGGAACTGCATCACCGCATTACGCAGTTTCTCTACCATGAAGCCAGCCTGCTGGATGACTGGCAGTTTCGCGACTGGCTGGCACAGCTGGATGACGACATTCGCTATACCATGCGCACAACGGTCAATGCCCAGACGCGCGACCGTCGCAAAGGAGTGCAGCCGCCAACCACCTGGATTTTTAACGACAACAAAGATCAGCTTGAACGCCGTATTGCGCGACTGGAAACCGGAATGGCCTGGGCAGAGGAGCCGCCGTCGCGTACCCGACACCTGATCAGCAACTGCCAGGTCAGTGAAACCAAAGTGCCGGATGTGTTCGCCGTGCGCCTTAACTATCTGCTGTATCGCGCGCAAAAAGAGCGCGATGAAACCTTTTACGTCGGCATGCGCATGGACAAAGTGCGCCGTTTACCGGGCGATGAGTGGCGCTTACTGGAGCGTGAGATCGTGCTGGATCAAGCGGTGATCACCTCCCATAACCTGAGTGTATTGTTCTGATGAGTCGTATTTATGCCTGCCCCGTAGGGGATTTGCCGGAGGGTGAAGCGCTCCGGCTCGACACCTCGCCCGTCATCGCGCTGTTCAACGTTGGCGGCGAGTTTTATGCCATTAACGATCGCTGTAGCCACGGTAATGCCTCGATGTCGGAAGGTTATCTGGAAGACGACGCGACGGTGGAATGCCCGCTGCATGCCGCCAGTTTCTGCCTGAAAACCGGTAAGGCGTTGTGTTTACCTGCCACCGATCCGCTGACCACCTACGCGGTGTACGTGGAAGGTAGCGATGTGTTCGTTGATATTCCAGAGGACGCGAGATGAGCGATTTACGCGATAACGTGGTCTTTATCACCGGCGGCGGCTCCGGTCTTGGCCTGTCGCTGGTCGAGCGTTTCATTGAGGAAGGCGCGCGGGTCGCCACGCTGGAACTTTCGCCAGCCAAAGTCGCCAGCCTGCGCCAACGTTTTGGCGAACATGTGCTGGCAGTAGAAGGCAACGTCACCTGCTACGCCGACTATCAGCGCGCGGTGGATCAAATTCTGGCGCGCTACGGCACGCTGGACTGTTTGATCGGCAACGCCGGGATATGGGATCACAACGCCTCGCTGGTCAATACGCCAGCAGACGCGCTGGAGAGCGGCTTTCATGAGCTGTTTAACGTCAACGTGCTGGGCTATCTGCTGGGCGCAAAAGCCTGCGCCCCTGCGCTTATCGCCAGCGAAGGCAACATCATCTTTACCCTTTCCAACGCGGCGTGGTATCCCGGCGGCGGCGGTCCGTTGTATACCGCCTCTAAACATGCCGCCACCGGGTTGATTCGCCAGTTAGCCTACGAGCTGGCGCCAAAGGTGCGCGTCAACGGCGTCGGTCCGTGCGGTATGGCGACCGATCTGCGCGGCCCACAGGCGCTGGGCCAGGGCGATACGTCGATTATGCAGTCGCTGACGCCGGAAAAAATCGCCGCCATTTTGCCGTTGCAGTTTTTTCCTGAGCCAGCGGATTTTACCGGCCCGTATGTGATGCTGGCGTCAAAGCGCAACAATCGCACATTGAGTGGCGTGATGATCAATGCCGATGCCGGTTTGGGCATTCGCGGTATTCGTCACGTTGCCGCCGGACTGGATCTCTGAGGAGGCGTTATGAGCCATAAAATTATCGCTATCGTCGGCGGTGGTCAGGCTGCGGCAATGGCCGCCGTCGCACTGCGTCAGCAAGGATTTAACGGCGAATTGCATCTGTTTTCCGATGAGCCGTATCTGCCCTATGAACGCCCTCCGCTCTCCAAAGCGATGCTGCTGGACGAAAATCCACAGCGACAGCCGATCCTGAACGCTGACTGGTGGCGGGAGAACAACGTACAGCTGCATCTCGGCGTCACGCTGCGTCAGATTGACCGCACCTCGCGCACGCTGATGCTCGCCGATGGTCAGTCCTACCGCTGGTCGCAGTTGCTGTTGGCGACCGGGGCCGCCGCCAGACCGCTGCCGCTACTGGATAAACTGGGCGAACGTTGCTTTACCCTGCGTCACGCCACAGATGCCGAGCGTCTGCGCGGTGCCTTGCTGCCGGGCAAGGCGATTGTGATTGTCGGTGCGGGCACCATTGGCCTGGAATTAGCGGCCAGCGCGATCCAACGCGGCTGTCGGGTGACGTTAGTGGAGCTGGCCTCAACGGTAATGGGTCGCAACGCCCCTGCTCCGGTGCGCGACTATCTGCTAAACCGCCACCGACAGGCAGGGGTGCGGGTGCTGCTCAACAGCGCCATTGAGCACGCTGAAGCGGGAGAGTTTCTCTCGCTTACCCTGCAAAACGGCGAGACACTACAGGCCGATGCGCTGGTTTATGGCATCGGTATCGTGGCGAATGATGCGCTGGCTCGCGAAGCGGGGCTGGAGACGGCTAACGGTATTATCGTTGACTCCGCATGCATCACCTCCGATCCCGCGATTTTTGCCGCCGGTGATGTGGCGATAACGCGCCAGCCCGACGGTTCGTTAGAACGGGTAGAAAGCTGGGAAAATGCCAATAACCAGGCACAGATTGCCGCTGCCGCAATGCTCAACCTGCCGTTGCCGGAGAAGAAGCCAGGCTGGTTCTGGACCGACCAATTTAATGACAATCTGCAATTTGTTGGCGATATGCAAGGGCAAACATGGTTATGTCGTGGCAATCCGGATGACGGCAAGGCTGTCTGGTTCCACCTGCGTGATGGGAAGCTAATTGGCGCAGTAGCGCTCAACAACGGACGCGAAGTGCGCGCACTGCGTAAGTTAATTCATTCAGGACGAGTGGTAAGCGAGGAAGCACTGTGCGATGAAGGCGTGGCGCTGAAGTCGTTGTGATAGCAGCCTGATAATCGCAGCGCTATCAGGCATTAAAAAAGGCCGCATCAGCGGCCTTTCGTTTTGCGTAAAGCAGAATTACGCGTAAACCGGGAAGCGTGCGCAGATATCCAGAACCTTACCTTTGACGCGCTCGATAACGGCTTCGTCATTGATGTTGTCCAGAACGTCACACATCCAGCCAGCCAGCTCTTTCACTTCCGCTTCTTTAAAGCCACGGCGAGTCACAGCCGGAGAACCGATACGGATACCGGAAGTCACAAACGGGCTCTTCGGATCGTTCGGCACGCTGTTTTTGTTAACAGTGATGTTAGCGCGGCCCAGTGCGGCGTCAGCTTCTTTACCGGTCAGGTTTTTATCAACCAGATCCAGCAGGAACAGGTGGTTTTCAGTACCGCCAGAAACCACTTTGTAGCCACGGTTCAGGAACACTTCCACCATCGCTTTGGCGTTTTTGGCAACCTGCTGCTGGTAAACCTTAAACTCAGGTTCCATCGCTTCTTTCAGCGCCACGGCTTTCGCTGCAATCACGTGCATCAGCGGGCCGCCCTGCGCGCTTGGGAACACCGCGGAGTTCAGCTTTTTGTACAGCTCTTCGTCACCGCCTTTCGCCAGGATCAGGCCGCCGCGCGGACCCGCCAGGGTTTTGTGGGTGGTGGTGGTCACTACGTGCGCGTGTGGAACCGGGTTCGGGTAAACGCCTGCGGCGATCAGGCCCGCAACGTGCGCCATGTCAACGAACAGGTATGCGCCAATGCTGTCGGCGATTTCACGCATTTTTGCCCAGTCAACAACGCCGGAGTAAGCAGAGAAGCCGCCGATGATCATCTTCGGCTTGTGCTCTTTGGCCTGCTTAGCCATATCTTCGTAGTCAATTTTACCGGACTCATCAATACCGTAAGGAATGATGTTGTACAGCTTGCCAGAGAAGTTAACCGGGGAACCGTGAGTCAGGTGGCCGCCTTGCGCCAGGTTCATGCCCAGAACGGTATCACCCGGTTGCAGCAGAGCGGTGTAAACAGCGAAGTTAGCCTGAGAGCCGGAGTGCGGCTGTACGTTAGCGTAGTCAGCGCCAAACAGCTCTTTTGCACGATCGATAGCCAATTGCTCAACGATATCAACGTACTCACAACCGCCGTAGTAGCGCTTGCCCGGATAACCTTCAGCGTATTTGTTGGTCAGCTGAGAACCCTGCGCCTGCATAACACGCGGGCTGGTGTAGTTTTCGGAGGCGATCAGTTCGATGTGCTCTTCCTGACGTACTTTTTCCTGCTCCATAGCCTGCCACAGTTCGGCATCATAATCGGCAATGTTCATTTCACGCTTTAACATCCGCATCTCCTGACTCAGCTAACAATAGAATTTCGGCCTAAAAAGGCAGTCCCGTTGGACGACGGCGAACAGTATAACCGAATCATTCTTCGATAACAGGTCTTGACAAAGGATTTTACGCAAACGATTACCTTCACGGCACGCAAGGCTTTGGAGAACAAAGGTCTGCTGAATTTCAACGGATTTCTTTTCAGGTTTGTGATGCAGATTTTTCACGATGTAACCTTTACAACGCAAAGTGACAAAGAACCATTTACAATGCAGGGGTATTTTTTATAAGATGCATTTGACATACATCATTAAAATTTCAGATAAAGGAAGACCGTATGCTTGACGCACAAACCATCGCTACAGTGAAAGCCACCATTCCCCTGCTGGTTGAAACAGGCCCGAAGCTGACCGCACATTTCTACGATCGCATGTTTACGCATAACCCAGAGCTGAAAGAAATCTTCAACATGAGTAACCAGCGTAATGGCGATCAGCGAGAAGCGCTGTTTAACGCTATTGCCGCGTATGCCAGCAATATCGAGAACCTGGCGGCGCTGTTGCCTGCCGTTGAGAAAATCGCGCAGAAGCATACCAGCTTCCAGATTAAACCGGAGCAGTACAACATCGTAGGTGGCCATTTGCTGGCAACGCTGGACGAAATGTTCAGCCCAGGCCAGGAAGTTCTGGATGCATGGGGCAAAGCATACGGCGTGCTGGCGAACGTTTTCATCAACCGTGAAGCGCAGATCTACAGTGAAAATGCCAATAAAAATGGCGGCTGGGAAGGTACCCGTCCTTTCCACATCGTGGCAAAAACCCCACGCAGTGCGCTTATCACCAGCTTTGAATTTGAACCTGTCGACGGTGGCGCAGTGGCTGAATATCATCCGGGGCAATACCTGGGCGTCTGGCTGAAGCCGGAAGGTTTCCCGCATCAGGAAATTCGTCAGTACTCACTGACCCGTAAACCCGATGGCAAAGGCTACCGTATTGCTGTGAAGCGTGAAGACGGTGGTCAGGTTTCCACCTGGCTGCACAACCATGCGAATGTGGGCGACGTCGTTCACTTAGCTGCACCTGCGGGCGATTTCTTTATGGACGTTGCGACCGATACCCCAGTGTCTCTGATTTCAGCAGGCGTGGGTCAAACCCCGATGCTGGCGATGCTGGATACGCTGGCAAAAGCGAATCATACGGCGCAGGTTAACTGGTTCCACGCGGCAGAAAATGGCGATGTACATGCCTTTGCCGATGAAGTGAATGAACTGGGCAAAACGCTGCCACGCTTTAGCGCACACACCTGGTATCGTGAGCCAACCGAAGCCGATCGCGCGAAAGGTGCGTTTGATAGCGTTGGTCTGATGGATTTGAACAGACTGGAAGGCGCAATCAGCGATCCGGCGATGCAGTTTTATCTGTGCGGTCCGGTTGGCTTTATGCAGTTTGCCGCGAAGCAGCTGATCGGTCTGGGCGTGAAAAACGAGAACATTCATTACGAATGCTTCGGCCCGCATAAAGTCTTGTAATTACTCATGCCTGATGGCGCTGCGCCATCAGGCAAGCACGGCGCGGCTTAGATTGCCGCGTCGTCTTCTTCACCGGTGCGAATACGAATCACGCGTGCCACGTCGAAGACAAAAATCTTACCGTCACCGATTTTACCGGTCTGGGCAGTACGAATAATGGTGTCGACGCAGGTATCGACGATGTCGTCGGTGACCACAATTTCAATTTTTACCTTCGGCAGAAAATCCACCATATATTCCGCACCACGGTACAGCTCAGTATGGCCTTTCTGACGGCCAAACCCTTTCACTTCTGTTACAGTCATACCGGTAATGCCGACTTCAGCCAGCGCTTCGCGGACGTCGTCCAGCTTGAAGGGTTTAATAATCGCATCAATCTTTTTCATGCTATTCCTTGAAAAGGTCGCCTGTCTTTTGATCGAATAAAACTAACATAATCCGCAGATTTATTCTTTGAAATCGTTTGCATCCAGCTCATGGCGAGAGAGCAACTTGTAGAATTCGGTGCGGTTGCGCCCCGCCATTCGCGCCGCATGGGTCACATTGCCCTTGGTAATTTGCAACAGCTTACGCAGGTAGTTGAGTTCAAACTGGTTACGCGCTTCAACAAAGGTCGGCAGCGCGGTGTTCTCCCCTTCCAGCGCCTGCTCCACCAGCGCGTCGCTGATCACCGGCGAAGAGGTCAACGCCACGCACTGCTCAATCACGTTAACCAACTGACGCACGTTACCAGGCCAACTGGCGGTCATTAACCGTTTCATGGCATCGGTCGAAAAGGCGCGCACGAACGGTTTGTGTCGTTCAGCAGACTGGCGCAGCAGATGGTTTGCCAGCAGCGGAATATCTTCCGTACGCTCGGCCAGCGCCGGGATCTTCAGGCTCACCACGTTGAGGCGATAGTACAAATCTTCGCGAAATTCCCCCCGAGCCATCGCTTTGGGTAAATCACGGTGGGTCGCGGAAACGATCCGCACATCAATATCGATATCGCGGTTACTGCCCAGCGGCCTGACTTTTCGCTCCTGCAATACACGTAGCAATTTAACCTGCAACGGCGCGGGCATATCGCCAATCTCATCGAGAAACAGCGTCCCGCCTTCCGCGGCCTGAAACAGCCCTTCACGATTGCTCACCGCACCGGTAAAAGCGCCGCGCGCATGACCAAACAGCTCAGACTCCAGCAGTTGTTCCGGCAATGCGCCACAGTTAATGGCAATAAAAGGCTTGTGGCTGCGCGGGCTGGCGTTGTGAATGGCCTGGGCAAAAACTTCTTTCCCGGTTCCGCTTTGGCCGTTGATCAATACGCTTACGTCCGATTGCGCCACCATGCGCGCCTGTTCCAGCAGGCGCAGCATCAGTGGGCTGCGGGTGACGATGGACTCACGCCAGCTGTCATCAGCGGCAGGCGCAGACTGTTCCAACGCCCCGTCGATCGCATGGTATAACGCGTCTTTATCGACCGGCTTAGTGAGAAAGCTGAACACCCCTTGCTGAGTCGCCGCAACGGCGTCGGGGATGGAACCGTGAGCGGTGAGGATAATAACCGGCATTCCCGGCTGCACTTTCTGGATTTCAGTAAACAGCTGCATGCCGTCCATTTCATCCATGCGCAGATCGCTAATAACCAGATCCACTTTTTCACGGTTAAGCACCCGTAGCCCTTCCTGCCCGCTTTCTGCGGTTACGACGCTGTAGCCTTCGCTGGTCAGGCGCATTCCAAGTAATTTCAACAGGCCGGGATCGTCATCCACCAGCAGCAGATGCGCGGGCTTACGGCTTATCATGGCGTGACCTCATCGGCAGACGACGCTGCGCCTTCCTCGTTATCAGGTGGGGTGAGTTTATCGTTCCCGTGCGGCGCATCAGGGTTGTAACTACCGGCAGGTTTGCGCGTGGAAAGCTGGCGTTCGATATCGGTCAGATTCTCCAGCTTGCGGGTCGTGAGATCGAGCTGAGACTGCAAGTGTTGTTGCTGCTGACGTAACGTATCAAGATCGCTGTCTGATGCCTGCTGAAGCTTGCTGTAGCGCATACGCTCTTCGGCCAGTTGCAACTGCAACGTCTGACTGCTGCGCCAGACCTGATACAGCGGGCGTACCTGTTGCGGAATTTGCGGGCTTAATGCGTCGAGGCGCGTAACCGTCTCCCGCCTTTCAGGCGGCGTAATGTTGGCGTTATCAAGCAGGATCCCGCGCCTGAAAGCCCCCTGCCAGGTATCAGGCATCATCGTGCTGGCTTCACTACGCGCCTGTACCGGCATCAGGCGATTGGCGCAATCCATCGCCCGCAGCCAGTACAGCGGATTGGTCTCTGTGGGCTGACCAGACAGCGACCAGATATCGCTACAGTCGGTTGCAAGGTAGTCCGCCAGTTGATGAGGCGGAATTTTCTCCTGCGAGGGGTCGCCGATAATATGATTCACCGCGTTCGGGACGCAGCCTACCAGCGCCAGACACGGCAGGCTTGCGAGGATGACGCGACGGAAAAAATGTCGTTTAAGCATTCGGACAACAACGTATGGCATACTCACCAGACTTAGGTTTATTTTAGTGATTTTTCGCTGCAGATAGCGGCAGTTCTATGCGAAAACAAACGTTTTGCGCATGCTCATCAACCAGATACAGTTTGCCCCGCATACGGCGGATGCAATCTCTGGCAATGCTCAGCCCCAACCCGCTTCCTTTTACTGCCCCTTTTCGCTGATGGCTACCCTGGAAAAAAGGCTCGAAGATCATGGTCTGTTCTGCTTCTGGAATCGGTGTGCCGGTATTCATTACATCAATGTATACCATTGAGCCATGCAAACTGCTGCGGATCCAAATGTTACCGGATTCAGCGCCATAGTGCACCGCATTGGAATAAAGATTGTCCAGCACGCTCATCAATAGCATCGGTTCTGCCAGGCAGGCGTTCACCGCAAGCGCAACATCAGTATGTATCATTTTGGCGCGAGCGGGCAGGCTATGTGCAGAAACAACGCTTTCCACCAGCGGCGCGATTTCCACACGTTCAAGCTCAACCTCGTCATCCGCCAGCTTGCGGTTGTAATCGAGCAGTTGCTCAATCAGTTTTTGCAGGTTGCGGCTACTGTCATCGAGAATACCGACCACCTCTTTTTGCTCTGGCGTTAACGGCCCAACGACCTGATCGGCTAACAGCTCGGTACCTTCGCGCATACTCGCCAGAGGCGTTTTCAGCTCATGAGACAGGTGGCGTAAAAACTGATGTCGTTGTGACTCCAGCCAGGAGAGACGTTCGCTCAGCCAGATAATGCGCTGCCCCACGGAGCGCAGCTCCCGGGGTCCCGTAAATAATACGCTATCGCCCAGCGAGCGCCCTTCCCCCAGACGATTGATCATTTTTTCTATGCCCTTCACCGGACCGATTATCATGCGGGTAAACAGCAACACCATCGCCAGGCTGACAAGAAACAGCACCAGCGCCTGCCAGCCAAAGAACTGCCCACGTTCGGCTATTTCCTGCTGTAGCTGCTGCCCACGAGAAAAGACGACCGTGCGCGTCGCTTGTACCATTTCAGTATTGGCACTGGCGAAAGCGTCCAGCCGCGCCGCCGCCACGCTATCAGGACCACTGTTGGTGCACTGTAACTGCGCGAGATCGTTGAGGTCCTGACGCAGTGCCTGATAAAGCTTGGTATCCGGCAACACGCCCGCATGCGCATCCAGCATGTCGCTGTAGCGTTTACGTTGGCTCTGGTAAACCTTAGCCAGCGTTGGGTCATCAAGCACACAGTATTGCCGGTAGCTACGCTCCATCTCCAGCGCGGCATTGGTCATCGCTTCGCTGCGTCTGGCGTCAATCAGCGTGGTTTGGTTCGTCAGCGCCGCCTGCGCGCTCAGGGCATTCAGACTTTGCCACGCCTGCCAGGCCAAAACTAACAACGGCAGCAGGATAAGCAAAAATGCCAACGTAACCAATTGACGTAAAGATCGGGGGAAAACAGACCAGCGCTTCAAGGCGTTACTCTCAATGGACAGGAATAGGTTGATGCTAACTGAGGGGAACGTCAGATACAACAAAGCCGGGATTAACCCGGCTTTGTTGTGGAATAAGGCGGTGCCTAACTCGACGTTTCGCCCGAAGGTTGATATGAGCGATGCTAATATCAGATGTTGGACGGCAGGCACCTTGTTGTGCGTCATTCGAAGTTTATGTAGCACGTCCCGAAGGGGCTGACATAAGAAGGTGAATGAGCCACTGGGCTATATTATGCAGCATCTGTGCCAATATTCAAAACACTTTATTAACACAATGATAAATATGAAAAATGTTCTTATTCATATGAAAAATGATTTTGGCTATTTTTCACCCTTACTGTCGCCAATCAGCAACACCCACAGCACTTAAAAACAAATTCATTGTAAATCATATAATTAAATGTCTCTTTTTAGCGACAGCGTAACCCCGCCTATGTCGGGATTTCCCGACACTTAAACGCATTGTCGGATAGCGGCATACAAAATGACTGACAAAAAAAAGCCCCTCACGCAGAGGGGCTTAAAGGTTATCGAGCTGATTACCCGAGCTGTTTACGCGCGTTGCGGAAGATACGCATCCACGGGCTGTCCTCGCCCCAGTTTTCCGGGTGCCAGGAGTTGCTCACGGTACGGAATACACGTTCCGGGTGCGGCATCATAATGGTGACGCGACCATTTTCAGTAGTAACGGCAGTAATTCCGTTCGGCGAACCGTTCGGGTTAGCCGGGTAGGTCTCGGTCACCTTACCGAAGTTATCAACGTAGCGCAGCGCCACCAGCCCCTTACTCTCCAGCGCGGCCAGATGCGCGCCGTCACGCACTTCCACACGGCCTTCACCGTGAGAAACGGCAATCGGCATCATCGAACCAACCATATCGGCAAGCAGTAAAGACGGGCTTTGCGTCACTTCGACCAGGCTGAAGCGGGCTTCAAAACGATCGGAGTGGTTACGCACAAAGCGTGGCCACAGCTCGCTTCCCGGGATCAGTTCACGCAGGTTAGACATCATCTGGCAACCGTTACACACCCCGAGCGCCAGCGTTTGCGGGCGATGGAAGAAGGTTTCGAACTCATCACGGACGCGGTTGTTGAACAGAATCGACTTCGCCCAGCCTTCCCCTGCGCCGAGCACATCGCCGTAAGAGAAACCGCCACAAGCGACCAGCGCCTGGAAGTTACCCAGACCGATGCGTCCGCCCAGCAGGTCGCTCATATGCACATCAATGGCGTCAAAGCCCGCACGGTGGAAGGCAGCCGCCATTTCGACGTGGGAGTTCACGCCCTGCTCGCGCAGCACGGCCACTTTTGGACGCGCGCCGGTAGCGATGTACGGGGCGGCAACATCTTCGTTGATATCAAACGACAGTTTAACGTTGAGGCCAGGATCGGCATCGTTGGTTTTCGCGTCGTGTTCCTGATCGGCACACTCAGGGTTGTCGCGCAGACGCTGCATCTGCCAGGTGGTTTCCGCCCACCACATGCGCAGCGTGGTGCGGCTTTCGCTGAACACCGGCTGACCGTTGGCGCTCAGGGTGAAACGGTCACCCGTTACCGCCTGGCCGAGATAGTGCACGCAATCTGCCAGGCCATGTTGTGCCAGCAACACCTCAACCGCTTCACGGTCAGCAGCGCGAACCTGGATCACTGCGCCCAGCTCTTCATTAAACAGCGCCGCCAGACGATCGTCACCCAGCGAGTGGATATCAGCGTCAATACCGCAGTGACCGGTGAAGGCCATTTCCGCCAGCGTAACCAGCAGTCCGCCGTCGGAACGGTCATGGTAGGCCAGCAGCTTACGCTGCGCGACCAGCGCCTGAATGGCGTCGTAGAAGCCTTTCAGTTGCTCAACGTTACGCACGTCGGCAGGCTTGTCGCCCAGTTGACGATAAACCTGTGCCAGCGCCGTCGCGCCCAGCGCGTTGTGACCAAGACCGAGGTCAATCAGCAGCAGGGCGTTGTCTTCAGTAGAGAGCTGCGGGGTTATCGTGTGGCGCACGTCTTCCACGCGGGCAAAGGCGGTGATCACCAGCGACAGCGGCGAAGTCATTTCACGCTGCTCATTACCTTCCTGCCAGCGGGTTTTCATCGACATAGAGTCTTTGCCCACCGGAATAGTCAGGCCAAGCGCCGGACATAATTCTTCCCCAACGGCTTTTACCGCTTCGTACAGCCCGGCATCTTCACCGGGGTGACCCGCAGCCGCCATCCAGTTAGCCGACAGTTTAATGCGTTTGATATCGCCAATCTGCGTTGCCGCAATGTTAGTCAGCGCTTCACCTACCGCCAGACGCGCAGAGGCCGAGAAATCCAGTAGCGCAACTGGCGCACGCTCACCGATAGACATCGCTTCACCGTAGTAGCTATCCAGGCTTGCGGTGGTGACCGCGCAGTTGGCTACCGGGATCTGCCACGGACCAACCATCTGGTCACGCGCCACCATGCCGGTAACGGTACGGTCGCCGATCGTCACGAGGAACGTTTTCTCAGCGACAGTCGGCAGATGCAGCACGCGGTTAACCGCATCTGCAATCGAGATTTCGCCACGATTCAGGGCGTCGCCTTTGGCTTTCAGCGTCTGCACATCGCGGGTCATTTTCGGGGTTTTACCCAGCAGCACATCCAGCGGCATGTCGATCGGCTGGTTATCGAAGTGGCTGTCGCTCAGTGTGAGATGCTGTTCTTCGGTGGCCTCACCGATCACCGCATACGGCGCGCGCTCGCGCTTACACAGTTCGTCAAACAGCGGTAGCTGGTCAGCTGCAACCGCCAGCACATAGCGCTCCTGGGATTCGTTACACCAGATTTCCAGCGGGCTCATACCCGGCTCGTCGCTAAGAATATCGCGCAGCTGGAACTTACCGCCGCGACCGCCATCGCTTACCAACTCCGGCATGGCGTTAGACAGACCACCTGCGCCAACGTCATGGATAAACAGGATCGGGTTCGCATCGCCCATCTGCCAGCAGCGGTCGATAACTTCCTGGCAACGACGTTCCATTTCCGGGTTGTCGCGCTGTACCGAAGCGAAATCAAGATCGGCATCAGACTGGCCGGAAGCCATAGAGGAGGCCGCCCCGCCGCCAAGCCCGATGTTCATCGCCGGGCCGCCGAGGACGATCAGCTTGGCGCCAACGACGATCTCACCTTTTTGCACGTGATCGGCACGGATGTTACCGATCCCCCCCGCCAGCATGATCGGTTTATGGTAACCGCGTAGCTCTTCGCCGTTGTGGCTGTTGACCTTTTCTTCGTAGGTGCGGAAGTAGCCGGTCAGCGCCGGACGACCGAATTCGTTGTTAAATGCCGCGCCGCCCAACGGACCTTCGGTCATGATATCGAGCGCGGTAACAATACGGTCCGGCTTACCAAAGTCTTCTTCCCACGGCTGTTCAAAGCCAGGAATACGCAGGTTGGAAACGGAGAAGCCCACCAGCCCGGCTTTCGGTTTTGCACCGCGACCGGTTGCACCCTCGTCGCGGATTTCGCCGCCGGAGCCGGTAGCCGCGCCCGGCCACGGAGAGATAGCCGTCGGGTGGTTGTGGGTTTCAACCTTCATCAGGATGTGGGCTGGCTCCTGATGGAAATCGTAGCGGCCGGTTTTGTGGTCGGCAAAGTAGCGGCCCACTTCAGAACCTTCCATTACCGCGGCGTTGTCTTTATAAGCAGACAGCACGTGGTCCGGCGTGGTTTCGAAAGTGTTTTTGATCATCTTGAACAGCGACTTGGGCTGCTGTTTACCGTCGATAACCCAGTCGGCGTTAAAAATTTTGTGGCGGCAGTGCTCGGAGTTAGCCTGCGCAAACATGTACAGTTCAATGTCGTTCGGGTTGCGTCCCAGTTTGGTAAACGCATCCTGCAGATAGTCGATTTCGTCTTCCGCCAGCGCCAGACCGAGACGCAGGTTAGCGTCGATCAGCGCCTGGCGTCCCTCACCCAGCAGATCAACACTGGAGACCGGCGCAGGCTGGTGATGGACAAACAGTTTTTCGGCATCGTTCAGCGCAGAGAAAACCGTTTCCATCATGCGGTCGTGCAGTTCGTCGGCAACCATCTGCCACTGCTCAGCGGTCAGCGTAGAGGCTTCTACATACCAGGCAATGCCACGTTCCAGACGGCTAATCTGTTGCAGGCCGCAGTTGTGGGCAATATCAGTCGCTTTAGAAGACCACGGGGAGATGGTGCCAGGGCGAGGCGTAACCAGCAGCAGTTTGCCTTCAGGGGCATGGCTGTGAAGAGCAGGACCATATTTCAGCAGGCGTACAAGCTGGGCGTGCTCATCCTCATTCAACGGTGCATTCAGATCGGCAAAATGGACGTACTCGGCGTAAATATTGTGGACCTGGAGGTTGGCAGCCTGAAAACGTGCCAGCAGTTTGTTAATACGGAATGCAGACAGTGCAGGTGAACCACGCAGAATTTCCATCATAAGTCTCTCGTCTTCTAAGCTTTCGGTGTGCCCAAGTGGGGGAAACGGGCGTCATTATAAAGAATCTACCGCGCCGACGAAACCGTTTGCGTCGAAATAAAATCACGACCTTCTCTTATCATCAAATGCGGTCTGGTTTCTGAATAAGTTGCCAACTGACGCAAGTTTAAGCAAAATGCCGCTCATTAATGACGACTTCACTTCTTAATCATCACCACAGCAGGCAGAGACAACGTACGGTTCAGAGAATTAACTAATTGAAAAAATTAAAGATTAATTATCTGTTCATCGGCATATTAACGCTGTTGTTGGCAGCGGCCCTCTGGCCATCTATTCCCTGGTTCGGTAAAGCCGAAAATCGTATCGCCGCCATTCAGTCGCGGGGAGAACTGCGCGTCAGTACCCTCGACTCGCCGTTAACTTACGCGACCCTCAACGGCAAGAAATTTGGCCTGGATTATGAACTGACTCAGGCGTTCGCCAACTACCTGGGCGTGAAGTTAAAAGTCACCGTGCGCCAGAACATCAGCCAGCTTTTTGACGACCTGGATAACGGCCATGCCGATCTGTTAGCCGCAGGCCTGGTATATAACAGCGAGCGGGTGAAAAATTACCAGCCCGGCCCAACCTACTATTCGGTTTCACAACAGTTGGTGTATCGGGTTGGGCAATACCGCCCGCGCACTCTTGCCACTGTGAACGAAAATCAGCTGACCATCGCCCCGGGACACGTGGTTGTTAACGATCTCCAGTTACTTAAAGAGAATAAATTTCCCGATCTGAGCTGGAAGGTGGATGACAAAAAGGGCACTACTGAACTGCTTGATGATGTTATCGCCGGGAAGCTGGATTACACCATTGCCGATTCCGTCGCCATCAGCTTATACCAACGCGTACATCCTGAACTGGCCGTAGCGCTGGACGTATCTGACGAACAGCCGGTGACCTGGTTTAGTCGCCTGGACGATGACAACACGCTGTCTGCCGCCCTGTTGGATTTTTTTAACACCATGAATGAAGACGGCTCTCTGGCGCGACTAGAAGAAAAGTATCTCGGACATGGCGATGATTTTGACTATGTTGATACCCGCACCTTTTTACGCGCCGTAGACAGCGTATTGCCGGACCTTAAGCCGCTGTTTGAGAAATATGCGCAGGAGATAGACTGGCGACTGCTCGCCGCAATCTCTTATCAGGAGTCGCACTGGGACGCGCAGGCCACTTCCCCGACCGGCGTACGCGGGTTGATGATGCTGACCAAAAATACCGCTCAAAGTCTCGGACTTACCGACCGTACCGATGCCGAACAAAGCATCAGCGGCGGCGCACGGTATTTGCAGGATATGATGAGTAAAGTGCCCGATACCGTCCCCGAAGGGGAACGCATCTGGTTTGCGCTCGCAGCCTACAACATGGGTTATGCGCACATGCTGGATGCACGGGCGCTGACCGTGAAAACCAAAGGCAATCCGAACAGTTGGTCCGACGTAAAACAGCGTCTGCCGCTGCTCAGCCAAAAGCCGTATTACAACAAGCTGACCTATGGTTATGCACGTGGCCACGAAGCCTACGCTTATGTAGAAAATATCCGTAAGTACCAGATTAGCCTGGTGGGGTATCTGCAGGAGAAAGAAAAACGGGCGCTTGAAACGCAGCAACTGGCGCAGGATTACCCGGCGGTGACGCCGGCAGAGCTAATAGGTAAAGATGAATTGCCGCTTTCGGCGTTTTTGTCTCAGACGTCGTCAAATTACCTGTCGCACTCCCCTTCCCTGCTGTTTTCACCGCAGAAAAAAGAGGACAAGTAGCCTCGTAGGCCTGATAAGCGCAGCGTCATCAGGCAATCAGACCGGCATTTACAAATTGGCGTTTTTTTTCAGCGCTTTGATTTCCTGACGACGCATGCGGAAGAAATCACTGAGCAACGTGGCGCATTCATCCCGTAGCACCCCTTCGGTCACCTCCACCCGATGATTCATTCCAGGGTGATGCAGTACATCCATTAATGACCCGGCTGCCCCCGTTTTCGCATCGCGCGCGCCAAAAACGATCCGGCCGATACGGCTGTGCACCATCGCGCCTGCGCACATCACGCACGGCTCCAGAGTGACATACAGCGTGGTATCCAACAGACGGTAGTTTTGCAGCACCAGGCCGCCCTGACGCAGCGCCATAATTTCAGCGTGGGCAGTCGGATCATGGTGACCAATCGGACGGTTCCAGCCTTCGCCAATCACGCGGTTGTTATGTACCAATACCGCGCCCACCGGGACTTCACGCTCATCCCAGGCGCGCTTAGCCAGCGTTAAAGCATGACGCATCCAGTATTCGTGGCTAAATTCAACTTCAGACAAAGGGGGTAACTCCAGTAATCAAAGCGGGCGCATTATACACAGACGCTATCGTTTACTCTATTCGAGTTGTTGTAGCTCTCCGCGCGGCGTGACGCGCCAGCGATGCTGGCAAAAAGAGAGCAGAGGATTGTCCTGATTACTGTCGCTGTAGCCACTGTAAAGCTGAAGCGGCGCACCAATGTGGCGTTCCAGTTGCGTCACTTTCTCATGGCCCAGACAGCGCAGAGGCAGCACCCACCCGCCGAATCCCCGCGCCATTTTACTGGCGATCAGATTGACTCGCGGTAGCCACGGCGTGTCGAAGTACACCTGCTCGACCAGCGACTGCGGGGAGCCAGTGATAAGCCAGATTTCGGCGTCAGAGCTTAACAGGTAGGTTGTCAGCCGCTGCTGCACGAGCGGAAAGGCCGTCACGTTACTGCGAAACCAGCGCACAAAGTCAGCCTGATGCCCTTTCAGACGCGCCTCGCTACGACCAAAAGTGCATCCCCACAACAGCAGGCTCATTGGCCAGCGGGCGGCGCGCCCTTGTATCAGCAGCGCCAGCGCAATCACCGGTAGCAGAGGCAGCACAAGCAACGCGTTCAGCGGCTGGCGACGCAGCAGATAACGTATAAAGCTACCGAACATATCCTGCTGGTGTAACGTGCCATCCAAATCAAAAAAAACAACGCGGCGCTGGTGATTGGTCAAACCTTATTCCTCTGGATCGTTGAACCCCAATAGCCAGGTAAACAGGAACCCGGCGATAACTGCTACCAGATAGCCTAACAGATAGAACATCACTTTTCCGGCAACAATCGTCAGTGCCAGCGGCAAACCGGAGATGCCAAAGGTGATAACCGTCGCCACCTTCCAGTAGCTAATCAGCGCCCCGCCTACCGCTCCGCCAAGGCAGGCACCGATAAACGGTTTACCCAACGGCAGCGTGACGCCAAAAATAAGCGGCTCGCCAATACCCAGCAGCCCGACCGGCAGCGCTCCTTTGATCACTTTCTTTAGCCGCGCATTGCGGGTTTTCATCAACACCGCTATCGCAGCCCCTACTTGTCCAACGCCTGCCATCGCCAGGATAGGAAAGAGCGCGTTATAACCGTGCGCCTGTACCAGCTCAACGTGGATGGGCACCAACCCTTGATGAAGTCCGGTGAGCACCAATGGCAGGAAAGTTCCCGCCAGTATGGCACCAACCAGGAAACCGCCGCGGTCGATAGCCCAGGATGCGCCGTGAGCGATAGATTCAGAAATCCAGCCTCCAAGCGGTTGTAGCGCCACAATCGCGATGGCCCCGGTAATGATGGTGGTCAGCAGCGGGTTAAGGATAAGCTCCAGCGATTCCGGCAACAGCTCGCGGAATTTGCGCTCGATCCAACACATCAGCGCAACCACCAGCAGCACTGCGATCACCCCGCCGCGCCCCGGCTGCAACGCTTCGCCAAACAGGGTAATCTGCGCCAGCTGCGGACTGGAGAGGATCCCCGCCATCACCCCACCCATCGCCAGAGAGCCGCCGAAGACTTTGGCGGTATTCACCCCAACCAGAATATTCATGATGGCAAACACGGCGCTACCAAATATGCCCATCAGCCCCAGCATATTCGGATTATGGGTCGCAAAATCCCCCACGATATCCGGTCGCTTAAGGATGTTAATAATGCCGGTAATCAAACCGGAGGCGATAAACGCCGGAATAAGAGGGATAAAGACGTTCGCCAGCTTGCGCAGCGCATCGCTCATTGGCGCTTTGTACTTCGCTTTGGCCTCTGATTTGGTGCGATCGATATTATTCACATCTGCACGCTCGCCGCCATCGGCAATCAGGGAGCGCATGGCATCCACCACCTTGGCAGCTTTACCGGGGCCGACGATTATCTGATGCTGCGCGCCCTGCTTCACGTAACCGCTAACACCGGGCAGTTGCCTGAGACGGGGAATATCAATCTGATCGTCATCCTGAACTTCCACCCTGACGCGGGTCATACAGTTTTCCAGGCGCAGAATATTTTGCTCTCCGCCTACGCCCAGCAGAATGTCGCTGGCCAGCACCGCCGTCTTATCCATATACACCTCTTAGTGTTCTAACGCCGCGCGTAAAAAACCCTGGTGAGCGGCAAGCTTTTCACGGGCGGCAGCGGCATCCAGGCCGGTGAGCGCCATTAAAATCGCTGGCTTAACGTCAAAATCAGTCTGCTTTAACAGCGCTTGCGCCTGTTCACGCGCAATGCCGGTGGCTTCAACCACCATACGGCACGCCCGATCGACCAGTTTGACGTTGGTTGCCTGCATATCCACCATCAGGTTCTGGTACACCTTGCCAAATTTCACCATCGCACCGGTGGAGATCATATTGAGCACCAGTTTTTGCGCGGTGCCGGATTTCAGTCGTGTTGACCCGGTCAACGCCTCCGGCCCCACCACCGGGGAGATCGCAATATCCGCTTCATGCGCGACAGGAGAATCCGGATTGCAGGAAATAGCCGCCGTCGTACAGCCCACCGAACGCGCATATTTCAGCCCGCCAATCACATACGGCGTGCGACCTGAAGCCGCCAGACCAACCACCAGATCCTGTGCGGTAAGGTTGAGTGCGCGCAGATCGTCTTCGCCTAACTGCGGGTTATCTTCCGCGCCTTCTACCGCCTTGAGCAGCGCGCCCGGCCCCCCGGCAATCAGCCCAACTACCAGACCATGCGGTACACCGAAGGTCGGTGGGCACTCAGACGCGTCCAGCACCCCAAGACGTCCGCTGGTACCTGCGCCCATGTAAATAATGCGTCCACCGGCTTTTAGCGCGTTAGCTGCCGCATCGACCGCGCACGCAACTTGAGGCAGAGTTGCTTTTACTGCTTCCGCTACCAGCGTATCCTGTTGATTAAATCGATGAACCAACTCCAACGTTGAGAGCGCATCCAGATCCATGGTCTGTGGATTGCGGGTTTCTGAAACTAATGCACCGAGATTCATTTTTTGTTCCTTAGGAATTTTTAATTCATAATAATCTGTCATAATGGAATATTATATTCATCCAGGCGAGTGAAATTTTGTTTTGCAATCGCCATCACGTTTTCGCCAGGAGACAGCATGAACTGTTTAATTCGCATTCGTCAGCGTTACCCGGACCTCGCGCAAAGCGATAAAAAACTTGCGGATTATCTTCTTGCTCAGCCGGATACCGCGCGTCATCTCAGCTCACAGCAGCTGGCCTTTGAAGCAGGCGTCAGCCAGTCCAGCGTGGTGAAGTTCGCGCAAAAGATGGGCTTTAAAGGGTTTCCGGCGCTGAAACTGGCGATTAGCGAAGCGTTGGCCAGCAATCCCAACCCTCATTCCATTCCGGTGCATAATCAGATTCGCGGTGACGATCCCATGCGTATGGTGGGCGAAAAGCTGATTAAAGAGAACGTGGCGGCGATGCATGCGACGCTGGATGTCAACAGCGAAGAGAAACTGATGGAGAGCGTCACGATGCTGCGCTCAGCCCGGCGCATTATCCTGACCGGGATTGGCGCATCGGGTCTGGTAGCGCAGAATTTTGCCTGGAAACTGCTAAAGATTGGGTTTAACGCGGTGGTTGAACGCGATATGCACGCCCTGCTGGCGGCGGTGCAGGCGCTTTCACCCAACGATCTGCTGCTGGCCATTTCGTATACCGGAGAACGCCGCGAACTCAACCTGGCTGCGGATGAAACGTTGCGCGCCGGAGCCAAAATTCTCGCCATCACCGGATTTACACCTAACGCCCTGCAACAGCGCGCAACTCATTGTCTGTACACGATTGCTGAAGAACAGGCCACGCGCAGCGCAGCGATTTCCTCTACCCATGCGCAAATGATGCTCACTGATTTACTGTTTATGGCGCTGGTGCAGCAAGATCTGGAGCATGCCCCGGAACGCATTCGCCACAGCGAAGCACTGGTAAAAAAACTGGTCTGAGCAAAGAATGCGCGTATAATGCCCGCCCGATTTGTGATGTTTTGAGAGTTTCCTGATGGCCCTGTTAATCACTAAAAAGTGTATCAATTGCGATATGTGCGAGCCCGAATGCCCGAATGAGGCGATTTCGATGGGTGACAGCATTTACGAGATTAACAGCGACAAGTGTACGGAATGCGTAGGCCATTACGACACACCAACCTGTCAGAAGGTGTGCCCGATCCCCAATACTATTTTGAAAGATCCGGCACATGTCGAAACGGAAGAGCAGCTGTGGGATAAGTTTGTACTGATGCACCACGCCGATAAGCTGTAACGTTGCCTGATGACGCTATGCTTATCAGGCCGATGAAACGTTAGCTCTCGATAATCACCGTGGCGCAGGCGTAGTGACGCTCATCGGCCAGCGTCACATGCATATGTGCGACGCCGAGTTTTTCCGCCAGTTTTAACGCCTCCCCCCATAACCGTAGACGCGGCTTACCGAGTTCGTCGTTAAAGACTTCAAACTGATTAAACGCCAGACCGTTGCGAATACCGGTACCAAAGGCTTTTGCTGCCGCCTCTTTGACCGCAAAACGCTTCGCCAGAAAGCGCACCGGTTGCTGATGCGTCTCCCAGATTGCCCACTCGTTGTCGCTGAGCACGCGTCTTGCCAGACGGTCGCCGGAACGGGAGATCACCGCTTCGATGCGGGCAATCTCCACGATATCCGTACCTAATCCCAGAATCGCCATTAGCCACGCGCTTCCAGCATCAGGCGCTTCATTTCGACTACTGCATCTTTCAGACCGCTCATCACCGCGCGGCCGATAATGGCATGGCCAATGTTCAACTCGTGCATTTCCGGGATCCGGGCGATGGCTTTAACGTTGTGGTACGTCAGGCCGTGCCCCGCATTCACCTTCAGGCCAAGGCTGGCGGCAAAGGTCGCCGCTTTGGCGATACGCGCCAGTTCGCTGGCCTGTTCAGCGTCGGTTTTCGCATCGGCGTAACAGCCGGTGTGAATTTCGATGTACGGCGCGCCGACTTCAGCAGCGGCCTTAATCTGTTCGTCATCCGCATCGATAAACAGCGAAACCAGAATGCCTGCATCCGCCAGGCGTTTGCAGGCATCGCGCATCTTGTCACGCTGACCCGCGACGTCCAGGCCACCTTCAGTCGTCACTTCCTGACGTTTTTCCGGCACCAGGCAGCAAAAATGCGGCTTAGTCTCAACGGCAATCGCCAGCATCTCTTCGGTTACCGCCATTTCCAGATTCATACGCGTATCCAGCGTCTGGCGCAAAATGCGCACGTCGCGATCGGTAATATGGCGACGGTCTTCACGCAGGTGCACGGTAATGCCGTCTGCGCCCGCCTGCTCAACGATAAACGCCGCCTGAACCGGGTCAGGGTATGCGGTGCCGCGTGCATTACGTAAAGTGGCAATGTGGTCAATGTTGACGCCTAACAGTAATTCGGCCATGGCAATCCATCCTCGTTAATCATTTTTTGTTTTTACTGCGCGTTTTGGCATAAATTGCCGGAACAGTTCCCGGCTTTTTAACGGCTTACCACCAAGATACGGCTTTAACGCCATGCGGGTAAAGCGTTTCGCGGCGCGAAGCGTATCAGCATCCGGAAATTCCCGCGATTCGAGTGCTTTCAGATGGCGTCCGGTAAAGGTGGCGTTATCAATCACTACGCTTGCGATAAACCCTTTTTCTTCCCGGTAACGATAGGTCATGGTGTCGTCCACCGGCTCGCCACTACCCGCACAGTGGGTAAAATCGACGCCGTACCCCAGATGTCCAAGTAAGGCCAGCTCAAAGCGACGCAGCGCAGGCTCTGGCGAACCCGTCGCGCCAGCCAGCGCCTGAATACAGTTCAGGTAGTCGAAAAAGAGTTCAGAAAAGCGGGTCTCATACTCAAGTACACGAGAGATAAGCTCGTTGATATACAAGCCGCTGTACAGTGTGATACCGCTAAGGGGGAGAGCCAGAGAAACGGCTTCGGCACTGCGTAAGGTTTTGACCTCACCACGTCCACCAAAGCGAAGCAACAACGGAGTAAAAGGCTGGAGCGCGCCTTTGAGATTAGAACGTTTGGAGCGCGCGCCTTTAGCCACCAGGCGCACACGACCCGATTCTTCCGTGAAGACGTCCAGCACGAGACTGGTTTCGCTCCACGGGCGGCTATGCAGGACAAAAGCGCGTTGCCATCCTTCCATCATACCCGCCGTCTTTCAAGCTGCAGGTGTGTTGGCTGCGCCCACTCACCCCAGTCACTCACTTGAGTAAGCTCCCGAGGATCTGCGGTCTTGCCGCCTTCCTGCACCTCGAAAGCCATAACCTATGAAAAATTAGACGTCGTCGCCGTAACCGAGGCTACGCAGCGCGCGCTCGTCATCGGCCCAGCCGGATTTCACTTTCACCCACAGCTCGAGGTGAACGGGCGCTTCGAACATCTCCTGCATGTCTTTACGCGCTTCGATGCCGATGGTTTTAATTTTGGCCCCTTTGTTGCCAATAACCATCTTCTTCTGCCCTTCACGTTCAACGAGGATCAGCCCGTTAATATCGTAACCACCGCGTTCGTTAGAGATAAAACGTTCAATCTCCACGGTAACGGAGTACGGCAGTTCAGCCCCCAGAAAACGCATCAGCTTTTCACGGATGATTTCAGACGCCATAAAGCGCTGAGAACGGTCGGTGATGTAATCTTCCGGGAAGTGATGAATGGCTTCCGGCAGGTGCTTACGCACGATGCCCGCAACGGTATCAACATTCAGGCCGGTTTCGGCAGAAATCGGGACGATATCAAGGAAGTTCATCTGGCTTGCCAGGAACTGCAGGTGCGGCAGTAAATCGGCTTTTTCCTGAACGTTGTCAACTTTGTTCACAGCCAGAATAACCGGGGCTTTACCGTCGCGCAGCTTGTTGAGCACCATTTCGTCGTCCGGCGTCCAGCGGGTGCCTTCCACAACGAAAATAACCAGTTCAACATCACCAATCGAGCTGCTTGCCGCTTTGTTCATCAGGCGGTTGATCGCCCGTTTTTCTTCCATATGCAGGCCCGGGGTATCAACATAAATCGCCTGATACGCACCTTCGGTATGGATGCCAACAATACGGTGACGTGTTGTCTGAGCCTTACGTGAGGTTATGGAAATCTTCTGCCCAAGCAGATTATTCAACAGGGTGGATTTGCCGACGTTCGGGCGACCGACGATGGCAATAAATCCGCAGTAAGTTTTCTCTTCGCTCATTCCAGCTCCAGTTTTTTCAACGCCTGTTCGGCGGCAGCCTGCTCAGCCTTACGACGGCTCGAACCTGTGCCAACCACCGGTTCACTCAGGCCGCTGACCTGGCAGTGGATAGTAAATTCTTGATCGTGTGCTTCACCACGAACCTGCACCACCAGATAGGACGGTAGCGGCAGGTGGCGACCCTGCAAATATTCCTGCAGGCGCGTTTTCGGATCTTTTTGTTTATCGCCTGGGCTAATTTCATCCAGACGAGTCTGATACCAGTTCAGGATCAGTTGTTCAACGGTTTGAATATCGCTGTCGAGGAAGACGCCGCCGATCAAAGCTTCAACGGTATCTGCCAGGATCGATTCACGACGGAAACCGCCGCTTTTCAGCTCGCCTGGCCCCAAACGTAAACATTCACCGAGGTCAAACTCACGGGCTAATTCAGCCAGCGTATTGCCGCGAACCAGCGTCGCGCGCATGCGACTCATATCACCTTCATCCACACGCGGAAAACGGTGATACAGCGCATTAGCGATAACAAAGCTCAGAATAGAGTCGCCTAAAAATTCTAAACGCTCGTTATGTTTGCTGCTGGCGCTACGGTGAGTTAATGCCTGCTGCAACAGCTCCTGATGATTAAAAGTGTAGCCCAGCTTCCGTTGAAGCCGATTAATTACGATGGGGTTCATGCGATACCAATAAATGAATGCGTCAACAATTCAGCACACGAAACAGACCTGATATACGCATTTCGCTTAGCCATCCCGCTTCGGCTGAATGCATTTATACACAAACCAACGCTGTTTCGTGTGCCGTGGCAACCTGTCGGTGCCAACCTCAAACTTCGGGGGAATATTCTATACACAACGACAAGGGATGTCGTTAGTCTGCGGGAATTTATCCGAGAAATAATTCACGTTGTCGCCATAATGACGACAACGTGAACGATTATCAGCGATTAGTGAATGCCACCAATACGGCTTAAACGCACACCGGTCGGCCATTCGCCTTCTTGCTTATCGAAACTCATCCAGATAGCGGTCGCTTTACCAACCAGATTCGCTTCCGGCACAAATCCCCAGTAACGGCTGTCCGCGCTATTGTCACGGTTATCACCCATCATGAAGTAGTGTCCCGGCGGGACGATCCAGGTTGCCAACTGCTGGCCTGGCTGACGGTAATACATCCCCACCTGATCCTGCGCGATTGGCACGGTCAGAATGCGGTGCGTTACCTCACCCAACGTTTCTTTACGCTCGGAGAGGCGAATACCGTTATCTTTCGTTTCATTCAGCGGAACCTCAAAGAAGCCGCTGGTCGCTTCACCGCCGTTACGACGCGCAAAGGTCTGCACAAAATCACTTGGCTGAACATCAGAGTACGTTACCGGCAGCGCGTTTTCACACGCCTGACCGGAACTGCATCCAGGCTGAATAGTTATCTCTTTCGCCACCGGATCGTACGTCACTTTGTCTCCCGGTAAACCGACAGCACGTTTGATGTAGTCCAGACGCGGATCTTCCGGGTATTTAAACACCACGATATCACCGCGTTTCGGATGGCCGGTTTCGATCAGCGTTTTCTGGTAAATCGGATCTTTAATCCCGTAGGCGAATTTCTCCACCAGGATAAAGTCACCGATAAGCAGTGTCGGCATCATCGAACCAGACGGGATCTGGAACGGCTCATAAATAAATGAACGCACCACCAGCACAATAGCTAAAACCGGGAAAACGGATGCCCCGGTTTCCAGCCAGCCTGGCTTAGGGGCCACTTTTTTCAGCGTTGCTTTATCCAGTGAATCACCTGCAGCAGCTTGCGCTGCTGCCTGACGCTCCCGGCGTTTAGGCGCGAAGATGAATTTATCTACGCACCATAAAATGCCCGTCACCAGTGTGGCAATCACCAGAATCAGGGCAAACATGTTCGCCATGCCAACTCCTTAAGATTATTTGCTGTCTTTACCGACATGCAGAATGGCGAGGAAGGCTTCCTGTGGCAGTTCGACGTTACCGATCTGCTTCATGCGCTTTTTACCCTCTTTCTGTTTTTGCAGCAGCTTTTTCTTACGGCTGATATCGCCACCGTAGCATTTCGCCAGAACGTTTTTACGCAGCTGCTTAACCGTTGAACGCGCGATGATGTGCGTACCAATGGCCGCCTGGATCGCGATATCAAACTGCTGGCGAGGGATCAGATCTTTCATCTTCTCGACCAGTTCACGACCACGGCTCTGGGAGTTGTCGCGGTGGGTAATCAGCGCCAGCGCATCGACACGTTCGTTGTTGATGAGAACATCAACGCGCACCATGTCAGACGCCTGGAAACGTTTGAAGTTATAGTCCAGCGACGCATAGCCGCGAGAAGTTGACTTCAGACGGTCGAAGAAGTCGAGTACCACTTCCGCCATCGGAATTTCATAGGTCAGCGCCACCTGGTTACCGTGGTAAACCATGTTGGTCTGTACGCCGCGCTTCTCGATACACAGCGTGATGACGTTACCGAGGTAAGCCTGCGGCAGCAGCATGTGACACTCAGCAATCGGCTCTCGCAGTTCGTAAATGTTGTTCAACGGCGGCAGCTTGGACGGGCTATCGACGTAGATCGTCTCTTTCGCCGTGGTTTCGACTTCGTAGACTACGGTCGGCGCGGTAGTGATCAGATCCAGATCGTATTCACGTTCCAGACGTTCCTGAATGATCTCCATGTGCAGCAGACCGAGGAAGCCACAGCGGAAGCCGAAGCCCAGCGCGGTTGAGCTTTCCGGTTCATAGAACAGGGAGGCATCGTTGAGGCTCAGCTTGCCGAGCGCGTCACGGAAGTTTTCGTAGTCGTCAGAGCTCACCGGGAACAGACCGGCGTAAACCTGCGGCTTCACTTTTTTAAAGCCTGGCAGCGGCTTGTCCGCCGGGTTACGCGCCTGCGTCAGGGTATCGCCAACCGGTGCGCCCAGGATGTCTTTAATCGCACAAACCAACCAACCCACCTCGCCGCATTTCAGCTCGGTACGGTCAACCTGTTTTGGCGTGAAGATGCCCAGACGGTCAGCGTTATAGACCTGACCGGTGCTCATCACTTTAATTTTGTCGCCTTTACGCATGGTGCCGTTTTTAATACGCACCAGTGACACGACGCCCAGGTAGTTATCGAACCAGGAGTCGATGATTAGCGCCTGTAACGGACCTTCCGGGTCGCCTTCCGGCGGCGGAATGTCGCGCACCAGACGTTCAAGAACGTCAGTGACGCCAACGCCGGTTTTCGCCGAGCAGCGAACGGCATCCGTCGCATCGATACCGACGATATCTTCGATCTCTTCCGCCACACGCTCAGGATCGGCGGCTGGCAGGTCAATTTTGTTCAGTACCGGCACCACTTCCAGATCCATTTCCATGGCGGTATAGCAGTTAGCCAGGGTCTGTGCTTCGACGCCCTGTCCGGCATCAACCACCAGCAATGCGCCTTCACAGGCGGCAAGCGAGCGGGAAACTTCATACGAGAAGTCAACGTGGCCCGGGGTGTCGATAAAGTTAAGCTGATAGGTTTCACCATCAGATGCTTTGAAATCGAGCGTCACGCTCTGCGCTTTGATAGTAATACCGCGCTCACGCTCAAGATCCATCGAGTCGAGAACCTGCGCTTCCATTTCACGGTCAGACAGGCCACCGCAGATCTGGATAATACGGTCAGACAGCGTCGATTTACCGTGGTCGATGTGAGCTATGATTGAAAAGTTACGTATGTTCTTCATATAGTGTAATTATTGTGCCTTACGCCCGCCTGAGCAGGCTCTGAGAAGTCGCTGATCTGAGCTTAACGTCTGTTTAAGTGAAACGCCGCATTCTACACTACAACGCTGAGGCGAGGAAATGTTCATAGAGCAAGGATAGCGGGAACTGGAAACAACTTTGCAAAGTCGGTGAAACTTTTGCCGGATGGCGACACAAGCGCCATCCGGCAAAGCTATCACTGTTGGGTTTCGACGCGAATGAGATCGGGTGGAAGAGCAACGTTCAGAATGACCGGCTGCCAGGCTTCGCGCTCAGCAAGCTTACGAGAGTATCCACGGGCAATCAGGAATCCGCCCACGCCCCCCAGCACGGCTCCGCTTAATGCCGCAAGGTCGGAACCAAACAGCACCTGGAATAGCGCTGCGAAGAGAAAGAGCCCCGCCAACGGAGACATGTAGACCAACATCGCTGAACCCAGCAGGCTACCCTCGGCAATACCCAGTTCAACTTTTTGACCGGGCGCTAAGGGTTCGTCGCTGGGCACCACGATGGTATGCGTGGTCTGCGGCCCAAGTTTGTTCAGCACGCGGCTCCCGCATCCGGCCCGGGAAGCACAGCTGCTACATGATGCTTTAACATCACAGCTGACCGTCGCCAGACCATTTTGCCAGGAGACGACTGTCGCCCACTCTTTAATCATTGTGCAGCCCTGAACTTAATATTGTCCGCGATACGCTTCGCCGTTTGCGGTGGAAGCTCGCCCACAATCGTAATTTCTGCGTTATCACGCACGCTGGTGCTAACCGTTCTACGCCCGGTTCGCAACAGCTGATCGGCGCTGTTTTGCATCGCACGGTTTACGTTCACGGAGAAACTGAACAGGCCATCAGAATATAGGCGCGATTCGATCGGCATGTTATCCATCGTCGGCAGCGGACGTCGACTGCTGGAAACTTCGCTGAAGCCTTGCGGCAACCACGACGGACTCCAGTTGAAGTTGGTTTTCTCGCCAGCAGGAACTGACAGCAACGGCGGTAGATTGGCTTTCGCCAGCGCCTGCATGCTATCGCTAACGCCGTTGTTTACGGTAAAGGCGATAACACGGAACTGTTCCAGCGTCTCACCATCACGGTCGAGAAGATCGACGCGCATCGGCAGCTTAGTCTCCGTGTCCATCCAGACGATATAGCTGTAACGCGTACCGTCACGGGCGACTACGCGGATCACTTCACAGAGCCGATCGGCAATGCGGGTGCGACCTACTGAGATAAAGTCATAGTAGGGAGCAAGACGTTTGAAGTCGGTGTAAATCAGAGAGGGCAGAGAGTCAACGATATAGTCGCCGTTCAGCGTGAACGGTTCGAGACCAGGCTCAAAATAGCTGATTTCATTGCCACGCTGCACCACTTCCCGGCGCGGTCCATCCATTTGCAACAGTTGCGCTAGCGGACGGTTATCCAGGCGAGCATGGCGATAACGTAGGGATTCAACACCCTGCTTATTGATGCTGACAAATGACAGCTCATAGGTTAGCGACTGGCTGGCCAGATTCATCTGCTGCAACAACGCCCCGGACGCAGGATTGGCCGAGGCGTTTACAGAGAAAAACAGGCTACCAGCCACAAGTGACATGGCAAACCAAAGTTGCTTCATTACTGCGATTGCGTTCCTAAAGTTTGAATTCCTGGCACCTGCACAGCGGCTTGCTGTGTTTGGGCCTGCTCAAACTGAAGCTGTTCAGAGTGCAGTCGACGTTGCAGTTCGTAGTCCTGCAACATGGCATTAATACGACGACGCTGCTCCTGTACCTGCTGTTGCTGACCGCCGCTGGCCGTCGCGTCAGAGGGTACACCCAGGCTTACCGGACTGGCTTTACCCATCATCGGTAATGTATTAAATACCGGCGTTTCGGGCTGCTGGGACGTTTCAGATTGCCCATTATAGTGCTGGACGCCAACAATAACTGCAAGTGATACACACGCGGCCACACCCATTTGGGTAAGCTGCGCGGCCCACGGACGCATTTTCTTCCAGAATGGCATTTTCTGCCACTGGTGCGGTGCTGGCTGGGCCTCAGGAATCAATGGCACCGTCTGACGTACTGGCTCATCCTGGATGGCAGCCATTACGCGGGCGGAAATATCGAAATGGAGAACGTCGGCGGTATCACCTCGCATGGAATCGCGAATCAGGTGATAACTCTCCCAGGTTTTTTGCATTTCCGGGTCATGAGTCAGCTCTTTGAGTAACTCAGTATCCAGCGTTTCGCCATCCATTAAAGCGGAAAGTTTTTCTTTCTGCATGCCTAATACCTTTTCCAGTATCCCGCTATCGTCAACGCCTGATAAGCGGTTGAACTTTATTATCAATAGCTTCCCTCGCTCGGAAGATACGTGAACGCACCGTACCTACCGGACAATCCATGATAGCGGCTATCTCTTCATAGCTCAGGCCATCCAGCTCCCGCAAGGTTATTGCCATGCGTAAATCTTCCGGGAGGGACTCAATAGTCCGGAAAACTATCTGTCTCAGTTCTTCTGACAACATTAAGTTCTCAGGGTTCGAAATTTCTTTCAGCGCACCGCCACTTTCGTAATTTTCTGCTTCAATCGCATCAATATCACTGGAAGGCGGACGACGCCCCTGAGCGACCAGGTAATTCTTCGCTGTATTGACTGCAATACGATACAGCCAGGTATAAAAAGCACTATCTCCCCGGAACGAGTCCAGCGCACGATAGGCCTTGATAAATGCTTCTTGTACTACATCGGGTACATCGCCCGACGGTACATAGCGAGAAACCAGACTCGCCACCTTATGCTGATAGCGCACTACCAGTAGGTTAAAGGCTTTCTGATCTCCCTTTTGGACCCGTTCTACCAGGACCTGGTCCGTTAACTGCTCGCTCATCCGAGGTAAAGTCTCCCCAAACCAAATTTCCACGCGCCTTCGAAACGCCACTCCATCAGCTTCACTATGAGCAAGCAAATGCTTAGAGTGCTCAAGTTTCGTAAAGTTCCGTTACGCATTGTTTTTTGTTTGTCATGTTGTAGACAGGTCTTATCTCTCATTATAAGTCTACATAATCCGATCGACGCACTATCTGTTTAGAAATGCCCATTTCACCGCTTGCAGAGTAACCCAACGGCCACTTTATTTCATCACATAATCTGGTGCTAACGGCCTGCTTCACAAAATATTTTTGCTCATTTCGCCCTCGTCATGCTTTTTTTTCATGTTTAGTCACTGCAACACATTTAAAAATAAAACGTGCAGTATCGCGCAATGTGGTGCTATGGTGACCAAACACTGTTTAGTAAATTAAACAAAAATCATGAATACGACTCCTGAATTATCCTGTGACGTGCTGATCATTGGCAGCGGGGCTGCCGGACTCTCACTGGCGCTGCGCCTGGCCGAAAAACATCAGGTTATTGTCCTGAGCAAAGGTCCGGTCAGCGAAGGCTCGACATTTTATGCCCAGGGCGGTATTGCCGCGGTGTTTGATGAAACCGACAGCATCGATTCCCACGTTGAAGATACTCTGATTGCCGGGGCCGGCCTGTGCGATCGCCATGCGGTTGAATTTGTCGCCAGCAATGCCCGCACCTGCGTTCAGTGGCTTATCGATCAGGGCGTCTTATTTGATACGCAGGTTCAGCCCAACGGTGAAGAAAGCTATCACCTGACCCGTGAAGGCGGTCATAGCCATCGACGCATTCTGCACTCTGCGGATGCCACCGGTAAAGAAGTCGAAACCACCCTCGTCAGCCAGGCACAAAATCACCCCAACATACGGGTTCTTGAGCGCAGTAATGCCGTCGATCTGATTGTCTCTGATAAAATCGGTCTGCCGGGAACGCGTCGGGTTGTCGGAGCCTGGATCTGGAACCGTAATAAAGAAGCCGTAGAAACCTGCCATGCCAAGTCAGTAGTGTTGGCCACCGGCGGCGCGTCAAAGGTGTACCAATACACCACCAATCCAGATATTTCCTCGGGTGACGGGATTGCGATGGCCTGGCGTGCGGGATGCCGTGTCGCCAACCTGGAATTTAACCAGTTTCACCCGACAGCGCTGTATCATCCGCAGGCGCGCAACTTTCTGCTAACCGAGGCGCTGCGTGGCGAAGGCGCACATCTGAAGCGCCCGGACGGTTCGCGCTTTATGCCCGATTTTGACGAGCGTGGCGAACTGGCTCCCCGCGATATTGTTGCCCGCGCCATTGACCACGAAATGAAGCGCCTGGGCGCTGACTGCATGTTTCTCGACATCAGCCATAAACCGGAAGAATTTGTTCGTCAGCATTTCCCGATGATTTATGAAAAATTGCTGGGACTGGGCATCGATTTGACCAAAGAGCCGGTTCCCATCGTTCCTGCCGCGCACTATACCTGCGGCGGCGTGATGGTGGATGACTTTGGCCGTACGGATGTCGACGGGCTGTATGCGATCGGCGAAGTGAGTTACACCGGCCTGCATGGAGCCAACCGGATGGCGTCAAACTCATTACTGGAGTGCCTGGTTTACGGCTGGTCCGCGGCTGAAGATATCGACAGGCGAATGCCTTATGCTCGCAGCGTCAGCACCCTCCCGGATTGGGATGAAAGCCGGGTAGAAAACCCGGATGAACTGGTTGTGATTCAGCATAACTGGCATGAGCTGCGGCTATTTATGTGGGATTACGTCGGTATCGTGCGCACAACTAAACGTCTGGAGCGCGCCCTGCGCCGTATCACCATGTTGCAACAGGAAATCGACGAGTATTACGCTCATTTCCGCGTGTCGAACAACTTGCTGGAACTGCGCAATCTGGTGCAGGTTGCTGAGCTGATTGTCCGCTGCGCGATGATGCGTAAAGAGAGTCGGGGCCTGCACTATACGCTGGATTATCCAGAACAGCTTCCAGAGGCGGGCCCGTCCATTCTCTCGCCGCTAAGTCATCACATGAACAGATAAAACGCCTGGGTCAGCGCCGTGTAACCTTCAGAGTAACGTTGGTCTGGCCCACGGATCACCAGCCTGTCACTAAAGCACTCCCCGGCCTGCGGGGAGAATGCCAGCAGTACCCGATTCGGTAGTCGGGCCTCGGTTTCTGCTACATCCGTGCGCAATCGCAGATGCCAGCCCATGCCCAGTGCCTGCTGGGAAAAGACGTTACCAATCTGTTCGGGCAGCACCACACAGAAAAAGCCTTCTTCCGTAATGCTGTCTGCCGCCAGCGTCAGCAATACTTGATGATCGAGCGTGGTGGTGTAGCGAGCCTGCTCGCGCTGCGGCGTGGCACATCCCACTCCCTGTTCATAATAGGGAGGGTTGCTGATGATCAAATCAAAGCGCACGGTCTGGCGCGGTACCCACTGCTGCACATCTTCCGTATGAACGTTCACGCGATGCATCCACGGAGATTGCGCGATGTTCTCCTGCGCCTGCTGCGCGGCATCAACATCAAGCTCCACGGCGTCAATGATGACGTTTTCATCTGTGCGCTGGGCCAGCATCAGCGCCAACAGGCCGCTCCCGGTACCAATATCCAGGATCCGCTTTACGCCAGCAACAGGGGCCCAGGCCCCCAATAAAATGCCGTCCGTTCCGACTTTCATTGCACAACGATCGTGTGCCACAAAAAACTGCTTAAAAGTAAATCCATTACGTCTAAGTACGGATGTAGACTGGGGCATGAAGAACAACCTTCCTGGAAAAAAAACGATAACATAGGATAAAAACAATACCTGAGAAGGTATATCCATACAAACAGATGAAGATTGCAGCCGTAACGTCTATAATCAGCGCCCCACTCAGAGGTAGAACATGACTGTAACGACTTTTTCCGAACTTGAACTCGATGAAAGCCTTCTGGATGCCCTCCAGGAAAAAGGTTTCACTCGCCCGACCGCCATTCAGGCTGCCGCCATTCCGCCTGCGCTCGATGGCCGTGATGTACTCGGTTCTGCGCCGACAGGCACCGGTAAAACGGCGGCATATTTGCTGCCAGCGTTGCAGCACCTGCTCGACTTCCCGCGCAAGAAATCTGGCCCGCCGCGCATTTTGATTTTGACCCCGACGCGCGAACTGGCGATGCAGGTTGCCGAACACGCCCGTGAACTGGCGAAGAATACGCATCTGGATATCGCCACGATTACCGGCGGCGTGGCTTACATGAACCACATGGAAGTCTTTAGCGAAAACCAGGACATCGTGGTCGCCACTACCGGTCGTCTGCTGCAGTACATTAAAGAAGAAAACTTCGACTGCCATGCGGTTGAGACACTAATCCTCGATGAAGCAGACCGCATGTTGGACATGGGCTTTGCCCAGGACATCGAGCATATCGCTGGAGAAACCCGCTGGCGTAAGCAAACTATGCTGTTCTCCGCCACGCTGGAAGGCGATGCGATCAAAGATTTTGCTGAGCGTCTGCTGGAGGATCCGGTCGAAGTTTCGGCGGATCCGTCTACGCGCGAACGCAAGAAAATTCATCAGTTTTACTACCGTGCCGATGACATCGAGCACAAAACGGCCCTGCTGATCCATTTGTTAAAACAGCCGGAAGCGACTCGCTCGATTGTCTTCGTACGTAAACGCGAGCGTGTGCACGAGCTGGCAGGCTGGCTGCGCCAGGCGGGCATTAATAACTGCTATCTCGAAGGCGAGATGGTGCAGAACAAACGTAATGAAGCGATCAAACGCCTGACCGATGGTCGTGTGAACGTGCTGGTAGCAACCGACGTTGCCGCTCGTGGGATCGATATTCCTGACGTCAGCCATGTGTTTAACTTCGACATGCCGCGCAGTGGTGATGCCTATCTGCACCGCATTGGCCGTACCGGTCGTGCAGGCCGTAAAGGTACTGCGATCTCTTTGGTTGAAGCCCACGACCATCTGCTGCTCGGCAAAGCGAGCCGCTACATTGACGAGCCACTGAAAGCACGCGTCATCGACGAACTGCGTCCAACCACGCGCGCGCCAAGTGAGAAATCTAACGGTAAGCCATCCAAGAAAGTGCTGGCGAAGCGCGCGGAGCAAAAAGCGAAAGAGAAAGAGAAACCGCGGGTGAAAAAACGTCACCGCGACGCCAAAAATGTCGGCAAACGCCGTAAGCCAAGCGGAGCTGCTTCCCAGCAGTCCGACAAAGAGTAAACCGAATGCCGGGCCGTTTAGCCCGGCATTTTTTGTGCACAAAAAAGCGGAAGATACGTTGGCATCTTCCGCTTTCAGATTCTCTGCCAGACGGGGTTATTCCCCGTGAACCTTACAGGCTCTCAGTAAAGGTACGAGCAATAACGTCGCGCTGCTGTTCTGGCGTCAGAGAGTTGAAACGCACGGCATAACCAGAAACACGGATGGTCAGCTGCGGATATTTTTCCGGATGCTTAACCGCATCTTCCAGAGTTTCGCGGCGCAGAACGTTCACGTTCAGGTGCTGACCACCTTCCACACGGACTTCCGGCTGTACGTCTACCGGTACTTCACGGTATTCGATTTCACCCAGTTTGCTGACAGCAACGACTTCATCAGCATTGAAACCTGCTTTCGCAACGATGCAGCGTGCTTCGCCTTTTTCGCTGTCCAGCAGCCAGAAAGAGTTCAGCAGGTCGTCATTTGCAGCTTTAGTAATCTGGATACCTGTAATCATTTGATGCCTCCCCGGCAAAATTATTTGATCTCGGTTGGCCGTCATCCGGCCAATTGGTAAAACCATTGTTGCTTGAGTGTATATATACCCCTCACACACCCTTGAATCTTTGATTTAAATCAATAAAAACCACACATGAAAAGTGGTGATAGGTGGATTTTATTGTTTTACATCAACTTACGCCACATGCGCAGCTAAACTTTTTACATAAATTTTCAACTATCTTTAAGGGGTAGACCCTTGAGAAACGTACAGAATTTTGCGACGCCGAAAGAAGCAGTTAAGCTAGGGGGATTGAAAATTCGCAGGAGAGCGAGATGGCCACCGAATTAACCTGGCACGATGTGCTGGCAGAAGAGAAACAGCAGCCTTATTTTGTTAACACGCTGCATACTGTGGCGGGCGAGCGTCAGTCAGGTATGACAATTTATCCGCCACAAAAAGATGTATTCAACGCTTTTCGCTTTACCGAACTTGGCGACGTGAAAGTCGTCATCCTGGGGCAGGATCCATACCACGGTCCGGGCCAGGCACACGGTCTCGCGTTTTCTGTCCGCCCCGGTATTGCCACCCCGCCCTCGTTGCTGAACATGTACAAAGAGCTGGAAGCAACGATTCCTGGCTTCACACGCCCAACGCACGGATATCTGGAAAGCTGGGCACGCCAGGGTGTGCTGTTACTCAACACCGTGCTTACCGTCCGTGCCGGGCAGGCACATTCGCACGCCAGTCTGGGATGGGAAACATTTACCGATAAAGTCATCAGCCTGATTAACCAACATCGGGAAGGCGTGGTATTCCTGCTCTGGGGTTCACACGCACAAAAGAAAGGCGCGATTATTGATGCGCAGCGTCACCATGTATTGAAAGCGCCGCACCCATCACCGCTCTCTGCGCATCGCGGTTTCTTTGGCTGCAATCACTTTGTACTGGCTAATGAGTGGCTGGAACAGCGAGGTGAAAAGCCGATTGACTGGACGCCGGTATTACCCGCAGAAAGCGAGTAAAAAAATGCCAGCGAATCGCTGGCATTTTTATTATCAGGCTTTGTTCTGACGCCACCACTCCGCGAGCAGCACGCCGGTCGCGACAGAAACGTTGAGCGTTTCTACGTTGCCCGTACCGTCTATCGCCACGCACAGGTCGTCGGCTGAGCATGCTGCTTCTGGCAGAGCCTCACGCTCACGCCCTAATACCAGCACCATTTTTTCCGGCAACGTGGTAGTAAACAGCGGCTTGCCTTTCACGCTTGAGGTCATCACTACCGTGTAACCCGCTTTACGGAAGTCGTCCAGCACATCGACAATACTGTCACCGGTGATCGGCTGAACGTGCTCAGCTCCGCCTTCAGCGGTGCGGATAGCCGCACCTGATTCCAACAGCGCCGCATCCTGTACCACCACGCCTTTCACACCGAAGTGCGCGCAGCTACGCATCATGCCGCCCAGGTTGTGCGGGTTAGCAATGTCTTCCAGGGCCAGCACGCAATCCTGCGCCCCGGCCTGACCAACCCACTGCTTAACAGTGGTACCGTTACGTTTTTTGATCAGGAAACAGACGCCGCCATGGTGTTCAGTGCCGGAGGCTTTCGCCAGCTCGGCTTCGTCAACCACGTGGTAGGCTTTGCGGTTCGCCGCCATCCAGCGTAATGCTTCTTTAAAGCGTGGGGTTACGCTCTGAACAAACCAGGCGCGAACAATAGCGTCCGGACGACTCTGGAACAGAGCCTGACAGGCATTCTCACCGTAAACGCGGGTTTCTTCCGCGCGCTGACGACGTAATACTTCAGGATCGATAAAGCTTTTGCCGCTGATACCACCGTGATCGGCTTTGTCTGCTGCATCATCATTCGGTGCGCGGGACACGGTACGCCATGGTGAATCTTCACGTCCACGGTCGCGTTCTACATCGCGGCCACGACCACGTTCACGACCACGTTCGCTGTTCGGACCCTTTCTGTCATCACGGGCAGGGCGACGACCGCCTTCGGCTCGGGAAGTACCGGGGCGACCGCCGCCTTTACCAGTACGTGGATTTTGGGTGCGTTTGTCCGAGTCATCGTCACTGCGGACGTACATCACTTTGACCTTGCCGTTTTTATTCTTCAGTTCGTCGCTCATGTTTTTCTCCACCTGCTCTGCGCGAAGCGCGAAGATTACCCGATGTGCACGTCGTTAGCCATTATTTCATTTAAAAGCTAAGGACTATTGTACTCATTGAATAAAACGCATTGTTGTTTAGAACAGACTCCCCGATAATATGTAACATAATAGAAACATACTGGCGTTACTGCCGTGAAGTCCACTCCACTCATCCAGAGGTTAGTTATGAATACCGTTTGTACCAGCTGCCAGGCTATCAACCGCATCCCCGACGATCGTGTCCAGGAAGCGGCTAAATGCGGACGCTGTGGTCACGACCTGTTTGATGGGGAGGTGATCAATGCGACCGGTGAAACACTGGATAAACTGTTAAAAGACGATCTCCCGGTGGTGGTTGATTTTTGGGCCCCCTGGTGTGGTCCATGCCGTAACTTCGCCCCGATTTTTGAAGATGTCGCGGAAGAGCGTAGCGGTAAAGTGCGTTTTGTTAAAGTGAATACAGAAGCCGAGCGAGAACTCAGCGCCCGTTTCGGTATCCGCAGCATCCCGACCATTATGATCTTCAGAAAAGGTGAAATCGTCGACATGCTTAATGGCGCCGTACCTAAAGCCCCGTTTGATAGCTGGCTTAACGAATCATTATAATCTCTACGGGGCGCATCTTGTGCCCCGTTTTCACCTCTGCGACAATAGCGTTTTTCAACGTGTTCTCCCATGACCGATAACGCTGTTCTTCAGTTACGCGCTGAGCGCCTCGCGCGCGCCACGCGCCCTTTCCTTGCCCGAGGTAATCGCATTCGCCGCTGTCAGCGCTGCCTGCTGCCGCTGAAGCTCTGCTTGTGTGCAACGCTGGTGCCGTCTGAGGCCAAAAGCCGCTTTTGTCTGGTGATGTTTGATACCGAGCCGATGAAGCCCAGCAACACGGGACGTTTGATTGCCGATATTTTGCCCGATACCACGGCGTTTCAGTGGTCACGCACCGAACCGCCACAGGCGCTGCTCGAACTGGTGAAAAATCCGGATTACCAGCCGATGGTTGTATTCCCGGCATCCTATGCGGGCGAAGAGCGTGAAGTGATTTTCGCGCCACCAGCCGGTAAACCACCGTTGTTTATCATGCTTGATGGTACCTGGCCTGAAGCGCGTAAAATGTTCCGCAAAAGCCCGTACCTTGATAACCTGCCGGTGATCTCCGTTGATTTATCGCGACTTTCCGCTTACCACCTGCGTGGCATTCACGCCGAAGGGCAATACTGTACTGCCGAAGTGGCCATCGCGTTGTTGGATCTGGCGGGCGATACGCAAGCCGCGGAGGGGTTGAGCGATCATTTCACTCGCTTTAAAACCCGCTACCTGGCAGGAAAAACTCAACATCAGGGAAGCGTCACAGCAGACTCGCCAGAAAGCGTTTAAAATCATTCGGTCACTGGTGTCATTAAGGAAGCCGATATGAGTCAGCGTGGTCTGGAAGCACTACTGCGACCGAAATCCATTGCGGTGATTGGGGCGTCAATGAAGCCTAATCGCGCAGGTTACCTGATGATGCGTAACCTGCTTGCCGGCGGTTTCAATGGACCTGTTTTACCAGTGACGCCAGCATGGAAAGCGGTGTTGGGCGTCCTGGCCTGGCCCAATATCAACAGCCTGCCTTTTAGCCCAGACCTTGCCGTGTTGTGCACCAATGCCAGCCGCAACCTGGCATTACTCGAAGCGCTTGGCGAGAAAGGCTGTAAAACCTGCATTATTCTTTCAGCTCCCGCATCGCAGCACCTGGAATTGTTGGCCTGCGCCGCACGCTACAACATACGTCTGCTAGGCCCCAACAGCCTGGGACTTCTCGCGCCCTGGCAGGGGCTTAACGCCAGCTTTTCTCCCGTCCCCATCAAGCGCGGTAAGTTGGCATTTATTTCCCAGTCAGCGGCGATTTCCAACACCATTCTGGACTGGGCGCAGCAGCGCGACATGGGTTTTTCCTGGTTTATCGCGCTGGGCGACAGCCTTGATATCGACGTTGATGAACTGCTGGATTACCTGGCGCGCGACAGTAAAACCAGCGCGATATTGCTATATCTCGAACATTTAAGTGATGCCCGGCGCTTTGTCTCCGCCGCCCGTAGCGCCTCGCGCAATAAACCCATTCTGGTGATTAAGAGTGGTCGCAGCCCGGCGGCGCAGCGTTTATTGCATACCAGCGCAGGGATGGACCCAGCGTGGGACGCGGCTATCCAGCGTGCCGGTTTATTACGCGTACAAGACACTCACGAGCTGTTCTCTGCGGTAGAAACCCTGAGCCACATGCGTCCACTGCGCGGCGACAGGCTGATGATCATCAGCAATGGGGCCGCGCCTGCCGCACTGGCATTAGATGAGCTGTGGTCAAAAAATGGCAAGTTGGCGACATTGAGTGAAGATACCTGCCAGAAATTACGCGATACGTTACCTGAACATATTGATATCGCCAACCCGCTGGATCTGCGTGACGACGCCAGCAGCGAACACTACGTTAAGACGCTGGATATCTTGCTCGCCAGCCAGGATTTCGACGCACTGATGGTGATTCACTCACCCAGCGCAGCCGCCCCGGGAACAGAAAGCGCACAAGCGTTAATCGAAGCGGTAAAACGTCATCCCCGCGGTAAGTTCGTCTCGTTGCTGACCAACTGGTGCGGAGAGTTTTCCTCCCAGGAAGCCCGTAGACTGTTTAGCGAAGCCGGATTACCTACCTACCGCACGCCAGAAGGCACCATCACCGCGTTTATGCATATGGTGGAGTACCGGCGTAACCAGAAGCAACTGCGGGAAACCCCTGCGCTGCCCGACTACCTGACCACCAATACCGCCGAGGCGCATAATCTGTTACAGCAGGCGATTGCTGAAGGAGCAACGTCGCTGGATACCCATGAAGTGCAGCCGATTTTACAAGCCTATGGCTTACACACGCTGCCGACGTGGATCGCCAGCGACAGCGCTGAAGCCGTACACATCGCGGAGCAAATCGGTTACCCGGTGGCGCTAAAGCTGCGTTCTCCTGATATCCCGCATAAATCAGAAGTTCAGGGGGTAATGCTCTACCTGCGAACGGCAACAGAGGTGCAGCAGGCAGCCAATGCGATTTTTGATCGGGTAAAAATGGCCTGGCCGCAGGCGCGCATTCACGGTTTATTAGTACAAAGTATGGCGAATCGCGCTGGCGCTCAGGAGCTGCGCGTTGTCGTTGAACACGACCCGGTATTTGGCCCGTTGATTATGCTTGGTGAAGGCGGAGTTGAGTGGCGACCAGAAGAGCAGGCCGTGGTGGCGTTGCCGCCATTGAACATGAATCTGGCGCGTTATCTGGTGATCCAGGGGATCAAAAATAAAAAGATCCGCGCTCGCAGCGCATTACGCCCATTGGATATCGCCGGGTTAAGTCAGCTTCTGGTGCAGGTCTCCAATCTGATCGTCGATTGTCCGGAAATTCAGCGTCTGGATATTCATCCGCTGTTGGCCTCCGCCGGTGAATTTACCGCGCTGGATGTCACGCTGGACATTGCCCCTTTCACGGGCGATAACGAAAGCAGACTGGCTATACGTCCCTACCCCCATCAGCTTGAAGAATGGGTGGAGTTGAAGAACGGCGAGCGTTGCTTGTTCCGCCCTATTTTGCCCGAGGATGAACCTCATCTGCAGCAGTTCATTTCTCAGGTAACAAAAGAAGATCTTTATTATCGCTATTTCAGTGAGATCAACGAATTTACCCACGAAGATTTAGCCAATATGACGCAGATCGACTACGATCGGGAAATGGCCTTTGTTGCGGTACGCTGTAAAAACAATCAGCAAGAGATCCTCGGCGTAACGCGAGCAATCTCGGATCCTGATAACATTGACGCCGAGTTCGCCGTGCTGGTTCGTTCAGATCTCAAAGGGCTTGGACTGGGTCGCCGGTTGATGGAAAAATTAATTGCATATACCCGAGATCACGGACTTAGACGTTTGAATGGTATTACGATGCCAAACAATCGTGGGATGGTCGCCCTGGCCCGGAAACTCGGGTTCGCTGTTGACGTCCAACTCGAAGAGGGAATTGTTGGGCTAACGCTTAATCTGGCCCAATTTGAGGAATCGTGAGTAAGGTACTGGAAATGTTGACCACATTAATAGGTACTGGTGGTATCATTACCCGCTTATGTCGTCTGCATAGCACAGAGGACCCTTCAATGAACAGAGAAGAAATGCACTGTGATGTTGTCAAAATTTAAGCGTAATAAACATCAACAACACCTTGCCCAACTACCCAAGATTTCTCAGTCAGTTGATGATGTAGATTTCTTTTATGCTCCCGCTAATTTCAGGGAGACTCTGCTGGAAAAAATAGCCAGCGCGACGCGACGGATCTGCATTATTGCGCTGTACCTGGAACAGGATGACGGTGGCAAAGGCATACTCGACGCGCTCTATGCGGCAAAACGGCAGCGTCCTGAACTGGATGTCCGGGTGCTTGTCGACTGGCACCGAGCCCAGCGCGGACGTATTGGTGCTGCGGCATCTAATACCAACGCTGACTGGTATTGCCGAATGGCACAAGAAAACCCAGGTATTGATATTCCTGTCTACGGTGTTCCGATTAACACCCGAGAAGCGCTTGGCGTCCTGCATTTTAAAGGCTTTATCATCGATGACAGCGTCCTGTATAGCGGGGCCAGCCTGAATGATGTTTATCTGCATCAGCATGATAAATATCGCTATGACCGTTATCAGTTGATTCGCAACGCGCAAATGGCCGATATCATGTTCGATTGGGTCACGCAGAACCTGATGAACGGTCGCGGCGTTAATCGCCTTGATGATATTAATCGCCCTAAAAGCCCGGAAATTAAAAACGACATCCGCCTGTACCGTCAGGAACTGCGCGATGCGTCATTCCATTTTCAGGGTGATGCGGATAATGAACAGCTTTCGGTAACGCCTCTGGTAGGCCTTGGAAAATCCAGTCTGTTAAATAAGACCATTTTCCACCTTATGCCCTGCGCGGAGCACAAGCTCACAATCTGTACCCCTTATTTCAACCTGCCCGCTATACTGGTGCGCAATATCATTCAGCTGCTGCGTGAAGGCAAAAAGGTCGAGATCATTGTCGGTGATAAAACCGCCAACGACTTTTTCATTCCAGAAGATGAGCCATTTAAAATCATCGGCGCGCTGCCCTACCTGTATGAAATTAACCTGCGCCGTTTCCTGAGCAGACTGCAATATTACGTGAATACCGACCAACTGGTCGTGCGCTTATGGAAAGATGATGACAACACCTATCATCTGAAAGGCATGTGGGTTGATGATAAATGGATGCTGCTCACCGGCAACAACCTTAACCCTCGCGCCTGGCGTCTGGATCTGGAAAACGCCATCCTTATCCACGATCCGAAGCAAGAACTGACTCCCCAGCGCGATAAAGAGCTGGAGCTTATTCGCACGCATACCACCGTCGTTAAGCACTATCGCGACCTGCAAAGCATTGCCGACTATCCAGTCAAAGTGCGTAAGCTCATCCGTCGACTACGCCGTATCCGTATCGACAGACTAATTAGCCGTATTCTGTAACCAAGACCCCGTCCAGTGACGGGGTTTTTCCTATGGAGGCAACGGTGCGCTTGTTTATTCTTTTCAGTATTCTGGCCATTTCTGGCTGCAGCCACATGGCAAACGACCGCTGGAGCGGACAAGACAAGGCTCAACACTTTATCGCCTCCGCTATGCTCTCCGCAGCTGGAAACGAATATGCTCAACATCAGGGCAACAGCCGCGATCGCAGCGCGGCTATCGGCCTGATGTTCTCTGTCAGCCTGGGCGCGTCAAAAGAGCTATGGGACAGCCGCCCCGCTGGGAGCGGCTGGAGCTGGAAAGACTTCGCCTGGGATGTTGCAGGCGCGTCTACCGGCTATGCAGTCTGGCAACTGGCACATCACTAGAGGCGCAGACCTTTCCCCTTCCCATGCAGCATCAGCGATACCAAAAATGCGACTATTGCCAGTGCTGTAACGTACCAGAAGAATGTTGTTTCCATACCGACAGACTTCAGGGATAACGCAACATATTCGGCTGAGCCACCAAACAGAGCATTAGCCACAGCATAAGATAATCCAACCCCCAGAGCGCGCACCTGTGCCGGGAACATCTCGGCCTTCAGAATACCGCTGATTGACGTATAGAAACTCACAATCAGCAAGGCACACATCACCAGAGCAAACGCCATATACGGAGACGTCACGCTTTGCAACGCTGTCAGAATGGGGACGGTGAAAATCGCGGCCAACGCGCCAAAACACAGCATTGAAGTACGTCGGCCAATTTTATCTGACAAGGCACCGAACAACGGTTGCACCAGCATAAACACACACAGTGCCGCCGTCATAATCCCACTGGCTACGTTGGCATGCATACCGGCGGTATTAACCAGGTACTTCTGCATGTAGGTTGTGAACGTGTAAAAACACAGCGAGCCAGCAGCGGTAAAGCCAAGCACCATGATGAAGGCTTTGCGATTACGCCACAGACCTTTCAGAGAGCCAGCTTCTTTCAGCGCGCGAACGTCCTGTTTCGAGGTTTCATCCAACTGTCGACGTAGCCATAACGCAACAATAGCCAGTACGGCGCCCAACGCAAATGGAATACGCCAACCCCACGATCTTAGCGCTGAGTCTTCTAACGTTTGCTGTAATATGACCACAACCAGCAGTGCCAGTAACTGCCCGCCGATTAACGTCACGTACTGGAAGGAAGCATAAAAACCTTTCTTACCTTCAACGGCTACTTCACTCATATAGGTAGCGCTGGTCCCGTATTCACCACCCACAGACAGCCCCTGAAATAACCTAGCCAGCAGCAATAGAGCAGGAGCCCAGGTACCGATGGTTTCATATCCCGGAAGACAAGCGATCACCAGCGATCCCATACACATCATACAAACTGACAGCAGCATCGACTTTTTACGCCCGTGCTTATCCGCGATGCGACCAAACAGCCAGCCGCCAATCGGTCGCATCAGAAAGCCTGCAGCAAAAACTCCGGCTGTTTGTAAGAGTTGCGTGGTGGTGTTTCCTGATGGAAAAAAGATATGAGCAAAATAGAGAGAGCAGAAAGAATAGATATAGAAATCAAACCATTCGACCAGATTCCCTGATGATGCTCCGACAATCGCCCATATACGACGCCGAGTATCGCCGTCTGCCAGCGCCCCGTTCTCAGTTACACTGCTATCAGCCATTAGAATTGTACCCCTGCCAACGATTGCATTAATTTATCAATGGTGGTTGTGTCTTTTTTGGTGAAATAAATGTTATATAATTGTTATAATTTATTATGAGAGAAAGATCACGGTTTTCATTAGCAGAGAAAGGATTCAGATATGTTCGAGAAAGAGAAAAATCGGTTTGAAATAGAGTGGGCTTTTATGGGTTGGATAAAATGGTACGCTGCATCCGGCAGTTTTCACTCCCTGCAGACGCAAAAAAGCCCATCCGGCAGGATGGGCTTCTTCACTTATTTGATGCCTGGCAGTTCCCTACTCTCGCATGGGGAGACCCCACACTACCATCGGCGCTACGGCGTTTCACTTC